>UQIE01000036.1 GCA_900541065.1 uncultured Collinsella sp. | reverse complement strand
CCAGGCCCGATTTTGCCTCTTGACAATGTCCTGCTCATATTAAAAGGAACGTCCCTATGTGCCGGGCTTGGGATACCATGGTGGCACCCTAGCGAAAGGACGATGTATGGCACATGTCGATGACCAGCGTGTGGCGCGCGTGCTCGATGCGCTCGAGGCTCAGCACCCCGGCGCACAGCTGCTCGTAAACGACCCGTGGTCGATCTATTACCTGACCGGCTTTTATGCCGATATGTTCGAGCGTTTTTGCGGCGTGCTGCTCGCACGCGATAGCGAACCTGTGATCTTGGTCAACGCGCTGCATCAGCTGCCCGAGTACGACAATGCCCGCGTGGCCTATCACACCGATACTGACGTCGTGGCCGACGCCATCGTTCGCGAGGTCGATCCGAACAAACCGCTCGGCATCGACACCGTCATGCGTTCCGGCTTTTTGATGCCACTCATGGAGCGCCACACAGCCAGCGAGTTTTTCCTGGGCGACTTTGCCGTCACCGCCGCGCGCACCCACAAGGATGACGCCGAACAGGAGCTCATGCGCGCGTCCTCGGCCGCTAACGACGCCGTGATGGCCGACGCCATCAAGCTCGTCCACGAAGGCGTGACGGAGCGCGAGATTGCCGACCAGATGCTCGGCCTGTATCGCAAGCACGGCTGCGAGGGCTTTAGCTTTCCGCCCATCGTGAGCTTTGGTGCTAACGCCGGCGACCCGCACCACGAGCCCGACGACACCGTGCTCAAGCGCGGCGACGTAGTGCTGTTCGACATTGGCGGGCGTCATCGCAACTACTGCTCGGACATGACGCGCACGTTCTTTTGGGGCGATCCGGACGAGGAGACGGCGCGCATCTGCGACATCGTGCGCCGCGCCAACGAGGCCGCCGAGGCACTCATCGCACCGGGTGTGCGCATGTGCGACCTGGACCGCGCCGCGCGCGATGTGATTGAAGACGCGGGCTATGGGCGGTACTTTACGCATCGCCTGGGTCACTCGATCGGCCTGCAGGACCACGAGCCGGGCGACGTTTCACTCGTCAACGAGCAGGTCGTGGAGCCGGGCATGACGTTCTCCATCGAACCGGGCATCTACCTCCCCGGCCGCACCGGTGTCCGCATCGAGGACCTGGCCCTGGTGACCGAGAACGGCGCCGAGATTCTCAACGCCTACCCCCACGATCCGCTCCGCCTAGACTAGGCAATGTGGCAAAGGGACAACCCCTTTGCCACATCCTGCCAAGGCTTCGCCACAAAAACGGCCTATCTACTACGTTTAACCCGCACGGGTCGACCATAACCGACTTTTCGCAAAATCCGCAAGCCATCTACCTGCGGTTTTAATTTCGCAATGTTCCGTGTGGTCGAGGGTAACCGGTCAAACGTAGTAGATAGGCCAATTTCGTGGCAAGCGAGTCAACTCGGGGCACAGGGCAGCTAAAAAAGCCCCGTCCCAAATTGACTGTTTTTGAGTTGCGGTGGAATAGTTCCTGGATGGGCCGCTAAAAACCGAAACAGGAACTATTTCACCGCAACTGATGAGGGGATGGGTTAGCGCAGCAGGCCGGCTACTTCGCCGGCTAGGGTGATGGTGCCGGCTGCTACGAAGGGCTCGCCCGCGGCCTTGAAAGCTGCAAGGGCCTCGGACACGCTGGGGTACACGCCCGCCAGCTTGTCAGCGTCCACCAAGGCAGCGAGCTCCTCTGCCGGCAGGGCGCGATCGGAATCGGTCTGGGTCACGACTACGCGCGGAAAGGCAGGGATCAATACGTCAACGATGCCCGCCACGTCCTTGTCGGCCAGCGCGGCGCACAGCAGCGTGGGGCGATTCTCAACGCACGGATCGATCTCGTCCAGCGCGCTCACAAAGTTCTCGCAGCTCTGAGGGTTATGGCAGGCGTCGATCAGCTTGAGCGGATCTGTTCCCAGCACATCAAATCGACCCGGCGTGGGGCAGCCCATAAGCGACGCATCGAGCTTGTCATGGTCGAGCTCGCGGCCCAGATAGCCCTCGCACAGCATAATCGCGCACGCGGCATTCTGCGGCTGATAGGCAGGCTTGACCATGCTCGACGTATAGATCGCACGCGGCGTGGTGCAGCTAAACTCAACCGTATCGCCCACGTGTTCCGGCACCTTTGTCGTGGCATGGTTCACCACGAGCGGCACGACGCCGCACTCGCGACAACGTGCGTCCATCACACGCTGAACGCTCGCCTCATGTGTGCCCTCGCCCAAAACAACCAAGCGCCCAGGCTTAATAACCGCAGCCTTCTCCCCCGCAATGGCCTCGAGCGTGTCGCCCAAAATGCGTGTATGGTCGAGTCCAATGCCCGTAATGGCAACTGCGACGGGATCGGTCGCGCTTGTGGCGTCCCAACGCCCGCCCATGCCAACCTCGAGCACGGCAACATCCACCGCAGCCTCGGCAAACACCACCAGTGCGGCAGCCGTCAGCAAGTCAAACGGCGTGATGGTGTAGGCGCGCTCCCCCGCCGCCACACGGCGCGCATTCACGCGACGCCCCGCCTCGACAGCTGCCGAAACGCCACGGGCAAACGCCTCATCGCTCACGACGCGCCCGTCTACCTCCATGCGCTCGGGATAGCGAACCAGCTGCGGCGACGTATACAGCGCGGTCTTGAGCCCCTCACCACGAAGAATGGCAGCCGAAAAACGCGTAGTCGAAGTCTTGCCATTGGTACCGGCAACCTGAATGCAATCAAAGTACTCATCCGGACGCCCCAGCTCATCGAGCATATCGACAACCGTCTCAAGCAGAGGCCCAGCATCCCCAGAAATCCGCCCCGTATCAGCAGCAAGTCCCACAGCCTCACCAAACGAAAGCAAATCAAACTCAAAAGGAACGGTATACAAGCCAGAACGCTTAGGCATTTTCAGAACCGCCATTCATAGAAAAATAAAACAGTATAGGTTGACGATAGTCAGACACTATGACCCAATCCAGGGGCACGGAAACGACAGGAGCCCCCGCTCGTGACCGCGGGTCGGGGCTGCGACAATGATGTTGAAGT
>UQIE01000035.1 GCA_900541065.1 uncultured Collinsella sp. | reverse complement strand
ACCTTCTGGTCGCGCCCTTGAAGTTGAACGTCAGATTGTCCAAATGCGGCCCGCGCAGCGTCGGCTGGTCCGCCGTTCGTTAGAACGGCGGAACCTGAGACGTAACCCCTACGGCCGCTGGCCCATGCCACCCTCGAGGGTGACGGTCTCGCCATTCATGTACTTAAAGTCGGGACCGCAGAGCTGAACGACCACGCGGCCAATTTCCTTCTCGACGTCGCCGTAGTGGCCCGCCGGCGGCATGTGGACGTTGGCCTTGAACGCCTCGGGATAAGCATCCTGGAAGTTCTCGAGCGCAGCGGTCCAAGCAAGCGGGCACACGATGTTGACGTTGATGCCGTCCTTGCCCCACTCGTTGGCGGCAACGCGGGTCAGGCCGCGGATGCCCTCCTTGGCGGCAGCATAGCTGCACTGGCCGTAGTTGCCAAACAGGCCGGCGCCCGAGGCAAAGTTGACCACGGAGCCCTTGGTCTCCTTCAGGTGCGGATAGGCCTTCTGCATGTACAGATAAGTAGCATACAGACCGGAATAAATGGCCAGGTTAAACTGATCCATGGTGTGATCGGCGATGGTCACGCCCGAGGCGCTGGCCTGAGCGTTGTTGACGACGGCGTCGATGCGGCCGAACTCCTCGATGGCCTTGTCGATGACGTTCTGGACGACAGCCTCGTTGTCCTGACCAGCCGAGACATCGGCCTGAACAGGCAGAACCTTGACACCGTACTCGGCCTCGAGAGACTCCTTGGCGGCCTCGAGCTTGGCGACGTTGCGGCCGGTGATGACGAGGTTCGCGCCCTCCTTGGCAAATGCAATATCGATGCCGTAGCCGATGGAGCCAGCGGAACCGTCCTTAAGCGTGGCCTTGCCGCCGCCGGTGACGATCACGGTCTTACCAGTGAAAAGTCCCATACAAAGTCCTTTCAAATCGCGACGGGCACGCCCGCCGACTGCGCGTATCCAACTTCACGCGCCAAAAGCTGAGATGCAACTCTAGCGTGTTCAAGCGAAAATAAAAGACCGCGGTAGGCGAACGGCACCACGTCGTTCGGCGAAGGGATTGTCAAGTACAAACTGGATAAAACGGCCGAGTTATTGTTATCAAATCGAGCCATCGAACACGTTTTGAAACTTTGCTGCGGCGCGTGGGATGTCGGCGCGAAACTTTATCATAGGGTGACAAACAACGATGAGGAGCACATGCCTATGACAGACGAGCTGGACCCCCAGACTCAAGAGCATATTGATGATCCCGCAGACGTCACCACAGATACTGACGCTGTGACCTGCGATGGTACCGACGTCGACGGCCCCATCTTGGACGAAAGCGCTACGGCGGAAACCCCCGAATCAGAAAACGCCGATAAGCAAAACGACGATGCGCCCGCACAGGACGACGCCCCTGTACAGGACGACGCCCCACAAGCAGCGGGCCCCATCGAGGTGTCTTCGGAAGAAGAGCTCGATGCCGTCATGGACTCCATGATGGATGCTGTCAAAGCGATGAAAGACGCCGTCGCCGATGCCGATATTGATGCCGAGGAAGAGGAGGCCGCCGAGGCGGCCTCGACCTTTGTGCCCGGCGAGACTCCGGTTGCCGACCAGGGCAGCACCATGCCCTCATTTCTGCAGCTCGAGCACCCCACGATTGGCGCCGATGCGGTCGATCCGCACGCAGCAGGCTTTTCTGTGGTCGAGGGCGGTACCGGCAATATCGCCGCGCCGCAGACTGCCGATGCGGACGCTGCCGACACCACTCGCCCGACCGCCCCGCACTCCCCCGCCGCGAGCCGCGATCTGGGGACCGCTGTCTCGAACACCGCGAACGCCGTGGGCACCTTTATCGCCCAGGGCGCCTCGGCCATGCGCGAGATGAACGCCGCGAAAAAGGCACTTGCCGATGCCCGCGCCCACCTGACCGAACTTGAGCAGCGCATTGCCGATCAGGCCGAGGAACTCGAGACGCGCCAAGATATCGCAGGCCGCTACGACCAGATCGTCGCCGACCAGCGCCAAGCGATCGCTACAGCGCAAAAGGCCGCCGCGGCAGCCGAGATTGACCGTGATGCCCACGCCGCCAAAGCGACAGAGCTCAAGGGTCAGTTCGAACAAATGAAGACAGAGGATGACGCGACTGAGCTCCGCCTGAAGGCCGCGCTCGACGCCGTGGAGGCCCGCGAGGCAAGCTCTCGCGAGACCGGCAACCGCCTCGTTCGACGTCTTGAGGATTCCAAGCGCATCCGCGACAAGGTGCAGGCCGAGCGAGACGCCGGCATTGCCGCCGCACAACAAACCGTCGACGCCACGCGCGCCCAGCTCGAGACGCTGCGTCATGAGTATGCCGAGCTGCAACGCAATCCCTCGGCAAATCCCGCCAACTATACGGTGCGCACCAGCGAGCTCTCGATGCAGATCTCCGACACGGCAGATGCCCTGCGTAAAGCCGAAGAAGATGTCCCGCGCATCACCGCCGACCTTGAGCACTCGCTTGCCGCAGCCGAGCAGGCCGTCGAGCAGGCTCAAGCCCCCATTGCCGAAGCCAAACGCGCGCACCAAGCCGTGACGACTGAGGCTGATGCCGCGCGCGACGAGCTGCAGACGGCGAAAACTGCCGCCACGACGCGCCAGCGCGAACTGCGCGAGAAGATCGCCGCCGAGGACAAGGCACGCCGCGACCAAGAGCAAAGCATCGCCAACGCCCAAGCAGATGCCGCACATGCACAGTCGATCATCGAGCAGGCGACCGAGGTACATGACCATCCAGAGATCACTGAGTCGCTTGCAGGATCCTTGGCCCGAGACAAAGCCGAACACGCCGAGACCGAGCGAGAAGTCGCCCAGCTCGAGGCCACCGAGGACGCGGTGCGCGAGCGCACCCGCGACTCACGCATCAAATTCACCGGCGCCATCGTCTGCATCGTCGCCGCAATCCTGGTGATCATCCTAGTCTGGCTGTTCGCGAGCAAGTAGACCAGCCGCCAAAAAAACGCTCAACGCAGTTGCGGTGAGATAGTTCCTGTTTAGCCCAAAAAGGCCAATTCAAGAACTATCTCACCGCAACTTATTTAGATTGATGCAAGGTAGTCGTTTAAGAACGTCCATTACAGTCGAAATTGTCAGCCCGGGACCGTCTCGGGCTACGATTGAGGCGC
>UQIE01000034.1 GCA_900541065.1 uncultured Collinsella sp. | reverse complement strand
CCGTTGCCGCGCCCCGCAGTGCCCGCTTCCCCCGAGAACAATTATCAGTGCAGGTCACAGAGGTGACAGTTTTTGGTGTGCTCGACAGGTCACGAAAAGTCTACTCACTTAGATTTGCGGTACTGGATATTCTGAGCAGGAACAGTTGAGCTTGGACGGCGCGTATTGCCAGGCGATGTTGGCATTTGTGCCATGCTGGCTTGAGATTTAATAAAACCGCAGGTAAAACGTTCATTAGGTACAGTTTGCCTCGTTTGGTGCGCTAGCCGATGGGCTCGGTGTATTTGGCGCGGTCGGTGCGCTGGATGCGCTTGGAGACGTGGAGCGGGCGGCCGTCGGTGTCGTAGACGTAGTCGGTGATCAGGATCAGCGCCTGCCCGCGCTCAACGTTGAGCAAAAACGCCTCGTTTTGCGAGGCGTAGCACACCTCAAAGGTCTTATGCCCCTGTGCCGGCGCGCGATGGAATTCTTGGCGCAGCGTCGCGTAGAGCGAACCGTTGACATCGCGATCGATGAGCGTCTCGAAGCTTGGCGGCAGGTAGGTGGTCTCCAGGCACAGCGGCACGTCGTCCAGGTAGCGCAGACGGACAAGTTTGACGAGCTTGCTGCCCACGGCGGCGTCAAAGAACTTAGCTATGCTGTCGGCCGCCTTGGCAAAGCCCGAGTCCACGGTGCGCGTGGTGGGCTTCATGCCCTGACCTTCGACCTGCTTGGTATAGCTCGAAAACACTAGGTTGTTCTCGTGGAGCGCGGGCGTGTCGGCCACAAAGGCGCCACGCCCGCGCTCGGTGCGCACCAGGCCCTCATCAACGAGAACCTTAAGGGCGTGGCGCACGGTGCTGCGCGACAGCCCCGATTCGTCCATGAGTTCCATCTCGGACGGCAGCTTGTCTCCGCGTGCGTAGATGCCGGCGGCGATGCGGTCACGCAACATGCCCGCCAAGCGCTCGTATTGGTTCAGTTTCTTTTTAGACGAAGCGTTCATGTGATCAACCTATATCTAACTTGTATGCCTATCTAAACAAGTATGTATTCAATACAACAACAAAACCGCTGGTAGCCAGTTGTCGAAAACCGCATCAGCAAAATATCTAAGACAAATATAGCATACAACTAGTCGACATAACCAAAACATGTATGTAACTTGTATGCCATCGAGAGCATCAAACGAGAAGAAAGGCTGATGCACGATGACTACTCAGGAACAGGTTAAGGATGTCGTCTCCCAGGTTTTGGCTGACAAGGCAGACAAGGGCGGCATCAAGCGCGTCGTGTGGATTGGCGCTGGCGGATCCAACGGCGGCAACTATCCTGCCCAGTACTTTATGGAGCACGAGGCCACGCAGGTCGTGAGCTCCAGCTACACCAGCAACGAGTTCGTGCACGCCACCCCGGCCTACGTCAACGAGAACACCCTGGCCGTCGTCGTGTCCATGCGCGGCACCAAGGAGACCATCGTTGCCGCCCAGGTCGCCAAGGACCACGGCGCCAGCACCATCGCCATCTATGTTGACGAGTCCGGCCTCACCGAGGTCTGCGACTACAAGATCCAGTACGACAGCCTGGCCGTCGACGAGTCCTGCATGGGTCGCACCAACTCCGCCGTCGTGACCATGATCGCCATGGAGCTCACGCAGCAGACCGAGGGCTATGCCGAGTACGAGACCGCTATGGCCGCGTTCGACTTGGTCGATCCCATCTATCGCAAGGCCGTCGAGTACACCCGTCCGCTTGCTGCCAAGTGGGCCGAGCAGAACGCCGACAAGCCCTGCATCAACGTCATGGCTCAGGGTCCGCTCTTTGGTGCCGCCTACGTCTTTAGCATCTGCAACGTGCAGGAGATGCTGCAGATCGACTCATGCACCATCAACACCTGCGACTTCTTCCACGGCCCCTTCGAGATCCTGGACAAGCGCACCTCGCTGTTCCAGCTCATCAGCGTCGGCCGCAGCCGCTGCAACGACGAGCGCGGCATCCGCTTCGTCAACCAGTACGGTGGCGAGCGCGTCTATCAGCTCGACGCCAAGGAGCTCGGCCTCAACGACATCAAGGACAGCGTGAGCGAGTACTTCAACCACCTGATCTTTGCCCCGATCCTCAACAACGTGTACATGCGTGCGCTCTCTGCCGTCACCCACAAGGACTACATGACGCGCCGCTACATGTGGAAGCTTGAGTATTAGTTACGGCGTTTTACCAAACGCCGTAACCGCTCGACGCTGCGCGGGCCGCATTTGGTCAATCTGACGTTCAACTTCAAGGGCGCGACCAGAAGGTCAGCGCCCTTTCGTTTCACGTCACCTTGCCTCAAATGCGACCCGCTCGCTGTTGTTGCCAAAACATCGACGTTGGCAAGACCGGCACTTGGGGACGTTCTTAAATGGCTAGTCATTCAGGAGCGTCCCCAACGACTAGTCATTTAAGAACGTCCCCAATGACTAGGTAGAGCAGATTTTCCCGTCTGCCGATTTGTGTCTTGAAAAATGTATATAACGACTATAACGTAGTGTGAAACATATTGGAAACAATACCGAGGAGGCTGCGTTGAAGAAAAGCAATCTGGGCTATGTGCTGGTGCTGATCGCCGCGCTTATGTGGGGCAGCATCGGAATCTTTGTAAACGGCATCTCGGCCATGGGCGTTTCGTCCCAGAGCATGGCTGCCTTTCGCTTGTTGGTCGGAGCGCTTATCTTGGCGCCGGTCCTGATGTTTATGGGCTGCCGTCCGGGTGAGGGGTCTACCGTGGCTCAGGGTCCGCTGGCCCTGTTCAAGGCAAGCCCTAAAGAGCTTGTTCCCTGTGCGCTTGTCGGCATCGTCGGTTTGGCCGCCGCCAACACCTGTTATTACGAGTGCATGGGCGAGGTGGGCATGTCCACGGCCTCGGTGCTGCTCTACACCTCGCCGGTGTTTGGCGTCATGCTCGGCCGCGTGCTTTATCGCGAGGACGTGACCCCCAACAAGCTCGTTGCCATTGTCTTTAACATCGTAGGCTGCGTGCTTGCAGTGACCAATGGCGACCTTTCCGGTTTTCATTTTTCGGTTTGGGGCGTCACGTCGGGCGTGATTGCAGGCCTTTGTGGTGCGTCGCTCGCGGTGTTTAGCCGAATAGCAACCAAGACGGTCCACCCGCTGGCTGTCACGTTTTGGGGCTTTGTTTTTGGCGGTGCGGTTATGGCAGCTATCGCGGCTCCGTGGCCGGATGTCGCCGCGGCAATGTCGCCACAGCTGCTGCTGCTGTTCCTTGGCTTTGGACTCATCCCCACAGCCGTTGCTTACATCTTATATATGCAGGGTCTGTCCATGGGGCTCGAGACATCGAAAGTTCCCGTCGTAATGTCTTTCGAGACGGTCGTCACCGTACTGGTGGGCATTGGTGTCTACGCCGAGCCCGCCGGCGCGATTAAAGTCCTGGGCATCGTGTTGGTGCTCGCGTCCATCCTGATTATGAACACCGACTTCTCCAAGCTGCGCAACAGTGTGTTTGTCGGTCATGTCATTGAGAGCATGACCTTTAAGCCCAACGCGTGGTGGACCGAAAAATCTCAGGACATGGATCTGTTTAAGGAACGCACCGGCATTGCGCTGGAACCCACCGTACAGGAAAGCCCCTGGTACTTCGTGCGATAGGGGATTGCGCGCAGGGTCTGACCTGGGGTTATCCAGCTAGCGCCGGCCTACCCAGTCCAACGTTTCGAGTACGTTAAACCCGTCAACGGTCGATTTTCACCCGCGAACGGTCTTTATACTAATTAGCAATATAAGCAACGTATAAGACGTTATAATGACCATAACGAAAAGGAGGAGGCAAGATGAATCAGATCATTCTCGCATCTCATGGCGGCCTGGCCGCAGGCGCCAAAGACACGCTCGAGATGGTTCTCGGCGACGTGTCGAACGTCCACGTCGTGTCGCTTGCTCGTGACGACAAGGAGCCCATCACCAATAAGGTTGAGGCTATGATCGCCACGTTCAACGCGGACGACACCGTCTATGTGCTGACCGATATGCTCGGCAGCTCGGTCAACAACAGCATGGTCGAGCTTTCCAAGAACGGCACGAAGTTCACGGTTGTCAGCGGTTTCAACATCCCGTTGGCGCTCACGCTTGCTATGAGCCCCGCCCCCGTCAAGGGCGCCGAGCTCGCGGCCCTCATCAATGAGGCCCGCACCGGTCTGACCAACCCCAACGCACCGGTCGAGGCCGCCGCGGCTCCCGCCAAGAAGGCCAAGGCGTCCCGTCACAGCTCCGGTCCCGCCAAGATCGTCCTCGCACGTCTTGACTACCGTCTGCTGCACGGCCAGGTCGTCTTTACTTGGACCACCAAGGTTCAGGCCGAGCGCATCATCGTCGTCGACAACGCTGCCGCCAACGATGACATCAAGAAGGGCGCTCTTAAGCTGGCCAAGCCCCAGGGCGTGCGCCTGAACGTCTTCACCGTCGAGCGTGCCCTCGCCAAGATGGATAAGCTCAACACCCTCGGCGAGCGCGTCATGTTCGTCTTTGGCAACACTGCCGAGATGCTGCAGTTCTGTCAGGGCTACAAGCTCGACGCCATCAACCTGGGCGCCACCGCCAACCACGACGGTGCCGATCAGGTCGGCGGCAAGGACAGCTCCGTCTTCCTCGACGCCACCCAGAAGGCCGACGTCAACCAGCTGCTCGACATGGGCATCAAGCTCTATGTCCAGCAGACCCCTACGTATCAGAGCGTCGACATCGACGCCAAGCTGTAATCAACCAGGCTTTTGCCTGACTGAAAGGAGAAGGGTATGAATACGTTCATCAGTGCGGTGCTCGTCGGCCTCGTCGGCGTGTTCTGCATGTGGGACTCCCGCCTGCTCGGTCGTCTTAACTTCGAGCAGCCCCTCGTTGGCGCTACGCTCGTCGGTCTGCTGCTGGGCGATGTGCCCACCGGCCTTGCCGTCGGTGCCGCCGTCGAGCTCGTGTCCATGGGCCTGGTGCAGGTCGGCGCCGCCGTTCCGCCCGATATGGTCCTGGGCGGCATCGTGGCCGCTGCCTTTGCGTGCCTGACCGATGCTTCCGCCGAGACCGCCATGACGATCGCCATCCCGGTCGCCGTCCTGGGTCAGCTCCTCGGCATCGTGTTCCGTTCCATCATCGCCGTCCTCACCCATGTGGCAGATAACGCGATTGATAACGGAAAGTTCAAGACCGCCTACCGTATGCACATCTGCGCCGGCTCCGGTTTGTACGCCATCATGTACTTCCTGCCGATCTTCCTCGCCGTCTTTGTTGGCACCGACCTGGTTCAGGCCATCGTCAACATGGTTCCCGAGTGGCTGTCCACTGGTCTTAACGTTTCGACCAAGATCATGACCGCCTACGGCTTGGCTCTGCTGCTCACCATGATGATCAAGAAGGGTATGACTCCGTTCCTGTTCATCGGTTTCCTGCTCGCCGCTTACCTCAACCTGTCCGTCATCGCGGTCGCTCTGATCGGTGTGTGCCTGGCTGTCGTCTTCATGGGCTTCAAGTTCAACGGTTCCCATGCAGCCGCCGGTGTCGATTCCGACTACGATCCGCTTGAAGACGACGAAGACTAAGGAGGAACACACTATGGCAACCGCAACCAAGGACGTGTCCCTGAACAAGAAGGTCAGCCAGTTCTTCTGGCGCTCCTGGGCCATCCAGGCCTCTTGGAACTACGAGCGTCAGATGAACATGGGCTTCCTCTACGGTATGGTTCCCACGCTCGATCGCCTCTATCCGGACGAGTCCGACCCCAAGCAGCTTGCTGCTAAGAAAGAGGCTTACCACCGTCACATGGCGTTCTACAACTGCACCCCGCAGACGAGCGCTTTCATCCTGGGCCTCGCCGCCTCCATGGAGGAGGAGTACGCCAAGGATCCCGAGAACTTCAACCCCGATTCGATTAACGCGGTCAAGACCTCCCTTATGGGCCCGCTTTCCGGCATCGGTGACTCCTTCTTCCAGGGCACCATCCGCGTTATCGCCTTTGGCTTGGGCGTTCAGCTGGCTCAGCAGGGCTCCATCATGGGCCCGATCCTGGCCCTTCTCATCTCCATCGTCCCCTCCGTGCTGATTACTTGGTTCGCAGCCAAGATGGGCTATCAGGGCGGCCACGAGTACCTGAGCAAGCTTCAGGGCGGCGACCTCATGGAGAAGCTCATGTATGTCTGCGGCATCGTGGGTCTTATGTCCGTGGGCGGCATGATCGCCACGCTGATCGGCGCCACCACCCCGCTGCAGTTCGCTGACGGTACCGTCGTTATCCAGGACATCCTGGACAGCATGATGCCCCAGATGATCTCCCTTGGCCTCACCGGCCTTATGTACTGGCTCATCAAGAAGAACGTCAACACCGGTTGGCTTCTCGTGATCGCCATTGTGGGCGGCATCGCCCTCTCCGCGGTCGGCATCCTGGCTTAGTCGCGACTAAGCGCCTAACCGCTTTCCCCCGGGGGCCTGCCTGGCATCCCATACCCCAGGCAGGCTTCCATCCCCAAAATGCGACAATGGGACAGTCCCTTTGTCGCATCCTCAACGGGCCGGCGACTCGGTCCAAACCACGGTAACCCTGCGAGCGCCCGGCAATGTGGCGCCGCAAAAATTGAAAGGAATGTGTCAGATGTACGAGATCGACCTTAACCTCCCTAAGCAGATCGTCGCTGACGTCCTGTCCAACCACGAGATCCACAGCGTCGCTTTCGTCGGCTGCGGTGCCTCCATGTCTGATCTGTACCCCGCCAAGTACTTCCTGGCCAACAACACGGACAAGCTGAACGTTCAGATCTTCACCGCTAACGAGTTCAACTACGACACGCCTTCCTGGGTCAACGAGCACACCTTCGTGATCACCTGCTCCCTCGGTGGCTCCACGCCCGAGACCGTCGAGGCCAACAAGACCGCCAAGAAGCACAACTGCCCGGTTGTCTCCCTCACCAACAAGGCTGGCTCCGCTCTGACCGTCGACGCCGACCACGTCATCGTCCACGGCTTCCATGCCAACTATGCCGCCAAGGCCGAGAAGCCCGCCTACGCCATCGCTCTTGCTCTCGAGATCCTTCAGCAGACCGAGGGCTATGATCACTACGAGGACATGATCACCGGCCTCAACAACATCTTCGAGCTGATCGAGAACGCTGCTCAGTCTGCCAAGGGCCTGGCCAAGCAGTTCGCTCAGGACTTCAAGGACGACAAGATGATCTACTTCATGGCCTCCGGTGCCTCCGAGAAGATGGCTTATTCTAACGCCGCCTTCCTGTTCACCGAGATGCAGTGGATCGACGCTGCTTCCTACAACACCGGCGAGTACTTCCACGGCCCGTTCGAGGTTTCCACCGAGGGTAAGCCCTACGTCTTCCTCATGTCCGACGGTGCTACCCGTCCGATGGACGCTCGTGCCCTCACCTTCCTGCAGCGTATGGGTGCCAAGGTCGCTCTGATTGACTCCAAGGACTACGGCCTGGCCGACGCTGTGCCGGCTAGCGTCCTCACCTACTTCAACCCGCTGCTGCACCTCGCCGTTATGCGCGAGTACGGCAACCAGATCGCCGAGGCCCGTCAGCACCCGCTGACCATGCGTCGCTACATGTGGAAGCTTTCCTACTAATCGCAAGTAAGTAGACCTTACGGGTTGATTGAGAGGGGATGGGGTTTGCGCCCTGTCCCCTTTTTGCTTTGGGGGGCGTGCCCGTTGCGCTGCAAAGCCCCAGATAAAACCTACCAAAATAAACCTGTCCCTTCTTGGCAGGTGGGAGGAGATGCGTATGATCAAGGCAGTGCTGTTTGATATGGATGGCGTGCTGGTCGATACCGAGTGGTTCTACAACCGTCGTCGCGTGGCGTTTATGGAAGAGAAGGGGTTCCACTTTGACGAGATCCCCGATCTTTCGGGGTCTAACGAGCCTGCCATTTGGGAGGCGCTGGTGCCCGACGATGTTGAGCTGCGCGAGCGCCTGCGCGTGGAGTACAAGCAGGTCTACAGCCCGGATCACCCCGTTCCGTATGCCGAGCTGCTCAACGAGCAGACGGAGCCGGTGATGCGTGAGCTGCACGAGCGCGGCGTGAAGTGCGCCATCGCGAGCTCGTCCTATCGCGAGCTTATTGACGAGCTGGTGGAGATTGCCGGCATTGCCGATGTGCTGGATTACACCATCAGCGGTCACGAGTGCAGCGCGTTTAAGCCCGACCCCGAGATCTACCTGCGCGCCATGGAAGCGCTGGGTGTGGAGCCCGCCGAGTGCCTGGTTATCGAGGATTCGCCTTTGGGTATCGAGGCTGGCAAACGTTCCGGCGCCCGCGTCCTGGCGCTGCGTCCGCACGAGGGCGTTAACCTCGATCAATCGCGAGCCGATGCCGTTATCGATAATTTGACCGACATTTTGGCCGCTTTGTAGTGTCAATCCGCCGCGAGAAGCACGGGTTTAAACGTTTTTTGCGGTGGATTGGCTCAATTTGGTTTCTATTTTGATCCGTTTGGCTTCGATTCGAGCTAAGTGAGTAGACTTTTTGGCGCAGGCCGAGCACAATGCATTTCTTCCTTTGTAAAACCGCAGGTCACAGAGGTGTCTGTTTTGGGTGTGCTTGGCAGATCGTAAAAAGTCTACTCACTTGTAATTTGGGCCTTTGGTCGTGGGGTTGCTGGTCCCGCTTTGGTTGTCGGGAGAGGGTGAATTGAAGCGCCCCCGCACGCTCCATGCTACAATCGCGGACATATCCCACAACTACATCTGCCTTCGAAAGGAGCCTGCGTGGCGAACGCCATCGATCAGCTCACGGACCGAGTGCTCGTGCTCGGCCGCCTCACCATCGTCCGCCGCGCCATTACTGCTGTGGCGGTCACCATTTCCGCCGTTCTCCAGACATTTCTGATCCAGGCGTTCATTCAGCCCGCCGACCTGCTTCCGAGCGGTCTTACCGGCGTCGCGGTCCTGCTCGATCGCGTTACCTCGCTGGGTGGCGTTCATATCGACATCTCGCTCGGCATGCTCGCGCTCAACATCCCCGTGGCGCTCTTATGCTGGAGCGGCATTAGCAAGCGCTTCGTCATCTTCTCGATGATGCAGGTCGTGCTCTCATCGCTGTTCCTCAACGTCTTTCACTTCGCGCCGTTTTTGGGCGACAAGATCATGCTCATCATTTTTGGCGGCGTGGTCTCGGGTCTGGGCGCTGCCATCGCGCTTAAATCCGGCGCATCCACCGGCGGCACCGACTTTATCGCGCTGTGGGTTTCCAACCACACGGGCAAGACCATCTGGGGCGTCATCTTTGGTTTCAACTGCTTTATCCTGGCGATCTTTGGCTTTATGTTTGGCTGGGACAAGGCGGCGTATTCCATCGTGTTCCAGTTTATTTCGACCAAGACTATCGACAGTTTCTATCGTCGCTACGATCGCGTGACGCTGCAGATTACGACGCGCAAGGCGGACGAGGTCATGACCGCCTATGTTGACCATTTTCAGCATGGCATTAGCTGCGCCGAGGTCATTGGCGGATACAGCCGCGAGAAGATGTACCTGCTGCACGCCGTTGTATCGACCTACGAGAGCCAGGACATTATCAAGCTGGTGTGCGACATTGATCCCGGCGCCGTGATCAACGTGTTCCACACGCTCAACTTTGTGGGCGGCTGGTGGGGAGGTCATGTCGACGAGCCCATGCCCACGGCCGTTCCCGATCCCGACAAGCCCGCACGCATGGCCAGCAGGCAGGCGCGCCTCAGCGAGCAGGACAGCCTGCAGCAGGACGACGGCAAGTAGGGTTTTGGCATTTTACCGGCCCGGCGCAACCCTTCCGTATGAGCCCCACGAAAGCCCCGTTGCTTTCGAGGGACTTTCGTTTGCCCAGATAAAACCTGCCAAAATGAAGCTGTCGCTTTTTGGTAGGGAGGGTGTATCGTTTTATCAATATGAGGTAACATGAAACTAGACGTTATATACGTATTAGTTATTTCAATATTTCGATAAGAGTGATTAGATATGCCTACGCCCAAAAATGCACCGCTTTACCAGCAGATTTATGACGAAATCAAGGACGCGATCGAGAAAGGTGTTTATGCACCCAAGGAGCGTATTCCGTCCGAGCTTGAGCTAGCCGAGCAGTACGACGTGAGCCGCATTACGGTGCGCCGCGCCGTCGAGGAGCTGTGCTCCGATGGCTACCTGGTTAAGCAGCAGGGCCGTGGCACCTTTGTCTCCACGCCGCACATCAACCGCCAGTTCCACGCTTCGACGCTGCAGACGTTTACCGCGCTGTGTGCCGATAATGACATGAAGGCGGGCGCGCATGTGGTCGATCGCCAGATTGTGCCGGCACGTCAAAACGAGATGGAGTTCTTTGGCCTGCAGAAGGACGCGCTGCTGCTGCACATTAAGCGCGTGCGTACGGCCGACGGCGAGCCCATTTTTGAGGAGAACATCTTTGTGCCGTTTGACGCCTACCGTGAGCTGTTGACGGCCGATCTTGAGGACAAGTCGATTTTTGCCGAGGTCGAGCGTGTTGGCGGAACGCCGATTGTCTCGGTTGGTTACCGCACGGTCGAGGCCGTTCGTGCCAATACCGAGCAGGCGGCCGAGTTGGGCATTGCTCCGCACGATCCACTGCTCAACCTGCGTGCCGGCTTTATCGGCCCCAATGGCGAGCCGGTCTTGCTCGGCAAACAGTACTACGTGGGCAGCCGCTACGTCATGGTCATATAAGTTACGCGGTTTTACCAAACCGCGTAACGGCTCGACACTGCGCCTTTGGTTCCGCCGTTCTGCCGAACGACGGATTGGTCGACGCTGCAAGCCCGCCAGGGCGGCAATCTGCCTTTCAACTTCGGCGGCATGACCAGAAGGTCAATGCCGCCTCGTTTCAAGGCACCTTGCTCGCTCTGACGGGTTTTCGCTCATATGACCCAATCCGCTGTCAAGAGCCACAATGGCCCCGCCG
>UQIE01000033.1 GCA_900541065.1 uncultured Collinsella sp. | reverse complement strand
TGGTGCGGCGTATAGGATTCGAACCTATGACGTTCTGATTCGTAGTCAGACCCTCTATCCAGCTGAGGTAACGCCGCAACGCACGGATTATTATGCACGTGACCCCTCGATGGGTCAAGCGACAATTTGGAAAAATTTTACGAAGTGATGATTAAGATGCTCGCGCCTCGACCGAGGTTCGAATCCATGCAGCGGTGGCATAAAAGAAAAGCCCCCGTTGCCGGAGGCTTTCGATTTCAATTGGTGCGGCGTATAGGATTCGAACCTATGACGTTCTGATTCGTAGTCAGACCCTCTATCCAGCTGAGGTAACGCCGCAACGCAAGATATATAAAACCACTTTAGCTTATTGGAGTCAAGCACAATCTCAAACTTTTTTGTGGAACGCAGTTTTGTCACGCTGCTCCGCATATACCGCCGTTCCCCGTACGATCGATTGGCTTTTCGATCACGTCGAACTTAGCATCAAGTTCCCTCAGGAGCGATCTCACCCGCTGGGCACAATCATAATCGACAAACGAGATGCTCAGCATGCGCGCGACCTGGTTGGAAGTCCCAACTCCATAGAAGTGCTCCAGCGCCACAAGTCCCTCGTGCGTCACAAAGGTCTCGACCACATGCGGCGACTCCTCAAAGCACCATTGTGTCAACGGACCCTCGCTCGTCTGTCGAACCACCAGGCCGCCCATGCCAGACGGCTCACACGCTACAAGCAGGTACTCCCCGCCCTCGTCGCTCTCAAACAAAACCACCCGATCATCAAACAACTCCATCGCGTCCCCTTTCTCTCGCTCTTATTTAGCAAAAGCATAGCAGGTAGATGGCTGTATACAGAACAGCTGTTCGTGTGTTTTCTATTGAGCTGTCCGCACGGCATGGTATGGACCTGCGCACGAAATAGGGCGCCCCCGAAGGAGCGCCCTTGCATATCCCCTATGCAGCCAACTTACGCGACCGGCTCGATCTTCTCGAGACCACCCATGTAAGGACGCAGAACCTCGGGGATCGTGATGGTGCCGTCGGCGTTCTGGTAGTTCTCCAGAATGGCGGCCATGGTGCGGCCGGCCGGCAGGCCGGAACCATTGAGGGTGTGCAGGTAGCGCGAACCCTTGAAGTTCTCGGGGTCGCGATACTTGATGTTGGCGCGGCGAGCCTGGAAGTCACCGCAGTTGGAGCAGGAGCTGATCTCCTTGTAGGCGTTGTAGCTCGGCAGCCAGACCTCGACGTCGTAGGTCTGACGGGCAGAGAAGCCCAAGTCGCCGGTGCACAGGCTAATCACGCGATACGGAAGGCCCAGCTGCTGCAGCAGGTACTCGGCCTCGGCGGTCATGCTCTCGAGCTCATCGTCGGACTCCTCCGGCTTAGCGAACTTGACCATCTCGACCTTGTCGAACTCGTGCTGACGGATGATGCCGCGGGTGTCGCGACCGGCGGAACCGGCCTCCTCACGGAAGCAGGGGGTGAAGGCGGTGTAGCGGCGCGGCAGGGTGTCGGCATCGAGGACCTCGCCGGCGTGCAGGTTGGTGAGAACGACCTCGGCGGTGGGGATCAGGAAGTTGTCACCCGAGACGTGATAGGCGTCGTCCTCGAACTTGGGCAGCTGACCCGTGCCAAACATGGTCTGACGCTTGACGACGATGGGTGGCCACCACTCCTTAAAACCACGGCTGGTGTGCGTATCGAGGAAGAAGTTGATGAGGGCGCGCTCCAGGCGGGCGCCGGCGCCACCGAGAACGGTAAAGCGGCTGCCGGAGAGCTTGTTGCCGCGCTCGAAGTCGAGGATGTCCAGATCGGTGCCCAGATCCCAGTGCGGCTTAAAGTCGAAGTCGAACTCGCGCGGGGTGCCCCAGCGGCGACGCTCGATGTTCTCGTCCTCGTCCTTACCGTACGGGGTGGCATCGCACGGAATGTTGGGCAGGTGAGCCATGAAGTCGTACTGCTCCTGCTCGAGAGCGGTGCGGCGCTCGGCCAGACCGTCAATCTTCTCGTTGACGGCGCGCACGGCCTCCTTGGCGGCCTCGGCCTCGTCCTTCTTGCCCTCCTTCATCAGGGCGCCAATCTTCTTGGACTCGGCATTGCGCGTAGCCTGGAGCTCCTCGACCTCGGTGATGACGGCACGGCGCTCGTCGTCGAGCTCAAAGAACTTCTCGCGATCCCAAGACGTCTGGCGGTTAGCCATGGCGACATCGATGGCATCGGGGTTCTCGCGAACAAACTTGATATCAAGCATTAGATCCTCCGGCGATATACATTCCATTTAGGTTGCAACCTTGTACATGTATGGGCAAGTATATACTTATGAGCGTTTACGACCCAACTCAACTACGCAAGAAGGCACCCAATGGACGCAGTTTTTTCCTTTTTGTTTGGCACCCGCACCGGTTTTGCCATCCTTTTCGCCGGCGGCATCCTGTTATTTGCGATTCTTGCCTTTGTAATGGAGAAGCGTACCCATAAGATGTACGTCGACCGCGGACCCAAGTCCGAGGATGAGGAAGACAGCTTCTGGGACTAACCTGCCAAAAAGGGACAGGTTTATTTCGGTCGGTTTTATCTGGGCAAACGCAAGCGCCCCGCAACCGGTAACGATCCGGTTGCGGGGCGCTTTTCGCACATACGACAAAACCGCAGGAAAAACCTGCCAAAATAAACCTGTCCCTAAATGGCAGGTTTTACTGGAGAGTTGCGTCGATTGCCTTGACCAGGGCGCTGCGCATGCCGGCGTCCTCGAGCGCAACGACACCCTTGATGGTGGCACCACCGGGCGAGCATACGGCATCCTTCATCGCCGCAGGATGCTGACCAGTTGCAAGCTGCAGCTTTGCCGTACCCAGCACCATCTGGCTCACAATGCGATAGGCATCGGCACGCGGGATACCGTGCTTGACCGCCGCATCGCCCAGGGCCTCGATTGCCATAGCGACAAATGCCGGAGCGCAACCACCCACCGTGCCGCCCACAAACAGCAGGCTCGTATCGAGCTCGACCACCGCACCGAGCTTGCCAAGCAGATCAAGCACCACTGCGCTCTGCTCATCACTAAGCGTGGAAGCCTTCTCGCAAGCGATGACGCCCTCGCCCACCGAAACCGGTGTGTTGGGCACCGTCGAGATATGCGCGACGCCCGGCAGGACTTGCTCCCACTTGACACTGTCCCAGGTCCAGGCAACCGATAGAACGACCTTTTTGGCAAGAGCATCCTTGAGCGGGGCGAATACCTTCTCGATCATGTACGGTTTGACCGCAGCGACCACGATATCGGATGCGGCGACAACCTCGGCGGCATCGTGGCAGGCGGCCATGCCGCGCGCCTCGCAGCGCTCAACCAGCGCGTCGTAGCGACCCGCACAGGCGCACATGTCGCTCGCAGCTACACCGGCAGCGATCCAGCCATCGGCCATAGCGCTCGCCATATTGCCAAAACCGACAAATCCAATCTTCATATCTCATAGTCCTTTCAGACACATTCCTCAAAACGAAAGGTATTGTCCCACGCCATTGTTTCGTATTGCCGACCTATTTGTGATACGGCTCGCCACGGCTGATCTTGCAGGCGCGGTAAATCTGCTCTAGCAGCACCACACGCGCCAGGTTATGCGGCAAGGTAATGCGTCCAAAGCTGAGCATCTCGTCGGCTCGTGCGCGCACGTCATCGCTCACGCCGTCCGATCCGCCAATCACAAAGGCGATGTCGCTGCTGCCTCGCAGCATAAGATCGTCGAGCCTCGCCGAAAACTCCTCGCTCGAGCGCTCTTTGCCCTCAATGGCCAGCAGGATCACATGCGCTCGAGACGGCAGGGCAGCAAGAATTGCCGCCCCCTCCTTGTCGCGCGCGGCATCCACGCCGCCCGCCTTAGCCGGGTCGATATCGGCCACCTCGCGGATATCAACCTTGGCATAGGCACCTAGGCGCTTGGTGTACTCAGCGCACGCGTCCTTCCAAAAGCGCTCCTTGAGCTTACCGACGCAAACGACGGTGTATTTCACGCGCGTTTACTCCTTCGAATCGTTTTGAACTTTGCCGGCGGTCAGCATCTGCTCGAACATCGAGGCCGACTGCGAAAAGTCACTCGGCAGCACGACCGTCGAGGTTTTACCCGTGCGAGCGAACTCCGTCATCATCTCGGACCACTGCGTAAACATGAACAGTTGGTTGGCCTCGTCATTGCCGACACCCGTCTCCTGGATGATCTCGAGCGAATCTTTGATACCCAGCGCGATCGCCTTGCGCTGGTTGGCGATGCCTTCGCCCGCCTTTTCCATAGCCTCGGCCTCGGCGGTCGCCTCGGTGACGCGCTTGATGCGGTCTGCCTCGGCGAGCTCCTGTGCCGCAGCGCGCTTGCGCTGGGCGGCGTTGATGTCGTTCATGGAGTTCTCGACCTCGGTCGGCAGTGCGATTTTGGTGATGAGCGTCGACACGAGGGTGAAGCCGTAGGCGGCCATCTGCTCGGAAACGGTAGCGTTGACATCCTTGGCGATGTCATCCTTCTTGGCAAAGACCTCATCGAGTGTGTAGACGGGAATCGAAGAGCGTAGGGCGTCGGTGATGAAGTCACGCATCTGGTCGACGGGCTCCTGCAGCATGTAGTAGCTCTTGTAGATGCCCGAATCCGCCGGGCCAGCACCCATGTCATAGCTCACGTGATATTGAGCCGAGACCTCGAGGCCGATGGTCACGTTGTCCTGGGTCTTAACGTCGATGCCAAAACCGTTTTTCATGGTGCGCAGACTCACCGTGGCGGCTTTGCGGTCAATCACGGGTACCTTCATGTGGAAGCCCGCGTTGACGATGCGGTTAAACTTGCCCAGACGCTCGATGATCACGGCATGCTGTTGTTCAACGACATAGCAGGCGTTGGGAAGCAGCAGCAACAGGATGATGATGGGAATCAAAAGGCTGGTAAGGGCGGCGATGATACCGGACAACAGCATGGTCTCTCCTCTGATAGGCACACGTTGGCATTAGGATACCCGCACGAAGCAGCAACGTGACATCAACAAGAGGCCCATAACAAAAAGCTCCCATTGCTGGGAGCTCTTTCAATCAATGGTGCGGCCGAAGCCGGCGTCCTCGCCAGCTCGCTAAAAACGCTCCGCGTTTTCTTTACGCTCGCTCCTTCACAGGTTCAAGTCCCTGTGATGGGCCCATAACAAAAAAGCTCCCATTGCTGGGAGCTCTTTAATTTAATGGTGCGGGCGAAAGGACTTGAACCTTCATGGGGTTGCCCCCATACGGACCTGAACCGTACGCGTCTGCCAATTCCGCCACGCCCGCGTGCAGGAATTAGAATAACGGAGCGCCACCACGAACGCAAGAACTATTTTTGAAAAAGTTTGCAGGCATTCTCCCAAGCGGCTTGCACGATTGTTTCGGCGTCCTCACCCGTGCGATCGACACGGTCGTTAACCAGCGCGTTTACCGTAATGGAGATCATTGCGGGCTCGCATTCAAGACCGCGGATGGGCTCTGGAGCCATATACGGGCAATCCGTCTCGAACAAAATTCGATCGAGTGGGGTTGCCGCAAATGCCTCGCGCACGTCGTCGTTGCGCTTAAAGGTGGCCGCACCACCATAGGCGATATAGCAGCCCAGCTCCACAAAGCGCTCCATCGTGGCGCGGTCCTCGCCAAAACAGTGCAGCACACAACCGGCCTGGGGCACGCCCACCTCACGAAGCACGTTGTACGCATCAACGTGCGAGGTGCGCTCCCCATCCGAGTCCTCGTGACGCAGATGCAGCTCCACCGGCACGTTACGGCACACGGCAAGCTCGAGCTGGCGCGTCATGCAGTCAATCTGCACGTTATGGGGTGCCGGCGCGATATCGTCGTCATAGTCCATGTGGTAGTCCAGGCCGATTTCGCCAATACCGGCGCATAAGGGGTCATCGAGTGCGGCAACGACCTGCGCGTGAACGTCGTCGGTATAGTCCGGCGCACCATACGGATGCACGCCGGCAAGATACTTGATCTGCGGGATATCCTGCATCGGCAGAATTTCGCGCACGAGCCAGTCGCTATAGTCCGTCACGCTGCGTTTGTCAGCGATGGGGTCGAACATCGTCACCAACAGGTCGACGCCCGCGGCTTTGGCGCGCACGAGCGTCTCGGGCACTTCTTTGCCCCAAAACGAAAGCAGATGCGCATGCGTGTCGGCAAGCGGCGCCAAGGGCACGGGACAAGCAACCGTCTTCTTTTTCTTGGTAAACGTCACGCGTTCGGCATTAGGCGTCATGGATTAGCTCCCGGGCCAGACGGACAAAGTCGGCAACATCGAGCGTCTCGGCGCGCGTGGTGGGTGCGATACCGCAAACCTCAAAAGCGGCATCGAGCACGTCCTTGGCAAAACCGTTGGCGCTCATGGAATTTCGGACGGTCTTGCGCCGCTGAGCAAATGCAGCGTCGATCACACGAGCCACGAACTCGCGATCGAGCCCCTCGGGCACCACGCCGTCAACACGGTCGATACGCACGACGGCCGAGTCCACGTGCGGCGCTGGCATAAAGCAACGCGGCGGCACCTCAAAGCGACCCGTCACCTGCGCATACAGGCCGAGCTTTGCCGTATAGCCGCCATAGGTCTTGTTGCCCGGCACTGCGGCAATGCGATCGGCAACCTCCTTTTGCACCATGACCACGGCACGCTTGAGCGCGGGCATCGTCTGAAAAAACTGCAAGATGATCGTCGCCGCCACGTTATAGGGCAAGTTCGCGACAAATACCGTCGGCTCACCGCCGGCGGCCTGCTCAATCTGCTCCGGGCCCACCTTAAGCGCGTCGCCCATGATAAAGCGGAAGTTGGCGTAGTCGGCGGCGTGAGCATCGAGCACCGGCTCGAGCTCGGGATCGGCCTCGATCGACGTGACGCACGCCGCCTCCTGCAACAGCGCAAGCGTGAGCGTACCAACGCCCGGACCAACCTCGAGCACGCGCTCATCGCCTACAAGCTCGGCAAGCTCGCAAATGCGCTCAATTACATGGTTGTCGATCAGGAAATTCTGGCCCAGGCGATGCTTGGTCGCAAGGCCAAACTCCTCCAGCAGCTCCCTGGTGGCCGTGGGGTTTGCCAAAGGCGAAGTTGTCATGGTTGCCTCCTCAGCATGATGGCGGCGTCTTGAAACAAAAGGGCATGGACCGTGGCGGCCATGCCCTTACAGCTAAACAGCAAATTGCCGATATGGCGCGCTGCATCTTAGCCCAGACGCGGGAACAGCGGCTCGCCCTTCTCGACAGGCTGACCGCCGGCAAGCAGGCCCCAAGCGCAAATGCCCTTGAGGTCGTCGGTCGCGGCCTCGTCCTCGCAGGACAGGCGGCGCAGGGCCTCGGCAGAGGTCTGAGGCATGAGCGGCATCAGCAGGTGGGCGGCAATGCGGATGGCCTCGAGCAGGTTGTAGATCACAAACGCCAGCTCGTCAGCCTTGGCCTCGTCCTTGGCAAGTGCCCAAGGCTCGGAGTCCTCGATGTAGTGGTTGGCGGCATGGATGAGCTCCATGACCTCGTCCTTGGCTCCGCCGTAATCGAGCACGTCCATCTTGGCCATGTAGCGGTCGACCAGACCATCGGCGATCTTTGCCAGCGGGTTGTCGAACGCATCGAACGATGCGGGCTTGGCGGGCGCGCAACCATCAAAGTACTTGCCGCTCATGTTGAGCGAACGCGAGATAAGGTTGCCCCAGCTGTTGGCCAGGTCGGCGTTGTAGACCTGCTCCATGCGATCGAAGCTGATGGTACCGTCGGTACCGGGGACGACGTCGGTCATGAAGTAGTAGCGATAGCCCTCGACGCCCAACATATCGATAACGTCCTGCGGAGCGATGGCGTTGCCGCGGCTCTTGGACATCTTCTCGGCCTTGCCGGTCTCGGCATTGCGCACGGTCAGGAAGCCGTGGGCAAAGACGTGCTCGGGCAGGGCCTCGCCGATGGCCATGAGCATGGCGGGCCAAATGACGCAGTGGAAGCGGATGATGTCCTTGCCCACGATGTGGAACTGCGCGGGCCAGCGATAGGCCAGCTCGGCACGCGCCTCGTCGGTGTCGACACCGTAGCCGACGGCCGTCATATAGTTGAGCAGCGCATCGAACCACACGTAGGTCACGTGACCCTCGTCAAACGGGACCTGAATGCCCCAGTCAAAGCTCGTGCGGCTCACGGATAGGTCGTTAAGGCCGCCCTCGACAAAGCTGCGAACCTCGTTCATGCGGAACGCAGGCTCGACAAAGTCGGGGTGCTCGTCATAGAGCTTGAGCAGCTTGTCCTGGAAGGCGGAAAGCTTAAAGAAGTAGGACTCCTCCTGCACGCGCTCAAGCGGACGGTGGCAGTCGGGGCACAGGTGCTGGCCGACGCTGCCGTACTCCTCGTCGCCCTTCTGGACCTGTGTATCGGTGAAGTAGGTCTCATCAGGCACGCAATACCAGCCGTCGTAGCTGCCCTTATACAGGTAACCGGACTCCTTCATGCGCTCCCACAGGTACTGCACGGCATGATGCTGGCGCGGCTCGGTGGTGCGGATGAAGTCGTCGTTGGAAATCTCGAGCTTGCTCCAAAGCTCCTTGAAGTGCGGGGCCTGGCTGTCGGTCCACTCCTGCGGCGTCATGCCATGCTTGGCTGCGGCCTCGGCGACCTTCTCGCCGTGCTCGTCCATGCCGGTCAGGAACTTGACGTTATAGCCGGCGGAGCGACGATAACGGGCCTGAACGTCGGCGATGATGGTGGAATAAGCCGTGCCCAGGTGCGGATCGGCGTTGACGTAGTAGATGGGCGTCGTGATAAAGAACGAAGGCTTGCTTTGATCCATGGGGTTTGTCCTCCAGAAAAACGTTGCATACAGAGGATGATTCTAGCGCAAGGGCTGGATATCCTCCATCTATTGCATATCGAGCACCATGGCATAGACATCGCGCTTGCGGCGCGAATACTTCTGAGACAGGCGCTTGGCCACCGCAGACGCGGGCTCCCCCTCCTCGAGCGCGGCGCGGATATCCTCGCGCAGGGCCTCGTCGGGATCCGCTGCCGCGGCGCCAACCGGCACGATACCGGCCTCCTCATCCTCGCTCGGCGGCGCGATGACCAGCGCAATCTCGCCCTTTACCTCGCCGCGAGCACGCAGCTCCTCAGCAAGCTGGGCAGCGGGCCCGCGCAAGACTTCCTCGTGCAGCTTGGTGAGCTCGCGGCAGACGGCAACCTCACGCTGGGGAAAAACCTCTGCCACGGCCTCGAGCGTCGCCACGATGCGATGTGGAGACTCGTAGAAGATGAGTGCGCCGGGAACCACGGCAAGGCGCTGCAAACGACGCACGCGGTCGCCGTGCTTTCGGCCCAAAAAGCCCTCAAAGAAAAAATGCTCACAGGGAATGCCGGACGAAACGAGCGCCGTGACGCAAGCGGAGGGCCCGGGAATAACTTCGACGGGCACATCGGCCTCACGTGCCGCCTCGACCAGCGCCTGGCCGGGATCGGACACGCTCGGCATGCCGGCGTCCGAGGCAAAGGCGAGGGTCTCCCCCGCCAGCAGACGGTCGACCAGGCCGGCGGCGCGGCTGGCGATCACATTCTCGTCGCAACGGACAAGCGGCTTGGAAATGCCCAGGTGCATCAGCAGCTTTGACGTCACACGCGTGTCTTCGCAGCAGATGACATCGGCGGCGGCAAAGGCCTCGCCAACGCGCGGGGACAGGTCGCCCAAGTTGCCGATGGGCGTGCCGACCACATAGAGTTTGCCCGTATGGGCGCTGTTTTGCGTCATATCAACCTATTCAATCATGCCACGCTCGAGCGTACCGAGCGCCGCGCGGGCGTCCCATGCTGCAATGCGCTTCTCGGTCTTCCACGTTTGGAAGAACCAACCGGCAGCCGGCGCAAACGAAGCCAGCTGATTGGCGATAAACACGCGCTCGTAGGCATTGCGGCCCTCGGGCGTAACCGACGAGTTGGCAAAGATCGCCGCGCCCGACCATTCGCCCACCAGCACGGGGAACCCAGTTGAAATCGCTTCTTTAAGCTCGCGCTTGTTACGCGAAATCGCCGTCGTCAGCCCGCGGGGGCTCGTGATGTCGAGCGCATGCTCGTCGCGGTAATGGTACAGGTGAAGGTCCATGTAGACGTTCTTGTACTTGGCGCCGCGCATAAAATGCTTCCACTCGCTGGGATGCCCCGACGACGAGAAAACGACGATCTTATCCTCGGGCATATACGAACGGACGAGCTCGTAAGCATCGCGATAGAAATTGCGCAGGTAGTGAGCAGGAATGCCATCCGTCATGGTGAAGAGGCTCTTACGGACACTCATCTGCGGCGTATCCAGCAGCTCAATGCCCAGCAGGCTCTCGGCCTCGCCGTAACGCTCGGCCAAGCGCTCGAGCACGTCAAGTGCGACATGGCGGCCGTTAGTGGACGAATGCCACTCGGCAACAGCCTCCGGCGTGGCGGGCGAATCGTTGGAATCGCCCTGGCCACCGGGCACAGTCGCCAGGTCAAGCAGCACGCGAATGTTGTACTTGGCAGCCCACTCAATCGCGCGGTCGATGTAATCGACAACCGAGATGTAGGAGGCATCGGACTCCTGTGAGCCAAAGGCATACCAAGGCACCGGCAGGCGCACGGCGTTGAGGCCGATCTGCGCCATGCGACGGAAATCATCCTCGCTCACAAACGTCTCGTAATGACGGCGCATGCGCTCGTTATAGGCGGCGGTGCCCATGGCCTCCTGCAGCTCGGCTGCGTTGGATGCACCGGTCGCCGCATACAGCGACGGGGTCACCCAAGGCTCGGGAATAAACCAGCCAGAGAGATTAACGCCGAGTATCCTCTCCATCACTGCCCCCTTCGGATCGTGCAGGCCGAGCCTGCATCGTATTGCATAGGAAAAGTATCGTTTTGAGTATACCCGCGCGTGCGGATAGACGACCGAACGGTCTGTAAAGTGGCGCAAAAGCGGGAGGAATATCTGGGCGGGCCCGAGATGTGCACGCACGTCGGAAGTAAGCGCCGGAAAGCGCATCCCGTTTTTCGCAAAAGACTGGGATGCATTTTCCGTTCGAGGCCTCAATCGGAAAATGCATCCCGTTCTGAGCGCGAGATCTGGGACGCAGTTTCCGCCAAAGGCCGCAAAAGGAAAGCACGTCCCATTCTGACGCCGGATTCCGGGTCGCGCTTTCCCAAGCGACATCAAAGCGGAAAACGCATCCCACTCTGAAGCCAAATTCCGGGACGCAATTTCCGCAGAGCCCTCGATAAAAGAAAAGGACCCCTTTGCAGAGGTCCTAGTCAATTCAAGGTGGCGGGGAAGGGAATCGCGTCCGCGCGCTGCGCGGACGGACCGCTGCGGCGCTTACGCGCCTTGCGAGCTGCGCTGGCAAACGCTTACGCGTTTACTCAGCTCCGCGCCCTCACGGGGCTCGATTCCATGTGGGGGCTGCATAAAAGACGATATGAGAAAGCCATTGGGGCCGCCTCCCCCGCGGCGCAGCTTCTTT
>UQIE01000032.1 GCA_900541065.1 uncultured Collinsella sp. | reverse complement strand
GCGCTCCCGCAAACTGCCTCTTGACAACTTATAGGAGCGTCGGTTTTGTTTTTTCGGTATGATCGGAGGTTCGCTATCCAGCCCCGTAAACCGACATAGTTTTGTTCGCGACGGCACAACCGCGCGTTTAAGCGCGGGGCCGGTGGGGCATTTTTGCCCCACCGGCCCCCATTCCAGCGCAATGCCAGCCCCATTCCAGAGCTACTCCGGTTTGGTTTCTACCGTGGGAGTCTTGTCCGCTGCGACTGGGGTGCGGGCGGTGTCCATAGTCAGGCAGTGCTTGGGGCAGCTCTCGATGCACTCACCGCACACCACGCAGGCATACGGGTCGATCGACCACGTTCCACCCTTGCGATCGACCGCGAGCGCGCCCGCCGGGCAGCGACGCGCGCACATGCCGCAGCAAATGCACACGTCCATGTCGTTAACGATATGTCCGCGCAAGCGCTCGGGTACCGCGAGCTTCTCCTGCGGATAGCACACCGTTACCGGCTGCTTGACCATAGAACCCAAGGCCGTCTTGGCAAATGTCAGTAAACTCATGCCGCGCCTACCTTTCCGTGCAGCTAATGCAGGGGTCGATGGTCAGGATAATCATGGGCACGTTGGCAAGGAGCACGCCCTGCAGCGCATGCGTCAGACCCGCCAGGTTTTGCGACGTCGGCGTTCGCACGCGAAAACGGTCCAGGTTCTTGGTGCCGCTGCCGCGCACATAGTAATACGCCTCGCCGCGCGGCTGCTCAATCACAACCTCGCCGCGCGCGCCGTCGGCCGGCGTAAGCTTGGTGCGCCCGCCAATCCCGTCGTGCGGAATCTTGCCCACAAACTCCTTAATGATGTCCATGGCCTGCGTGACCTCGGCGCAACGCACCTGGCAGCGGGCATAGCAATCGCCATCGGTAGCAACGATGGGCTCAAACGCGGCCAAGTCCGCATAGGCGCCGTCACCGAACATGCGCACGTCGTAGTCCACGCCCGAGGCGCGGCCGAACGGACCGACCATCGAAAGCTCCAGCGCGTCTTTCTTGCTAATCACGCCCACGCCATGCAGGCGCTCGCCGCAGCTGTTGTCGTCCAAAAACGTATGCACCAGGGCCTCGTAGTCAGGACGCATGGCATCGAGCGTCTGGACAATGCCCGCCAGCTCGGAGTCCTCGATATCGTGCTTAAGGCCGCCGATCTCGTTAATCGACAGAATCACGCGCCCGCCGCAAGTGCTCTCAAAAATCTTGAGTATCTGCTCGCGCAGGGTCCATGACCGATAGAACAGCGCCTCGAAGCCAAAGGCGTCGGCGAGCAGGCCCAGCCACAGCAGATGCGAGTGAATGCGCGAAAGCTCGTGCAGAATGGTGCGGATATACTGCACGCGACCAGGCACCTCGATGCCGAGCATGCGCTCGCAGGCGCTGGCATAGCCGCAGCTGTGGCCCACGGCGCAGATGCCGCAGATGCGCTCGGCGATGTAGCCAAACTGATGCATGTCGCGCTTTTCGGTGAGCTTCTCGAGCCCGCGGTGCACAAAGCCGATCTGAGGAATTGCCTCGATGACGCGGTCATCCTCGATCACCAGGTCCAGATGAAGCGGCTCGGGCAGCACCGGGTGCTGCGGGCCAAACGGAATAACGGAGCGATGTGCCATGGACCTTACGCCTCCTTTTTCTGCTTGTCGCGGGCGACCTTGGCGGCAAGCGCCGCGCGGACCTTGGCCGCTTTCTCGGGATCCATGGCGGCGAGCTTTGCCTCCATCTCGGCGGCCTTGAGCGCGGCCTTCGCAGCAGCCTCATCGTGCTGAGCATCGGAGCCGGCAGCCGCAGCGGGCTGAGCAGCGACGCCCGCGGCGTCGCCGGCGCTCGCCGCAGCCGAAGCATCGCCGGCACTCGCAGCGCTCTCCCCTGCAGCAGCCGCAGCCGCGGCGGCCTTCTCGGCAGCGGCCTTGCGCGCCTTGGCCTCGGCGGCGGCACGCACCTTCATGGCTTTCTCGCGCGCGGCCTTCACCTCGGGCGTGATAACGCTCATGGGCTCGGCAGTCGAGACCTGGTAGAAAAAGCCCTTAAAGTCAATCTGCATATCGGTGATGGCAAGACCAAACAGGTCGTGCGCCTCGTTTTCAAACGGGAATACCGCCGGATAGTACGAGCTGATGGACGGAATCTCCTGATACTGGTCGATGCCCTCAACCACCAGGTTCTCGATCGCATAGCTGCCGTCCTGCGCAATATGCTCCTGAGCAGCACGAACGTCGATAAACGTATAGACCAGGCGATACGATCCGTCGTCCACACAGCGCTCGGCATGCATCTGCACAAAGCGCGCGCCGGTACCTTTGAGCGCCTGCACATGCGGCAACAGCTCATCGATCCCGACGGTGGTATAGATAGCCTTTTGCATTACTCGGCCTCCTTTGCAGCGGCGGGCGTCTCAGCAGGTGCGTCGCCAGCGGCAGGCGCGTCGCCGGCCTCAGACGCAGCCACAAACCCGCCCTCGCCCAGCTCAACGCCACCATCCCAGGTAGCGGCGCCGCCCACGGTAAGCGGATCGCCGCCAGCACGCATCACGGCCTCCTTCTGATCCAGGATGCCGCACGCCTCCACGATGGCATCGATCACCGTCTCGGGGCGAACGGCGCACCCGGGCGCGTACACATCCACGGGAATCGCGCGGTCCACGCCGCCGATCACGTTATAGGCATCGCGAAACACGCCGCCCGAGCACGCGCAGATACCGCATGCCACCACACACTTGGGCTCGAGCATCTGGTTGTAGATCTGGCGCACGACAGGCAGGTTCTGGGCATTGACCGACCCCGTCACCAAAAAGATATCCGCATGCTTGGGGTTGCCGGTGTTGACCACGCCAAAGCGCTCCGCATCGAACAGCGGCGTGAGCGAGGCCAGCACCTCGATATCACATCCGTTGCAGCTCGAACCGTCGTAATGAATAACCCACGGCGAGCGCGACATTTTATGATCCATGGATGCCGCCTCCTAAATAAAAACGTCGACGAGGATGGGCATAAGGTTGAGCAGGCCAAACACCAGCGCCACGCCCCATCCGAGCCTAAAGCAGCTGCGCCAGGTGCTGCGTGCGAAGGTGTTGTCGATCAGCACCTCGACAAAATACGTCGCAGCCATCACGACCAGGGCTACGACCCAGCTCACCGGGTTGTCCCAAACAAAGAACATGCCCACCCACATCAAAAACAGCACGGTCTCGCACCAGTGCATAAGGGTCATCTTGGCCAGCGTGCCGCCGCTCATCTCGGTGGCGACGCCCTGGACGATCTCCTGATGCGCGTGATGCGAGTACGAAAGGTCAAACGGCGACTTGCGCAGCTTGATGGTGAGCACCGCGAGCAGCGCGAGGAAAATGGGCGCGCTGTACACGATGATGGGGGCCGACTGCCCCGTCACGGCGATGGAGTCGAAGCTATCGGTGGCAAGGTACAGGCCCACGCTCATCAGCAGAACGGCGGGCTCGTAGCTCATAACCTGCAGCAGCTCGCGGTCGGCACCGACCTGCGCAAACGGGCTTTGCGTCGAGGCGGACGCCAGCACTACAAAGATCGCGGCGAGCGTCACCATAAAAGCGCACAGCAGCGTGTTGGAGCCCGACACAAAGATGCCGCCGCCCACGACGGTAAAGATGAGCGCACACGCCATGTAGGTATCGTCCATGGTGTTTACGCTGGCGGGGGCTTTGCGCAGGAGCTTGGCAACATCGTAGAAGGGTTGCAGCAGGCGCGGCCCCACGCGGCCCTGCATGCGGGCGGACAGCTTGCGATCGATGCCGTCGATCAGGCCGCCCACAAGCGGCGCCAGTAAGGCAAATGCCACGGTGCCAATAAAAATGCCCACGACGCCCGAACCTTCAAAATACTTGCCGCGCAGCACCGAGGGCGCACTCATGGCAAGTCGCTCGGGCCCAATCCACGCGCAACACAGCAGCGCAAACAAGATAATGCTGCAGCACACGACGCTACCCGCGGGGCCAATACGCTTCTCGCCAAGGGCGTCCTCCGAGTACCAATTGCGCTTTTCGGCCTTCACCTCGTGTCCCATCGAGCCGCGGAAATGGCGATATTTGTCGGTCCCCACGCCCGAAAGGTACACGTTGACGTGCGGTTTGTTGCTCACGCGGAATGAAGTCAGCAGCACCACGGCGATAAACGCCACGATAACCACCATCAGGTACATGGCGTCCTTGCCAATAACGTACGGCACGCGGCCAAACACCATGGCCAAGTAAGGCGACACCAGACCGCTCGAGATAACCGGGAACGCCACGCAGCACAGAATCAGCAGCGCGGCGATGGTGTTGAGGGCCATCCATTCGGTCTTATGGACATTGACCTCAACGTTTTGAGCCGTGGGGTCGACGCCCGAAAGCTTGGCAAGCCACTTGCCCCAGAAGAAGAAGGTCGCGGCCGAGCCAAAGGCAAGTACCATGATCATGAGCACGTTGCCGGTCTGCGCGAACGCCACCAGAGCGCCCCACTTGGACACGAGCATGCCAAACGGTGCCACAAACATGCCCATGATGCCCAGCATCATCAGGCGCGTCAGGTGCGGCATGCGGCTGAACATACCGTCCATGTCCTCGATATTGCGGCTGCCGATATGATGCTCGGCCGTGCCCACGCACAGGAACAGCAGCGACTTGGCCACCGTGTGGAACAGGATCAGGAAGATGGCCGCCCATACGGCCTCGGGCGCGCCGACACCCAAGCAGGCACTGATGAGGCCCAGGTTGGAAATGGTGGAGTACGCGAGCACGCGTTTGGCGTTGCTCTGCGAGATGGCCATGAGGGCAGCGAGCAAAAACGTGATGGCACCCACACTCGTGACCATAAAGCCGGTCACGGGATAGATGGCATAGAGCGGGCTGAGCTTGACCATCAGGAACACGCCGGCTTTGACCATGGTTGACGAGTGCAGCAGGGCGCTCGTGGGCGTGGGGGCAACCATGGCACCCAACAGCCAAGTGTGGAACGGCATCTGTGCGGCCTTGGTGAGTGCGGCGAGCGACAGCAGGATGACCGGCATCACCAGCAGCGCGGATTGCGCGGTTCCGGCGCCGGAAAGCTCGATCATGCCCGAGATGGTCAGCGGCATGCCGTTAACGTGCAGATACATGAGTCCGATCAAAAACGCGATACCGCCCAGCATGTTGAGAATGATCTGGGTGAAGGCGTTTTTGATGGCCTCGGGCGTGCGCGTGTAGCCAATCATAAGGAACGAGCACACGGTGGTGATTTCCCAGCCGCAGAACAGCCACTCAAGGTTGTCGCTCGTCACGATGACGAACATGGCCGAGAGGAACAGGAACATAAGCGCCAGGAACTGCGGGCGACGGTCGGGCGCGGTCTGCCCGCGCAGCGCGGCCTCGTGCTCGTCGTGGGCCTGGAAGTCCTTCATGTAGCCCAGGGCATACACGCAGATTAGGCTGCCGACGATGCCGACGGCGAGGACCATGATCACGCTCATGTAGTCCAGGTAGAGCGGCGTTGCGATGACGGCTTCGGCCGCGGGCAGCGTCATGGCTGCAAAGGCGAGCGAGCCCACCAGCTGGACGATGCCGAGCACCGTGGTGAGCGCGTTCCTATATTTGTACGCGTTGTACAGGATGACGGCGCACAGGATGACATCGATGACGGAGCTGATGATCGAGAGCACGTGCGAGGTGCCGGGGGCGACCTCAAAGCTCTGCGGACCCGTGCCAAAAAACATGACGGCGACTACAACTGTCACCGCCATAATAATGCCGGAACCTATGAGCCCCACCGCATCGCGGGCGCGGTCACCGCGCACGAGCAGCATGCCCAGCGCCGGTACCAGCGGAAACAGGGTAAGGAAATACAGTAGCGTCATACCATCACTCCCCCATGCAAAAACGCTGCAATTGTTTAACGTTATAGCTCAATTGAGGAGTAGCGGCGGCAGGTTTTCGGTCAATTGGGGAGTTTTAGGCGTACGGGGCAAGGGCACGTCCGCTTTGGAGCAGAGAGGCGGCAAGAAAAATGCGCCCCTGTGGGCGCACCATCCCGTTTGCTATTCCGCCTTTTTAACGCGCGGCTTGCGACCGCGCGGCTTATCGACCAGTGCGGACTCACCGCTCTCGCGGTACTGACGGCACCAAGCCTTGACCGAAGACTCGCTGGGAATCTTGTGCTTGATCATGGCCTCGCGAACCGTCAAGCCGTTTTCCAGACGGTCCTTAACCACAGCGAGCTTTACGTCGTACGAATAGGTGTGATGATGCGAACCGGCATTGAGAACGGCGTCGGCACCGCCCACGGCATACGCGCGGGCCCACTGACGAGCCGTGGCCTGGGGAATGCCAAGCTCCGCGGCGAGAGCGCGATGACCGACCCCCTCTTGGAGGATCTCGACGGCGCGCTGCCTAACCTCGGGCGCATGCGTGCGAGTCCTAGTTGCTTCCGACATACCTGCCACTTCTTAGCCTTAGCCGTTAATCTGCTTTCTTACGTGCAAGTTAGATAGTAGCATTTTACTGTTTGCTCAAAGCAGTTAATTAAAATAGACGCGGCGTTATCTGGGCATTTGGCACCAAATTACGACATTTCTTTATCGATTATTTACGCTGGTAGCTGACTCGCAGCTAATCGTCATTCGCTTGTCAACAAAATTGGCATCTCTTTATGTCCTTTGGTATAGAGGATATAGTTATTAACCCCTCCCCCAATATTTTTGAGTGATCTGCAAGGTAGTAGACGTCCTCACTCCTCATGATTACCGCGCATTGCCATTCATCGGAGCAAAACAAAAAGGGCGGGACCTGCTGCGCTTGCAGGCCCCGCACCGGTTGACACCCGACGGGACACAGCCGGGCGAGACGGATCCGTGCTACCGCCCCGCCTGGCCGCGATGTTCAACTACAGCTCGTTGGCCGCGTGATACGCCGTGCGAATGGCGCTCGCAATGTCGGCGGTGCGCTCACCCGAGCAGTCGCCCACGCAGGTCACGGGCACCGTCACGCCATCCAGGTCAAACGCGTTGGCCTTGGAGCCCACGGCCATCACCACGTAATCGCAGGCGATCTTCACCGGCTCCTCGGCGCCGTCCTCGGTGGTGCGAACAGCCTCCACGCCCTCGTCGGTAATGGCGGTCAGGCGGGTCTTAACATGCTGCTCCACGTTGTGCTCTGCAAAGTCGCTCATAATCAGCGGCAGAATGGTCTCGGACTCGCCCGCGGCAATCTTGTCGAGCATCTCCACGATCGCCACCTCGCAGCCGTGCTGCAGCAGGTACTCGGCAGTCTCGGTGCCCACCAGGCCGCCGCCAATGACGGCGACGCGGCCGCTGAGCTCCACCTTGCCGGCCAGCACGTCCCAGCTCGAGACGACCTTCTCCGAATCGGCACCCGGAACGGGGATGACCACGTCGTGTGCGCCCACGGCCACAATCGCAGCGTCGGCGGCGTTGAGGTCCTCAGCGGTAGCGGCATGGTTGAGCTCGACCTTCACGCCCAGGCCGGGCAGAATCTTCTCGTAGTACTCGACCGAGCGCATGATCTCGTCCTTGCGCGGAGGCGCGGCCGCCAGCACAATCTGGCCGCCCAGATGATCGCTCGCCTCGTAGACGGTCACGTCGTAGCCGCGCTTGGCCGCCACGCGCGCGGCCTCCAGACCGGCGATGCCGCCGCCCACCACGGCGATCTTCTTGTCGCCCTCGCCCGGCTTAATGGCGATGGTTGCCTCATCGCCGTTCTCGGCATTGAGCACGCACGAGATGTACTTGCGGTTTTGAATCGCATCGACGCAGCCCTTGTTGCAGTTGAGGCACTCGCGGATGGGCTCACCCGTGGCGGCCTTCAGCGCAATGTCGGGGTCGCACATGAGCGAGCGGCCATAGGCGATGATGTCGGCGGCGCCGTCTTCCAGAATCTTCTCGCCGGCCTCAACCGAGACAACGCGGCCGACGGTTGCCACCGGCACGGAGACCAGGGCCTTGACGCGCTCGGCCACGGGCAGCGTCCAGTTGTAGGGCATGGCGCCCATGGGCGGAATGGTGTCGCCCATGTTGCCGGTGTGGTTTGCCTGTGCGACCTGGATCATGTCGATGCCCGCACCCTCGAGCAGCTTGGCGAACCCGCATGCCTCGTCGGGCTGCAAGCCACCCTTGCCGCGCGGCGTGCCATCGGGGTTCTCCATGATCACGGGGAGCTTGTACTCCACCATCAGCTGCGGCGCGGCTTCCTTAATGGCAGCGACGACCTCCAGCGCGTAGCGAACGCGGTTCTCGAACGAACCACCGTACTCGTCGGTGCGCTGGTTGAGGATGGCCGAGCACAGCGAACCTACCAGGCGGTCGCCGTGGACCTCGATGGCATCGATCCCGGCCTGCTGCGCGCGAGCGGCCGAGGCGGCGATAGCCTCCTTGATCTGGGTGAGCTGCTCCACACTCGCCTCGTTCACAAAGTGCTGCATGTCGTGGTGCAGCTTGGCGTAGGCCTGGTTGCGGATCTCGTTGGACTCGGCCATCTTGGCGGCAAAGGTCTCCTCGTCGCCGGCGGCCTTGGCCTCCTGCGCGGCCTTGGCGGCGGCCATGGATCCCATGACCATGCGGCCGACACCGGGCACATCGTACTCGGGGTGGAACAGCTGCAGCGCGACCTTGGCGCCGTGCTTGTGGACGGCGTCGGCCAGCGCCTTAAACGTGGGGATCTGGGCGTCGGTTGCCAGCTTGGGCGTGGGGCTTGCGGTCATGACGGGAGCGACGTCGCCGATGACGATGTAGCTCACGCCGCCACGGGCCAAGCGCTCGTAAAAAGCCAGGCTGCGCTCGCCGATGGAACCGTCACGCTCCTCGTAGCCGGTGGTCAGCGGCGGAAACATAATGCGGTTCTTGAGCTCAAGGGGGCCAACCGTAATGGGCTGGAGCAGCTTGGATGCAGGTGTGGTCATGGACATTCCTCTCTTGTAGGCGCGGCGGCGATGATGCCGCGTAGTTATCTAGAGGATATGGCATGGGAATACAGCAGCGCAACGGAAATCGGCGAATATCAGGTGGCAGCAGGTGGATGGGGCAGAGCGGCCCGTCGGTTTGCCCGCCGGTTTATCTCAATCTGTAACAGTTACGCGGCAAAACCGGGTCTTACTGTTACAGATCGAGACATTCCTCTCGGCCCATCCTCAACAATCTAGATCTGTAACAGCTAGGCCCACTTTTGGCCCCTATCTGTTACAGATCGAGACAAACCAAACCCGCCTGCTAGAAAATCTCAATCTGTAACGGTTACTCGGCAAAAACCGTCCCTCGTGTTACAGATTTAGACAAACACGACCCAACCCACCGGTATATCTCGATCTGTAACACCAAGCCGCCCAAATCGGGTCTAGATGTTACAGATCGAGATTTTGTTTGAGAGGCCGAGAATTGGACCGAAAACACAGTCCCGGAATAACAAAAAAGCTCGCCGGCTAGGCCGACGAGCTGCAAGTTCTTGGTCGCGGGGGCAGGATTTGAACCTACGACCTCCGGGTTATGAGCCCGGCGAGCTACCAGACTGCTCCACCCCGCAATGTCTGGGCGCCTCATGTGCGCAAGAAAGAATATTACGCGGGAGTTCGGTAAACGGCAAGGAAAATCTCGTAGAGCATAATTCCTTCATATTTAAACCCCTCAGCCCCTATCACCGTAAACGAATCGCAGCCGAGCGCCGTCGACGGCACGTATACAATGGTGCGCGTCCTTTTATGCCGACACCGGGAGTAGACATGCTGCTCGCTATCGATATGGGAAACACGCAGACGGCCATGGGCCTGTTTGACGGAGACGAGCTGGTGCAGTCGTGGCGCATGCCCACCGACCGCTCCTATACCGCCGACGAGATCCATGTGCGCCTGATGGGTTTCTTTAAGATGTACGGCCTTTCGCTCGATGCGGTCGACGCGATCGCCTTTGCGGGCGTGGTGCCGCAGCTCTCGCGCGAGTGGCACGCCGTGGCCGACCGCATTGCCGCGGACGCCATCGTCATCGGGCCGCAGACGGCCGCCGTAACCAAGCTGCGGGCGGCGCGCCCCCAGGCCGTTGGTGCCGACCGCATCGCCAACGCCGTCGCTGCCGAGACCTTCTATGGCGCGCCGGCGATCGTGGTGGACTTTGGCACCGCGACCAATATCGACGTCATCGATGAGGACGGTTATTACATTGGCGGAGCGATCGCGCCGGGCATTCGCATCTCCATGGACGCGCTTGCCGCCCGTGCCGCCAAGCTCGCCAGCGTGCCGCTCGAGGCGCCCGAGCACGCCATCGGCCGCGATACCGAGGAGTGCATCAAGGTCGGCGCCGTGATGGGCGCCGCCGCCATGGCCGAGGGCTTGGTCGCGCGCATGAAGCGCGAGCTGGGCCGCGAGGATGCCACCGTTATCGCCACGGGCGGCCTCGCCAGCATCGTCGCCGATTCGACCGACGCCTTCGACATAGTCGACGGCCAACTCACCATCAAGGGCATCTGCGAAATCTACCGCCGCATGCAGAAGCAGGGGTAGGACGGGGACCTAAGTCGAGCACGAGCGGCGAACTAGGCGACGCATTGGTCCTATTCCTCAAAATCGAAAATTTTTTAGTTTTGAGGAATAGGACTTTCTGCTACGTCTCACCGCACAGCCACCTCGCCAGGTCCACGATCTGCACCCCATTGCGGTCCGTGGCCTCGTGATGCGTGCGGGCGAGAATCATCTTGGGGTACGCGTCGCCAATGCTCAGCAGTGGCGAAATCTCGCGTTCAAATGTCTTATCCGAGCCGATATCGTCGCTCACTTGAATATAGAGTTTCTCGCTCCGCTTGATTGCTACAAAGTCTATTTCCTTTTTATAGAGCACGCCGACGTATACCTCGTATCCGCGACGCAGCAGCTCGATTGCCACCATGTTCTCGTATACGCGTCCCCAATCCATATCACGTGTACCAAGAAGCGCATATTTAAACGCATGGTCCGCCAGATAGTACTTCTCGCCGCTCTTAAGGTATTTTTTGCCGCGAATGTCGTAGCGACGAACTTTATAGAAGGCAAACGCATCGCACAGGTACCCCATGTACGTGCCGACCGTCTTGTTCGTTATCTTTAGCCCATCCGCGTTCAAAATATCCGTAATGTTACGTGCCGACGTTATGTTGGATACGTTGTCCATCATGTAATCGGCAATGCGCAGCAGCGCCGATTCGTTTCTCACGTTATGCCGCTGCACGATATCTCTCACGATGAGCGTTTTGAAGACATTGGAGAGATATTGATAACGCTGCTCCTGCAGTGGATAAGGGTAGGAGCCGGACATACCGCCGGTTCTCGCGTACTCATCGAAGTCGCGGTCGACCTCGCCCTCGTCGCCATAGAGTCGATACTCCTCAAACGAGAATGGGAAAACCTCGATCTCAAACGTACGCCCCGTAAAGAGCGTCGACAGATCGCTCGACAGCAAAAAGGCATTCGATCCGGTAATGAATATGTCGTACTGCTCGGATGCGTGGAGGCTGTTGATCGCACGCTCAAAACCGTCGCACATCTGAACTTCATCGATAAGCAGAAAGTTTTGTTTGCCGGACACTCGATGCTCTTTTACATAGGCGAGCAGCGCGTGATACTCGAGCAGATTCTCGAACTCATCGAGGTTGTAGTTGATATGGATGACATTCGAATTGGACAGATTTGCCTCCACGTAATCGCGGAGGGCCTCGAGCAATTTTGATTTACCGCTACGACGGATGCCCGTGATGACCTTGATGTCCGGCACGCCAATAAGGCTCGTCAACGTGTCCATATATGACGTTCTATTGATGAGTTTCATTGGGGCCTCCTCGCGGTCTTTTATCGCTATTCCTCAAAATTGAAAAATTTTCAGTTTTGAGGAATAGGCTCTATAGCGAATATACCTCGCGAAAGACCGAGCTGCCTTAATCCTATTCCTCAAAAACGAAAATTTTTCAGTTTTGAGGAATAGGGCGCTGGCAACCCATTCCCCAGATAGGCGAAACCCTCCCCGGCACAGGCCGAGGAGGGTCTTGTTGTCATGTCTATCTTTGGGCGCGAACGCCCCGCGCTACAGCCCGCGAATTCGTACGGCCTCGGGCGGAAACTCCTGCTCGCCGGCATCGGTCTTAATGGTCGCGCGGCCCCAGATGTCCAGGCCTGCAAACACACCGACCGCAAGCGGCAGGCCGTTGGGCGACACCGCCGCAACTTGGCGGCCCAGCAGCGGCACCATGTCGAAGTACTCGCCCAGCACGGGAGCCAGCGGCCCTGCGGCGCCTTGCGGCGTGTTGGCAACAACCGCCCAAGCGTCCACGCGGGCCAGCACGGCGGCGGCCAGCGTCTCGACCAGCGCTTCGTCAGCCACGTCCACACCAAGCTCGCCCAGCGCCGAACGCTCAATATCCACCGTCACGGCACCGAACATGCCCGCAGCAGCGGCACCGCCGTTCACGGCAACACGCGCGAGCGACGTCTCAAACGCAGGCGCACCGCACACGATATCGCTCGGCCACTGGATACCCACCTTACCGGCAAGGCCCAACCCCGGCGTCGAAGCCGTGCCCACGAGCGCGTCCATCATGCCCATCGCAGCCACAAACGGCAGGCCGTGGAAGGCATGCATGTTCACGTCCGGGCGCACGATCAGCGAAAACGTCAGCGAAGCATCGCCCGCGCTCCAAGCGCACCAGCCCGCGGACGCACCCTCGCGGCCCGCGTCGCGCGCGGCGTCAAGCTCGGTACCGGCGACAACAGCATTCATCTCGATCATCTACATACGCCCCAATTCGCCCACGATATGGCCCACGCGGTCCTCGGGCTCCTTGACCTCGACACCGTTGTAGCGGAAGAACCGCGGCGGGTCGTGCATCAGGTCCTCGAGCGGCACCAGCACAAAGTCGCGCTCGCCAATGAGAGGATGCGGCAGGCGCAGCTTTTTGCCGCCGTGAGTCTCGCCGTCCATCCACAGCAGGTCCAGGTCGATGGTGCGCGGACCGTTGGCCTTGGCCTTTTTGGAGCGGTCGCGCCCAAGCTCGGCCTCGATCTTCATGAGCTCGTCGAGCAGCACCAGCGGCGCCAGCTCGGTCTTGATCTCGATGACGGCGTTGGCAAACGCGTCCTGGCGCGTCTCGTAGGCCGGCTCGCTCTCGTAGATCTTGGAGGAGTTGGACACGCAGGTGAGCGGAATCTCGGCGATCATGTCGCGCGCGGCGCGGATGTTGTCGCAACGATGCCCCAAGTTGGAGCCCACGGCCACAAACGCACGGCGCGGCTGCGGCTTGGCGACGGCCCAGTAACCGTTCAGGAACTGCGCAAAACCCGCGGCGTCGTGCACGCGCACGATGTTCGCACCGGCCTGGATGGCGCCCAGGCACACGCCAAACGTGGCGGCATCGCGCGCGGCGGCCTCGGTCACGCCCGAGACAGCGCCCACAAAACGCTTGCGCGACACGGCGCACATGAGCGGATAGCCCAGTGACGCCATCTTGGCAGTCTCACGCTGGATGACGATGTCCTCGTTAGCCGACTTACCAAAGCCCGGGCCAGGATCGATGCAGATGCGGTCGCGCGACACGCCGGCATGGATGAGTGTGCGGGCCTGGTCGGACAGAAAGCCCATGACGCGGCGCATGATGGGCGCCGAATCGGGCAGGGTAAAGCGGCGGAGCTGAGAGGTGGGCACGTAGGCCTCCTCGCGGCGGGCGCTGCGGCGCATCATGGCGGCCAGGCGGTCATTGGACTCCGATGCGGCCTCGGTGGCCTCGGGCGCGGCCTCGGGCGCGGGCGCGACGGTCTCGGCGGCAGCAGCCTGCTCGGCGGCCGGCGTCTCCTGCCCCAGCTCGGTTGCAGGCTCGGACGTGGGCTCCGGCTCGCCAAACGGCAGTGAGGGCTGTACCACACCGCCCGGAAGCTTGGCCTCAACCTTGGGCTCGCCCAGCAACTTGCCGCGACGGCGACGGGCCGGCTTCTCGGCCTCGCGCGCGGCCTCGGCAGCCGCTTCGCGTGCCTTCTCGGCAACAAACGCCGCAGCCGAGGTATCGAGCTGCACCGTTGCGTGCGTGCGGGCGGGCGCGGCGACCTCGCCGGCATGCATCACGATGACGCCGCAGGTGCTCGTCTTAACAAACTCGACCATCTTGGGATCGGTGAAGCCGGTCACGTCGTTGACGATCGAGGCGCCGCAGCGCACGGCCGCCTTGGCAACCGCTACATGACGCGTGTCGATCGAGACGATGGCGCCCTCCTTGGCCAGCGCGCGCACCACGGGCAGCACGCGGCGCGCTTCCTCATCGGGGTTGACCGGGGTAAAACCAGGGCGCGTGGACTCGCCGCCCACGTCGATGATGTCGGCGCCGGCGTCGAGCATCGCCAGGCCGTACTCGATGGCGGCATCGGGGTCGAAGTGCTCTCCGCCATCGCTGAACGAATCGGGCGTCACGTTGAGGACGCCCATGATGCGCGGACGGTCAAAGCTGAGCTCATACTTTCCGCACCGCCATGTCTTGCTGTCGTTCGCCATGAACATCCTCCTAAAATGCCCACGCCGCCGAGCTTGGGGAGCTGGCGGCGGGGTCGCTTTGCACTCAGTCTTTCTATTGTATCCGCGCGCGCGGGCTAGAACGCAAACGCGGCCGCGATGTCGCAAGAAATCAGCAGGTCGGCATTTGCATCCTGATCGGTGGGAGCAAGGTTGCATATGGCCAGCGTATCGCCGGTAAAGTAACGCGTAAGGCCCGCCGCCGGATACACCACGAGCGAGGTCCCACCCACAATGAGGGCATCGGCCGCGGCGATGGCGGCAACGGCACCGGTCAACACATGCTCGTCGAGCGGCTCTTCGTAGAGCACTACATCGGGCTTGATGCGGCCACCGCACGCGGGGCACGCAGGCACGCCCGCGGCATCCTCGTGCTCGCGCGAGCAAATCCACTCGGCGCTATAGACCGCGCCGCACGACTGGCAAATGTTGCGATGGACCGATCCGTGCAGCTCAAACACTCGCTGTGAGCCGGCCATCTGATGCAGGCCGTCGATATTTTGCGTCACCACGGCGTCGAGCTTGCCGGCGCGCTCCAGCTCGGCCAGCTTGGTGTGGCAGCGGTTGGGTTTAGCGTTGAGCGCGATCATCTTGGTGCGGTAAAAGTCGAAGAACTCCGCAGGATGCGCCTCGTAAAAGCTATGCGACAGCATGGTCTCGGGCGGATAGGCAAACTGCTGGTGATACAGGCCGTCCACGCTGCGGAAATCGGGAATGCCACTTGCCGTGGAAACACCAGCGCCGCCAAAGAAGACCACGCGCTTATGGGTGCCGAACAGCTCCGCCAGCGCGGCGGAGGCCTGCTTGGGATCCGTTATTGCCTGCGTCATATGAGTCCTCCGTCCTTGTTGGTCGGGCAGCGTCGGGCGATGTCCCAGCATGCGGCCTTTGGGTCAGCACGCGCGGTGCCCACCACCGCCCCTGTTGCGCTAATCTTAAGCCTGCCAACCCCGTCGAAAGGACACCATGCCTCAGACTTACACTTTCGCCTCGTGGAACGTAAACGGCCTGCGCGCCGTGCTCAAAAAGGACCCGAGCTTTATCCAGATCGCGCAAGAACTCGACGTCGATATCCTGGCGTTGCAAGAGACCAAGCTGCAGGAGGGCCAGATCGATATTGACCTGCCCGGCTATCACCAAACCTGGAGCTACGCCGAGCGTAAAGGCTATTCGGGCACTGCGGTCTTTAGCCGCCAGGAACCGCTGCGCGTGCTGCACGCCGACGCACTGCTACCCTACGCCGGCGAGAACGAGGCGGCCGAGCTCGTCGCCCAAGCCGCAACCGAGGGCCGCGTCTGTGCGCTCGAGTTCGACAAATTCTGGTTTGTGGATGTCTACACTCCCAACGCGCAAAACGAACTCGCCCGCATCGACGTGCGCATGGCCTGGGATGATGCCTATCGCGGCTTTTTGAGCGCGCTCGAGCGCGAGACCGGCAAACCCGTCGTGACCTGCGGCGACTTTAACGTTGCGCACGAGGAGATCGACCTTAAGAACCCCAAGTCCAACCGCGGCAACGCAGGCTTTTCGGACGAGGAGCGCGGCAAGTTTACCGAACTGCTCAACGCCGGCTTTACCGATACCTGGCGCGCGGCAAACCCCGACGTCGAGGGCGTCTACAGCTGGTGGAGCTACCGCTTTAATGCCCGCAAGAACAACGCAGGCTGGCGCATCGACTACTTCCTGGTAAGCGACGCAATCGCCGACAACGTACGCGACACCGGTATCCGTGGCGACATCTTCGGCAGCGACCACTGCCCTGTCACCCTCACGTTGGAGCTCTAGCCCCAGCTACCCCCCCCGGAGACGAAGGAAAACGGATCATTTTGGACCTCGTGGGGGTATCCGCGTGACCCATCCGCCACGAAACACGCCCATCTACTACGTTTAAGCCACCACCCTCAACCACAGCGAACA
>UQIE01000031.1 GCA_900541065.1 uncultured Collinsella sp. | reverse complement strand
GACCAGAAGGTCAGCGCCCTTTCGTTTCACGTCACCTTGTCTCAAATGCGACCCGCTCGCTGTCCGTCCTCTACCTGCGGCGCTGCCTTGCTCCGGATGCGGTATGCTCAACCTGCGGCGCCTTAGAGGTAGTCATTGGGGACGTTCTTAAATGACTAGGTTGGGCACATTGCTTTGAGATGTTATTCAATCGGCTTTGATGGCCATGAAGCCGGCTACCTGCTCAAAGAAATTAGCGGCATTTATCTGCTATTGAAAATAATGCTCAAAAAATCGTTCAAGAAGTCGCAGTGCATTTTTTGATGCGTCGCACGTCAAGTGATTTGGCAAGTTCTTGGTTAGATATTGGTCAGTTTTGGGTCAACCTTGCCAAAAGCTTGACGAATGCAGATTTTGACGTCGACGAATGAGCACTTCAGGCAGGTTCCAAGCAAAAATCTGGGCTGATTCTCGATAATCGCCTTCAATCGTCCCTTGCCAAGCGCTGGCCTCGCGTACAATCTGCTCCGACATTCGCGCGCCGTCCGGCGCTTAAGAGGGGAGGGCCCCATGGCAAACGAGATTTGGACCATCAAGCGTTGTCTCGAGTGGACCAAGGAGTACCTGGCCGAGCGCGGCGAGGAGCACCCCCGTCTTTCTGCCGAGTGGCTGCTGTGTGCCGCCACGGGCCTGGCGCGCATTGACCTATATATGCGTATGGACGAGACGCTTAACGCGGCCCAGCTCGAGACCATGCATGCGGCCGTTGTCCGCCGCGCTAAGGGCGAGCCGCTGCAATACATCACCGGCAGCACGCAGTTTCGCATGATCGACGTCGCGTGCGCCCCCGGTGTGCTCATTCCGCGCCCCGAGACCGAGATGCTCGTCGAGGAAGTCCTCAATTATCTGGATGCCGAGGTGCTGAGCCCCGAGGCTGCTGCCCGTCAGCGTGTTGAGCTGCCTTGGAACGATGAGGTCGAAGAGGCCCGCAAAGCCGAGGCGGCGCTGGCCGACGAGCGCGCGACTGCCGAGCGCCGTGCCGCTAACCTGACGGCTGCCGATGAGGCGGCGTTAGGCGGCGACGTACTGGGCAGCCGTGCCTATGCCGAGGAACTGGCCGACCGCGAGGCCGAGGAAGCCGCCGCGCAGGCAGCAGAAGCCGAAGCCGCGGAAGCCGCCGAGTCCGAGCTCGACGAATACGGCATCGCCATCGAGGGTGCCGGCCAGGAGACGGCTTCAGCTCAGGATGCCGCTGCGCCTGCCCCAACCGAGCCCTGCACTGCCCGCGTTCTCGAGGTCGGCTGCGGCACGGGCTGCATTTCGCTCTCCCTTGCCTGGGAGCGCCGCGGCCACGTTACCTGCACCGCCACCGATATCGAGCCGCGCGCCATCGATCTGGCCACCAAAAACCGCGACGCCCTCGGCCTCACGGCAGATGAGGTTGCCTTTAGCCTCACCAACCTGGTGAGTTCCATTCCCCGCGAAGAGTGGGGCACCTTTGATGTGCTCGTCTCCAACCCGCCTTACATCCCGACCGACGTCATGCGCTCGCTGCCGCACGAGGTCAAGGACTTTGAGCCCGACCTGGCGCTCGAGGGCGGCGCCGACGGCCTCGATATTTTCCGCCGCCTGCTCAATGCGGCGCCTTACATGCTGCGCGCCGGCGGCCTGTTTGCCTGCGAGCTCTACGAGGGTGCCCTCGATGCCGCGGCCGAGCTCTGTCGCCAGGCAGGCCTTTCGGACGTGCGTATCGTCCATGACCTCACCGATCGCCCCCGCATCGTCCGAGCCATCGTCACCGAGCCCAAACAGCGTATTTAAGCTGAATTAATAGACATTTGCGCAAGTTTGTCCTTGCAATATACCGTAAAACTTCTACTATAGAAGGAGAAAGGTATGTCAAATCAGCTGCATCGGTACCGTATCGTGCTTGATTACATTGAACCTTGGCTTGATGAGCAGGATGAAGCTACGCTGAAGCAGATTTATGCAGACCTTTTGGTGCTCGAGAAGGAAGGTCCCAGCCTTGGTCGTCCGCTGGTTGACCGCGTAAAGGGCTCGAAGCTTCATCATTTAAAGGAGCTGAGAGTGACGTCGTGTGGTGGGCAGGTGATTCGCATCCTCTTCGCCTTTGACCCCAAGCGCCAGGCGGTATTGCTATTGGCGGGTGATAAGTCGCGAGCGGGATCGTCAAGGGCAAAATGGAACGGTTGGTATGCGATCAACATTCCAAGGGCCGAGCAAATATACCGTCGCCACGTAAGGAGGCTCGATCGAGATGGAACTGCATGAGTATATGGAATCTCGCGGGATAACACGCGACTCCATTACCGCCGAGCAGGAGAGGACTCGCGATCGTATCGAAGCCTATAAGCTTGCTCAGATTCGCAGGTTAAAAGATCTAACACAGGCGTCGGTCGCCCAGTTGATGGGCGTTTCTCAAAAACGTGTATCCGAGCTCGAGCGTGGGGAGTTGGGTTCGATGAGGCTCGACACGCTGAGCAGGTACGCAGAGAGCCTCGGCGGAAAACTGGTTGCAAGCATCGAGTTTCCCGATCGTACCGTTACGCTTGCGCGCTAAAAATCTTCAATTAACCCCCTCACTTTCACCGACAACTAGAGCCGCTCACCAAACCAACATGCGCTCTGGGCAAATAGGTTGAATGTTTCGTGCGAGAATGCCCCACAGTAAACAAACTTGCACCGGAGCGTAAGGGGCTGGCATACACATGCAGACGGTCTATCGGGTATACGAGGGAACGCGCGAGCCGCATCGGCTTGCCGTCGAGCGCACGGCCGAGGTGCTCGGCCGCGGCGGCCTGGCCTTGATTCCGACCGAGACCGTCTACGGTGTCGCCGTGGCAGTCAACGCCTTCTCGGACGCCGTGCCCCAAGATACAAGCGAATTCCCATCGTGGCCGCGCGATCCGCAGGCTGCCGTCAATGGCGCCGCAGTTCCTGCGCTCGGCACCGGCTATCGCCGTATCTTCACTCTCAAGCAACGTGAGCTCACGCAAACCGTCGCTTGGCTGGTCGATGGCGTCGAAGCACTCGACCGCTATGGCGTGGATATCCCGGAAGATGCCCGCGTACTCGCGCGACGATGCTGGCCGGGAGCCCTGACTATCGTGGTCAAGGCAGCCCCCTGCGTGCCGACCTTTATGCGCGCTGCCGACGACACCGTGGCCCTGCGCGCTTCGGCCTCTCCCGTGGTCCAAGCGCTCATCCGCGCCTGCGGCAGCCCTCTTGCCTGCACCAGCGCCAACACGCATGGCGCGCCCGCGCCGGCAAGTTTTGTCACGGTGGAGGAGCGCATCCTGGAGGGGGTCGATGTGGCCGTCGATGCCGGTGAGACCCCGTGTCGCGACGCCTCGACCATCGTGTCGTTCCAGCACGGCGGGCTCCAGATCCTGCGCCAAGGCGCACTTCCCGCATCAGAGATCGAACGGGTCCTGTCCGACCCGATGCAATAGAAAGGTGTAAGCGATGTCGTTGAATCTGGGCAGCCTGGGCATGGAAGATGCCTCGTTTAACTTTGGCGGTTCCTACATCATGGCGCTCGACTGCGGCACCACCTCGGTACTTGCGACCATCGTCGACGAGTACGGCTGCATCGTCGCGCAGGCGCGTCGTAGCGTCAAAACCAGCTTCCCGCGTCCCGGTTGGATAGAGCAAGACCCCATGGAGGTGCTTGCCAGCCAGATCGGCGTGATGATGGAGGTCCAGTTTAAGAGCGGCATCCATTCTGACCGCATCGCCGCCATCGGTATCTCCAACCAGCGCGAGACCACGGTGGTGTGGGACCGCATAAGCGGCCAACCCATCTATAACGCCATCGTGTGGCAATGCCGTCGCACCGCACCTCTGATCGACGAGCTGGTCGAGCGGGGCGCAGAAGAGCTGGTGCGCTCCCGCACGGGACTCACGCTCGATCCGTATTTCTCGGCTTCCAAGGTGCAGTGGATCCTCGACAACGTCGACGGTGCGCGTGAGAGCGCGGCGGCGGGCGACCTCATGTTCGGCACCATCGACACCTGGCTCATCTACAACCTTACCGGCAGCCAGGTCTTTGCCACCGACTACACCAATGCCAGCCGCACGGCGCTCTTTAATATCCATACGCTCGATTGGGACGACGACCTGCTGGCGCTCTTTGACGTTCCACGTTCCATGATGCCCGAGGTTCGTTGGAGCTCGGGCGACTACGGCCGCGTCGCGAGCGACATCATGACCAACATGCCGCCCATCATGGGCGTGGCGGGCGATCAGCAGGCGTCGCTGTTCGGCCACTGCTGCTTCCATCCCGGCCAGACCAAAAACACCTATGGCACGGGTTGCTTTATGCTCATGAACACCGGCGACGAGATCGTCGAATCCAAGAACGGTCTGGTCTCCACGATCGGTATCGCCGCGGACGGCAAGATCAGCTATGCACTCGAGGGCTCCATCTTTGCTGCCGGTTCCACCATGAACTGGCTGCGCAACAACATCGGCATCATCTCGAGTGTGAGCGAGTCGGCACAACTCGCCGCTTCGATCAACGACAATGAGGGCTGCTACTTCGTTCCCGCCTTTGCGGGTCTGGGCGCTCCCTGGTGGGACCCGCATGCCCGCGGTATCGTGTGCGGTCTGACCGGCGCCTCGAGCCGTGCGACCATCGTACGTGCCGCCTGCGAATCCATGGCATATCAGAGCTACGACGTGCTGCGCGCCATGGAGCAGGACGTGGGGCTTTCGATTGAGCGCCTGTCTGTCGATGGCGGTGCCTCGCGCAACGAGTTCATCATGCAATTCCAGGCTGACCTGCTGGATATCCCCGTGCTGCAATGCGAGACGGTGGAGACCACGGCAATCGGTGCCGCGTACTTGGCGGGTCTTGCCGTCGGCTATTGGGAAGATCTGGAAGAGCTGGAGCAAAATGCCCAGATCGTTAGGACCTTCCTTCCCCACATGTCCGCCGAGCGCCGCGAGCAAAACCTTGCGGGCTGGCGTGATGCAGTCAGGCGCTCGCTCAGCACCTCACAGTAGGGCTGCGATGGGCTGCTCGATACAACAAACCGTTAAACTTATGCACGGCGCGCGGCAACAACATCGCCATGCGCCTTGTCAGCAAGGCCATCTTCCGGCCGCAACGAAAGGGGCAATCAACCCATGACCGTCACCTACGATACGTCCCGTGTGACCCTTGTCGATCACCCGCTCGTCCAGCATAAGCTGTCGATTCTGCGCGACAAAAACACCGGCACCAACCAGTTCCGCCAGCTCGTGCGCGAACTCGCACTTTTTGACGGCTACGAGGCCATGCGCGACCTGCCCATGGAAGACGTCGAAGTCGAGACCCCCATCACCACCGCAACGTTTAAGCAGCTCGCCGGCAAAAAGCTCGCCATCGTTCCCATTCTGCGTGCGGGCCTTGGCATGGTCGATGGCATCCTCGACTTGGTACCCTCCGCTCGCGTGGGCCACATCGGTATGGAGCGCGACGAGGTTACCCACGAGCCGCATGAGTATTACTGCAAGATGCCCAAGGATATCGACCAGCGCATCTGCCTGGTCGTCGACCCCATGCTCGCCACGGGCGGTTCGGCCGAGATGGCCATCAGCTACCTGCGCGAGCGCGGTGTCAAGGACATCCGCATGCTGTGCATCGTCGCGGCCCCCGAGGGCCTCAAGTCGCTGACTGAGAAGGACCCCGATGTGCATATCTATACCTGCGCCATCGACGACCATCTCAACGAAGCTGCCTACATCGTTCCCGGCCTGGGAGACGCCGGCGACCGCATCTACGGCACGCTGTAATCTCTGGGCCATACCGGCTAACGTCGAAAATACGAAGAAATGGTGCGCGCGGGCGAGCAAAAGACGACCGCGCGCACTCCTGTTAACGGACGTTTTGCCCTGCAGGGTTCGAGAAAAACGTATTACCGTACCTGCGGCATAAAGAAGGTCTTAAGAAAACGAACAGGTGCGTATTAACCGATGCTTTTTCGGTTGTACTTTAGCGATTGGCTCGTACAATAGTCACCAATGTTTGGCGGGAACTGTTCTGTGAAGCGTTAAAAAGGAAAGTGAGGACGCCAGTGTTTCAGATAGCCGATCTGCTCGCTATCGTTGCAGGCGCCATCGCGGGCGCAATTGCCTTCCTTCCCTTTGTCTTTACGCTCAAGCCGGTTCTTGACGATAAACAGAATGCGGACATGCTCAAGGGTATGGTGAGTCTGGCGGTCTCGGCAATCGCCCTGCTCGTCTTTACCTTGGTTGTGTTTGTGTTGTTCGGAGAGGCATTTCGCATGTTCCTCCTGGGCGAGGCGATCGGCTTCGTGGCCTTTATGGCCGCCTGCACGGTTCGCGTCGCCAAGGCGCTGCGAGATCCTCATGAGGTCGAAAGGTAAGTCGTGGAAATTTTTGAAAAGCTGCCTGATGAGATTAATCATCTGGTCAGCGAGTTCAGCTCCACCCCTGTCGTGGGCGATCTGAGCTGCGGCATCACGCAGTACTCGTTTTGGCTGATCGTCTCCACGATCGTGCTCCTGATCGTCCTGGCCGTGTTCAAGAAGAAGCAGACCCTGGTTCCCAAGGGCTTCTTCGTCAACGGTTTCGAGTACATCATCGAGTACGTCGAGAACGATATCGGCAAGGGTGTCGTGGGTGAGAACTGGAAGAAGCACTTCCCGTTCCTGTGCTCGCTTTTCTTGTTCATCCTGATCAATAACATGATCGGCCTGATCCCGGGAATGAAGCCCGGCACCGGCGCAATCGGCTCCACCGCCGCACTCGCTATCTTCGCCTTCGTGTACTTCATCTACTACGGATGCAAGGCTCACGGCGTGATCGGCTACATCAAGAGCCTCGCCCCGCAGGGCGTGAGCTTCCCGATGAACGTGCTCGTGTGGGTCGTCGAGCTTTTCTCGACCTTCCTGCGCCTCATCACGCTCGCCGTCCGTCTGTTCTGCAACATGTTCGCAGGACACGTGGTCATGGGCTCGTTCGCCATCATGGCGAGCATGTTCATGCAGCCGCTGCTTCAGCAGGTTTCCGCGGCCCATGCCGTCGGCGCCCTGCCTTCGCTAGCCTGGCTTGCCATCCTCATCCTGATCTATGCGATCGAGCTTGTGGTCGGCGCCATCCAGGCTTACGTCTTCACGGTCCTTACCGCCGTGTATGTCTCCGAGGCAGAGGAGGTCGCGGAGGAGGAGTAGTCTTCCGTTTGCGCCTTAAAGGTAAGGCAATTCGTTAAACCGCCGGTGCCCGTACCCATGGAGCCCGGCAGTTATAAAAAGGTTATCCTGCGTGAAATAAGACACGCACGACAAAGGAGGAATCGTGGGAGTTATCGGTTACGGTCTCGGTGTTATCGGCGCTGGTCTTGCTATCGGCCTGTCTGCTCTGGGTGCTACGGGTGCTATGGCCCGTCAGCCTGAGGTCCAGGGCCGCGTGTTCACCGTCTTCATCATGGGCTCCGCCTTCGGCGAGGCTCTGGCTCTGATCGGCTTCGTTGTCGCGCTGATCGTTAAATAGCACGGAGCGTCAAGTATGAATCTTTCATCCCAGAAGAGCGCGATCGCACTCTCCGCGTCCGCGGCCGCGCTGCTCATGCCGGTTTCCGCGTTCGCTGAGGACGGCGCTGCCGGTGCGGACATCCTCATCCCTAAGATGGCGGAGTTCATCCCGGCGCTTATCGCCTTCCTGATTATCTGGATCGTGCTGGCCAAGGTCGCCCTGCCGGGCATCATGAAAACCATGGAGGAGCGCGGCAAGAAGATCGAGGAGAGCCTCGACGAGGCCGAGAAGACCAAGCAGGAGGCTATCGCCAAGCGCGCTGAGTCCGACTCGATCGTCACCGACGCCCGTCGTCAGGCTGCCGACATTGTTCTCGAGGCCCGTAAGGACGCCGAGTCCGAGCGCGCCCGTATCATCGAGGCTGCTCACAAGGAGGCTGAGGAGATCATCGCCAAGGCCCATACGACCGTCGAGGACGAGCGCAAGTCCATCTACGCCGGTGCCGCGAGCTCCATCGCCGACCTGTCCGTTGCCGTCGCCACCAAGATCGTGGGCGAGGCACTCGAGGACGATGCCGAGCAGAAGAAGCTCATCGAGCGCTACATCCAGGAAGCAGGTAGCCTGAATGCCGACTAGCCGCTATCAGGACAAGGTGCTCGAGACCTACGCGCGCTCCCTTCTGGAAGCCGCTAAGGCCGAGAACCATGTGTTCGAGGACCTCGAGATGATCGAGCGCCTGGCTTCTGCCAGCCCCGAGATCATCGCCGTGCTCGACACCATGTCCAAGCGCGACCAGCTCGACCTTCTTCCCAAGGTGGCAGCTGCCTTTAAGTATGTTGCCGAGGAAGACGAGGATGTAGTGGGCGTGACCGTCACCACGGCGATCCCGCTCGACGACGAGCTGCGTCAAACCATCACTAAGAAATGCGAGCAGGACTTCGGCCGCAAGGTATTCCTTATCGAGCAGGTCGACCCGTCTATCGTGGGCGGCCTGGTGCTCGAGGCCCGCGGCGAGCGTCGTGACATTTCCGTCAAGACGCAGTTGCGCATCGCGCAGGAGACCCTCGCAAACTCTGCTAATTCGTACGGAGGTGAAGCCTAATGTCCGAAACCCTCAATGCCCAGGATATCGCCAAGAAACTGCAGGAGCAGCTCACGAGCCTCTCCGCGACGGTCGATACGCATGAGGTTTCAACGGTCGACGAGGTAGGCGACGGCATCGCGCGCGTCTCCGGCCTTAAGAGCGCCATGGCAGGCGAGCTTCTGGAGTTCAAGAGCTCCGATACCGGTGAGACCGTCTTCGGCCTTGCCCAGAACCTTGACCGTGACGAGGTCGGCGCCGTTCTGTTTGGTGCCGTCGACTCCATCAAGGAAGGCGACGAGTGCCGCACCACTGGCCGCATTATGGATATCCCTGTGAGCCGCGCCATGCTCGGCCGCGTCGTCAATCCGCTCGGCCAGCCCATCGACGGCCTGGGCGACATCGTCGCCACACACCGTCGCCCCATCGAGTTCAAGGCCCCCGGCGTCATCGATCGTACCCCGGTGTGCGAGCCGGTTCAGACCGGTCTGCTCGCTATCGACTCCATGGTGCCTATCGGCCGTGGTCAGCGTGAGCTCATCATCGGCGACCGTAAGACCGGTAAGACCGCCATCGCCATCGACGCTATCCTCAACCAGCGCGGCAAGGGTATGGTCTGCATCTATGTCGCCATCGGCCAGAAGGCCTCCACGGTTGCCAACATCCGCGAGACCCTCGCTCAGCACGGTGCGCTCGACTACACCATCATCGTTTCGGCCACCGCTGCCGATTCCGCCCCTATGCAGTACATCGCGCCTATGGCCGGTGCCGCTATCGGCGAGTTCTTCATGTACAACGGCGAGGACGGCAAGCCCGCCAGCGAGACCAACCCCGGCGGCCACGTGCTCGTCATCTACGACGACCTGTCCAAGCAGGCTGTGGCCTACCGTCAGATGTCGCTGACGCTGCATCGTCCGCCCGGACGCGAGGCCTATCCTGGCGACATCTTCTACCTGCACTCTCGTCTGCTCGAGCGTGCCGTCAAGATGTCCAAGAAGAACGGCTACGGCTCCATGACGGCACTGCCGATCATCGAGACCCAGGACGGCGACGTCTCGGCCTACATTCCGACCAACGTCATTTCCATTACCGATGGTCAGATCTACCTGCAGTCCGAGCTCTTCTTCCAGGGCCAGCGCCCGGCAGTCGACGTGGGCATTTCCGTGTCCCGCGTCGGTGGTGACGCGCAGACCAAGGCTATGAAGCAGGTCGCCGGCAACCTCCGTCTGGACCTCGCTTCGTACCAGGAGCTCGCCGGCTTTACGCAGTTCGGCTCCGACCTCGACGAGGCTACTCAGAAGCAGCTGACCCATGGTGCCCGCATGACCGAGCTCCTGAAGCAGCCGCGTTACAAGCCGTTTGAGGTTGGCGAGCAGATCGTTACGCTGTTCGCTGGCAACGAGGGCTTCCTGGATGACCTGGAGATCGCCGACGTGCTGCCTTTCCGTGCCGAGCTCATCGAGTACATGGACAATGGCTTTGGTTCGCTGCTCGACAAGGTTCGCGCCAAGAAGATCGATGATGACACCAAGGCTGAGCTCTTGCGCGTCATCGGCGACTTCAAGCAGCAGTTCATGGCCAAGCACCATTCGGATGTTTCTGGATCAGAGGAGAACTAAGCCCCATGGCCAACCTTCGCGACATTAAGAAGCGAATCTCCTCGGTTACCACGACCAAGCAGATCACGCGCACGATGGAGATGGTCTCTACGGCCAAGATTCGTCGTGCCCTCGATCGCTCCAAGCAGGCCGAGCCCTATAAGGAGGCGCTGACCGACGTCATGTTGACGGTCGCCGGCGACGCCTCCTGTTCGGGCACCGATCCCATGCTGCAGAAGCATGAGAGCGTCAAGCATGGCCTGATTGTCGTTATTGCCTCGGACCGCGGCCTTGCCGGCGGTTTCAATACGACGGTGGAGCGCACGGCCGAAAAGCTCGCCGCTTCTTGGGCGAACGACGGCATCGAATGCGAGATCATCGCGTGCGGGCGTAAGCCGGCCACGTATTTCCGTGACCGCGCAAACGTTGTCATGCACTTTGAGGGCAACTCCTCTGAGCCCGATTTCAATCAGGCCCGCATGATCTCCTCTCATATCTGCGATGCGTATCGTGCCGGTGAGCTTGACCGTGTCGAGCTTGTCTACCACCACGCCAAGAACCGCGTGGATCAGGAGCTTCGCGTCGAGCATCTGTTGCCGCTCGACCCCGAGATGATCGCTATGGCCCACGGTCCGCGTAAGAACGAGACCGACGCCCCTAAGCGCATCTCGTCCACGTTCGAGTTCGTGCCCTCTCCTGAGCATGTTCTCGGCAAGCTTGTGCCGTCTTATATTCTGACGGTCATCTACCAGGCCTTGATCGATTCGGCGGCTGCCGAGCAGGGTGCACGCCGCAAGGCCATGCACTCCGCGACGGAAAACGCCACCGCGATCATCTCGACCCTTACCCGCACGTATAGTCGCGTGCGCCAGGCTTCGATCACGACCGAGATTAACGAGATCGTCGGCGGAGCCTCAGCATTGGAGGAACAGTAATGGCTAATAACACCGTAAAGCTTGCGGTCGAGGAAGCCACCAAGAAGACGACTGCCGGTGATGGTCGCATCGTGCGAATCATCGGTCCTGTCGTCGACGTCAAGTTTGACGGTGCGGTGCCCCCGATCTACAACGCGCTCACGGTCGAGGCCGAGACCCCGATCGGTCATCTGAGCACGATCCTCGAGGTCGAGAGCCAGCTTCCGGGCGGCGTCGTCCGCACGGTCGCCATGTCCTCGACCGACGGCCTGCAGCGCGGCCTCATCGCCACCGATACCGGTGAGCCCATGAAAATGCCCGTTGGCCCCAAGACGCTCGGCCGTATTTGGAACGTCATGGGCAAGCCCGTCGACGGTAAGCCCATGCCCGAGGTGGAGGAGTTCTACCCCATCCACCATGCAGCGCCCCGTTTCGACGAGCTCACCACCAAGACCGAGATCTTCGAGACCGGCATCAAGGCCGTCGACCTGCTCGAGCCCTACATCCGCGGCGGCAAGACAGGTCTGTTCGGTGGCGCCGGCGTCGGCAAGACCGTTCTGATTCAGGAGCTCATCAACAACCTCGCCCAGGAGCACGGCGGCACCTCGGTGTTCACCGGCGTCGGCGAGCGTACCCGCGAGGGCACCGACCTGTTCCTCGAGATGAGCGAGTCTGGCGTTATCGACAAGACCTGCTTGGTCTATGGTCAGATGAACGAGCCGCCCGGAGCGCGTCTGCGCATCGGTCTGGCCGGCCTTACCACCGCTGAGTACTTCCGCGATCGCGGCCAGGACGTTCTGCTGTTCATCGACAACATCTTCCGCTTCTCCCAGGCAGGTTCCGAGGTTTCCGCACTGCTGGGCCGTATGCCGTCCGCCGTTGGTTACCAGCCCACGCTGGCAACCGAGATGGGCGACCTCCAGGAGCGCATTACCTCGACCAAGACGGGCTCCATTACCTCCGTCCAGGCTGTCTACGTCCCCGCAGACGACCTGACCGACCCGGCGCCTGCCACGACGTTTACGCACCTCGACGCCACCACGGTTCTTTCGCGTAGCATTTCGTCGCTCGGCCTGTTCCCGGCTATCGACCCGCTCGCATCTTCCTCCGACGCTCTCGATCCCTCGATCGTCGGCGAGGAGCACTACCGTGTCGCCGTCAAGGTCCAGGAGCTCCTGCAGGAGTACTCCGACCTTCAGGACATCATCGCCATTCTGGGTATGGACGAGCTGTCCGAGGAGCAGCGCCTTACGGTCAACCGTGCCCGTAAGATTCAGCAGTTCCTCTCGCAGTCCTTCCACGTCGCCGAGAAGTTCACCGGCAACCCCGGTGTCTACGTCCGCGTCGAGGATACCGTCCGCTCTTTCGCCGAGATTGTCGACGGCAAGGCCGATGACCTGCCCGAGCAGGCTTTCCGCTATGCTTCCACGATTGAGGACGTGCGCGAGCGCGCCCGCAAGATGGGGGAGAAGTAGGTTATGCGTATCCGCATCGTGTGCCCCGTGAGCTGCGCCTATGAGGGCGACGCTGCGTTTGTGTCGATTCCGTCCACGGATGGCGAGTTTGGCGTTCTGCCTGCTCACTCCAGCGAGATCTGCACGATCGACCGCGGTTACGTTCGCGTTTCCGATAAGGCCATGGGCACTGTCGACCACACGTTTGCCGTGGCCGGCGGCTATGCCCAGGTTGCGGACGATGTCGTGACCGTTCTCGCCGAGCGCGCTTGCGATTTGGCGACCGTCGATGCCGACAAGCTTAAAGCTGATATTCAAGGTTTTGAAGAGAAGCTGGGTAATTTGTCGGAGGATGATGCACGCCGCGCCTACCTCTATAATGAAATCGCATGGTGTAAGCTCAAGCTTGCCCAATAGTCAAACGATTTAGCGTTCGACCATTTGCGAACACATCATGCCCGGGATGGCCCAGCCACCCCGGGCATGCTTTTTGAAAGGGTAGACCTTGGATATTATCCGCGTTGAGGGTGGCCACGCCATCGGAGGCTCCGTGCCCGTCTCGGGTGCCAAGAACTCCGCGCTCAAACTCATGGCGGCAACGCTTCTGGCGCCGGGCAAGACGACGCTGCAGAACGTGCCCGATATTTCCGATGTCCACGTGATGGGCAAGGTGCTCAAGGGCATGGGCGCTACGATCGATGTTCTCGACGAGCATACGCTCGAGATTGATACCTCTCAGGTCGATTCTTGGGAGGCCCCCTACGAGCTCGTTGCCAAGATGCGTGCTTCTACAGCCGTGATGGGACCCCTGCTGGGCCGTTTCCATCGCGCCAAGATCGCCATGCCGGGCGGCTGCAACCTGGGTGCTCGCAAGATCGATATGCACATTCTGGGTCTCGAGGCCCTGGGCGTAGAGTTCGATACCGCCCACGGCTACATCAACGCTAATGCGCCCCAAGGTCTGCGCGGTACCACCGTCACGCTCGAGTTCGCCAGCGTCGGTGCGACCGAGAACCTCATTATGGCATCCGTGCGCGCGCAGGGTACCACGGTTATCGACAATGCCGCCCGCGAGCCCGAGATCGTCGATCTCGCCAACATGCTCAACGAGATGGGCGCCAAGATTGTCGGCGCGGGTACGCCCGTCGTGACTATCGAAGGCGTGGAAGAGCTCCATCCCGTTACCCATCGCGTGGTGGGCGACCGCATCGAGGCCGGTACCTTTATCGTTGCCGGTGCGTTGATGGCCGACGATCGCGGTGTCGATGTCACGGGCTTTTGCCCCATTCACTTGGGCATGGTGCTCAAGAAGATGGAGCTCATGGGTATCGACTGCGAGCGCGTCGAGGATGTCGTCCATGTAAACCGTGCCGAGCGTATCAAGCCGGTCGACATCCAGACGCTTCCGTTCCCCGGTTTCCCGACGGACATGCAGGCGCAGATTATGGTGCTCTCCGCTCTCGCCGACGGCAGTTCCGTTATTACCGAGAACATCTTCGAGAATCGCTTTATGTTTGCCTCTGAGCTGGTGCGCATGGGTGCCGACATTCGTATCGAGAGCCATCATGCCATGATTCATGGCGTCAAGGGCTTCTCGGGTACACAGGTTACCTCGCCCGATCTGCGTGGCGGAGCGGCCCTCGTCGTAGCGGGCTTGATCGCCGACGGGACGACCGAGGTTTCGGCCATCCATCACATCAAGCGCGGCTACGAGCAGTTTGTCGAAAAGCTGCAGGCGCTCGGCGCGCATGTCGAGCATGCTACCGTCCCCGATCCCGTCATCTACTAATACAGGTTGCCTATGTTTAATAAAAAGCCCCTCGCGGATACCACCGCCCGAAGACCCTCAACTGGTGCGCAGGCCAAGATCTACAGTCGCGATAACGTGGCTCGCTATTCCGAGCGCGCTCGTCAACGTCGTCGTAGCCACACGATTCGTCACGTCGCGCTCATTGTCGTGCTTGGCGTGCTGCTGAGTGCCACTACCGCTGCCGGCCTGTGGTTTGCCACCATTATGGGCAAGCTCGGCGATTCTAATGTCATTACCGACAATCTGCGTCGGGTTCTGGTTGACACCGATGAGGCAAAGGATCCGTTCTACGTGCTGCTTCTTGGCACCGACGGCCGTCCGGGCGAGGATACGTATCGTGCCGACTCGATTATCCTGGCACGCATCGACCCCACGCAAAAGCAGGCGACGCTCATTTCCGTTCCGCGCGACACCAAGGTCGAGTACAAGGGCGAGACCATGAAGATCAACGCCTGCCATACCGTTGGCGGCGCCGAGGCCATGGTCGAGGCGGTCAACGAGCTGTGCGGTGTTCAGATTTCCCACTATGCCGAGGTCAGCTTCGACGGTATGCAGGCGCTGATTGATTCGGTTGGCGGTATCGACATTAACGCAACCGATGATGTTGACGACCCCGAGCACCTGGATATTAAGATTACCGCTGGCCAGCAGCATATGGACGGTGCCACCGCCCTTACCTATGCCCGCTGCCGCTACACCTATGCCGACGGCGATTACACGCGCATGCGCCACCAGCGTCAGGTGCTTGGCACCCTTGCCAACCAGATTCTCAATAACTTCGATGCCACGAAGATCTTTGGCCTGGTTAATTCGCTGTCCGATATGCTCGTAACCGATATGAGCGTTCAGGATATCGTGGCTACGGTCAATGCCATGCGCGGTATGGATGTCGACGGTATCTACTCGGCCAACCTGCCCTCGTACGCCGACGACAGCACCATGATCGACGGAGTGAGCTACGTCTTTGTCTACGAGGACGAGCTCAAGGAAATGATGGAGCGCGTCGATGCCGGCAAGGATCCCAAGGGTCCCAACACCATGGGTCTTTCCGACGGTTCCAGCTCTACGATCGGCGACCTGAACAACAACACGTCTGACGACTACGCAAACGGTACCGCAACCTCATCGGTCAGCTCTGACGATTCCGATGACTCAAGCGATTCAAGCGATTCGGACTACTACGAAGAGCCCACCGGCGACGGCAACGGCTACGAGGCCAACTACTAAGTTACGGCGTTTTACCAAACGCCGTAACGGCTCGACGCTGCGCGCCGCCCAAGGCGACAATTTGTCATTCAAAAGGCAGGGCATGACCAGAAGGTCAATGCCCTGCCTTTTTCATGCCAACTTGTTCGCCTTGGACGTCGCTCGCTGACGTTGGCTCAACCTGCGGTGCTGACTACTCCCCTTGCACCAAAAACCGCCCCGTTCTCGGTTTTGAGGACGGGGCGGTTTTGCTTACCTAGATTGTTCGAGTTCCTTATGCAAAGCGGGTGACGAGCTCCTGGAGCACGTCGGTCATCTTGACGAGCGAACTAACCGGGACGAACTCGTTGACGCCGTGGTAGCAATAGCCGCCGGTGGAAAGGTTGGGGCAGGGCAGACCGCGGAACGACAGCTGGGCGCCGTCGGTGCCGCCGCGAATCGGCAGCACTTGGGGCTCAACGCCGCAGGCAAGGTAGGCTTCCTTGACAACATCAATAAGCTCGGGATAGTCACGAACGATCTCGGCCATATTTCGATACTGCTGCTTAATCTCGACCGTCACGCGCTCCTCACCCAGACGCTGGTTGAGCATCGAGGCGGCGGCATCAATAAGGTCGAGTTTCTGCTGGAACTTGGCGGCGTCATGGTCGCGGACGATATAACGCGCTGTGGCGTGATCGACGGTCGCAGATACGCCCTCAAGGTGATAAAAGCCCTCGTAGCCTTCCGTATACTCCGGGCGCTGCACGTAGGGGAGCAACGCGTTGAAGTCGCAGAACAGATTGCCTGCGTTGATCATACGGCCCTTGGCGTCGCCCGGGTGGATGGACTGGCCCTCAAAGCGGACGGTCGCCTCGGCGGCGTTAAAGCACTCCCACTCCAGCTCGCCGATGGGGCCGCCGTCGACCGTGTAGGCGTACTTGCAGCCAAAGGTATCGATATCCAACAGCTCGGCTCCGTGGCCGATCTCCTCGTCAGGGCAGAAGCAAATGCCGAGTGCGGGATGGGGCAGAGAGGGGTCCTGAGCGATGCGCGCGACAAGTGACATGATCTCGGCGACGCCTGCCTTGTCGTCCGCGCCCAGCAGCGTGGTGCCATCGCTGCAGACCAGGTCCTCACCCGCGAGGTCGTTCAGGGCGGGAAGCTTGGCGGTACTCATGGCAACGGGCTTACCGTCAACCGTGCCGCAGACCAGGTCGCCGCCTTCGTAGTGTACGATGTGCGGTTTCACGCCGGCACCCGGTGCAACTTCGGTGGTGTCGAGATGGGCGATCAGGCCCAGGGCGGGCTTGTCCTCAGCGCCCGCACTTGCGGGGATATGCGCGCAGACATAGGCGTGCTCGGTCACGTGGGCATCTTCCGCACCAAGCTCGCGCAGCTCTTTAGCCAGCACGTTGGCAAGGTCAAACTGAACGGCGCTCGAGGGTACCTGGTCGCAGTTTGCATCCTCGGACTGCGTGTTGATCTGGACGTAGCGCAAAAAGCGCTCGAGGACATCGGGGTTCGTGGTGGTGTTTTCCATAAAGACCGCTCCAATCTTGGTCGTCGTGTGCAACAAGAACTCTAGCACGGTATGCCACGGCATACCGCGACGCTTGGATGGGGTAGAATCAGCCATTGAATGCAGAAGGGACGGAAGATCATGGATACGACAAATAGCTCGCGCGAACTGCATCTGACGGTGGCGAACGAAGACTACTTGGAGTGCATGGTTCGCATTGAAAGCGAAGAGGGGGAAACCAACGGTGTGCGATCGGTCGACATCGCGCAGCGCCTTGGCGTCTCCAAGGCATCGGTCAATAAAGCGGTTTCGGCGCTCAAGGCATCCGAGCTTGTCGAGCAATCGCACTACGGCAAGGTAATCCTGACCGATCGCGGCCGCGAGGTTGGCACGGCTATCTGGTACCGTCATCGCCTCATCCGCACGTTTTTGGTTCAGGAGCTCGGTGTCGAATTTGAGCGAGCCGATTCCGAGGCCTGCATGATGGAGCATGCGCTATCCGAGGACACGATGAGCCGCTGGCTCGCCTATCTAGAAAAGCAGGGAATCAGCGTCGAGGAATAGCGGGATATATATGGATACGAGTTATTACAACCGCTTTGGTGCCGAGGAACTTACGCGCCGCTTGTCGAGCGAGACCTTGTTGGCGCAGGGCCCCATGGGCAGTGTTCTGTTGAGTGAGTACGATGCCGCCGACATTCCACCAGCGTTTTGGAATCTGGCAGAGCCGCAGACCGTTTCTCGTATCCATCGCTTGTATGTCGCCGCCGGCGCGCAGGTGCTCATTACCAACACCTTTCAGGCATCAAGCTATGCCCTCAAGCACGACCAGATTGCGCCGTCCGTGGCGGAGGTCAATCGCGGGGCCGTCGACGATGCCCGCCAGGCGCACCCTCAGCTGCTGCTGGGCTCGATGGGCCCGATCGGTATTGAGTGGTTTGCCGAGGACTCTGCCGAGTATCGTGAAATCCGAGGCATTGCGCGCGAACAGGCGCACGCCTTGCTCAATGCTGGTGTTGACGGTCTGCTGATCGAGACGGTGACGTCTATCCGTAATCTGCAGCCCATGCTTGCCGGCGTCCGAGATGCCGCCGACGGCATGCCTGTTCTGGTGAGTTTTGTCGTTGACGATAAAGGCGACCTGTTGGGCGATGGCCTCAACATCGAGGCAGCCGTTTTGTACGCCGAAAAACACGGCGCAAACTCGGTTGGTGTTAATTGCTGTTCGCTTGCGGCCGCGAACGCGGCGGTGCCCAGGATGGTTGCATCGGCGACTACTCCCGTCACGGTGCGTCCCAACGTAGGCGATCCGGTCCAGACTCAGGATGGCCCCGTATGGCACGAGAACCCCGAAGCTTTCGCGCGCGCATGCATCGAATGGAGACATGCCGGTGCCGCAATGGTGGGCAGTTGCTGTGGAACCACGGCAATCACTACGGCAGCGATGGCCGAGGCGCTCGATATATAAAGGGCAAAACCGCTCCATACGGGGCGGTTTTTTTATTGCTTGCATGTCCTCGGCGGCATTTGCCCAAATGGTGAATGCTGGTGCCAGCAGGTTGCCGAGTGCGTGTTGCGGGTATACCTCACGCGTACCATGATCCAAACACTGTGAGGTGTCTGCGCGTGTGCGCGATAATTCATTTTGGAACTGACGGTTGGCGCGCTCGCGTCGATGAGGACTTCACTGCCGATAACGTTGCCCGTATCGCCGATGCCGTCGGCGAGTTGTGGCAAAAGACCAATCCGGGCAAAACGGTATATATAGGGTTCGACACCCGGCCCCTGGCGCGCGAGTTCGCTGAGCTTGCGGCGGGTGTGCTAGCAGCGCACGGGCTAGACGCCGTGCTCGCTTCGCGACCTGTCCCGACCCCTGCCCTTACGTGGGCGGCGGCTTATGACGGTGAGGCGTGCGGCGCGCTCATGGTGACGGGGTCCCATCATCCGCAGGGTTATCTGTGCCTCAAGATTCGCATGGGTGACGGCTCAACCGCCAACCAGGATGTCATCGAAGAGCTCGAAGAGACCATGGCTCCCGAGCCAATGGGGATCGAGGAGCAATATCGCACCGCGGATATCATTCCTGACTATATGCAGGCGGTGGCATCGTTTGTCGATGCCGAAGCCATCCGCGCCGCGCACTTGCGCGTGGTTGTCGATCCCATGGGCGGCGCAGCCCAGGGCTATCTAGCCGACTTGCTGCGCGAGCTTGGCGTTGAGGTGCACGAGATTCACGCCGGGCAGGCGTCTGACCAAGAAGATATCTGCCCCGACCCCGTTGAGCCTTGGGTGGACGCTTGCGAGCGCACGGTTATCGAGGACGGAGCTTGCGCTGGCCTGGTGACCGACGGCGACGCCGACCGCATCGGCGCGGTTGACGAGCGCGGCAGATATATACATCCGCATCAGATCATGGCGCTCGTTTTGGGCGACTTGGTTCAATTTCGTAATTTGGAGGGGCGCGTCGTCGTCAATCTTTCGTGCTCGACGCTCGTGCGTCGCATTGCCGAGGCGCTTGGCTGCCGCGTGACCGTCAAACCAGTCGGTTTCAAATATATAGCGGCGGAGATGAAGAAGGGCGGCGTCCTCATAGGCGGCGAAGAAGCCGGTGGTATCGGCATCGCCGCGCATATGCCCGAGCGCGATGGAATCCTCGCCTGTCTGATTCTGTGTGAGCTTATGGCAAAGACGGACGCGCCTTTGGGCGTTCTGGTCGACCAACTCGAGGACAGTTTTGGTAAGACGAGTTACGGTCGACGCGATTTACGCCTTGAGGCCGAAGATGCCGAAACGTTACGAACCCTGCTGCCGGGCGTAAACCCCAAGTCGATTTGTGGCAAGGTGCCGCAAAACGTTAGTCATATGGATGGCTTGCGTTTAGCATTCGAGGATGACACGTGGCTGCTGGTCCGTCCTAGCGGGACCGAACCAGTGGTGCGCGTCTACGCCGAGGGGTTCTCGGTGGAAGAACGTGATGAGTTGCTCGATGCTGGCTGTGCTTTAGCTAGGGGGACGTATCCGCTTTAACCATGAGACTGCCTTATATAAAGAGATGCTCGGCGAGCGGTAGGTAACGGCTGGCAAACGTTAGTCGGATTCAAAGATGCGTAGGAAATGTGTACGCCCAGATTCCCGCCCCCGGGGGCCCTCCGGTCTGGCAATATATCTCCTTGCCGCGCGGCCCGGTGGAACCG
>UQIE01000030.1 GCA_900541065.1 uncultured Collinsella sp. | reverse complement strand
ACTTCAACATCATTGTCGCAGCCCCGACCCGCGGTCACGAGCGGGGGCTCCTGTCTTTTTAGTGCCCTCGGATTGGGTCATAGTGTCTGTCGGAAATGATCCGTTGGGGACGGAGGAAAACGGATCATTTTTATCCTGGTGCATTGGTGCAGGGGGCAGGTTTCCTTTGCACTAGTTTCTGTCGAGTCGGTGCTCTTTGCGGGTTGCCCGTATAATGGTTTGCGTATGAACCGCAACCAAGGAGTTCCAGTTTATGGACCAGAGCCTTTTTAAATTCGACCTGATCGCCGAGGATCCGACCACGCACGCGCGCGCCGGCGTGCTACATACCCCGCACGGCGACATCGAGACGCCGATCTTTATGCCCGTGGGCACCAAGGCAAACGTCAAGGGTATTCCCACCGAGACCGTCAAGCAGCTCGGCGCCCAGATCGTGCTTGCCAATACCTATCACCTGTCCATGCGCCCCGGCGAGGACACCATCGCCGAGTTGGGCGGACTGCACAAGTTTATGAACTGGCACGGCCCCATCCTCACCGACTCGGGCGGCTTCCAGGTCTTTAGCCATAACGACGCCGTTAAGCTCACCGATGAGGGCGTGCGCTTTATCGTCAACGATTACGACGGCCGCCACGTGTTCTGGACGCCCGAGGACAACATGGAAATCGCCATGAAGCTCGGCTCCGACATCTGCATGCAGCTCGACCAGTGCCCGGGCTATCCCGCCACGCGCGCCTACGTTGAGCGCGCCGTTGAGCTGTCGAGCATGTGGGCCGAGCGCTGCTATAAGGCGCATACCCGCGACGACCAGGCGCTCTTTGGTATCGTCCAGGGCGGCATGCACCTAGATCTGCGCCTGCGCTCGCTGCGCCATCTGGAGGAGTGCGGCGACTTCCCCGGTTACGGCATCGGCGGCTACTCGGTGGGCGAGGACCACGAGACCATGTTCGAGACCCTGGCACCGCTCGTAAGCGAGTACATGCCCAAGCACAAGCCGCGCTACCTGATGGGCGTCGGCAACCCCACCACCCTCGTGCGCGGTGTGGGCGTGGGCATCGATATGTTCGACTGCGTGCTGCCGACGCGCACCGGCCGCATGGGCACGGCATTCTCCAGTGAAGGTCGCCTTAACTTCCGCAACGCCCGCTTTGCGCATGACGACGGCCCCATCGATCCCACCTGCACCTGCCCGGTGTGCACGGGCGGTTACAGCCGTGCGCTCATCCGTCACATGGTCACGCAGAAGGAGATGCTCGGCGGCATTCTGCTGTCGATGCACAACATCTACTACCTGCTCAACCTTATGCAGCGTGCCCGTCAGGCCATTATCGAGGGCCGCTACGGTGCGTTCGTAAGCGACTGGATGAACAGTCCTGCTGCGGTGGACTACTAAGAGCGGCGCGGGCGCTTGCAGAGCGCTGGCAACGGCAAGGGGCGAGCGCTGGCCGGTCATCGCGTTCGCTAACACGGTCTGCGAGACCGCTGACCGATAGCTTGCAAGCACTTGATGCATCGTGGGTACCATACCGAATGGTTGATGTTCGGGCGGGTGTTTGGCGCATGGCGTCGACCCCGCCCGTTTTTCTTTTTCTCGATAGGAGTACCCATGATTAAGAACGAGAATGTCGAGGGCGAGCCTGCCTACGACGAGACGTACCGCCGCGGCCCCGTGTTCATGCGCGGCCCCATGATTCCTAAGGACAACACCTACGCCAACCTGCTGGCGCCCGAGGAGTCGACCGACTGGCTGCATGCCGACCCCTGGCGCGTGCTGCGCATTCAGGCAGAGTTTGTCGACGGCTTTGGCGCGCTTGCCGAGCTCGGGCCCGCGGTGACCATCTTCGGCAGCGCCCGCACGCCCAAGACCGATCCGCTCTACAAGGCGGCACGCGCGGTCGGTCGCAAGATTGCGCAACGTGGCGTGGCGGTCATCACCGGTGGCGCCCCCGGCATCATGGAAGCGGCCAACAGGGGAGCGGCGAGTGTCAACGGCAAGTCAGTTGGCCTGGGCATTGAGTTGCCGCACGAGCATGGGCTCAATAAATACGTGAACCTCGGCATGGACTTCCGTTACTTCTTTGTGCGCAAGACCATGTTCGTCAAATACAGCTCGGGTGCTATCGTGTTTCCCGGCGGTTTTGGCACGCTCGACGAGATGTTCGAGGTGCTCACGCTGGTGCAGACGCACAAGGTCAAGCGCATGCCGCTTGTGCTGGTGGGTACCGAGTACTGGCAGGGCCTGTTCGACTGGCTCAACGGCCCGGTGATGGATGCCGGTATGATCAGCCCGCTCGATCCCGAGCTCGTGCATATCACCGACGACCTCAACGAAGCCGTCGACATCGCCCTGAGCGGGCTGATGTAGGGCGCTGTGACTGTTGTTATAGTAATGTGAACGGCATACTGATGCTATTTAACATCAGTATGCCATCAAAACGGGGTATACTGATGCAAAAGACGAGGCGAGGAGGTCGCGTATGTCTACTGCAACGGTTAAGCCTACGACGGTTCGCATCGAAGAGGGGCTCAAGGAACAGGCGACTGAGTTCTTGGATTCGGTCGGCCTCAGCCTCAATTCCTATCTCAATCTTGCCGTTCGGCAGCTTGTAAATCAGCGAAAGATTCCTTTTGAGATTGTAGGAAGGGCGGAGGTGCCCAACGAGGCGACGAGGCGTGCCATGGTGATCGCCGAGGCTCATGAGTTGGGGATTTTGCCGGACGATAGCCCGTCATTCAACAACGCTGATGAGCTTATGTCATTCCTCGATGAGGAATAGCGATGTTCGAGATTAAAGTCGAGGCTCAATTTAGGGCGGACTACAAACGAACGATGCGCATGCATCCGCAGCTAAAGAGTGAGTTTAAGGCGGCAGTCGCAGAGCTTGCAGCTCACGGCTCGCTTCCCGCGGAATATGGCGCCCATGAGCTTTCAAACCCGGGCGGAAACTACAACGGCCACATCGATTTCCACCTATCCGATGGCTTGGTCGACGTGGTCGTTCTCTACTTACCGCATAAGACTAATCCTGTGATCCGGCTGGTCAGAATGGGCACTCATCAGGAGCTGTTTCAGGGTCCGCTGGGCTGATCGCCGATTTCCAAGTTGTGGTGGAATAGGGATTGATTGGCGGCTAATACGCCAAAAACAGTCCCTATTCCACCGCAAGTGATGGGGATGTCCCGCTTGTTGATGCAGCTTTCGGTTCTCCTCTTCGCTGGATTTCGTCCAAAAGCTCGGCGGCAACTTCGCTGCTTTTGAAACGAATGCTGCAATCCTCATTCTTGGGAAAAGCCAGTAATGGAATGGTTCCGTACCAGACGGTTTCCTCGTCAATCACTGCCGCGCACAAACGCCCTTCAGTTTTGACGGAATAGTCGATGCCCATTTCGGCAAAGACCGCCTTCGCGTCATCGCGCGGAGTTGAGGCAACGATTATCTCAATGCTAATTCCTCGAGTCATGGAGCTGGTGAGTGAATCCTTGAGTTTCGTAAGGCATGCGGAAGATGCATAGGGGGCGGCGATGAAAACGTTCTTCGTGGCATTGACGATATCTTTGTTTAGGGTCTCAAGGAAATGCGAAGAGTCAATTAGAATGTTTGCCTCGGCTTGGCTGGCGTCTTTCGCTACATAAACCTCGTACCCGAGCTTGGCGTAGGTCTTGAGTCTTTTCTGGTACATTCGGGCGAGCATGGGTATCGACAGGTCAACGTAGTCGTATATCTCAACCCGCCGCTTGCCCTCGTGACTTCTATGCAGTCTGCCCGCCTGCTGCGTGATGCTGCCGTCCCACGATATCGGCGTGGCAATGAGGAGAGTGTCAAGGTAGGACAGATCGAAGCCCTCGCCCAGAAGGCTTTCGGTGGCGACGATGATTCGATGTTCGTGTTCGAAGCAGGGAAGACTGTTCAGTATCGCTTTTCTTTCTTTGGCGTCGATTTCCCCGGTCAGGAGAATGGGTTCGTGTCCTCGGTCTTTAAGCAGCCTGAACAGCTCCTCGGCATGCTTTTTCCTTTTAGACAGCACGAGCGGATGCCGACCGTTTGACGCAGCTTCAAGAGCGTCGTTGACAATCAATTCGTTTCTAGCTGCATGCGTGCACAGCAGGTCGAGAATCTGATTGAAGCTTGCGCCCGGCTCGTAGGCGGGTAGTCGAATTCCGGTAAAACGAGGCCGTACGATGCGATGGATGCCCTGCTGGATTGCTTGCTTTTTTGGATCTATGACATAGCGAAGTGGGCCGCAGAGCATAAAGAGCGCCCGCGTGAGACCGTCGGAGCGCTCGGGCGTCGCGGAAAGGCCGTATACGTATTTGGCCGGGGCAGACTTGAGAACAAGCTCGAGCTGTGGCGCGGCGGCATGGTGACATTCGTCGCAGATAATGAGACCGTAATTGCGAACGAGCTGCTTGGCTATCGGCTCTCCGGTTTGGCGGTCTTTGCCAGACAGCGATTGAAACGAAGCGACGTCGACGAGGCCACTTACGGCGGTTTTGCCCCCTCCTATTTGTCCGATGACCGGAGGCTGTCTTTTGCTGATTCGTCCTTTTGGAGTTCGGACGGGTTCTCTGTTGTCCGTAATGTCGAGGAACTGCTCGAGCTGAGATCTCCATTGAGCTATGAGCGCGGTCTTGGGAACGATGACAAGCGTTGGAAGGCCAATGGCGGCAATAAGGTAAGCCCCAATGACTGTTTTACCGAAGCCTGTCGGCGCGGACATGATTCCATCTTCGTATCCAAGTAGCTGCTCAGCGGCGATTTGCTGTTCAGGGCGAAGGGCGCCTTTAAATGTCATCACAATTTGATTGCCGGATTTGCGTTCGTCTGAATAGTGGGCAGTAACGTCGGTTTCTCGGAGCAGCTGCTCAAGCTGAGTTTTGCAGCCCCGGGGAATCGCAACATAACCATCTCTCAGTTCGCTGAGGTCTATAAGTCGCGGTTTACCGAATACCGATTGATGCATGGCTTGTGCTCGATAGAATTCTGGGTTGGCGAATGTTGCGAGCCCGCGGATTTCCATTTGAGCTGCAGGACTCAGAGACTTTTCGGGGATGTAGAGCATATCGGCTTGCGTGACGGGCAGCGATGAAGGAAAGTCCCGCGATGTGAGCGGTAGCCGCTTTCGTGGTTTTTGGGCATATCGTTTGGTCTTGTTTGCGACCGTAACTGTTGCTAGCCCGTGTGGGTTGTCCCCAGTGGTCTCGATCAGATTTTGCACTGTCGAGCGCGGAATCAGCTGGACTTGCGACAGATAAAGCCATTGGTCGGGAAAGGGCTCGAATTGTTCGTCTACAAATACGCTGTTTCCTTCACGTTGTGCCTTGCCTTGAAAGGGAAGTGCGATGAGGTTTCCAAAACCTCCATCGGGAATAGTGTCCTGAGCGGGTAGCATTCGATCAAAGGCCTCGAACGTGATTGTCTTATTAAGCGCCGCAGCTTCGGTTATAAGGCAACTTCCAAACTCTCTGGCAGCCTTTGCGCTGATTGGCTCGAGAAAGAAAAACCAGATGTGTGCGCCGTTGCCGGACCTTGAGCGCTCGACGGCGGCGTTAATGTTCCGTCGTTTTGCAACAAGCCGTACGACATTTGTTGCCTCTTTCCAGTCTGCTTTGTCAAAATCGATGACGAGAACTTTCGTATTGCAGTTCTTGTCGAGTACATATTGCCCGAGGACATCGCGGAACCGGTCATCGTTGCCTTTAAAGTGAGCAATGATTGCGGCATCGCTTAATTCGGGGAAGACGCGATTGTGGCATTCTGCGCATTTGACTTTTTGATGGGCTGCTTTGGGACAAATTCCCGGCTTCCACTCGTTTGCGCAAGCGGGCGTATAGCCGATGCCCCCGTCTTTTCTGCGATATCCATGAGCGAAAACATCTTTACGCCCGGTAAAGAGGCTGCGAAAGAGCTCGAGTTTGTCACGTGCTGGGCTCGCACTGGTGACGATGCCCTCGATTTGTGCTCGTTCATCGAACAAAGCGCCGGCTTCTTCCCACTCTTCAAGTGTGGCGTAGCGTACGTCTGAACCGTTGTTGCAAATGACGATTTGTCGGTGTGGGTCTGCGGTGTGCGCAATCGTCTGATCGTATTTAAATTGTGCGGTCCCAAAGAGGGCGTATTGATGCATGGTGTTGCCCATTTGAATGCCATTCTTGTGTTGGAGTTGCTGAGACGAGGGTACGGCATTGCGACTTCTTGGGATATATAATTTCGATTCAAGTTCGCTAATGGTGAGGGATTGCTCCGCGAGTGGCTTTCGGTCGATGCCAAGGCGCGCGACGGCCCTTGGTAATCAGGATTTGCGGTTATGTGGGCAGCCGGAGGCGTAAAGAGCGGGCTTCATCCGAACCCGGTGGGCAAAAAATGGCAAATATGAGTACTGTTGCCTGGCTAGTACCATATCATTTGGAAAGTATTTAAGACCAATTGGCTGAGATTAGATATTTCTAACCCCCTTACCACGACGATTCGGGGCTTTATGGCGTTTGAATTCGGTGAAAGCGGGCAATTTCAGCTAGATTTTGCTGTTACTAAAATTGTGACAGTACTCATATTTGCCATTTTTTGCCCACTGGGTATCGTTGGGGCCAATCAAAGCTCCCCAAACAGCTGGGAACGCGCCAATCGCCAGCAATATCTTGTATGTGGGTAGCGCGCGGCAATAAAGTTGCGGTGGAATAGGGATTGATTTGCGGTTGATATGCCAAAAACAGTCCCTATTTCACCGCAAGTGGTAAAGGTGGCCCTAGTGGGTGGGCTGGTAGCGGGGGCAGTAGCTGATGGCGATGGCGTCGACGCCTACATGGGTGGCGATGGTGCAGCCGATGGGGCCGGTGCCGGCGTCTACGTAGTCCTGGCCCGCGAGCGCCTCGTCGACAAGCTCCTGCTCCTCGGCGGCACCGGTCGTGAGCACGCGCACGCTGGAGCCCGGATGCTCGGCCAAAAACGCGAGGCAGTCTGCCATGGTGTTGGCGACGATGCGCTTGGCGCCGCGGCCCTTCTTGATGGCCTTGATCTCGCCCGACTGCCACTCCGGCGAAACGGCCAGGCGAATATTGAGCATCTGCGTGAGCTGGCCGGCGAGCTTGGGCGCGCGGCCGTTCTTAACGAGGTTCTCGAGCGTGCGGGGAATCAGCAGCAGGTGCGCGTCGGGCAGGGTCGCGCGGATCTGTGCCTCGGTCTCGTCCAGGCTGCGATCATCCTCGCGCATGGCGAGCGCGTACTCCACCAGCAGGCCCTCGGCACCCGAGCCGGTGCGCGAATCGATGCAGCGCACGTCGAGCTCGTGGGTCTCGGCGACCAGGCATGCATTGGAATAGCAGGCGGACCACTCGCTGCACAGCGAGATAAAGATCGCGCTGTCGTGGCCATCGGCGCGCACGCGGTCAAACAGCGCCTTGAACTCGCCGGCACTCGGCTGCGAGGTATGCGGCAGCTGCTCGGAGCCGGCCATGCGGGCGACGTACTCCTGGGCGGTGATCTGTACCTGGTCGAGCAGGTCCTCGCCTTCGATAATCACATGCAGCGGAATGACGTAAATGCCGAGCTCTTGGGCGCGGGCGGGGGAGATGTCCGACGTGGAGTCGGTTATGATGGCAAAAGACATAATTGCACCTTTCGTTGGGGCGCGGCAGCGCCGCCTTCTGAGAGCAAAGTGCGACAAGTATAGTGGAGTCGTTCCACATTTATAGGTTCAATTGTTGAATAGTCAACAGTTTGAAGTGTCGGTGTGGAAATCGTCAACTGGGGAAGAGGGATGCCGATGGAGGCGCTGGAGATATGCAAGCGGCCGGTCGTGCTGTTTGATTTCGATGGCACGGTGGCAGATACGGGTCGAGCGGTGATGACCTCGACGCGCAAGACGTTGGCCGCGCGCGGGTTTTCGGAGGCGCAGATGGGTGACCTGCGTCGCATGATCGGGCCTCCGCTGTGGAAGAGCTTCCACGACTTTTACGGCTTTACGCGCGAGGAGTCGCTTGTGGTGGCCGACGAGTACCGTGCCTTTTTTGATGAGCTGGGACCGGAAGAGTATCCCGTGTTCGATGGAATCCCCGAGCTGCTCGATGGCCTTGTCGCGCAGGGGCATCGCTTGGCCGTGGCGACGTCACGCATGGAGGCAAAGTGCATTGACATGGTGGGCGAGCTGGGGCTTTCGCAGTTTGAGGCGGTGGTTGGCATGAATCCGCCGCAGGGACGCGAGACCAAGGCCGATTCGGTTCGTGATGCCCTGGCGGCGCTCGGCGCGACGGCCGACGATGCCGTGATGATCGGCGATCGCTTTAACGATGTGGAGGGCGCGCACGCGATGGGCGTGCCGTGCATCGGCATCTATTCGGGCGCGGCAGCGCCGGGGGAGCACGAGGCCGCGGGCGCCGATGCGGTGGTGCACTCGGTGGCCGAGCTTGCTAAACTTTTCGCTATCTAATAGACATAATGTGAGGGGCGGGCGTACCCGTCGCTCATTGGTAAGGAGGTCGTTCATGAATCAGGTGGAGCAGAGCGTCGCTGAGTATGTCGACGAGGTCTGGGAGGATGTCGTCGCTGATATCGAGCAGCTGGTGAGTTATCCTTCCGTGGCCGTTGCTGCCGATGCGGAGCCCGGTGCGCCGTTTGGCCGCCCGGTCCGTGACGCGCTCGATTGCGCGCTCGGCATTGCGCAAAAGCTCGGCTATCAGACGAGCGACGACGGGGGCTATGTGGGAATCGCCGATATCCCGGGTCGCGGCGACAAGCAGCTCGCGACTATCTGCCACGTGGACGTGGTTCCCGCTGGCCCCGGTTGGAACACCGACCCGTTTGCGATGGAGCGCCGCGAGGGCTGGCTGCTCGGTCGCGGCGTGATTGACGACAAGGGTCCGGCGGTGCTGTCGCTCTACGCCGGCGCTTATCTGCTCAAGCACGGCATTACCCCGCGCTATGCTTTCCGCGCGCTGCTGGGCTGCGATGAGGAAGTGGGCATGTCCGACGTTCACCATTATCTGGAGAACCACGCAGACCCCGACTTTTTGTTTACGCCCGATGCCGAGTTCCCGGTCTGCAATGCCGAGAAGGGCCAGTTTGGGGCGACGTTCGTGAGCTCCAAGATCGACGGCGGGCGCATCGTGTCGTGGAGCGGCGCCGAGGCGAGCAATGCCATTCCGTCGCAGTCCATCTGCGAGCTCGCGATTGCCGCCGATGAGCTGCCGGCGCCGGTCGAGAACGCCGATCGCCTTGAGATCACGACACTCGATAACGGGCATGCGCAGATTTTTGCCCACGGCATTGGCGGTCATGCCTCGATGCCTGAGGGCACTATCAACGCTGTCGGCCTGATCGTGGCGTATCTGCGCGAGGCCGAGGACGCGTTTGGCGCCCGTGACAAGCGCCTGTTGACGCCCGCCGAGCACGAGTTTGTCAAGTTTTTGGCCTTTGTGCATGCGGACGCCTATGGCCGCGGCCTGGGTATCGATGCGACGAGTCCGGCGTTTGGCCCGCTTACCTGCAACGCTGGCGTCATCCGCGTGGCGGATGGCCATATCGAGCAGGTCATCGACGTGCGCTTCCCCGACAGCACGAGTGCCGATACCATCCGCGAGCAGCTCGATCCGCTCGTGGGCCGTTTCGGCGTGACGTGCCAGCTGGGTCGCGCGAAGGTGCCGTTCTCGGTCTCTGCCGATGATCCGGCCGTGAAGGCGCTTATCGATACCTATAACGAGTTCACCGGCAAGCATGCTGAACCCTTTGCCATGGGCGGCGGCACGTACGCGCGCAACTTTGCCCGCGCCGTCTCGTTTGGCCCCGAGGAGACCGGCCTGGAGCTGCCCTCGTGGGGCGGCCAGATGCACGGCCCCAACGAGTGCGCCAACGAGGAACAGCTCAAGCAGGCGCTCAAGATCTATATTGTTGCGATCCTCCGTTTGAATGAATTAGAGCTTTAAGGTCTCGCGGTTTCCCAATCTAAGTTGCGGTGGAATAGTTCCTAGAATGGGCCATTTGATGGCCAAGCAGGAACTATTTCACCGCAACTTTGTTTTTATTGGTGTAAAAGGCGGGTCATGCTTGGTGGCGGGTTTGTTATTCGTTTGTAAAGGCCGTGCTGCGCTTGCGGTAAGGGTCTATCAAATGCCCGTAAGAAACCGTAGTTGGCGCGGACGCTGCCCGGTCGGGGCCGTATCTTTCCAAACAGCAAAGCGGGTGGGGTGCCCGCGAGTCGCATGTATGAAAGGAAGATCATGCTCGATCAGGCTTATTCTCGTCGTCAGTTCCTCGGCCTCGCTGGTGGTTTTGCCAGCATCGTCGGTCTCGGTCTCGTTGGTTGCGGCGGCTCCGGCGCATCCGATGCCGCCGACAAGGGTAGCGTCGCTGCTGCCGAGTCCGTCTCCGGCGAGGTGACTTACGACGGTGCCTCTTCGTTCCAGGCTCTCGTCGAGGCCGCTGCCGAGAAGTTCATGGACGCCAACCCCGATGTCTCCGTCTCCGGCTCGGGTAACGGTTCGGGCAAGGGCCTGACCGCTGTCGCCGCCGGCACCGTCACCATCGGTAACTCCGACGTCTTCGCCGAGACCAAGCTCGAGGCCGACCAGGTCAAGAACCTCGTCGACCACGAGGTCGCCGTCGTGGGCATGGGCCCCGTTGTTTCCAAGAACGTGACGGTCGACGATCTGTCCCTCGAGCAGCTCAAGGGCATCTTCTCTGGCCAGATCACCAACTGGAAGGAGGTCGGCGGCGACGACGCTACTATCGTCGTTCTCAACCGCAAGGCCGGCTCCGGTACCCGCGCCACCTTCGAGGCTGCCGTCTTTGGCGACGAGGCTGTCGACTTTAAGGGCGACGCCGAGCTCGACAAGTCCGGCGACGTTCAGACTCAGATGGGCAGCACCGACAATGCCATCTCCTACCTCGACTTCTCGCACTTCGATGACTCCAAGTTCAACGCCATCAAGGTCGAGGGCGTGGAGCCCAAGAGCGCAAACGTCACCGACGACTCCTTCAAGATCTGGGCTACCGAGCACATGTACTGCTCCAAGGACGCCGACGAGGCCACCAAGGCCTTCCTAGAGTTCATGCTTTCCGACGACGTCCAGGGCAAGCTCGTCGAGGAGCAGGGCTTCATCCCCGTCTCTGCCATGAAGGTCGTCAAGGACGCCAGCGGCAAGGTCTCTGCTAAATAAGTAATCGCCCCGGAAAGGTTTGCAATGGCAAAACAGCTGCCAAAGCGCGACCTTGAGAACGTGGGCCTGGGCGTCACGGGCGCGTGCGTAGCGCTCGTGACGCTTGTCGTTGCCGCGCTCATCTTTATGGTCGCCCAAAAGGGCCTCTCGGCTTTTGTCAAGGACGGCGTCTCGGTCGTCGAGTTTTTCACCGGCACCAAGTGGGACCTGGCCAACACAGCCGAAAACGGCCTGCCCTATACCGGCGCCCTGCCCCTGATCGTCACCTCGTTTGCGGTCATGGTACTCTCCACGCTTATCGCGCTGCCCATCGCCATCGGCTCTGCCATCTTTGCGGTCGAGATTAGCCCTAAGTTTGGCTCTAAGATCTTTCAGCCGCTCATTGAGCTTTTGACCGGCATCCCCTCGGTCGTCTTTGGCCTGATCGGTTTTCACGTGGTCGTCGGTCTTATGAAGAGCGTTTTCCACGTGAGCACGGGCCTGGGCATCTTGCCCGGCGCCATCGTGCTGGCGGTCATGATTCTGCCGACGATGACCACGCTTTCGGTCGATGGCCTGCGCGCCGTGCCCGACGGCTACCGACAGGGCTCGCTCGCGCTGGGCTACACCCGCTGGCAGACCATCTGGCACGTGGTGCTCAAGTCCGCCATGCCGTCGCTCATGACCGCGGTTATCTTGGGCATGACCCGCGCCTTTGGCGAGACGCTCGCCGTGCGCATGGTCATCGGCGGCATCGAGGCCATGCCGACGTCGCTGCTGTCGCCGGCTTCGACCATCACCACCACGCTCACCACGTCCATGGCGGTCTACGCCGAGGGCTCGGCCCAGGACGACGTCCTGTGGGCACTCGGTCTGCTGCTGATGGGCATGAGCCTCATCTTCATCCTGATCATCCATCTCATTGGCCGCAAGGGGGCGAAGGCTCGTGGCTAGCACGCGCATCCACATCGACGAGGCGAGGCTCGGGCGTGTCCAAAAGCAGGATCGCATCGCCACGGGCGTGCTGACGGCGATCGTCGCCATCGTCATGCTCATCGTCATCTCCATGGTGGCCTATATCCTGTTCGAGGGCATCTCGACGCTGTTCCAGCCGGGCTTTCTCACAGAGCCGTCGCGCGCCAACGGAACGCAGGGCGGCGTGCTCTACCAGCTGTTCGACTCGTTCTACCTGCTGCTGATCACTCTGATCATCTCGGTGCCCATCAGCCTAGGCGGAGCGGTCTTCCTGGTTGAGTACGCGCCGAACGGCCCTATCCGCGACATCGCCTCTACCGCCATCGAGACGCTGTCCTCGCTGCCTTCCATCGTCGTCGGCATGTTTGGCTTCCTGGTGTTCTCGGTGCAGCTGGGCTGGAAGTACTCCATCATCTCCGGCGCCGTCGCGCTCACCATGTTCAATATCCCCATTCTGGTGCGCGTGATTCAGCAGGCGCTCGAGGACGTGCCACAGGCCCAGCGCGATGCATGCCTGGCCATGGGCCTTACCCGCTGGGAGGCCACGCTGCACATCCTGATTCCCGAGGCCATGCCCGCCATCGTGACCGGCATCGTGCTTTCGGCCGGCCGCGTCTTTGGCGAGGCCGCGGCGCTGCTCTTTACCTCGGGCATGAGCTCGCCGGTGCGTCTGAACTTCTTGAGCTTTAACCTGTCGAGCCCCACCTGCGCCTGGAACGTGTTCCGCCCCGGTGAGTCGCTCGCCGTGCACATCTACAAGATCTATGGCGAGGGCAGCCCCGAGGCCCAGCAGATCGTTTGGGGCACCGCGGTGCTGCTGATGATTTGCGTGCTGCTGTTTAACGTAGTCGCCCGTATCGTGGGCAAACAACTGGCAAGGAAGATGACGGCCGAATGAGCGAGATAAATGCAACGCCCGCAACTGAGGCGGCATCGTCCGAGACCCAGGACTTTTTGTCGAGCGTGGGGGAGAGCGAGAAGCGCGTGCGCGCGAGCGGCAAGGCCGTGAGCGACGAGGTCGTGCTCTCCACCAAGGACGTCAACGTGTACTATGGCGACCACCATGCACTGCACAATACGTCGCTCGACTTTCACAAGGGCGAGATCACGGCGCTCATCGGGCCTTCGGGCTGCGGTAAGTCGACCTTCTTGCGTAGCCTCAACCTCATGAATCGCGAGATTCGCGGCTGCCGCGTGGAGGGCGAGATCAACTATCGCGGGCGCAACGTGAACACCAAGACCGAAAACACCTACGAGCTGCGCCGTTCCATTGGCATGGTGTTCCAGCAGCCCAACCCGTTCCGCAAGTCCATTCGCGACAACATCACGTTTGCGCCTAAGCGCCACGGCATCACCGACCGCGACGAGCTCGACCGCATGGTCGAGGAAAGCCTGCGCGGCGCGGCGCTTTGGGACGAGGTCAAAGACAAGCTCGACAAGAGCGCCTACGCGCTTTCGGGCGGCCAGCAGCAGCGTCTGTGCATCGCGCGCACGCTGGCGCTCAACCCCGACGTGATTCTGTTCGACGAGCCCTGCTCGGCGCTCGACCCCATCTCGACGCTGGCGATCGAGGACCTCATGTCATCGATCGTGGCCGACCGCGCCATCGTTATCGTGACGCACAACATGGAGCAGGCGTCGCGCGTGTCCAACCGCACGGCGTTCTTCTACATGGGCGATATGGTCGAGTACGACGAGACCGACGAGATTTTCCAACGGCCCAAGGATAAGCGGCTGAATGATTACCTCACCGGCATGTTCTCCTAGTCCGGGACATGCTTGAGGCCCGCGGCGGCCACGGTTGCCACGGGACTGATTGGAGAGGCGGGTCATCTCTTTTGGGAGATGGCCCGCCTTTTTGTGTCGTGTGCGGCCCGCCTTTTCGCTGCTATTATGGACAACGTTGAATTTCTACGAAGGAGCAGGGCATATGGCGATTCTTTTGGGATGCGATTCCGTCAGCCTAGAGTTTCCCACCAAGCATATTTTCGATAGCGTGACGCTCGGCGTGGGCGAGGGCGACCGTATTGGTATTGTCGGTAAAAACGGCGACGGCAAGTCGACGCTGCTGAGCGTGCTCGCCGGCACGCTGGAGCCCGACGACGGCCGCGTGACGCATCGTCGCGGCACCACGATCGGCCTGCTCGGCCAAAAGGACCAGCTTGTCGACACCGACACCGTGCACCATGCCGTCGTGGGCGACACGCCCGAGTATGAGTGGGCGTCGAGCCCCCGCACGCGCCAGATCCTCGCCGGTCTCATTAGCGATGTGCCCTGGGAGGGCACGGTGGGCGAGCTTTCGGGTGGCCAGCGCCGCCGCGTGGACCTCGCGCGCCTGTTGATCGGCGACTACGACGTGCTCATGCTCGACGAGCCCACTAACCATCTGGACATGCGCACCATCAACTGGCTTGCACGCCATCTTAAGGCTCGCTGGCAGCGCGGTCAGGGCGCCATGCTCGTGGTCACGCACGATCGCTGGTTCTTGGACGAGGTCTGCACCAGCATGTGGGAGGTCCACGACGGCCAGGTCGATCCCTTCGAGGGCGGCTACTCCGCATATATCCTGCAGCGCGTGGAGCGCGACCGCATGGCCGCGGTTACCGAGGAACGCCGTCGCAACATGGCGCGCAAGGAGCTCGCGTGGCTGAGCCGCGGCGCCCAGGCGCGTTCCACCAAGCCCAAGTTTCGCGTTGATGCCGCTCGCGAGCTGATCGCCGACGTGCCGCCCGTGCGTGACGAGCTGGAGCTCAAGCGCCTCGCCGTGAGCCGCCTGGGCAAGCAGGTTATCGATGTGGTCGACGTGGACGCCGGCTATGCGGATACCGATGGCGCGCCCAAGCAGGTGCTCTCTGACGTGACCTGGCTCATTGGTGCGGGCGACCGCTATGGCCTTTTGGGCGAGAACGGTGCCGGCAAGTCGACGCTGCTCGACGTGATCCAGGGCAAGATTGAACCCACGCGCGGCCGCGTGAAGATTGGCCAGACAGTGCGCTTTGGCGTGCTGTCGCAGCAGCTCGAGGAGCTCGAACCCTACATGGGCGACACGATCCGAGAGGTGCTCAGCAACTATAAGAAGTACTACGTCATCGACGGCAAGGAGACTTCGCCCGAGAAGCTCTGCGAGCGTCTGGGCTTTACGACGCAGCAGCTCTGGAGTCGCATCGGCGATCTTTCGGGCGGCCAGCGCCGTCGCCTGTCGCTGCTACTGACAATCCTGGACGAGCCCAACGTGCTCATCCTGGACGAGCCCGGCAACGACCTGGATACCGACATGCTGGCGATTGTCGAGGATCTGCTCGACGGCTGGCCCGGCACGCTGATCCTGGTGACGCACGACCGCTTTTTGATGGAGCGCGTGACCGACCAGCAGTGGGCGCTGCTCGACGGCCACCTGACGCATATGCCCGGTGGCGTGGACCAGTACCTGCGCCTGTGCAACGCCACCGCCGAGGGCGAGCCCGTGGGCGCGCCGAGCGCCAAGACCGGCACGTTTGACACCGGTGCCGCGGCAGCTGCGGCCGAAAAGCCCAAGTCGAGCGGTCAGCCCAACGGCCTGTCCAACGCCGAGCGCCAGAAGCTCCGCCGCGAGGTGAGTTCGCTCGAGCGCAAGATGGAGACGCAGCGCGCCCGCGTTGAGGAGGCCGAGGCAGCAATGGCCCAAGTCGATCCCACCAACTACACGGCGCTCGGCGAGCAGCAGGCAAAGATCGACGAGGCTCACGCCGCCATGGACGAGCTGGAGATGGCGTGGCTCGAGGCGAGCGAAAAGCTCGAGGGCGAGGAGTAGACGAGGATGATCAAAGCCGCGTTTTTCGATATCGACGGCACGCTGCTGAGCTTTAAGACCCACCGGATTCCGGCGTCGGCGCAGCAGGTGCTCGACAGCTTTCACGAGCAGGGGATCGCATGCGTGATCGCCACGGGTCGCCCGACCTACCAGATGCCGGACTGGCTGTTCGACCTGGGCTGGGATGCGTACATTACGCTCTCGGGTCAGCACTGTTTTGATGCCGAGGGGGTTTACCGCAGCTGTCCGATCGATCCGGACGACGTTGCGGTGATTGTGGACCAGGTGGCGCAGGGGCGCTATGACTCGCTGTGCATGCAGGGCGAGAACTCGTTTGTGAACCGCCTGTCCGAGCGCGTGGTGACGGCTGGCAGCAACGCGGGAATCGTCTACCACGAGGAGCCGTTTGAGCACGCCTTTGACGCACCGGTCTACCAGTTCTGCGCCTTTGTGGACCCGGCCGACGAACATATCGTGACCGACGCCGTGTCGCATTCGCTCACCACGCGCTGGTGCGACCTGTTCTGCGACATTATTCCCGCTAACGGCGGCAAGGACCTGGGCGTGGCGGCGACGCTCGAGCGGCTTGGTATCGACGCGAGCGAGGCGATTGCCTTTGGCGACGGCGAGAACGACCTGTCGATGTTTGCCGCCGTGGGCACGAGTGTGGCCATGGGCAACGCACAGGACACGGTGAAAGCTGCGGCGACCTATGTGACGACTGCCGTGGACGACGACGGCATCTACAACGCCGCGAAGCACTTTGGATTGATGTAACTGCGGGCCGGCACCTGGCACCTGGGGACACTCCTTGCGGGGCGTCCCCATTTTGTTTTCGTCCCGCACGTTTTGTGAAACACGGCTAACTTTTAGGCAAAGTAGTAAGACATGGGCAACTTTTGCGGTAAAGTTAGCCGTGGAAAGTATCCAAAGGCTAACTAGCAATCATCGCGAAAGGCGGCCCATGGCCCTACGTGAATCCGGAGAAGACTATCTCGAATCTATTTATGTGCTCTCGGAGCGCCAAGGCATCGTTCGATCAATTGACGTTGCCGAATACCTGGGCGTAACCAAAGCAAGCGTCTCTAAAGCCATGGCGGCCTTGGAGAGCACCGGCTACGTGGAGATGGGCAAACGCGATGTGCATCTGACGGAACGCGGTCTTGAGGTTGCCCGTCAAATGTGGGAGCGCCATTGCTTTTTTGTGGGGCTGCTAGAGGATGCAGGTGTAGCGCCCGATGTTGCCTCGCAAGAGGGTTGCCACATGGAGCATTGCTTGAGTGAGGAGAGCTTTGAGAAGCTGAGGTCGATGCTGGGGCGGGAAGATGTGGCGGGCCCAGCAACGGAAGCCTAATTGATCCCCAGTAGCGCGGAGTTCGCGCAAAGCGCGAGCCAGCGACCGGGACCAGTAGCCCCACCAACTAAGTTCAATTCAGACAAGGAACCCCGCCAGCAAGCGATGCCCAAGAACCGCCAGCAACGTCACCGCAGGCCGGGGTCGGGCTTGGTTTTGAAAACATTCCGCAGACCAGAAGTGCCCCCGTTCGTAGCTCCGTAGGAGCAGAACGGGGGCACTTCATTGGTCGAGGACGTTTTCAAAACCAAGCCCGACCCCGGCCGGAGGGACTACGGACGCTACAGGTTCTTGACACCCATCGCGCGCATGGCGTTCAGGATGGCGATAATCGCCACGCCTACGTCGCCGAACACGGCAAGCCACATGTTGGCGATGCCCAGTGCCGCAAGCACCAGAATCAGCAACTTAATGCCCAGCGCAAAGATGATGTTCTGCCAAACAATCGACATGGTCTTGCGCGCCACGCGGATCGCGCGGGAGATGTTGGACGGCTTGTCATCCATGAGCACGACGTCCGCCGCCTCAATTGCGGCGTCCGAGCCCATAGCGCCCATGGCGATGCCAACGTCTGCGCGGGTAAGCACGGGTGCGTCGTTGATACCGTCGCCGACAAAAGCGAGCTTGCCCTTGTCGCTTTCGCCCGCGAGCAACGCCTCAACACGCTCGACCTTATCGCCCGGCAGCAGCTGCGCGTGGAACTCGTCGAGGCCGAGCTGCTTGGCCACAGACGCTGCAACGTCCTCGCGGTCGCCCGTGAGCATAACGGTGCGCTTGATGCCGGCGGCGTGCAGGTCACGGACCGTCTGCTCGGCATCGGCCTTAACGGTGTCTGCAATCACGATGTGGCCGGCGTACACGCCGTCAACGAGCACATGGAGGATCGTGCCGACAACATCACAGTCCGGTGCTTCAACGCCGGCCGCGGCGAGCATCTTGGCGTTGCCGACGACGACATGCTTGCCGTCGATGGTCGCCGTCACGCCGTGGCCCGCGTCATTAGTGGAATCCGTTACGCGCGTGGGGTCAAGCTCGCCCTGGTAGGCGACACGCACGGACTGCGCGATGGGGTGATCGGAGAACGACTCCGCAAGGGCTGCGACCTCGAGCAACGACTGCTCGGTATAGCCAGCCTCGGGGTGCACCGCGACCACCGAGAACGTGCCGTTGGTGAGCGTGCCGGTCTTGTCAAAGACGACGGTGTCCACATCGGCGAGCGTCTCGAGGTAGTTAGAACCCTTGATGAGGACGCCCAGCTTGGATGCGCCGCCAATGCCGCCAAAGAAGCTGAGCGGGACGCTAATCACGAGCGCGCACGGGCAGCTGACGACCAGGAAGGTCAGGCCGCGCAGGATCCAGTCGGACCAGGCGCCGGTGACCAAGCCGCCGCCGAGCGCGAGTACCGCGGCAGCGCCGGTGACGGCGGGCGTGTAGACGCGGGCGAAGCGCGTGATATAGTTCTCGGTGCGCGCCTTCTTTTCGCTGGCATTTTCCACGAGCTCCAGGACGCGTGCGACGGTGGACTCGCCAAAGGGCTTGGTGGTGCGCACGTGGATGAGGCCCGTCATGTTGATGCAGCCGCTGATGATGTCGTCGCCGGACTTGGCGGGGCGGGGGATTGACTCGCCCGTGAGAGCGGCGGTGTCGAGCTGGGTTTCGCCCTCGACGATGACGCCGTCGATAGGCACGCGCTCACCGGGCTTGACCACGATCACGGTGCCGACGGCGATGTCATCGGGGAAGACCTGCTCGAGTGTGCCGTCGGGCTGCTCGACGTTAGCGTAGTCGGGCGCGATGTCCATCATGGCACTGATCGACTTGCGGCTCTTGCCCACGGCGTACGCCTGAAACAGCTCGCCGACCTGGTAGAACAGCATGACGGCGGCGCCTTCGGCCATGTGCGGGTCGGTATCGGGGAAGAGCACCATGGCAAACGCGCCGATGGTCGCGACGGCCATGAGGAAGCTCTCGTCGAAGGCCTTGCCGCGGCGGATGTTATTGAATGCCTTTTGCAGTACGTCGTAGCCGGCAATCAAAAACGGCACGAGGAACAGCACAAAGCTGGCGTAGATGTCGCCCGGGGTGCCGAATGCGGCAGTGAGGGTGCCGAGCTCATCGAGGGCGTACACCACGGCAAAAATGCCCAGCGCTACCAGGATGCGGTTGCGCTTATGCTCGAGTGATTCTTTTTTCTTGCGCTTCTTCTTTTTCTTTTTGGGGTCGGCGGTGGCCATGACTCGTATCCTCCCATTTGAATGAATGAACACTCGCTCATATAATTTCGCGAGCAAAGGCCGCGGCAAGCGCGGCCTTGCAGGTTGGCGTAAACCTGGGCTAGAGAATGATCTCGCAGTCCGGCTCGGCGTCGGCCGTAAACTCAACAACGCGGTTGAGCACCTCGTCGAACTCAGCATCATCGGCCTCGAGCGTCAGCTTCTGGGTCATAAAGTTGACGGACACGGATTTGACGCCCTCGAGCTTGGCCAGCTCGTCCTGAAGCTCGCGCGCACAGTTGGCGCAATCGATCTCATCGAGCTTGTACTGCTTTTTCATGGTGGGTTCCTTTCCCGTTTTTGCGGCTTGGGTGCAGGCCGCGCTGGTACCGTGGTTGGTTGCTATTCGCAGATATGGCTCATGCCCTGGTTGAGCATGGTGTAGACGTGGTCGTCGGCGAGCGAGTAGAGGATATTGCGCCCGTCGCGCCGGAATTTAACCAGGTGCGACTGCTTGAGTGTGCGCAGCTGGTGCGACACCGCGGACTGCGAGGTTTCGGTCGCTTCGGCGATGTCTGCCACGCAGAGCTCGCGGCCCATGAGGGCGTAAAGGATCTTGATGCGCGTGGTGTCGCTGAAGACCTTGAACAGGTCGGCGAGGTCGTAGAGAAGCTCCTCGTCGGGAAGGTCCTCGGGCGAGCAGGTGGTGGGGATCGCGGGTTCGGTGGCCTCGATGTCGGGTTTCGTTTCATCAACGCGGATGCTCATTGCAATATCCTTTCATATGAACATGCGCTCATATAACTTGCTTTCGATTATATGAGTGTATGTTCATATGTCAATACAATTTGCGTTAATTTCGATGACTGCTTGCCGCCTCTGCGATTTTCTGTGGGTTGGGAGACATCGACGCAATGCTCGCCAACATATTTCGAGATGTTCGGCTAGCATGCTAAGAAAGCCACCTTGAGAAGCATTAGAACTGTTCATATTTGTACTTTATCGTGTCAAATACCGCGAGAATCAGTTCTTCCTCTACGGGAGTTCCTGCAGAATCAGTTTTATCTAAAGTTATATTGAGCATTGCTGCAGCCAATCTGGCACATCGGTGGCCGAATAAGTCGAAAAATGTAGGTGGACATCCGCAGAGATCGCCTTTAGAAGAGCGAATTCTCAATTAGATCAATAATCGTGTCGTCTTCCGTGCGGTTTTCATCGATTTTTGCGAACATGTCGCATTCCCAAGCCCCATTGATTTCCTCAGCAAGGGCCCCGACGTGTTGCATGTCGTCGGGTTCGGGCACATCGTTGATGCTCGGGTCATCAGCTTGCGGATATTGGCTTGCAATTTCGCGCTTGGCGGCCTCTTCTTCTTTGAGTGTCTCCAGGACGCGGCGACCGTATTCGAAGTAGCGCCGCAAGACAAATTGACGAAGAGTTTCTTGCAGGATGGCGAAGTTATCCGGGAGTCGACCGGGCCATATCTTCTCGCGAATGCGAATCGCTTCCATGACCCGTTTAAAAGCGGACTGCTTGAAAAACGAATGACGATTAACTGTGATAACGGCATATCCCATGTTTCGCAGCGTGTTTCGGCGCTCCTCGTCAATTGATTGCTGCTCGGGTTCGTCGTGGTAAAAGCCGTTGTGTTCGATATCGGTCATCGAATTTTCGAGCAGCGCGTCGAGGTAGAAAACCGTCCGTCGCGTTAGGGCGGCGTATCTTTTGGGGACTGGGATCGGATAATCCGTTTTGATAGCGCGTATGGCTAAGCCACCCATTGACTTGGGCATTGTCAGCATCATGACAAACGCCGTTTCGAGTGGGGAGCGACAGCCTTCGTGTACATAAGAAAGTGCCTTAAGTGCTTTATTAGATCCACGATACCCCGGTGCCTCTGAAAAGAAGGCTCTGAGCTCTTCAACGCTGGTTAGGGCTGGGCGCTCGCGATATTGAGTTTCGTCGGACGTTCCAAGCGCGTAGGAGCCGCAGATTTCAAAGTAATACTCAACGAGCTCCGAAAGGTTGAGGTCGGCTGTTGCTTCTAACGCGCACAGCTTGATATCGACGATGTAGACGTTCGGCTCGAGTTCTAGGTAGCTTTCTGCATCAAACGTATAGCGCGTGCAGTGGCAGATGCAGCCCTTGCGGTGCCTTTTGGCATTATTGGAAAACGTCAGCACATGGATACGTTCAGAATCGACATTCTTTCTGTTGAGCCATGCTCGTGCCGCTTCCAGGTCGGACGTGGTCGGCGCAGACACCCTGATCTTTTCCATAGGTATGGGACCGGTCGCGTAGCTTGCGAGCGAGTTGGCTGTTTGGTATACAGCGCGTGCCGTGGTATGTGACAGAATGATTCCCATACGCGCATGATGGCATAGCGGACGCCGCATACGCCCGAAACTTCGGGCAACGGTATTGGGGCGCGGCTTATCTTCTGCGAACGGTGGGTTTTTGAGCTGTCGTATTGAGGGAGCAGCTTTGGCTGGGGAGGTTTCTGCCGGCTGCCCCTTTTTGATGAACTTTAGTTGCGGATTCGTAGCTTCTAAGCGTTTTTGCCGACCGCTCAGGTCGCGCGCGCAGACGTGGTGTAAGAGTGTCCTGAGGTCCGTCGCTGCAAGTCC
>UQIE01000029.1 GCA_900541065.1 uncultured Collinsella sp. | reverse complement strand
TCGACGCTGCGCGGGCCGCATTTGGACAATCTGACGTTCAACTTCAAGGGCGCGACCAGAAGGTCAGCGCCCTTTCGTTTCACGTCACCTTGTCTCAAATGCGGCCCGCTCGCTGCCGTTGCCAAAACATCGGCGTTGCCTTGCTTCGGGAATGCGGCAGATAGAGACGTTCCTTTTTTGCCGGCAGTTTGGGACACTCCTTACGGGGCACCCCCTCCACAGCGCCTATGCCAGCTTGTCGATTTGCCCAATCTCCCAGAGCGGAATGTTGACGAGCGTGCCCTCGTCTCTATATGCCGCTAACGATGTTCTCACGCAGCGCTTGAGCTTGAACTTCTCGCAGGCAATCCTCAGGCTCTTTGCTTTGAGGTTCTCTGCCGCCTTGACCTCGAGCGGAAGCACGGTCCCCGCATGGTCGATGACAAAGTCAGTCTCTGCATTGCCGGAGGAGGATGACCAATACGCGGGAGTTTTGCCTTGGAGCAAAAGCTCCTGTGCGACGTATTGCTCGGTCAGCGAGCCTTTGAACTCCGTAAAAACAGCGGGCCCGTTCAGAACAATGGCTGGCGAGAGGCCAGAGAGTGCTCCGAGGATGCCGGTGTCGATGCAGAACAGCTTGAAGCCCGAGAGATCCTCGTAGCTTGTGAGCGGTGCTCTTAGGGCGGAAACACGTGGTACCTTATGAACGATTCCATAGTCCATGAGCCACTGGAGGCTTTCCTCAAAATCGCGTGCGCGCGCCCCGGGACGGAGCGCACCGTAGACGAACTTCTTGTTTTCCTTTGCGAGCTGGCCGGGAAGGGATTTCCAAACCAGCCTCATGCGCTCGACGATGCGGGCTGGCGCATGCTTGCCAAAATCGGATTCATAAGCTTCGATGATTTGCTGCTGAAGCCTGCGGGCCTCAATGAAATCGTGGGAGGCGGCGAAAGCGGAGACAACTTCTGGCATGCCACCGACAACGAGGTATTCCTTGAGCAGGCGCTCGAGCTTTTCAGAAACGTTTGCCAACAGGTCCATGTCTGCGGCAAGGATGGCATCTGCGAGCGGATCGCCATCGACGGCACGAACGAACTCGACAAACCCCATGGGGCGCATGGTGAGCTGGTCGATCTTGCCGACGGGGAACGACTCGTTTTCGCGTCGGAGCGCGAGCCCCATATAGGAGCCGGCTGCCACGATATGGTATTCCGGCGCCAGCTCGTTGAAGTATTTGAGCGAGGTGATGCCACGCGGTGCCTCTTGGATTTCGTCGAAGATGATGAGCGTGTCTGTCGGCGTTATGGTCTGGCCGCGCAGGAGCTCTATCTGGGAGATGATGCGTTTGGGGTCAAGGCTTCCGTCGAACAGCGAACGTGCGCCCGGTTCGAGCATAAAGTCAAAACGGATGACGTTTTGATACTGCTGGCCTGCGAATTCGTTGAGAAGCCAGGTTTTTCCCGTCTGGCGGGCCCCCTTAAGCAGGAGGGGCTTGCGGTTTGCCCTAGATTTCCAAGCGATGAGTGCGTCCATTAGCTGTCGCTGCATACTGCCTCCTAACGATCATGGTTAGTATAAGACCGTTTCGGTCTTTCCACCGAAAAATGTGGGAGTAAACCACGTTTTTCCATCGAATAATGTGGGAGGTAACCACGTTTTTCCATCGAATAATGTGGGGTTTAGGTCGGCACCTGGGGCGCTCCTTCTCTGCCGGCAGTTTGGAACACTCCTTGTTTTGGTGCAAATTAGCTACCCTTGCATCAGAAAACGGCGCCCGCCGGCGATGTTGCCGGCGGGCGCCGTTGTCGTGTAGGTGGCTATGTCGTGGGGGCTGCCGTTGAGCGTCCGGGTCTGTGCTCTACAGCGAGTCGATAAAGCGCTGCTGGGCGGCACGTCCTGCCTCGTCCCACTTAAAGACGCCGGCGTTGTCGAGCACGTGGCCAAACACCACGCCGACCTCCTCGTGCAGGATATCGATGGCGTTGTCGGCCGTAAGCTCGTCGGCGCGGCGGGCAAAGACGTCCTCAGCCCATGCGGCGTGGCTGCGGCAAAGATCATCGCCCTCGAGCGCACCGGCAAGGTCGTAGCTGGCATCGACCTTGGCTGCCAGCAGATGCTCACGGACAGCGCCGAGCTCGGGAACCAGGCGCGGCGGCAGAATGGCCAGGCCCATGACCTCGATCAGGCCGATGTTCTCCTTTTTAATATGGTGGTACTCAGCATGCGGGTGGAATACGCCCAGCGGATGCTCGTCGGTCGTGATGTTGCAGCGAAGCGCCAGGTAGGCCTCGTAGATCTCGCCGCCGGCGTTGCCGCGGGAGTCGACGCGGCGGATGACGGGCGTCACAGTGTTGTGCGCCACGCCGTCGGCTGTGTGCGCGATGACGCCCACCGACTCATCGGTCCACTCGCGCCAGGCGAGGATAATCTTCTCGGTGGCGTCGAGCAGCTGGGCGCGGTCGTGCGAGCGCAGTCGCAGCACCGAAAGCGGCCACTGCAACACGGTACCGCTGACCTGGTCAAAGCCGGGCACGCTAAACTGCGAGACCTCGGCGGCATGCATCATGGGGAACTCGTGCGCGCCGCCCTGGAAGTGGTCGTGCGACAAGATCGAGCCGCCCACGATAGGCAGGTCGGCGTTGGAGCCGATAAAGTAATGCGGGAACAGGTCCACAAAATCGAGCAGGCAGGTCAGACCCTTGCGGTCTACGTGCATCGGGCGATGCTCGGAGCTCATGGCAATGCAGTGCTCATTAAAATACGCATACGGGCTGTACTGGAAACCCCAGCGCTCGCCGTTGAGCTGGATGGGGATAACGCGCAGATTCTGGCGGGCGGGGTGAGCGCCGCCGTCGGCTGCGGCGGAGCGTCCGGGATAGCCCTCGTTTTCGATGCAGAGCTGACAAGCGGGATACTTCTCGCCCGTGTTCTTGGCGGCACCTGCCGCGGCAATGTCGCGCGGGTCCTTCTCGGGCTTTGATAGGTTGATGGTGATCTCGAGGTCGCCCCAGTTGGTGGGGGTGCTCCATTTGATGTTGCGCGCGATGGCGGCACGGCGCACGTAACCGGCGTCACAGCACAGGCCGTAGAACCAGTCGGTCGCGGCGCGGGGCTCGTTGACGCCCATGCGCCCATTGAACTCCTCGTTTACAACCGAAGGCCTCGGCATCAGCGCGCCCATGATGCGCATGGCGATGCGATCGCGGCCCGACACCGTGTCCTCGGCAGCGCCGTTGGTAACGGCAGCCTCGGAAAGCGTGGCGAGCGTGCCCTCCAGATCAAAGTCGGGGAGCGTATCGGGGTGCAGAAGCGAAATCTTCTCGGTCTGCAGCGCCCAGGCCATGTCGAGCGCGGGGCCCGTGGCGCCGATGCACTCAAGAGTGGTGTTGTAGGCCCAGATGCGGTCGTCCTGCCCGATCATGGATCGGTGGATGGCGTACTCAATCAGGTTCTGTGCGGCTTCGCACACGTCAGTCATTACAGCCATGCCGCGTAAGCCCCCTTGTCAGAAATCGCGTAGTGGCGGGCAGATCCCTCGCCCAGCCAGCCGTTCATCTTGGCAATGAAGGTGTCGACCAGGTCGAGCGGCACGAAGGCCTGGATGGTGCCACCAAAGCCGCCGCCGTGAATACGAACGGCGCCGCGCCCGTCGAGCACATGCTCGGCGAGAGCAAGCGCGTACATGGAGGGCTGCTCGGAGCCCAGCTTGGCAACGACATTCTGCAGGTACATGGCAGAACTGGCGCCGGACTCGCGCGTCAGGACCAGGAACCGGTCAATGTCGCCGGCGTTCAGGGCTGCCCAGCGCTTGTCGACCAGGCCGTTCTCGTACCAGTAGTGAACGGCGCGCAGGCAGGCGCGGTCGCCCAGCTTGGCGCGCAGCTCGGGGAGCTTGGCGTCAAAGTCGGCAACGTTTACCTCGCACAGGCGTGCCTTACCAAACTCGGCGGCGACGTCCTGCATCTCGCGCGGAACGGCGGCGTAGTCGTCGGTGGCGGCCACGTGGTCGGCACCGACCTTAACGAGCACGAGCGCATAGCCGTGATCCTCAAAGTTGAGTTCGAGCTTCTGGGTTTTAGGCTGAGCCTGGTCCTCAAAGTCCATGTAGGCAAGGCCGCCCAGGCACACGGCTGCCTGATCCATCAGACCGCAGGGCTTGCCGTAGTAGTTGTTCTCGGTGCGCTGGCTCATCTGAGCGAGCGTGACGGGCTCAATGGCGGGCGCGCCCCAGAGGGTTTCCATGGCACGACCGTACGCGGCCTCGACGGCGGCAGAGCTGGACAGGCCGCCGCCCGAGGGAACGGAGCAGGTAAAGGCGAAGTCGAAGCCCTGGGGCTCAACGCCAAGGGCTGCGACCTCGTGGGCCATACCGCGCACAAGGCTTGCGGACGTGCCCTTCTCGGACTCCTGAATGTCGAGCGTGTCGAGCGCGATTTCAAACGTGGGATAGCCCTCGTCGGCTACGCGAACCTTGTTGGAATCGGTTGCCACGGCGATGCCGTCGACGGCGACATCGAGCGAGCCGGCGATAACGTGGCCACCCTCGTGGTCGGTGTGGTTGCCGCTGATTTCGGAACGGCCGGGCGCGTGCACGTAGAGCACCTGGCGGTCGCCGATGGGGCCAAACTCCTCCTCAAACAGCTTGGTGAGCGTGGCGAATGTCTTTTCGTCGGGGGTGGTCATGGGAGTCCTTTCCTTGGCGCGCACGGGTGAGTTTTGCGTCGTTATGAGTACGTTAACAACTTGAAGCGGCATGAATCACGTGTTCACGATGCCGCACGTTACGGGCTATGTTAACGTACTCATAACACATCGCTTGTCACTTTTTGAGAATCTGGTAATCGGTAGAAATGCAGCCGTGAACGGTACTGCCGTATGGACTTATAAAGCAGAAGAGATGCAGATAGAAAAAGTAGAGTACGTTAACATGCGTCCAACGATAGCGGGCCTCGGCGCGGGGTGTATTTCTGCCCGGGCCGGTATTCACGCTATTCAGATCTCGCAAGGGTGAAGGTGATCCTGTGGCAAGGCGCCCGTCCAACGATACAGGTACGCGTCCGGTCTCCATGGCCGACGTCGCCCGCGCTGCTGGCGTTTCGCAGCAGACGGTTTCGCGCGTCGCCAACGGCTTGCCCAACGTCAACGAGCAGACGCGCCAGCGCGTGCAGGCCGCTATGCAAGAGCTCGGCTTTCGTCCGAGTTATGCCGGTCGCTCGCTGCGCGACGGCCGTTACCATTCGGTCGGCCTGTGCGTCAACGATGTCACTAAGTTTGGCAACCTCTCAATGATCGATGGCATCGCCAGTGCTGCTCGCGAGCATAATTGCGCCATCACGCTGGTCGAGATGTCCAAGACCGAGGAGTTTTCGCTTGCCGAGGCCACGCGTCGTATGGCCGCGCTGCCCGTGGACGGCATCATTATCGGCATGAGTCGCATGGCACCCGATTTTGAGACGTTTGATCCACTGCCGGGCATTGGCACGGTCATCGTTACCATGTACGCGCATCCGCGCGTGACCACGGTCGATTCCGACCATTACGGCTGCTCGCTGTTGCTCATGGATCATCTGTTTGAGCTGGGACACGAGCGGATTCGTTATATCGGCGGCCCGTCGTTCTCGGTCGATGAACAGTTTCGTCGCGCCGGCTGGCAGGACGCGCTCGAGCGTAGGCACATTAAGCCGCAGGCGCCGCTCGAGGGCGATTGGTCTGCCAACAGCGGTTACGAGGCCGGCAGGTACCTGGCCGAGCACGACCGCACCATGACGGCGATTTACGCGGCAAACGACCAGATGGCAAACGGCGCCATTGCAGCGCTGCGTGATAGCGGTCTACGCGTGCCCGAGGACGTGAGCGTGGTGGGCGTCGATGACTCGCTCGACGACTTTGTCGCACATAACGAGCTCACGACCGTGCGATTCGATCTGCATCAGCGTGGGCGCGAGGTGTTCGAGCATGCGGTTCCCGAGGCGGGTACGGCGGGCAAAACCGTTGCCATTCGTATTCCCGGCCAGCTCATCATTCGACATAGCACGGCGATACCGCGCTCATAGTTTGTGCTGGTAAACGGCGATTTATCGCATTTCAATAACAATCGGTAAGGATGCCGGCAGATAGCTGTTGGGATGCAGCCGAGTGCTATGATAGACGGGCTCTTTTGTCTATCTAGGAGGCTTTGCCTGATGGAGATCACCAAGGATATCCGCTACGTTGGCGTCGACGATCACGACATTGACCTGTTCGAGGGCCAGTACGACGTGTCCGAGAACGGTATGGCATACAACAGCTACGTTATCTTGGGCGAAAAGATCGCCGTCGCCGATTCGGTCGACGGCGGTTTTGTCGACGAGTGGCTCGGCAACATCGAAGCCGTGCTCGACGGTCGCACGCCCGATTACCTGGTCGTTCACCATATGGAGCCCGATCACTCCGCTGGCATCGCCGCCTTTATGGAGCGCTATCCCCAGGCGCAGATTGTGGCCAGCATGGGCGCCTTCCGCATGATGGTCAACTACTTTGGCACCGATTATCCCGAGCGCAAGATGGTCGTCAAAGAGGGCGACGTGCTCGACCTGGGCGGCCACAGCCTGACGTTTGTCGGCGCTCCCAACGTTCACTGGCCCGAGGTGCTGTTCTCTTACGAGGCCACCGACAAGGTGCTCTTTAGTGCCGATGGCTTTGGCAAGTTTGGTGCCAATGACATCGAAGATCCGGAAGGGTGGGCCTGCGAGGCACGCCGTTACTACTTTGGCATCGTCGGTAAGTTCGGCAAGTTCGTGCAGGCCGTGCTCAAGAAGGCCGCCGACCTGGACATCCAGATTATTTGTCCGCTCCATGGCCCCGTGCTGACCGAGAACCTGGGCTACTACCTCGACACCTACAACACCTGGTCGAGCTATCAGCCCGAGGACGAGGGCATCACCATTGCCTATGCGAGCGTGTACGGCCATCTGAAGGCTGCCGTTGAGGAGCTCGCATCTGCGCTCGAGGCCCGCGGCCAGAAGGTCTCCGTCTTTGACTTGGCTCGCGATGATATGGCCGAGGCCGTTGAGGACGCGTTCCGCTACGACCGCTTGGTGCTCGCCTCCATCACCTATCAGGGCGAGATCTTCCCGTTCATGAGCACCTTTATCCACACACTTGCCGAGCATGCCTACCAGAACCGTACCGTGGCGCTTGTCGAGTCCGGTTCCTGGGCGCCTGCAGCGGCCAAGATTATGACCAAGGAGCTCGAGGGCATGAAGGGCATCACCCTGACGCAGAACAAGGTGACTGTGCTGGGCTCGCTCAACGACGCCTCGCGCGCTCAGATCGAGGCCCTCGCCGACGAGCTGTCCAAGTAGCGACACGTTCGCTTTTGACGCTCAACCATCACAACCACCACAAAGGGGACAGGCACCTTTGTGGTGGTTTTTGTTTAAGCGCCGGCGATGACGAGGGCTGGACGTGAGCTGTCAGTGGCCTCGGCGATCGAGGTGGCGACGGCATGGTCGGGGTCACGGTCCATCACGATGGAGTCGACATCGGCAAGCTCGGCAAAGCGGTACATGCCGCGTCCGTTAACCTTGCTGGCGTCCATGAGGGCGACGCTTTGATGGGCCGCGGTGATCATAGCCGTTTTGGTCTCGGCCATCTGGGGAAAGTCGGTCGTAAAGCCGCAGCTGGGGACAAAGGCGCCGGGGCACATGACGGCCAGATCGGCATGGACCATTTGGAGCGCCTGCATAGTGAGCGGTCCGTACAAATAACGATGGCCTTTGCGCAGCGCCCCGCCCAGCATGACGACATCGACTGAGGGCATGCTCTCGTCGATGTAATCGGCAATGGTAATGTCGGCCGTGATGACGGTGATACCGTCGCGCTGATCGAGGAGCCGGACGAACTCGAGCGCCGTGGTGCCCGAGTCGACGAGCAGCGTGTCGCCGTCATTGACGAGCTCGATGGCGCTTTGCGCGATGGCCTGCTTGGCGGCGACGTTGACATTGATGCGGCGATCCTGCGTGGAGACGGTTAGACGTTTGTGGAGTGATACGGCACCGCCGTGCGTGCGGCGCAGCTTGCCTGCTTCGGCGAGCGCGTCCAGGTCGGCGCGGGCGGTGACGGAGGACACGCCAAAGGTCTGGGCGATCTCTGCTACCTGCACCGAGGCATTATGATCGAGCATTTCCAAAATGGCGGTACGGCGTTCGTCGGCAAAGGCACGGTTGGTGGCTTGGACCATGCTTGCTCCATTCTCGGCTAAATTTGCAGGAATTGTGTTGACTCTATTTTCGTTCATTTTCTTTTTGAGTAAGAAAACACCTTTCGATTACTTATCTTTTCTATAAAAGAAAGACGTTGAACGCCCAAAATTCAATATCGAACATGTCCACTCGGCTCATATTCCTTCCGTTTACTTTTCAAAAACGACTGTATTGACCTGCATGGGCTCAATATCTCGCGCGTGTAAAGCTGCTGAATTTCATACAATGAGCGCAGCAAAACGCAAGGTAAAACGCCTTGTGAACAACTACGCCCGATGTCCAGATGCGGGCGAGGGAGAGGAGCAAACGCTCATGGCACTTGTTACCACCGAAAAGATGCTCAAGGACGCTCAGGCCGGCCACTACGCTGTTGGCGCTTTCAACGTCGAGAACCTCGAGTTTGTTATGGCCGTTCTGGCCGCTGCCGAGGAGACCAAGTCCCCCGTCATCATGCAGACCACCCCGGGCACCATCAAGACCGCTGGTCTGGACTACTTCTACGGCATGGTCAAGGCTGCCGCCGAGCGCGCTTCCGTGCCCGTCGCTCTGCACCTCGATCACGGCGATGGCTATGACCGCTGCATGCAGGCTTTCCGCACGGGCTACACCTCTGTCATGATTGACGGTTCGCACGAGTCCTTCGAGGACAACATCGCCCTGACCAAGTCCGTCGCCGACGCTGGCCGCGCCATGGGCGTGCCCGTCGAGGCCGAGCTCGGTAAGGTTGGTGGCAAGGAGGACGACGGTCCCGCGGTTGAGGGCGAGAGCCCCTACACCGATCCGGCCGAGGCCAAGGAGTTCGTCGAGCGTACCGGCTGCACCTCCCTCGCAATTGGCGTTGGCACCAGCCACGGTGTGTACACGAGCGATCCGCACATCGAGCAGTCCGTGGTTAAGGCCATCCGCGACGCCGTCGACGTGCCGCTGGTTCTGCACGGCACCTCCGGTGTGCCCGATGAGCAGGTCGCCGAGGCTGTGAAGAACGGCATCTGCAAGGTCAACTACGCCACCGAGCTGCGTCAGGCCTACACCAAGGGCTTCATGGCCTACATGGCCGAGAACCCCGCCTGCTTCGACCCCAAGAAGCCGGCCAAGGAGGGCATGCGTGAGATCACCGAGCTGGTTAAGATCCGCATGACCAACCTCAACTCTGTGGGCAAAGCAGAGTAACAGCAAGGGTACTCTGATCCCACCGGACGGCTTGGGCGGGTCCCCGTACTTAGTTTCCAAAACGTCCTCGCGCATGAAGGCCCCCGTTGCCTCGCTTCTACGAAGCGTTGGCGACGGGGGCCTTCGCGCTGCGGAATGATTTTGGAAACTAAGTACGGGGACCCGCCCAAGCCGTCCTGCTCGATTGCCCTTGTGGCGTTAGGGCGGAAATGGGTGGGGCGTTAGGGCTTCTTTGCTGATGGGGGATTAGTATGCCCGGGCTTGGTTGGGGAATGCCTGGTCTAGTGAGGCTTGGAGTTTTTCGAAGGATGTCTGCAGGTTGAGGTGTTGGTCTGCAGAGCGTTTGGGTTTGGGAGTTGGGGAGTCGAGGAGACCGTTTCTCTGTGTCGGGGGGAAGGAGAAAAGGTCTGCATGTTTTAGGGATGGCTGCTGTGCTGCGTCATTGGAAGAATGCATGCTTATGCGGCCTCCTCGATGTCCACCAATAGATTGCGCTCGGGGTATGCTGCTAGGTCCCGTGCGTTGGCAGTATTATGCCGCGGCTGCTGCAAAGAAGCGCTAAAGAAAGGCTTAACCTGGTTTGGTGTTACGATGAAGCTGCAGGTCAGAGGTATCGAATAACACTTTTGAAAGGTTTTGGGCTTAAGGGCTTTCTAAGGTTTGTGGCGCGGATGTGGCTCGCCTGTGTGGGGCGTGTGGATGGCTCGTTCCTAGCGCTGCGGCTCTGCGGCGCGCACCTGCTCGATGACCTTTTCCATGGTGGCGTCGATGCGGTCTTTTTTGAGTTCGCATTCCCAGATGGTTATGGGTGTCCAGCCCATTTGAGTGAGCGCTGCCACCGCGGCGCGATCGCGCTCGACGTTGCGACGGAACTTTGCCTCCCAAAACTCAACGTTGCGCTTGGGCTGGCTCGGGTTGCACTTGGGGCAGCGGTGCCAAAAGCAACCGTTGACGAAGATGGCGATCTTGCGGCCGGGAAAGGCGATGTCGGGCTTGCCAGGAACCTTCCATTCCAAGCGATAACCCGTAAGGCCCGCTGCGCGCAAGCGCTGGCGAACGAGCAGCTCGGGCTTGGTGTTTGCACGCTTGTTGCCCTTCATGGACTTTTTTATAGCGGCGCGACGGCGCACGAGTTCGCGCTCGTCAGCGGAGAGGTCCGAGGTATCGATGCCGTCGAGCAGACCTGGTTTGGGACGCTTTTTGCTGCGGCGCTTAGGTGCGCGCTTGGGCTTGGTGGCGGGCTCGTCGGTCGCGGTGGCCTCGGCGTCGTTGGCAACGCCGTTGGCCTCAAGCCGGTCTTCCTTCAACTCAATTAGGGCATCAATGAGTCCCTTGTCGGCGGGCATCCACTCAACGGTGGCAAGCGAGGTGCGCGGAATCCAGCGGATATCGAGCTGGCGGTCGTGCTTCTGGGGCTCGCCAGACTCTTTAGCCAGCGAGCAGTAGTAGCACTCCATGGAGAGATGAAAATCGGGGTAGTCGTACTCAACGGTATAGAAATCGCGCAGATTGGTGACTTTGACCTGCAACTCTTCCATAAGCTCGCGGCGTACGGCGTCCTCGGGCGACTCGCCGCGCATGAGCTTGCCACCGGGAAACTCCCAAAGTCCCTGCATGTCGCCGTAGCCGCGCTGCACGGCAAGCAGCTCATCAGATCCTTCCTTGCGAATGATCCCAGCGGCAACATGAACAGTCTTCAACAGGAGTCCTCTCTCAACATCAACACGTGGCAGGGTAGCTACGCGTACCTTACACAACGGTAAGGCAAGCGTAAGCCATATCGATGGTAGCCGACTCGTCTTCTTGCGACTATAGATGCCGTAGACTAATCGCAAGAAAGGACTCGGTATGCAAACCACGCACATGGCGACCCCGGTACTGGAGGTCGCGCATCTCGAAAAGATATATGGAGCGCTGGGCAACGTGACCCGTGCGCTCAACGACGTCAGCTTTATCGTCAACCGCGGTGAATTTGTTGGCATCATGGGCGCTTCGGGCTCGGGCAAGTCGACGTTGCTCAACTGCGTGTCGACCATCGATAGCGCCACGAGCGGCACGATCCGCATCAACGGGCAGGACGTGACGCGCATGAAGCAGGCCAAGCTCTCGCAGTTTCGCCGCGATGAGCTCGGCTTTATCTTCCAGGACTCCAACCTGCTCGATACGCTCACGGCACGCGAGAACATCGCCCTGCCGCTCACCATTGCCCGCACAAACTCGGCAGAGATCTCGACCCGCGTGCAGGATGTGGCAGCGCGCCTGTCCATCAGCCAGGTGCTCGACAAGTATCCCTACCAGATGTCCGGCGGTCAGCAGCAGCGCGTTGCCGCGGCTCGCGCGCTCGTCACCGACCCCACCATGATCATGGCCGACGAGCCCACCGGCGCCCTCGATTCCAAGAGCGCTCGCCTGCTGCTCGAGAGCCTGGAGGCCCTTAACCGCCGCCTACGCGCTACCGTGCTCATGGTCACGCACGATAGCTTTGCCGCCAGCTACACGAGCCGTGTGCTGTTTATCCGCGACGGCAAGATCTTCACCGAGCTGCGCCGCGGCGACACCGACCGCCGAGAGTTCTTCGACCGCATTATGGAGGTCGTTGCCATGATGGGCGGTGAGGGCTCCGATGCTCTGTAAACTCGCTTGGGGCAACGTCCGCCGCGCCGGCCGCGACTACCTCGTCTACCTTTTGACGCTCACCCTGGGCGTCACGGTCTTCTATGCCTTTAACACCATCTCAATGCAGGTCGACATCGCCGGAATCGATGAAGAGGGCTTGGCGCAGGTAATGGGCAGCATGCTCGGCGACCTGACGTACTTTTTGGCCGGTGTCATGGCCTTTTTGATGGTGTATGCCAATAACTTCATCATGAAACGCCGCAAGAAGGAGTTTGGCCTGTACCAGGTGCTCGGCATGGGGCGCGGGCGCGTCGCCACGATCATGGCGCTCGAGACCGTGATTGTCTCGGTCGTGGCCTTTGTCGCCGGCATTGTGCTGGGTATGGGACTCTCCCAGCTCATGACGTTCTTTACGGCCTCGCTCTTTAAGACACAGATCGCCAATTTCCACTTCTTTTTCTCGGTGCATGCGTTCAACCTGACCCTTGCTTGCATGCTCGTAATGTTTGTGCTCACGCTACTGCTGAACCTTCGCGCCGTGCGTCGTACCAAACTCATCGAGCTTATGGGTGCCGAGCGTCGCAACGAGAGCATCAAGACACGCAACCCCTGGATTGCGATTGCCATCTTTGTCGTGGGCGTGGCGCTTGTGGGCGTGGCCTATTACCGTCTGCTACGTGATGGGTTCCCGCTAACCGCGACGGACAGCAAGCTGCAAGAGGCCATGAACCAGTTTGGCATTACGACCGCTATGGTTACCGTGGGCACCTTTGCCCTGTTCTGGGGACTCTCGGGCATGCTCATCAAGCTGCTGCAGAGCCTGCGCGGCGTGTATTGGCGCGGACTCAACATGTTTACCGTGCGCCAGCTTGCGGCGAAGGTCAACACGATGTGCTTTTCGATGGGCGTCATCGCGATGATTCTGTTTTTGGCCATTACCTCGGTGACCTGCGGTATGTCGATTGCCAACGTGATGAACGAGAATCTGGAGCGCTATAACCCTGTTGACGTGTCTCAGACGTATGTCTATTACACGCCCGAAACGCTCGACTACTACAAGGAGTATGTCAATCCGTCTGAGGCCGATCGCATGGTGCTGGCCGATGCAACGGTCGATTTGTACGCTGCATGGCATGGCGATCGTAAAGATCCCGATAACGTTGCAGACGGTATTAAGGGCAAGTCGGCGGACAACAACGACGAGACCGGCAAGAAGGTCAATATCGCCGATGTTGCCGGTGAGCATGTGCAGATCGATTCGTATCTGAGTTACCCGCTTGGCGGCTCGGGCCCCTCGGTGGTGGCGGGTGAGATGTGCAAGGCTATGGGAGAAAAGCTTCCCAAGGCGCTCGAGGGAAGCAACGCCGATGCGATGGGTCTGTATGTGACGCCGGCGAGCCAGTACAACAAACTGCGCCAGATGATGGGCGAGGAGCCGGTGAGCATTGGCCGCGACCAGTACTTGCTTACGTGTGATATGGGCGGTGAGCTGGGCGACCTGTACACCAAATATATGGCCGGCGGCCATGCCCTCACCTTGGGCGGGCATGAGCTCAAGCCCGCAACCGATAAGTCGGACGAGGACACGGCGGCCATCGCCAACTCGGCGATGGGCAGCAATCCCGGTACCGTGGTCGTAGCCGATGAGCTGCTGTCCCAGCTTAATCTGCAACCGTATTCCAGTAATCTGCTCGTTAATTACAAACAGGGTATGGATACGACCGAGGCAGACGAGAACATTAAATACACCTTGCTCGACAATCTGCTCGTTGACGGCAAGGAGCCGGGGTCGTGGGGAGTCTTCATCACGCGTTCCGAGATGTACACGCAGGCGGCGCAGATGAACGGTCTTATTAGCTACCTAGCCATCTACATCGGCTTTGTATTGGTCGTTGCATGCGCGGCGATACTGTCGATCCAGCAGCTCTCCAATGTGGCCGACGGCAGCCGCAGCTATCGTGTGCTGGCACAGATCGGCTGCGACGACCGCCAGATTCGCCATTCGGTGATGGCACAGCAAGCGGTATTCTTCCTGTTCCCGCTGGCAGTGGGCCTGGCGCACTCCTTTGTGGCACTTAAGGTGATCATCGAGCTGGTGAGCATATTCGGAAATATGAGCATCGGCGGCACCGTGGGCCTCACCTGTGCAATCTTCCTGGCAGCATACGGTGGCTACTTCCTGGTGACCTGCCTCATGAGCACCGGCATGGTGCGAGCCGCCATAGCCACCCGCTACAGCGAGTAACAAGCGGGCAAAACCGTCGCAAAATCAGAGCGAATAACCGCCGCGAAGGGAGTCCAGCTCCCTTCGCGGCGGTATTTTGCGTATCTAGAGCATCTCAGATGCAAGTGAGTAGGCTTTTTTGGATCTGCCGAGCACATCGCGGCAAGTGCTCAATAAAATCGCAGGTCAGGGCTGTGGCGTTTTGAGGTGTGCTCGGCATCCCGCCAAAAGCCTACTCACTTGGTTTTACTGCTAGAAAACCGCCGCGAGGGAAAGTAGCTCCCTCGCGGCGGTTTTTGGCGTTTGCCCAGATAAAACCTGCCAAAATAAACCTGTCCCTTTTTGGCAGGTTATCGCTTCCAAAAGTGGAGGATGAGCGTCGTGCGGTTTTGCTGTTCGGTTTTGACCAGGATGTTGTGGATGTGGGTCTTGACGGTGCCCACGGCAAGGAATAGCTCGTCAGCGATCTCTTGGTTCGATTTGCCCAGTACGACCAGACGCATAACTTCGGTCTCACGGTTGGAGAGCTTGTAGGCGTTGCGATAGAAGGGCATCTGCTCTTCGATGTGTCGATCAAGATCGCTGACGTTCTTTTCCTCGGGCGCCTCCTGCATGCGGATTGAAAGCACGTGGTAGGAGTAGATGATCAGCAGAATCGCAAAGTAGCAGGCAAAGACGTTTTCGCTAAAGTTGCGCTCGGACAGATATAGTTGCAGCCAAGAGGGCGCCAGACTCATGGGGACAATCAGAATGTTGTAGAAATCCTCGGCAACGATGCAACCGACCAGAATAGCGCCGATAATCAGGTGCTTTCGTTGGTTGTTAACGCGTGCCTTCAGCTCGACTTGCGTGCTCTTGCGTGCCGTCCAAAAGATATATAGCCCCACGAAAACAAGGAATACCTGACGCATCGTGTAGTAGAGCCATTGATGAATGGGGCCGTAGGGGACAGCGACGATAATCAGCAGCTCGCTCAGCAAGAACGTTGCGACGGGAATGACAAACTGCTTTTTTGAATGCTTGTCGAGCAAATCCATGGCAATGAGCCAAATAAAAGCCTGCGAAGCGGTCGCCACAAAGGTCCGCAACACAGGCATGGTAATTGAGTAATAGTCGCTGGCTGGAAAACTCTGGTTTTGCAGCGTGTATTCAAAAAAGAAAATCTCGGTCATCTCGATGGCATAGCAGATAAATACGCCGCTGCCATAGATAAAGAAGCGTCGACGAGACGAGGCATAGGCGGCAAGCGAGAGCACCGCCGTCACAATACAGATCACGAGTATCGCTAGGGTATAGAAGAACATCAGGGTGTTCATCCGTCACCGTCCCATCTCATTTATTCTATGGCCGAGCTCTGTATACCTTGTGGGATATAGACGTCTCAACCCTTCGTTTCATTGCGGATTAGGCGCCGAGATACAGCATAGCCGTATACCGTTCGCGGTTCTAGATGGTAAACCCCCTGTAAACTCTTGACCTGCGGGTTTATATTGGTTTAGAGGGGGTGTAACTCCGTGAACGGTCTTTAATCCCGAATAAACTAGGTAAAAATTGCATACGGGTGAATGATGGTCTTGTCAACACGAGGCGTGATGTTCGAGCGCCTCATAGTAATAGTCGGCAAGACCGGCGGAAAGGAAATCGACATGGCACTGCCTAAGGATTTCATCGACACCAACGACTTCACCAAAGAGCAGATCCTGGCTATCGAGGATCTTGGTCTGGCAATGAAGAAGGCCATCAAGGTTGACGGTTATTATCCGCACCTGCTCCGCAACAAGAGCCTTGGCATGATCTTCCAGCAGGTCTCCACCCGCACTCGTCTTTCCTTCGAGACCGCTATGACCGACCTCGGCGGCCATGCTCAGTTCTATGGCCCTGGCACCATCCAGCTCGGCGGTCACGAGTCCCTGGGCGACACCGCTCGCGTTATGGGCTCGCTGCTCGACATCATGATGGCTCGCGTTGACCGTCACAAGGACGTCGTCGGCCTCGCCGAGGGCTCCGCTGTGCCCGTCATCAACGGCATGTCCGAGTTCAACCATCCCACGCAGGAGATGGGCGACCTCATGACCATGCTCGAGAACCTCCCCGAGGGCAAGAAGATCGAGGACTGCACCCTGGCCTTCATCGGCGACGCCACCCAGGTCTGCGTCTCCCTCATGTTCATCGCCTCCAAGGTCGGCATGAAGTTTGTCCAGTTTGGACCTAAGGGCCACCAGATCCCCGACGGCGGCCTGCACGTTGGCACCGTCGAGGAGCGCGCCGAGTTCGGCAAGCAGATGATGGCCATCGCCGAGGAGAACTGCAAGGTCTCCGGCGGCTCTGTCGTCATCTCCGACGACATCGAGTGCATCAAGGGCGCCGACTTCATCTACACCGACGTGTGGTATGGCCTGTACGACGAGGAGGTCTCGGGCGAGAACTACATGGACGTGTTCTATCCCAAGTATCAGGTCACCATGGACATGATGAACTTTGCCGGCCCCAACTCCAAGTTCATGCACTGCCTGCCGGCCACCCGCAACGAGGAGGTCGTCGACGAAGTCATGGACGATCCCGAGCGCTCCCTGTGCTGGGTCGAGGCCGAGAACCGCAAGCACTCCATCCGTGCTCTCCTTGCCGCCCTGGGCAAGCGCACCCCGCTCAACGACGAGGGTGTCGAGTACTCCGCCAAGGCTGAGCTCCACGCCGCTCTCGAGGCTCTCGAGCAGCTCTAAGCCTCAAGGCTTCTAAAAGCACGTTTGCGGGCGGCGGATGCTCGTCTCCTGTCGCCCGCTCACCGAGGCCCAAGCAATTGCCTTAATACCTTAGGGCCTCGGATCTGTCCAAGACTGAGCGAAGGAGCTCATCATGAGCGACGGAAAGAAAAAGCTTTCCTTCTTGACGGTCATTTCGACCATCATCTGCGTCGTCTTCGTTTGCGAGGCCGCCGCTCCTGCTGCTGCCATTGGCAACCAGCAGTTCTTCTGGTGGATCTTCCTGATCCTGACCTTCCTGCTTCCCTACGGCATGGTTGTCGCCGAGCTCGGTACCACCTATGACGGCGAGGGCGGCATTTACGACTGGGTACGCGATGGCCTGGGCGACAAATGGGGCGCCCGCATCTCGTACTACTACTGGGTCAACTACCCGCTGTGGATCGCCTCGCTGGCTACCATGTTCCCTGACATTTTGGGCATGGTCTTTGGCGTCGAGTTCAACTTGATCGCCAAGATGGGTATCGATCTTGCCTTTGTGTGGATCGTCTACCTCATGGGCCGCTCCAAGGCGGCCGACTCCGAGTGGGTCCTGAACGGCGGCGCCATCGTCAAGGTCGCCGTTGCCGTTATCGTCGGCGCTCTGGGCATTTGGTATGCCATGGAGAACGGTTTTGCGAACGACATGTCCGCTGCCACCTTCCTGCCCGAGCTTACCAACACCAACGCTCTCGGCTACCTGTCGATCATCATCTTTAACTTCATGGGCTTCGAGGTCATCTGCACCATGACCGACGATATGGCCGATCCCGCTCGCGATATCCCCAAGGCTATCATCGTCGGCGGCCTGTCTATCGCCGTGATCTACCTGTTCGCTGGCTTTGGCATCGGCGCTGCGGTGCCGGCCGATTCCATCGATCCCGACTACGGCATGATCTACGCTGTCCAGACCATGGTGGGCGACTCCATGATCTTCAAGGTCATCTGCATTGCCTTCCTGATCACCCTGTTCGCCAACATGGCTGCCTGGTCCTTCGGCGTCAACTCCGTTGCTCGTTATGCTGCCGAGCATGGCAACATGCCCAAGGTCTTTGCCTCGATGATCTCGGATGACGACATGCCCAACGGCGCCAACCTGGTCAACGCCATCGTCGCCTCCCTGGTGCTGTGCCTGCAGCTCGTTCCCATCGACGCCATCTCCAACGGTGTCTTCTGGATGCTCTTCGGTACCTCCGTTGTATTCTTGCTGCTCACCTACATCCCGATGTTCCCGGCATTCCTCAACCTTCGTAAGAACGACCCTAACCGTGCGCGCATCTTTACGTTCCCGTTTAAGGGCGCCATGATGAAGGTCATGCTGGCTATTCCCTGCATCGAGCTGATTCTGGCTATCGTTGCAACGCTGATTCCGTTCTCTGTCGATGAGATTGGCGATAAGGTCCCGATGATCGTTATCTTCATCGTGCTTTTGCTTATTGGCGAGGTTGTCCGCGTCGTCAGTGCTAAGGGTCGCGAGACCGAGTACAAGGGTCTCACCCCCGAGCTGGCTGCTCAGCGTCTCGCTGAGGAGGCCGCCGAGGCCGAAGAGGACTAGAGCACCCGGATTCGGGGCTCCAACCTTCCTCGCTACTTGACCATTCCCCGGGGTGGGTGTGAACGATAGCTCCGGTAACCACCGCCCGCCCCAATCTCTCTGCCGTATCCTTCGTGCGTTTTGTCTCCGCGCACCGGGTTACGTCGCCGCTTGCCGGTGCGACATCCGTGAAAACCGGTGCCAGGCGCCCCGACCTTTGCCGGGGAACGGGCGTCTACCATCTCTTGGTTTTAGGCTGCGGGTAACCCGCCCGCAGCAAGCGATCGTTCGATTTGGAGGAAATCTTATGCGTACGATCACCGAGTCCGAGTCCACCCCTAAGGCCGATGGCTTCTTTATGCCTGCTGAGTTCGCCCCACAGGATCGCGTGTGGATGGGCTGGCCCCATCGCACCGATACCTGGGCCCATGGTGCCAAGCCGGCTCAGAAGCAGTATGCCGCCATCGCCCGCGCCATCGCCGAGTTCACCCCGGTCACCATGTGCGCAAACCAGGCCGACTACGCCAACTGCAAGGCCGCCTTTGAGGAAGACGAGAACGTTACCGTTATCGAGATGACCACCGACGACGCTTGGTTCCGCGACACCGCTGCCACTTTTGTTATCAATGGCAAGGGCGATAAGCGCGCCAACCACTGGCACTTCAACGCCTACGGCGGCCTCGTCGACGGCCTCTATTTCCCGTGGGACAAGGACGAGCAGATCGCCCTTAAGATGGCTGAGCTTTCCGGCTGTCGTCGTTATCGTCCCGATGACATGATCCTCGAGGGCGGTTCCATCACCGTCGACGGCGAAGGTACCGTGGTCGTGACCGACCAGTGCCTGCTTTCCCCGGGCCGCACCTGCTCTGCGGTTCTGGAGGAGGAAGAGGATCCCGAGTCCATCTGGCCCAAGTTCAAGAGGAAGTTCGAGCCCTGGAGCGAGGAACTTCGCGCCTATATGGACGAACACCTCAAGGATTATCTGGGTGTCGAGAAGGTCATCTGGGTCAAGGAGGGCATCGACCCCGAGGAGACCAACGGTCACATCGATGACGTCGCCACGTTCATCGCTCCGGGCGTCATGGCCTGCATCTGGACTGACGATCCCGAGTATCCGTTCTACGAGCAGTGCCATGCTGTCTACGAGACCCTTTCCAACGCCGTTGACGCCAAGGGCCGCAAGATGAAGGTCTACAAGCTCTGCATGCCTGTGAACCCGCTGTTCATGGACCAGGCTTCCTGCGACACCATCGACGCCGACGAGAACGCCGAGCCGCGCGTCCCCGACGAGCCGCTGATCGCCTCCTACATGAACTACCTGGTCACCAACCACGGCGTTATCGTCCCGCAGTACGGCGACGAGAACGATCAGCTTGCCGTTGACACGCTCCAGAAGATCTACGACGAGGTCTGGGGCGAGGGCGTCTACAAGTGCGTCGGCGTTCAGTCCGAGCAGGTCGTCTTCGGTGGTGGAAATATCCACTGCATTACGCAGCAGGAACCGTCCGCTTAATCGTCCGGCTTCCCGAGGCACGGCACCTTGCCCTTCAATCGTCGGGCATGACCCTTAAGGTCTATGCCCTCCTCTTTCAGGGCAATCTGCCGCAGCTCGGAAACCCAGCCAATCACGCAGACGCTTAATCGTCGGGCTTTCCGAGGTGCCCCATCTCGTCGCTCAAACCGTCGCTCGCGTACCAAAGTACGCTTCGCTCCTCTTTCGCGGCGACCTGGGGCACCTCGAAAACCCAGCCGGTCAAGCGGACAGGTGGCGTGTCGTCCCATCTCGGGGCATTGATGGGCTGCTACTTGATGTCTTGGCCGGCTGGGTTTTTCTTTGGGCACTCCGTTGCCTCCACTTCGGAGTGCCCGCCTCTTTGATTGAGTACGCGTCTGATCTGGGATTTATTGCGGGTTAGGCCAATTGTTCGCTTGAATATCCCAGGTCAGACGCGTCTTCAATTGCCGAAAGTTTCCGGTTGCGAGCGCGACCGTTTTGATCGGAGTATCTATGTACCAGCGTATCGTTATCTACACGCGCCTGTTCCGCGAGCGTTGGTCCAACAATTGCATCCTCTCTTCTCTTTGGGATGGCACCTGCACCGGTGACGCGGCCTGCAACCCTACCTTGGGCTGCGCCTTCGGTACAGATGCCATCCTTTTTGCTGTAGGGGGAGCGCGTCGTGGCAGGTAAAAAGTTCTCCCTGTTCGAGGTCATCCTCTCGGTTATCTGCGTTGTCTTTACCATCGAGGCGGCCGCTCCGGCATCTGCCATGGGTAACGTGCAGTTCTTCTGGTGGATCTTCCTCATCATTACGTTTTTGCTTCCCTATGGCCTGGTGGTGGCCGAGCTCGGTACGGCGTTCGATTCCGAGGGCGGCCTGTACGATTGGGTTCGCCTGGGCTTGGGCGACCGTTGGGGCGCCCGCTGCTCCTGGTGCTATTGGGTCAACTTTCCACTGTGGGTGGCAAGTATCGCCTGCATGTTCCCCAGTGTCATCAATGCGGTATGGGGCATCGAATTTTCGCTTGGGGTCCGAATTGCCATCGAGCTTGCCTTTGTGTGGGGCGTCACGGTCATGGCAATGCAGCCGGTGGCCGAGGCCGATTGGGTCATGGATGGCGGCGCCGTCATCAAGGTGCTCATTACCGCCGTGGTGGGAATCGTCGGCATCTGGTTTGCCTGCAACAACGGCTTTGCCAACGATATGTCGTTTAAGACCTTTGTCCCCGATCTTGGAGACACTAACTCACTGACGTATCTTTCGATCATCCTATTCAACTTTATGGGCTTCGAAGTGGTCGCGACCTTTGCTAGTACGATGAAAAACCCGTCGCGCGATATCCCCAAGGCGGTTATCGCCGGTGGCGTTGCCATTGCGGCAATCTACATCATTTGCGGCATCGGCATTGGGGCTGCGGTTCCCACCGAGCAGCTTTCGCTCGATTCGGGCATTGTGGATGCGGTCGCCGCCATGGTGGGGCGCGCTCACCCGCTGACGATGGTCGTGGGCGTGGCCTTTTTGGTGACGCTGTTCGCCAACATGATCTGCTGGAGCTTTGGCGTCAACAACGTGGCGAGCTATGCCGCGCGCCATGGCAACATGCCGCGTCCCTTTGCGTTGGTGTCCAAGAGGACCGGCATGCCAGACGGCTCGGCACTCATTAACGGTTGTTTCGCCAGCTTGGTGCTGCTACTTCAGATTCCGCTGGGCGAGGGTTCCGACGTCTTTTGGGTCTTCTTTTCGATGAACGTCGTCTTTCTGCTCATGAGCTATATCCCGATGTTCCCGGCGTTTTGGCGCCTGCGCAAATACGACGACCGCCCGCGTGTGTTCCGCGCGCCCTTCGAGGGCAAGGTGCTTGCGGTAGCGCTTGCGGTGCCGGTGGTAGAGCTCGTGCTTTCCATTGTTGCGACAATCGTGCCGCTTAACAGCTCGCCCGCCGAGATGTCAAAGTTGCCGATCCTCATGGGAGTGGTGATCGGCGTGTTGCTGGGCGAGGTTTCGCGCCTCATATCGCGCCGCGGCCGCAGTGTCGATAATCCCGGCGTTGGCGCAAGGGGGACCGGTCGCTTCGCACCAAAACAGTAGCGCCGCGAGTTGTGCGGCGCTGGCTGCATCTTGGATTACTGTTCGCGGTGCTCGGGATCAGAAGCGAGCTTAGGCGCAAAGTAGGGGACGTGGCCCAGGTAGGGGCAACTGTCCGTACGCTCGTCGACAACGCAGGGGATATCTTCGTAGGTGAGTGAGTCGCTCAGGCGGGCGATGGTCTTGGCGGCAGGAGCGACGAGCATCTTGAGCGGTGCGATAGGCGCCATGGCATCTCCTTTCTTGCATGCGACCCGTGTTTTGGCGCGAATGTATACGCCGCCAGTCTAGCATTCCGCCGAGGAGAGCTCCAAACCACCACAAAGGGGATGGGCAGATGCAAGTGAGTAGACTTATTTGGATATGCCGAGCACACCGCGACAAATACTCAATAAAACCGACGCTCCTATAAGTTGTCAAGAGGCAGTTTGCGGGAGCGCTCTCTCCAA
>UQIE01000028.1 GCA_900541065.1 uncultured Collinsella sp. | reverse complement strand
ACTTCAACATCATTGTCGCAGCCCCGACCCGCGGTCACGAGCGGGGGCTCCTGTCTTTTTAGTGCCCTCGGATTGGGTCATAGTGTCTGTCGTTGCCAGAACATCGGCGTTGCCGCGGTCCAAAGTAGTCGTTGGACGTTCTTAAATGACTAGTCGTTGGGCGTTCTTGTATGACTAGTCGTTTAAGAACGTCCATCGACTAGTCTGGGCTGCGGTCGTGTGCTGCTGTCCCTGTGGCGGCGTATAATCGGCGGCAGATGACTTGGACGTTAGGAAACCATGACCGATAGCATGCAGCAGATGGCGCTCGACACGCTCGGCGCCTATTTTGGCTACACCTCGTTTCGCCCGGGGCAGGACCGCATGGTCGATGCGATCCTTGCCGGTCGCGATGCGCTGGGTGTTATGCCCACGGGCGCCGGCAAGTCCATTTGCTACCAGGTGCCCGCGCTCATGCTGCCCGGCATCACCTTTGTGGTGAGTCCGCTGCTGTCGCTTATGGAAGACCAGACCCGTGCGTTGCTCGCGGCGGGTGCACGACCCAGCTATCTCAACTCCAGTCTTACTCCGGCCCAGCAAAACACCGTGCTCAAGCGGGCGCGCGAGGGCCGCTACCAGCTTATGTACGTGGCGCCCGAGCGCCTGCTCGAGCCGCGCTTTTTAGCCTTTGCGCAGGAGGCCGCGGGTTCCTCCGGCATTGGCGTGCCGCTCGTGGCCATTGACGAGGCACACTGTGTGAGCCAATGGGGCCAGGATTTCCGCCCCGCTTACCTGCAGATTCGCGAGTTCATCGATTCCCTGCCGCAGCGCCCTATCGTGGCGGCCTTTACCGCTACGGCGACTGAGCGCGTACGTGCGGACATTCAGCAGATGCTCGGCCTGCAAAACCCCGCGACGGTGGTGACGGGCTTCGATCGCAAGAACCTCTACTTTGGCTGCGAAGAGATGGGCGACAAGGCCAAGGCCGCGTGGGTGCGCGACTATGTGATCGCGCATTCGAGCGAGAGCGGCATCGTGTATTGTTCGACCCGCAAGACGGTCGACGCGCTGGCCGCGGAGCTTGCCGAGGCGCTGGGACCCAGCGGTATTCACGTTGGTCGCTACCACGCCGGCATGGGCAACGACGCCCGCAGGCAAAGCCAGCGTGCCTTTATCGACGACGATATTCAGGTGATGGTTGCCACCAACGCCTTTGGCATGGGCATCGACAAGCCCAACGTGCGCTACGTGATCCACAACAACGTGCCCGAGAGCATCGAGGCCTACTATCAGGAGGCGGGGCGCGCCGGCCGCGACGGCGACCCGGCTAGCTGCTACTTGCTGTGGAACGGCAACGATTTTCGCATGCGCCGCTTTTTGATCGACCGCGGCGACGCTGCCGACGAGGCGCTCGACGACGAGCAGCGCGCGTGGGCGCTCCAGAACCGTTATCGCCTGCTCAGCCAGATGGAGGGCTACTGCAATACCACCGGCTGTCTGCGCGAATACATGCTGCGCTACTTTGGCGACGAGGCCGCGGCCGAGCATGCGGCGGCCGCCGCGGGCGGCACGGCAGACGACGCCGAGGGCTGCGGCAACTGCAGCAACTGCCTCACGCAGTTCGAGGTCGAGGACGTCACCGGCATGGCCCGCGCCGCCGTGTGCTATGTGGCCACGCGACCCATGCGCTTTGGCAAGTCGCTGATCGCCGATGTGCTTCACGGCGGCAACACCGAGCGCATTCGCCAGATGCATCTGGACGAGGACCACGGCTACGGTGAGCTGTCGAGCGAATCGGTCGGACGCATCAAGGACATCATCGGCCAGCTGTGCGGTCGCGGTTATTTGGCCACCTCGCAGGGGCAGTACCCGGTCGTGGGACTGGGTCCGCGTGCCGGCGAGGTCGAGGACGAGGCGTTCGCCTTTACCGTTAAGCGTCGCGCGTCCAGGCGCAAGGCCTCGGCCCGCGCCCGCCGCGCCGTCGATCTGCTGCGCGAGGAGGCCGAGCTGGATCAGCGCCCGCGCGTTGGCGACGATGCCGAGCTGTTCGAGCGCCTGCGTGCCTTCCGCAAGGAGATCTCGACGGAGCTGGAGATGGCGCCGTATATGGTCTTTTCCGACAAAGCCCTGCGCGGCCTGTGCCGCCTGCGTCCACAGACGCGCGAGGAGCTGGTCCAGGTCAACGGCATTGGCGAGAAAAAAGCCGACGCCTTTGGCGAACAGTTTATGGCGGCGATTGAAGAGTTTGAGTCCGAGCATGCGCGGGATGGAGCGTAATGATGGCAGCCGATAGCAAGACCGAACGTTCCGAGCGCGCCGAGGTGCCCGCCGTGCCGCTGTACCAGCAGGTCATGGACGACCTAAAGGGCGAGATCGCGCGCGGCGTGTACCCTGCCGGCTCGCGCATCCCTGCCGAGATGGAGCTCGCGAAGTCCTACGGCGTGGGGCGTATCACCGTGCGCCGTGCCATCGAGGAGCTGTCGCGCGCGGGGTATCTCAACCGCCAGCAGGGGAGGGGCACGTTTGTGTGCGCTCCCAAGCTCAAGCGCAAGATTCGCCAGAAGGGTGACGTCCAGAGCTTTACTGAGGGTTGTGCTGCCAACGACATGGTGCCGGGTGCGCGTCTGGTGTCGCGCACGGTGGTCGCGGCGACGCACGAGGATGCGGCGTTCTTTGGCGTGGAGCCCGGCTGCGAGCTTATCGTGGTCGAACGCGTGCGCACGGCCGACGGCATCCCCGTCATGCTCGAGAACAACGCCTTTGTACTCGCCGACCATCCCTACCTGCAGACGCTGGCCGACGAGGACCTCACCGATAATTCAATCTTTGCGCTCGTTGCCGAGCATTCGGGTCGCGCGCCGCTCAAGTCCGACCCCTGCACCGTGGAGATTGCGCTTGCCGATGCTCAGACGGCCCCGCTGCTGGAGGTGCCGGTCGGCGAGCCGCTCTTCTATATGGAGGCCTACTTTACCGACGCCGGCGGGCGCCCTCTACTGCTCGGCCGCCAAAAGATCGTGGGCTCGCGCTACGTCTTCGACATCTAACGTCCACAGATAGAACAACATAGAACAAATTTGCTGAGATGACTTCACGGGCGTTGTTACACGTGCTATAAATAGGACAACATAGAACGACAGCAGGTACGAGCTGTCGTCGTTCAAAGCCGCCCCACAAGGAGGAGCATCAGCATGAACGCACATGATCTGGTTCAGGAAATCATCGAGCGCAAGGGCAAGATCGAGAACGTCTTTTGGATCGCCTGTGGCGGTTCGATGATCGATCTCATGCCGGCCAACGAGCTGCTCAAGCGTGAGGCCACCACGTTTACCTCGACGGTCTACACGGCACGCGAGTTTTGCCTGATGGCTCCCAAGAGTCTTGGCGAGAAGTCGCTCGTCATCGCCTGCAGCCACAGCGGCAACACGCAAGAGGTCGTTGACGGCTGCGAGATGGCGCTGACCGCCGGTGCCGAAGTCGTTGCCCTCACCGACTGCGAGGGCTCAAAGATCGACAACGGCAAGTGGACTACCTGGGTCTATCCGTGGGGCGAGGGCGTGTCGCAGGCCGAGGTGCCGCAGGGCATCGGCGCTCTGATCGCCGCCGAACTGCTCGACCAGCAGGAGGGCTACGAAGCGCTCGCCGACATGTACGAAGGCCTTAAGCAGATGGACGCGCTGCTGCCCGCCGCCCGCGAGAAGGTCAACGCCGAGCTGGGCGCCCGCTTTGCTGAGCTCTGCCAGCAGCACAAGTTCTTCTACATCCTGGGTTCCGGCCCCAACTTTAGCCAGACCTACGCCATGGCCATCTGCTCGCTTATGGAGATGCAGTGGCAGCACTGCTGCTACATCCACTCCGGCGAGTACTTCCACGGCCCCTTCGAGGCCACCGAGCCCGGCGTGTTCTACTTTGTGCAGCTCGGCGCGGGCGAGTGCCGCCCCATGGAGGAGCGCGCGCTTGCGTTCCTCAACACGCACACCGACACGATCATGGTGCTCGACGCGCTCGAGTACGGCGTGGGCGAGGTACCTGCCAGCGTGCGTTCGTTCCTAGAGCCGATCTTCTTCTATGCGATGAGCTGCGAGCTGCGCGCCGCCCGCGGCAAGGTCTTCGACCACAGCCCCGAGTTCCGCCGCTACATGGGCGTCGAGCAGTACTAGGTAACGGGAAAAGTATTCACCTTCGATTCGCAAGGGCACTGCGTGAGTCAAAAAAGCGGGCCGCGCCGGTAGTATTCCGGCGCGGCCCGCTTGGTATTGCGCTTAGATTCGCGAGATTGCGGCGATTGACGGCCTACTTTGCGTCGTAGGCCTCGGCGTCCCACCAGTCGAGCTGGGCAATGTTGTCGCGGATGTGCTGGCAGCTCTTGTGGAAGCCCTCGAGCTCGTACTCGGACAGGTCGAGCGTGTAGACCTCCTCGACGCCCTCGGCGCCGATCACGCACGGCAGGGATGTGAAGATGCCCTCCTCGCCATACTGGCCGGTCATGAGCGTGGAGGCGGAAAGCACGGCGTGCTCGTTGTGCAGCACGGCGGCGCAGACGCGCGCGGCGGAGTTGGCGACGGCGTACTCGGTGCACTGCTTGCCTTGGTAGGTCACATAGCCGCCCTTGCGCGCGAGCTCCTCGACCTCCATGTGGTCGAAGGCGTACTTGTCGGGGTTTTCGGCCTGAAGCTCGTTGAGGCTCTTGCCGGCGATGGTCGCGGCCTTAAAGGCGGCCAGCTGGCTAAAGCCGTGCTCGCCGATCATGTAGGCGTCGATGGACTTGGGGCTCACGCCGACCTTCTTGGAGATCTCGGTGCGCAGGCGGGCGGAATCCAGGCCGCAGCCCGAGCCGATGATCTTCTTGGGATCGTAGCCGGTCAGGTGCCACAGCTCGGTGCACACGACGTCGCAGGGGTTGGAGATGCTCACAAAGATGCCGTCGAAGCCGGCGTCGACGATGCGCTTGGCAAAGGAGCGGGCGGCGTCGGTGGTAAAGAACAGCTCGCCGTCGCGGTTGCCGGCGGCCAGCGCGACCTTACCGGCGGCGTTGACGATGACGTCGCAACAGGCCAGCTCCTCGTAGTGGTCGTAGCAGTTGACGATCTTGGTGTTGTACGGGACAAACGAAAGGGAGTCGCGCAGGTCCTGGACCTCGGAAGTCACCTTGGCCTCGTTGATATCGCACAGGTACAGCTCATCGGCAATGCCCTGCATGAGCAGGCTGTTGGCGACATGTGCTCCTACGTGGCCCTGGCCGACCACACCGATCTTACGCGTCTGGTACATATATGTATCCTTCCGGCCGAGTTTTTCGCGTCGAACCATTGTAGCGTCCTGCTACCACTTTGCTAGGCTAAAGCGTCGCAGATTTTTGGGACATGCCTTAATCTCTACTTTTGGAGTGATTTGGCCGCTGACGGCATCGCTGGGCGATGTACTCGCGCGGATGGGGCCGCTCGTTGTACCATAGCTGCAACTGACTCGTAAGGAGCATCCATGCCCATTCGTATTCCCGACGCCCTCCCTGCCGCTGCGCAGCTCGAGAGCGAGAACATTTTTGTCATGACCGAGTACCGCGCGCTGCACCAGGACATCCGTCCGCTGCGCGTGCTCATCCTCAACCTCATGCCCACCAAGATCGCCACCGAGACGCAGATCATGCGCAAGCTCTCCAACACGCCGCTGCAGGTGGAGGTGGACCTGCTGCGCACCAAGACGCACGAGGCCACGCACGTAAGCGCCGGCCACCTGGAGACGTTCTACCGCACGTTCGACGACATCCGCGACATCCACTATGACGGCCTGATCATCACGGGCGCGCCGGTGGAGCAGATGCCGTTCGAAGAGGTCGACTACTGGCCCGAGCTCTGCCAGATCATGGATTGGTCCACCACGCATGTGCACTCTACGCTGCACATTTGTTGGGGCGCACAGGCCGGCCTGTACCATCATTACGGTATCCAGAAGTACGATCTGCCGGCAAAGGCGAGCGGCGTGTTCGAGCATTATCTGGTGAAGCCGCAAAGCCCGCTGGTCCGCGGCTTCGACGACCGTTTCTATGCCGTGCATTCGCGCAACACCGATGTGCGCCGCGAGGACGTGGAGGCCGAGCCGCAGCTCGAGGTCGTGGCCGTGTCCGACGAGGTGGGCCTGTACATCGTCAAGTCGACCGACAGCCGCCGCTTCTTTGTCTTTGGCCATCCCGAGTACGATACCGACACGCTGCGTCTGGAGTACGAGCGTGACGTGAAGCGCGGACTCAACCCGGAGGTGCCGGCGCATTACTTCCCAGGTGACGACCCCACTGCCGAGCCGCGCAACGTCTGGCGCAGCCAGGCTCAGTTGCTCTACACCAACTGGCTCAACTACTACGTCTACCAGACCACGCCCTACGACCTAGCCCGCGCCGGCGAGGAGCACTAGGCTACGGCTGCTGCTGTGCCGGCGGCGTGACGAGCGTGGATATCCGGACGGACGAGCGTGGATTTTCGGACATTTACAAATCGAGCGTGGATAATCTCCCACTTTTGGCTTGAAACTAGGCTCAAAACGGGAGATTATCCACGCTCATTTTTTAGGCATGTAGATGCCGATGGCTCGGCTAAGCGACGGTGCGTGCAGAGGCAAAGTCGCATTTGGCGTAGTCTTGAATCTCGACGGGTTTTTCTTTCTGATAATCCGATGGACCAAGGCCTCAAAATGTGGAGACAGGGACCTCTCGACAACCGCCCTACCTGCAGATATAAGACATCAGCCTAAAACGTCCAAAACCGTCAAGCATTTGGTCAGCGCCTGGACGGTATTTGGTCAGACTTCGCATGAAACCGTCTGGTACGTTTGCGCCGTTCCAAGATTTGGGAGGCGACATGGGAAACATGACGGCGAATCAAAGGCTTGCAAGTCACATTAAAGCATGCGAACAGCAGATGAGCTGCGTGTACGCGCGCACGGCGGCGGAGGCAAAGCAGATTCAGCGGCGGGCGGAGGCGGGAAGTCTCGAAGCGGTCATGCCGGGGCTGTATGCGCGTCCGGAATACTGGTCCGAGCTCAAGTTTCGGCAGCGTTATCTGCATCGGGTGCGGGCGCTTGCGCAAAAGCACCCCGACTGGACATTTTGCTCCTATACGGCGGCTGTTATCTATGGCCTTTCGGTTTCGCATGCCAATTTGACGCACATCCATATCGCCGCGATGCTGGCCCAATCGACGACGCCGGGCTCTCAGGTCATTCGTCATCGCTATGCTCGTCAAACACGTGCCACCCAGATGGATATCGCCGTAACCGATATCGATCAAACGATTACGGATTGCTTGGTCGATGCATCGTTTGTCGAGGGACTGATCATCGCGGATTCGGCGCTCCATGAGCAACTTTTGTCGAAGGAGCATCTCGTTGAGACTGTCGACAAGCTTGGCCTGAATCGTCGCGGTGTTGTGACGGCGCGCAGGGTTGCACGATGTGCCGATGGGCTGTCGGAAAGCGGCGGCGAGTCCAAGGCGCGTGCCCTGATGATCGAGCGCGGCTGGCAGACGCCGGAGTTGCAAGTTGAGCTGTTCGACCCGGTTGAGCCGGGACGACCGTATCGCGTCGACTACTTGTGGCGCGTGGGCGACCGGCTGATTATCGGGGAGTTCGACGGATTTGTTAAAAGCGAGAAGGCAGCGGAGGAGGGCAAGCTCGCGAAGACGCAGTTCGATGAGCGCCAGCGCGAGTCGAGGCTTTCGCTGCTTGATAACTGCAAGATCGCGCGCTTGTGCTGGGATGATCTAAGGGATCCGACAAAGTTCGATCGCAAGCTCAAGGTCGCCGGCGTGCCGCGTGCGTGCTGAGGCAGTTGCAGAGCGTTTGGCTGCACAAGCGTGGAAAATCGGACGGACGAGCGTGGATTTTCGGACGCTTGTTGAATGAGCGTGGATAATCTCCCGTTTTTAGCTCCTAAGGGGGCTCAAAGTGGGAGTTTTTCCACGCTCATCTTGCGGGTGCGATACAGCGGCGGCTAGGCGCTGACGATGTGGGACAGCGGCAGGTCGTGCGCATCGGTGGGAACGTGGTCGACGCGTTGCTCGTCAAAGGCGATGCCGACGACCTGGCATGTTGCCGAAAGCGTGGGCAGGTAGCGGTCGTAGCAGCCTCCGCCGTAGCCCAGGCGCGCGCCGGTGCGGTCGAAGGCTACGAGTGGCACGACAACCATGTCGAGCTCGGCGGCGGGCACGATGGGGAAGTGGTCGCTGTCGACGTCCGTGGCTGCGAAGGCCCGCGTAGGGTGGGCGATAAACGGGGCCTCGGACGCATCGCCGGCAGAGACTGCCCGCATGCACATGCGCTGGCCGCATGCGGCGGCGTCGCTTGCCGAGAGCATGCACGGATAGGCTACGCGCCAGCCACGCGCGGCGGCCGCGGCGGCAAACGCGGCGGGGTCGACTTCGGAACCCATCGCGGCATAGACGGCAACGGTGCGTTGCCCCGCAGTGCCGCTGGACTTCATCAGCTCAACAAGCCGCGCGCATACAACAGCAGACTTCGCCGCCCGCACATCCAAATCAATCGCATCGCGCCGGGCAATCACCGTCCGCCGCAATTCAGCCTTGTCCATCCCGACCCCTCTTCTAAACCTGCCAAAAAGGGACAGGTTTATTTTGGCAGGTTTCATCTGGGCAAACGCGATATGAGCAGTAAAGCCACCGCAAATATGCCTGCGAACTGCGCCCTTTGTGGTTGTTTGGGCCTAGGCGTTAATGCTATAACGCCGCAGCAATTGCTTCAGTCACAAACTTATTGAGTGACTCACCCTTCTTTGCCGCCGCCAGCGCCGCTTGCTTGTGGAGCTCAGAGCCCGTTCTTACGTTGAACGACCCCTTAAAAGCCCGCTCGGGTTCCTTGCCCTTCTCGGCGCAAAACTCAAGGTAATCGTCGACGGCGTCGTGGAAGCATTGCTCCACTTCTTCAGCCGTGGAGCCTTCAAATATGATTGCGTCCCTAATGCCGGTGACCATACCTGTTAGCACATGCTGTTCGGCATCGAACTCGACTGGGGCGAAATAACCCTTGTATGCCAAAACGTTACTCATGACTACCTCCGACATCTTGCAGAAATCGAACGATGTTTCGAATGGTCCCCGCTGTCAATTCGTCAGATGGATGCGTCGCGTGCATTACGAACATCCTGCCATCTGATGGCCTGTAGAAGCGAACGCGCGATCCGGATGTCTTGCCTTTGCTGTCCATTTCAAAGCCATATGAAGCCATGACTTTTAAAAAATCGGTATACCGATACGTCGAAGGGCAGCTAAGCAGTTGGGCGATGAGTTTATCGGGCCGAGTCATCCCGCCTCACATTCTGCAACTATATCCTAGTTGCAATTTAGGTCCGATGCAAGCACCACTACTATAGAACATGTGTACGTATAGAACAAGTGTTCGAACCAACACAAAGACACCTGTCCCCTTTGCGGTGGTTTTTGCTGAAGGGCGGATGTCTGCGGCGGTTTGTCTCGATCTGTAACAGTAACTCGACATAAATGGGCCTAGCTGTTACAGATCGAGACAAAACTGGTGGGACGGGGCGGGCCGAAGTCGGGCCGCCTGCCCGGTCCGCGGCAAAAGAAAAGGTAGATTTTCAGGCATGTCCCAAAAATCTACCTTTGTGCGTTAGCCCATCAGGTCGATGACGTTAAAGCCGGCGTTGCTCTTGGCGATGACGTCTCGGCCGCCAAAGACGCAGGTGGGCGACGCGGCTGCGATGCGCGTCACATCGGCGCCGAGCGAGCGAAGCTCACCGGGCGTGGCGGCGAGCATCTGGGCGCGGCGCTCCTCGCGTGCGTGCGGATCGAGCCCGGCCAGGTAGGTCGTGTTGCGGCGCTTGGTGAGCGCGTACGGCTTCACTGGCGCGTCCATGCCGCTCACGCAGCTTACGATAAAGCCCTCGAAGGCGGCCTCGTCGGCTTCAAAGCTGCCGAGCCATGCACCGGCGCGTTCCACGCGCTCAATCGAAGGATCGACCGCCGGGTCGCGGTAGGTGTAGAACGCCGTCTGACGCTCACCGGCCGCGCGGAATCCGCAGCCGTACGCACCGCCCTTCACGCGGATCTCGTTCCACAGGTAGTCGTAGGAGAGCGCGTTGGCGGCAACCGCCCAGGCGCCCGTCACGTCAATGCCCAGGCGACGCGGGTCGCACGCGCTTGCCGCAAAGCAGATGTCGCTGGGGATGACAAAGGCCTCGTGGCGGTCGCGCGGCGTCGGCACCACGAGCGCGTTGCGGCCGGCATCGGTGCCGTCGCCAGCGCCCAGTCCCAGGTCGCCCGCGGCATCCCAGTACGCGTCAAAGTCCTCGTCGCTGCCGGTAAAGCTCGCCATGCAGCCATCGGCCACAAAGATGCGGTCTGCCAGCGCGGCAAGCTTGGCGCGCAGGTCGTCCAGTCGCTCGTCAAAGTGGTCGAGCAGATCGCGCAGGAACAGGTAGAAGTCCACGCCCGAAAGCTGCTCGCGCACCACGGCCGAAGGTGAGCTGTAACTCATCGCGCGACCGAGCGCCGCCGAGTGTCCGTTGTTGATAAAGCCCTGCTCAAGCCCAATGCGAATCTGCGTGAGCACGTCGCGAACGCGGTCGGCGTCGGCATCCGCCAGTAGCGTGCTCGACCACACCTCGCGCGGCAGGCTCGCCAGCGCGTCGATCTTCTCGGACAGGGCGCCGGCGCTCACCAGCAGGTAGGGGCGCACGCCGTCCACGTCGGGCTGCGTCATGACCTCGGTCGTAAAGCTTAAAAAGCCCAGCTTGCCGGCGAGCAAGTTGTCGAGCTCCTCGGCCGAGTGCTCGCGCGTGGGCAGCTGCTTGAGCAGGCGGCAGAGCAGCGTCATGTAGGGCAGGTCCTCAAATGCGACGCAGCTCAGGTCGAAATACTGCATGGCGTAGGCCAGGCGGTTGGTGGGGATGCCGTGGCGCAGACAGGGGATGGGCGCGGTCGTGTCCACAACCAGCGGCGGCTCGGGACGCGCCTCGCCAATGTCGGATACACGCAGGCGCGGCAGCGTGGCCTTGTCCTCGGGCGTGTCCTCGGCCTCCTGCGCGGCACGCAGCGCGGCCGTGCGCTCGACCACGTCCGCCAGCTCGGCATCGGTCATGGCGTCGCGCTTGGTAGCCAGCTCGGCAGCTTCGGCGCTCTCCGCACCCTCGGCAGCGTCTACCGGAACCAACTCGACCAGCGCCATGTGATCGTTCTGGAGCACGAGCTCGCGCAGAAGGTCCTCAAAGTAGCTGCCGTCCAGCTCGCCACGCAGCTCCTCGTACACCGGGCCGTACTTGAGCGCCAGCGTCGCGGCGTCGTCATCGTAGAGCCAAGTGCTCAGCGCGTCGCACGCAATGGCCACGCCATCGGCGATGCCATAGTCGCGCTGGCGCAGGTCGTATTCGTTGCTGCTGATGATAGCTTCCAGGCGCTCGCGCGGAACGCCGTGCTCGCACAGGTCGCGGCAGGCGTCCTGGAATACGCGACGCAGCTCGCGCGCCACGCCGGGCTGCGCGTTCTGCAGCATGATGAGCTCGTAGGGCTGCAGGCTCTCGGCCGCGGTGTAGCTCACCACGTTGCCGCCCAGGCCGGCGGCCAGAATGGCCTTCTTAACTGGTGCCTCGTTGGAGCCCAGCAGTGCCTCGAACAGGATGTCCGCCGCGATTGTGCGCTTGCGGTCGAGCGCGCTGCCCAGCACCAGGCCCAGGCCCACCAGGGCGTTCTCGGGCGTGGTGGCCATCTCGACACGCTTATACTCGCAGGTCACGGGCGTCTGCGCATCCAGCGGATTGGGCGCCAGCGTGGACGGGTCCTCGCCGGCGGCGACGGCAGCGTCCATGCGGCAGCTCGCGGCACTCGGCTGCGACAGATAGCGCTCGTCCAAAAACGCCAGTGCGCGGTCCACATCTAGGTCGCCGTAGAGCGTGATGTAAGAGTTGGAAGGATTGTAGTGACGCGCGTGCGTGTCCAGGAACTGCTCGTAGGTGAGCGCGGGGATCGCGCGCGGGTCGCCGCCGCTTTCGTGCGCATAGGCGGTGTCGGGATAGAGCGCGGCGTTGACGGCGTCGTCCAGCACGCTCATGGGATCGGACAGCGCGCCCTTCATCTCGTTGAACACCACGCCGTTATAGCGCAGCGTGCCCTCGTGCAGGCTCGCGGAGCCGCCGCCGCCCTCGGCGCCCTCCGGCAGGTCCAGCTCGTAGTGCCAGCCCTCCTGCTCAAAAATGGTCGGCTTGGTATAGATGGCCGGGTTGAACACCGCGTCCAGGTACACGTCCATCAGGTTGTACAGATCCTGCTCGTTGGTGGTGGCAACGGGGTAGATGGTCTTGTCGGGGTAGGTCATGGCGTTGAGAAACGTCTGCATGGAGCTCTTGATCAGGTCGACAAATGGCTCCTTGACGGGGAACTTTGCCGATCCGCACAGGACCGAGTGCTCAAGAATATGGAACACGCCGGTGGAATCGGCCGGCGGCGTCTTAAAGCCAATGGCAAAGGCCTTGTTTTCGTCGTCGCATGCCAGGTACAGCAGGCGAGCGCCCGAGGCGGTGTGGCGCAGCACGTAGGCGTCCGAGTCGAGCTCGGGCACGGTCTCGCGGCGCTCGACGGCAAAGCCGTGGCAGGTAGTGCCGGGCACCAGCAGTGCGGCGGCAGCGGCGCGCGGGTCGGTTGAGGTGGTGGGCATATGCAGTCTCCTTTGACGCCCCAGCGGGGGCGAATCGAGTCGAATCCTCGAGAGTATACCCATATGGGGCCGCGACCCTGCGGCGAACTGGAGACGATGCAGCCGGATTGGGCATAGGTCCCGCGTGCCCGCCGCACGAGCGTGGAAAATTGGACACTCGCCAAACGAGAGGGGATATTTGGACGGAATCTGCCGCAAAAGCCCCAAAAACCGTCCAAATATCCACTCTCGATATCCGACCGTCCGAAAATCCTCGGTCGTCCATCACTCGCGTATCTCTCGCCTCTCATTCGTCTCTAATATGAGAGATGACAGGAAGATGAGAGAAAAATATGAGAGATAACTGAGCAGCAAAGAGACAGGCAATCATGGTAGTGTCTCAATACCGATTGTTCTACCAGCAAAAATATGTATAAATGAAGCAAATGGTAGACATTCCATCTCTATCTATCTCTTATCTCTAAGCCGAGAGACAGAGAGATAAACGAGAGATAATTACGAGAGATAACTGAGAGACGAGGGAAATCTATCCGCGGCATTCTCCGCAGGACCGAGCGAAAGGACGTGCAGATGAACGAAAACGAGCTGACCGGTCTGCTTGAGTCTTTAAGGCGTATGGGCTCGGATGATCTTAACGTCGAAGTGAAGGAGAGCGCCACGACGCTTTCCCGCGACGTATGGGAAACGGTGAGCGCATTCGCGAACACTGCCGGCGGAATCATCGTGCTCGGAGTGAGTGAGCGCGCAGGTTTTGTCCCGGTTGAGAACTTCGAGACCGAGAAAGTGCTCAACCAATTTGTGTCAGGCATGGGTGATGCGGGCGGTCGAGGAAAGCTGGCCAATCCGCCTAAATACACGATCGAGCGAGTGGAGCTTCAGGGCGTCATCGTTCTCGTCATTACGATTGAGGAGCTCGATCCGTCGAGCAAGCCCTGCTATGTCATAGAGCGGGGCGCCCAGGGCGGCAGCTACAAGCGCATCGATGACAAAGATGTGCCGCTTTCATCGACTGAGGTGCTCGCATTGGCGTCATACGGTCGAGCGACTCCGAGCGATCGCGACGCGGTGGCGGGTGCGGGCGCGGACAATCTCGACGAGACGCTGGTCGACCGTACGATAGATCGGGCTTTCTCGTTGACGCCCCGGGCAATGCGCGGCGCGCCGGACAAACAAACGAAGCTGGAGCGCCTAAATATCCTTGATTCCCAGGGCAATGTCACCAAGGCTGGACTCCTAGTTGTGGGCACCTACCCTCAGCAGTTCTATCCCAAGCTCTTCATTGACGTGGCTGTCCATGCGGGAACTCAGAAGGGCATGGCGGGGTCGCTGAGGTTCATGGACCGCACAATCTGTGAGGGAACGTTGGGCGAGATGATCTCGGATGCCGTCGCAGCCGTCGCCAAGAATTTGCGGCGAACCTCGACCGTCCAAGGCGTCTCGCGTGTCGACTCGCTTGAGATTCCCGAGGAGGTTCTGCGCGAGGCAATCGCCAACGCCGTAATCCATCGAGAATACGGGGATCGGTTCTGTGGACAATCGATTGCCGTCGACGTCTTTGATGATCGTGTCGAGGTGACAAATCCTGGCGGCCTTTACGGGGGAAAGACTCGCGAGAACTTGTTTGACGGCAGCTCCCGATGCCGTAACGCGACGCTTGTGAAGCTCATGTCGATTGTCCCGCTGCCGGATGGCGCAGGTTCGCCGGCTGAGGGCAATGGCTCGGGCATCCCGATGATGATCGATGCCATGCGCGCGCATGGTCTGGCCGGGCCCCTGTTCTGCCCGGGATTCGATCGGTTCAAGGTCGTACTTTACCGTTCAAAGATCGAGCCGGTCGATCATGGCGGGGGCTTAATTGTGACGGCACTCAAACACTACGGCGAGCTGGGGACGCGCGAGCTGGCAGAGCACACAGGGCTCACAATTTCCCAGGTTAGGTCGCGCGTCAACGCGCTCATTGCTCAAGGCGAGCTTGAGCCCACGGCGCCGGCGACGAGCCGCAACCGCAAGTATCGACTGTCGGAGCGCGTGGGATAGATGCGTTAGTGGACGAGGCGACCCAATAATCGACCCTCGATTGGCGTCCATTAAGGTAAAGCGGTTGTTGCCCAGTCGACGGTGATGCTAAAGACTCGGCTTACGCCGGCATGGCCCCGAACCCGTCTATCAGGAACAGCCTAAGAACCAGCTTGATGACATTTCCCGGTTTGACTTCTGCCGCGTCAAAGACGTGGCGCTCGGCGAGCTCGCTGCAGTATGCATAGATGTCGCGGATAAGGTCCGCGCCCGAGAGCGTAAACATGTAGCCTGCGTCCGAAAGCGCATTGGGCGCGGCAGGCAACTTGGCCATGTGGCAGAACGTTTGCAGGTCGGGCGCCATAACGTTCTGGTAGTCGAGGTGGCCGTTGGCATCCTGCGCGGCAACCTCCAATTGGCGCACAAAATCCAGCGCCGCCGCTAACACAAAGCTCGGCGTAGGCGCATTGACGTCCTGAGTGGTCGCCACAAGCCTGCCCGCCGCCTGCGTGACAAGCCAAGCGACCTCGCGCTGGCAACGCACGGCCTTGCGCGTAACCGGCTTGATGGACGAAGAAGAAACGCTTCCCTTAGGCGGATTCGAAACAGCCACAAGAACCTCCCATGAACGACCCGGCCCAACAAGCCCGGATGAAACACGTGCTACATCAGTATACAGGGAAGTGGGGTAGCGGGGTACAAGCGCGCCAGCGGCAAACCGAGAGCATCAACGATGTGCCGATCGCGGAATGAGATCTCGTAATAATTGACTCTCGGCCATATTATTGAGGGGCATGACTCGCGTTCGTATGGTTGTAGGTGCTGGCGATGAACGACATTGACCTTGCTGTTCCGTTGATGGATGGACCAAGCTATGACCGCGCCTGCAGTCTCGTGCCTTCCGAATACGTTGAGGCATGGGAGTGGTTTCTGGGTGAGGAACAGCGCGGCGGCGTTTGGACCAGCCTTCCGCACCACACCAAGGAAGATAGTCCTCAGTATCAGTACCGTTTGAGAATTGGCTCGGACTTCTTTCCCGTAACGCGGGATTCAGGGATCTTCTGGCCGGGCCAGGATCGGGTGAAGCAAGATCCCAATAAGATCTTTGCGCTTTCGGTCCATAACTCTAAAAAGAGCTTCTACACCGATGTGCCTCCGCTCTATTTGGATGACGGTACGTGGGTCATTAAGTATTCGGTCCAAGCGCCAGGAGCCGTTGGTTCTCGAGACCAGAATTACAACCGTAAAATGCTCAACTGCATGGAATGTGGCGTCCCAGTCGGAGTCATATTTGCAACCGAGGTGGGCTATAAGGTGCTCGGCCTTGCGTTTGTTGAGCGGTTCGAGCCCGAAAATGGATGGTTTGTTCTGCACGGTCCTGTTCATAAAGGCGGACCGGACCCTCGTTTTGCGCCCGACATGAGTTATCTGAAGCACATACCCGTCGATATTGAGTTTGCCGGACAGGGTGCGACCGACGACGAAAAGGTCCGCTATGCGTTAAGGCGCGAGCGATTGGGGCAGCAATGGTTCCGCAAGCAGCTCGTTGCCGCCTATGATGGCCGTTGCGCGGTGTCGGACTGCGGCGTCAGTGAAGCTCTGGAGGCTGCACATATCGAGAATTACTCGGGACCCAAATCGCAGGTTGCCAGCAACGGTATTCTGCTTCGGCGCGATCTTCATTCCCTATTTGATGCTCACCTGATTTCGTTTGAGCCTGTTTGCGGCGAATATCGGCTGTGCGGATCGTACCTGCTGGATAAGACCGACTACGCTTCCTTTGCGGGTGCGACGCTAAGGCAGCCGGATGAGCGTCAGTGGCGACCCGATACGGTGTTTCTTGAGGCCCATCGCATTGAGTTCGATCGCTCGGAAAAGAAGCGTGAAAAGGCGGGGCTTCTGCCGTATTAGCGTATTTGGCTTTGGCATTCTTTGACGATCGTGTTGTTTGATCGGATCGCGTGGCGATGCAATCTCGCGCACGCCCGCCGGTGCATGCTCTTCCTGATTTGTATAGCGAGAGGGGAGCGTATATGAGCTGGCGAGGCGATATTGCGATGGGGAAGTACGGAAAACTGCCGTGTGCCCTTATAGACAACAATATGTTTCCGAGCGTAGAGGTTGATTGCGCGTCGTTTGTCGTCACCTGCCCTTGCTGCGGCTCGCAAATACCGTGTCTCGACATTCGGTTCATCGATGCGCGCGACAGACTCAGCGACGAAGTGAGAAAACGGACAGGCGTTCATATGCCGGTGTATCCGGAGAAATGCCCTGTTTGTGGCCTCGATATCGTGTACGACGCCGGCGACGAGGGATAGGTGATGCGGAGGAGTTGGCTGTGAGTGTCTTTTGCCTCTACAAATAAATCCCCTCACCGAGTTGCTTGTGGAACTCGGCGTGATGGTCGCGTGCCCAGGTAAAGAGCGCCTGGTCAAAGTCGGTACGCGTGACCGGGACGCCAAAGACGCCGGCAACTTCGACGCGTATAAACTCCAGTGCCGGCAGCTTGTTGATGGCAGTGAGGGCAAACGGGGACGAGGGCTCCTCGAACAGATAGCGGCTGCCTTGCAGCGCGTCGCAACTGGTGCACGTGTTGCCGAGCGACGGGGCTTTGGAGGCTCGCGCGCCTACGGGCTTGTAGCCGCAGCGCTTATGAAGGTAGTCGCGGATCTCGCCCGGTACGCAGCCAAGAGCGGGCACGATGGCGAGTGCGTTGGCGTTGGCCGTGTCGATGGCAATGTACCCGGCTTCGTTGGGCGCGTGCGCGATGGCGATGCTCTCGTCGTTATCGGTTCGATAGGGAATGCCGAAGGCTGCGACCGAGGTCTCTTTGTGACACTTCCAGCACTCGCGCTTGCCCAGTACTAGATATATATACGGCGCTGAGGGGTCGGATCGGTCAACACCGGGCAGCCACTCGGCAAAGGGCTCGGGGTTGACGCCGCTGGGTACATACCAGATCTTCTTGGTCCGGTCCCATTTGGCGCCCAGCGCCTTGGCTTCTTCTTTGTGCGAAAAGGGGACATCGAGCTCGGTGCGCATGGCGGCTCCTTGGTGCTGCAGGTGCAAGTGGCTCAAGGATACCGCAGGGCGCAGACATCGCGGCGTTTTGCTGAGAAGTTGCGGTGCGGACTGATTGGTTATGCCGATGAATAGATCGGCAAGTAGATGGTCGGCTTTTGGCTAGTTGGGCGGTTGGAGCTGCCAACTGATTTGGCGACATAAAACAAAACAGCCCAGAGGACATAGTCTCTGAGCTGCGAACATTTGGTGGGCGTTAGAAGATTTGAACTTCTGACCTCTTCCGTGTCAGGGAAGCGCTCTCCCCCTGAGCTAAACGCCCGATCAAGGGTGCGCAAGCGCGCAAGGCATAATATAACGGAGCCTGAACTCGGTGGCAAGAACATTTTTAAAAATCGCTTACATTGTGGAATTCGGGGGCTTTGTCGCATCCATTTCAAAAGAGCCTGCTGCCGCGATTTGGCTGTCGCATAATGCAAGGCCATTGCGGTATCGAGCTATGGAAAGACGCCTGCGGAATTGTCCTACCGATAAGCGGACAAGCCTCCAGCTGGTGACTTCGCCGTGGTAAGGTAAGCCGAATTGTTTCCAGGCTGTTTCGGGGGAGTGGAATGAGCAAAGAGTGTGTCGAGCAGGTCGAAGGCGCAGGGGCTTCGGTGCCGATGACCGATATATCGAACATTGATGTGCCCGAGGGCACCGACGAGCTCAGCCGCAACACCCGTCGCGCATGGCGCGACCGCCTGAACAGCGCTTCGACGCGCAAGATGATCACGGGCGTCTTGGCTACGCTGGTGGGCGGTTCGTTTTGGGGCTTCTCGGGCACCAGCGCGAGTTTTTTGTTCGATACCTACCATGTCGATACGCTGTGGCTTATGAGCGTGCGTCAGATTCTCGCCGGCCTGCTCTTTATGGCTGTGGTTGTCACGCGCGACCGCGCACGCCTGGTCAAGCTTTGGACGACGCCCGCTGATCGCAAGCAGCTGCTGCTCTTTACCGCTTTTGGCCTGCTGTTCAACCAGTTTTGCTATCTTTCGGCCGTGCGCCTGACGAACGCCGGAACCGCGACGGTGCTCCAGTGCCTGCAGCTCGTTATCATCATGGGCTACGCCTGCGTGACCGATCGCCGTATGCCGCGTACTCGCGAAGTCATCGGCATTGGCCTGGCTCTGGGTGGAACCTTTTTAATCGCCACCGGCGGCGACCCCACCAGCCTGAATATTTCGCCGCTTGGCCTGGCAGCAGGTCTTATGTGTGCGGTCAGCGCCGCGTGTATGGCGGTGATTCCCGCCAAGATCCTGCCCGAATACGGCAGCCCCATCGTCACGGGTTCGGCAATGCTCACGGCGGGCGTGGTCTCGTGCGTCTTCGTGCAGCCCTGGGCGCATATGCCGGCGCTCGACGCTGCCGGCGTCGAGGCGCTCGCGGTGTTCGTGGTTATCGGCTCGTTTTTTGCTTACATGCTCTATATGCAGGGCGTTAAGGACATCGGCTCGGTACGTGCGAGCCTCATCGGAACTGTGGAGCCGGTTTCGGCGACCATCACCAGCGCCGTTATGCTGGGGACGGTGTTTTTGCCGACCGACCTTATCGGCTTTGTCATGATCATCGTGATGATGTTCCTTACGGTGTAGCTAGCGCCGCCGCCAAGACAGAAAAGGTGTTGTGCCGCATTTTCGCCAATTGATGTCCGTGTCTGGAGTTTAGCTGTCGATGCTCAAAATGCCATAAACTAGCAACGTTATGGACTTTTTCATTGCGACTCAATTGCGAGGATTTCTTTATGGCTGGTAATCACTTTAAGGGCAGCGATAGCGGCCGTCCTGCAGTTCCGCCGCGTCCGAACGGGGCTGGTAAGGCCGGCACGCCGGGCGGCGCTGGACAGGGCGGTTCCGGTAAGCGCGTGTCCCCGGGCGAGACGGCGATGTTTACCGCTCTGTACGAGCAGTCTCAAAAGGCAAAAAAGACTGGCCGTGCAAGAGGGAATGTCTTTGCGGGCGGTGCAACCTCCGCGTCGCAGCCGAGCGAGGCTCCTTCGGTGCCTGCGAACAACGCAGGTGCTGCCAACGCCGCGAATGCTGCCGGCAACGTTAATGCCGGCAAGGCCGCCAACAATACTCCCTCTGCTGGTGGCGCGGGGCTTACGGGTAACCTTGGCACGATCTACACCGGCGCCTCCGAGACTGGCACGTTCGCCCGCCTGGATGATAGCGGTGCCGAGTTTGCGGGCTCGGGTTCCAAGGAAGATTATTACGATTTTGGCTTGAACTACGGTAGCGATGCTTCGTCGAGTTCGACCTCTGACGGTCTGGTCCGTCATCGCCATCGCAAGGGCGAGCGCAAAAAGCGTCACACTGGCGCCATTATTGCCGCTGTAGTCGTGGTGCTTCTCGTTGTGCTTGGCGCAAGCGGCTTTATGCTGCTTAACTCGGCAAAGACCGTAAAGAGCGAAGCGAAGGAGGCTGTCGAGATCGTCGGTGGCCTTAAGGATAAGGTCACGTCGGGCGATTTTTCGACGCTGCCTGACGACGCGAAGAAGATCGATGAGCTCTGCAACAGCATGAAGGCGGAGACCTCGAGCCCGCTGTGGACGGCGGCATCGTTTATCCCGGTGTATGGCAGTGACATCAACGCAGCCCGCACCATGATTGATGCCCTGTCCGATGTCTCGAGCAATGCGCTGGTTCCCATGGCCGATAACCTTTCGCAGGCCACGCCCGGCAAGCTGTTCCAGGACGGCATGATTAACGTGTCCGCGCTGCAGGCGGTCGCCGATTCGCTTTCCAGCAGCTCGAAGGTGTTCAAGAGCGCCAACGAGAAGGTCCAGGGCATTGGCGATACTCATATTTCCCAGGTGACCGAGCTGGTCGATAAGGCCAAGGACGGCTTTGCCACCCTCAACGGCGCGGTTGACGCGGCGGAGAAGGTTGCCCCCGTCCTTCCCCAGATGCTCGGCGCCAACGGCCAGACGCGCAACTACCTTGTGTACGCCATGAACAACGTCGAGATTCGTGCTTGCGGCGGCTTTGGCGGTTCGCAGGGCCTGATTTCGGTCACCGACGGCCAGATGTCGATTGGTGACTTTGTTCCATGTATTGCGCTTAGCAAAGACGAGGCGGTTGAGAGCGTCGACGAAGAGGACGAGGCACTGTTTGGTGACCACAGTAACCTGTACAACTCTGGTAACGCGTATTCGCCCGATTGGCCTCGCAACTCGCAGCGTGTCGCCGCGCTGTGGAAGTCCCAGTATGGGCAGGACGTTGACGGCGTCGTGGGTATCGACCCGGTGTTCCTGCAGTATCTGCTGGGCCTGGTCGGTAACGTGTCGCTGCCCGACGGAACGGTTGTCGACGGCACCAACGCCGCAAAGGTCCTCATGCACGATGTGTACTGGAACTATCCGGTCGAGGAGTCGGACGGCATCTTTGCATCCGTTGCCAGCGCTGCCTTCGACAAGATTCTCGGTGGCATCGGTGACGTCGACGTTACAAAGCTTGTCGGTGCATTCGAGCGCGGTGCCGAAGAGGGCCGTCTGATTGCTTGGATGAGAAACGATGATGAGCAGAATGCCATCAAAGAGACGGGCATTGACGCCTCGCTGCCCGATCCGGATGATCCGAGTGCCGATCCCGTTGCCGGCGTTTACTTTAACAACCTGAGCTTTTCCAAGCTCGACTGGTACCTGAACGCCGACACGCAGATCGGCCAGGGCGTCAAGAACGGCGACGGCACGTGCTCGTATCGCATCACCGTTACCCTGACGAACATCATGACGCGGGAGGAGGCAGGCAAGCTGCCCGACTACGTCGCGGCGAGCGCGCCCGATGCCGCGCGCGACGACGAGCGTCTGAATGTCTCACTGTTTGCCCCGACGGGCGGCAACATCAGTGACCTTACGGTTGAGGGCACCCAGTTTGGTCTTGGCGCCGCTGCGTGGCATGGAGTCCCCTTCTATTCGGGTACCGTTGACCTGCATGCTGGCGAGACGACGACGATCACGTATACGCTGACCACGTCGGCCGAGGCGGGGGACAAGCCGCTTACACTGCGTCAGACTCCTACATGCCAGGCGGCTCGCGATAGCGCGTCGGCGTAGGGTTTTTCTGGTAGCGCAGATAATCGAGTACCATTTTGGGGCGGACAGACAATCTGTTCGCCCCTATTTTGTAAGGAGAGCGCATGAAGTACTTTGGCACCGACGGCTTTCGCGGCGAGGCCAACGTTGGGCTGACGGTAGAGCACGCTTATAAGATTGGCCGTTTTGTGGGCTGGTATTACGGCACCAACCGCAGTGCTAAGGCGCGCGTGATCGTGGGCAAGGACACGCGTCGCTCGAGTTATATGTTCGAGGCGGCGCTGGTGAGCGGCCTGGTCGCGAGCGGTGCGGACGCCTATATGCTGCATGTGATCCCCACGCCGGGCGTGGCACATCAGACCGTGGAGGGCTGCTTCGATTGCGGCATCATGATCAGCGCGAGCCACAACCCGTTTTGCGATAACGGCATTAAGCTCGTCAACAGCGACGGTTTTAAGATGGACGAGGACGTACTGGAGCTCATCGAGGACTACATCGATGGCAAGAGCGAGGTACCGCTGGCAACGGGCAACCACATCGGCGCCACGGTGGACTACATGCAGGGTCGCAACCGCTATATTGCCTCGCTCATCGCAAGCGCGAACTTTTCGCTGCAGGGCGTCAAGATCGGTATTGACTGCGCCAACGGCTCGGCTTCCTCGGTGGCCAAGCCGGTGTTTGACGCGCTCGGCGCCGACGTGCGCGTGATCAATGCCGCGCCCGATGGTTTTAACATCAATGTCGACTGTGGCTCCACGCATATGGAGCGCCTGCAGCGCCACGTGGTGGAGCAGGGGCTGGACGTGGGCTTTGCCTACGACGGCGATGCCGACCGCTGCCTGGCCGTGGACGAGCGCGGTCGCGTGGTAGACGGCGATCAGATCCTGTACGTGTGCGGCGTGTATCTGAACAAGCACGGGCGACTCTCGGGCGGTACCGTGGTGCCGACGATTGCCAGCAACTTTGGCCTGGTCAAGTCGCTGGAGCTTGCCGGTCTGAGCGCCGTGACCAGCGGCGTGGGCGACCGTCACGTGTATGCCAAGATGCGCGAGGGCGGCTACAGCCTGGGCGGCGAGCAGACGGGCCATACGATCTTTGGCGATATCGAGCGCACGGGCGACGGCATTATGACCTCGCTGCGCGTGATGGAAGTGATTCGTGCCGAGCGCGAGACACTCTCGCAGCTCACGGCTCCGTGCAAGCTGCTGCCGCAGGCGCAGGTGGCCGTGCACGTGGCGGACAAGGACGCCGCGCTCGAGAACATGGGTGTGCAGAACGCCATCGCCGAGGCCGAGGCTGCGCTGGCAGGCGAGGGCCGCGTGCTCGTACGCAAGAGCGGAACCGAGTCGGTTATCCGCGTGCTGGCCGAGGCGCCCGACCAAGCATCCGCCGATGCCGCCATGAAGCGCATCGCCGCCGCGCTGGAAGCTCTGTAAGGTAGTCATTGGGTGTTCCTATAGTTTTGTCAACCGTCGGGGCTACTCCCGGTAGGGCACCCGGTCG
>UQIE01000027.1 GCA_900541065.1 uncultured Collinsella sp. | reverse complement strand
CGACCGGGTGCCCTACCGGGAGTAGCCCCGACGGTTGACAAAACTATAGGAACACCCAATGACTACACCGATGTTTTGTTGACAACCAAAGAAATGCCGGTGTTTTGGCAACGACAGCGAGCGGGTCGCATTTGAGGCAAGGTGACGTGAAACGAAAGGGCGCTGACCTTCTGGTCGCGCCCTTGAAGTTGAACGTCAGATTGTCCAAATGCGGCCCGCGCAGCGTCGACCGGTTACGGCGTTTGTAAAACGCCGTAACCTACAAGATGAGCATCGCGTCGCCAAAGCTGAAGAAGCGGTAGCGCTCCTCGATGGCGGCGGTGTAGGCATCCATGATCTGGTCGCGGGTGGCAAGCGCGCTCACGAGCATCATGAGCGTGGAGCGCGGCACGTGGAAGTTCGTGATCAACGCGTCGACCACGTGATAGGTCGAGCCGGGCATGAGGTAGAGCTGCGTTGTCGCGTTCTCGCGCACCACGATGTCGCCGCGGCCGAGCGTGTCGGCCCCGTCCTCGCGGCCCTCAAAATAGCGCGCCGTCACAGCCGGATCGGACACCGGCGCGTCCGCGTCAAACGCGCTCTCGAGCGAGCGCACCGCGGTGGTGCCGACGGCGATCACACGATGACCCTCGGCCTTGGCCTTGTGCACGGCATCGACAACCTCCTGCGACACGTGGTAGCGCTCGGTGTGCATCACGTGCTGCGTGGGGTCGTCCTCCTCCACCAGACGGAAGGTATCGATACCCACCTCGAGCTCGACGGCGGCAAACTTCGCACCCTTGGCCTCGATAGCGGCCATGAGCTCGGGCGTGAAGTGCAAACCCGCCGTAGGAGCGGCAGCCGAGTGCTCCTCCTTCATGGCGTAGACGGTCTGGTACTTCTCGGGATCGCCCTCGTAATCGGTAATGTAGGGCGGCAGCGGCACGTGGCCGGCAGCGTGGATGGCCTCGTCGAGCGTGCGCGGGTCGCCGGCGGCATTGCAACCGGCCGGCTCAAAACGCACCAGACGGCCGCCGCGGCTATCGGTGACAAAGTCGACAACCTCGGCTGTCAGCACCACGGGAGCCCCCTCGGGCGCATGGGCGCCACCGGCGCGATACTCAATATGAGCACCGGGCTTCAGGCGCTTGCCCGGCTTGACCAAGCACTCCCAAACATGGCCCAGCGGATCCACGTCCTCGCGGCGCTTGAGCAGCAGAGTCTCGACCACGCCGCCCGAGCCGGCTTTGCGACCGATCAGGCGAGCCGGCATCACGCGCGTCTGGTTGATGACGAGCACGTCGCCCGGCTCGATATAGTCGATGATGTCGCGGAAGATGCGGTGCTCAACGGTACCGCCGTGCTCCAGCGGCGTTCCTGTCTGGGAGCCCTTGCGATCCACCACCAGAAGGCGGCAGGAGTCGCGCGGCTCGGCAGGAGCTTGGGCAATCAGTTCCTCGGGAAGGTTGTAGTCAAAATCATCGGTACGCATAGACACGTCGGATACTCCTTATATAGCTAAAGTCCGCTCTACATCCTAGCAGGCTGACGTCCCAAATGAACTACTTTTTGGCGGCTTTGCGCTCGTCGCGGATGCGGGCGCGGTCCATGGCCGCCTCGACAGCCGAGAATCGGCAGCCGCAATAATTCTGCCGATACATGCCAAGCTCGCGCGAACGACGCGTGGCCTCGGGGTAATACGGACGAAAATCACGAATCACCGGAGTGAGACCGCGGGCGGCAGCCAGACGCTCCAACACATCATTACAGGTATCGAACAGCTGATACGGTGAGACGGCGAGCGTCGTACCCACATATTCGAACCCGCGCTCCTGGGCCACGCGGCACGCCTCGGCCAAGCGCAAGGCATAGCACGCGCGACAGCGACGGGGCCGATCGGCACCCAGCGGTGCCACGCCGGTCTCCCAGCGATCGCGGTCCTCCCCCGCCTCGATGAGCTCGATGTCGCCATCGGCACACCACCGGCGCAGCTCGTCCAAGCGGCGCTGCCATTCATCGCGCGGTTGAATATTGGGGTTGGTCCAGCAAATCGCGGGCTCAAACCCCTCCTCGCGCAGCAGGTGGACCGGCTCAAGAGAGCACGGCGCACAGCAGGCGTGCAACAACAACGGCTTCATCGACATCTCCTCACCCGAAAAAGCGCACGCCGAAGGACGTGTCCTCGCAGGCGACAATGCGGCGGTCGCGCAAAATGGTCCGCACGTAATACCAGTCGCCCACACAGCCCGACAAATGCAAGCCGGCCGCCAGGTAGCACAGCAGCGGATAGCCCGAAAACGCAAACCCCAGGGCAAACGCCGCCGTCACAACAACCGTCGGCGCCAGGCAAACCGCCATGTACCGCCGGCGCGAATACACAACGCCCTCGGCGCAGGCATAGATCATCGCCGTCTCGCGATTCGCCCCAAAGGTCACCTGCGCGCCCGCAGGCGCCAGCAGCTTAAAAAACACACCGTGCACCAGCTCGTGCACGGCAAATGACGCCGCAGAAACCGCAGCCAAGCCGACTATCCAGCCCACGACAGCCATCCAGCCGCCCGCGTCAGCCGCATCCAAGTCTGCAGGCCCGCCCAGCAGCATAAACACCGGCACCAGGCACACGGCAAACACGCCGACTACGACCATCCCCCACACGAAGCAAGCGTGCAGAAAATCCTCGTCCTCAAACGCATGTATGTTGGAAATCTCATTCATAGCATCTTAGGATAGCGCCCCTGCCACGTACCCGTCCGCATGTGCGATAATGTCGAACGATATGCACGAATTGACCACCGCGTCGCCAGGCCTTGTGCCCGGCCGCGCTCTCACCATATGCGAAGGAGTCCCATGGCATCCAAATACTCCATGAACGACCGTCCCAGCTGGCCTCGCCGCGCCATCGTTACCGCCGGCGAGCCCTACGGCAACAAGGGCCTTCACTTTGGCCACGTCGGTGGCGTCTTTGTCCCGGCCGACTTCTTCGCCCGCTTCCTGCGCGACCGTCTGGGCCGCGAGAACGTCATCTTCACCTCGGGCACCGACTGCTATGGCTCGCCCATCATGGAGAGCTACCGCAAGCTCAAGGAGAACGAGGGCTACGACAAGTCCATTAGCGAGTATGTCGAGTCCAATCACTCCCGCCAGGCCGCGACCCTCAACAACTACAACATCAGCTGTGACATCTACGGCGGCTCGGGCCTTGAGCCGGCGGCCCAGATCCACAACGAGGTGACCGCTGAGATTATCGAGCGCCTGCACGAGCAGGGCACCATCTCCAAGCGCTCCACGCTGCAGTTCTACGATGCCAAGGCCGGCACGTTCCTCAACGGCCGTCAGGTGATCGGCCGCTGCCCCATCCAGGGCTGCAAGTCCGAGAAGGCCTATGCCGACGAGTGCGACCTGGGCCACCAGTTTGAGCCCGAGGAGCTCATCGCGCCTAAGAGCCAGCTCACCGGCGAGGTGCCCGAGCTGCGCCCGGTAGACAACCTCTACTTCGACCTGCCGGCCTACCTCGACTTTATGAAGACCTATACCGACAAGCTCGCCCAGAACCCGCAGGTTCGCTCCGTGGTCTCCAAGACCATGGAGGAGTGGCTGCTGCCGGCTCAGCTCTACATCCAGAACAAGTTCCGCGAGGCCTTCGATGCCGTCGAGGATCAGCTTCCCGAGCACACCGTGCTGGAGCCCGAGGGCAACAAGAGCAGCTTTACCGTCACCTTCCCCAGCTGGAAGGAGCGCGACGATGCCCACGCGGTGCTCGCCAACGGCGGCGTGCGCTTCCGCAGCGGCAAGGCGCTCGTACCCTTCCGCATCACCGGCAACATCGACTGGGGCGTTCCGGTGCCCGAGGTCGACGGCGTGAACGACGTCACCTGCTGGTGCTGGCCCGAGAGCCTGTGGGCTCCCATCAGCTATACGCGCACCGTGCTCGCGCGCGATGCCAAGGCCGCCGGCGTGACCGAGGGCGTCGCTGCCCAGGATGCCGCCCTCATGGGCGAGCCCGCCGCCGATTCCACGCAGGTCCCCGCGCCCACCTACCAGCACAGCTCGCTCGACTGGCGCGACTGGTGGTGCTCTGACGACGCTCAGATCTACCAGTTTATCGGTCAGGACAACATCTACTTCTACTGCATCGCTCAGACCGCCATGTGGGAGGCCCTGGGCTGGGACCTCACGCAGAGCACTGTCAGCGCCTGCTACCACCTGCTCTACATGGGCAAAAAGGCCAGCTCGTCCTCGCAGACGCCTCCCCCGCCGGCAGACGACCTGCTCAACCACTACACCTGCGAGCAGATGCGCGCGCATTGGCTGTCGCTCGGCCTGTCCGAGAAGCCAGTGAGCTTTAGCCCCAAGGCATACGACACGCGCGTGACCGGCAAGGACAAGGACGGCAACGAGGTGCGTGCCTGCGACGACAAGCGTGTCATCGATCCGGCCCTTAAGGAGAGCGCCCTTTTGACCGGCGTCTTCAACCGCCTGGCCCGCAGCTGCTTCTACGGCGTCGCCATCAAGGAGGGCGACGAGAGCCCCTATCGCAACGGCTGCATCCCCGCCGGTGCCGCCTCCGCCACCGTGATCGAAGCCGCCGAGCAGGCAGCTCTCGCCTTTGAGCAGGCCATGTACAAGTTCGAGACGCACCGCGCACTCGCCGTGTGCGACGACTACCTGCGCGCCGCCAACAAGCGCTGGAGCGACGCCTCCAAGGCCGCCAACAAGCTCGAGGGTAATGAGGCAAACGCCGCGATGACGCAGGCCCTCGTCGACGCCTTTACCGAGCTGCGCGTGGCGACCGTCCTGATGCACGGTATTGTGCCGGCCGGCTGCGAGCTCATCTGCGAGTACTTCGACGTCGACCCCGTCGCCTTCTTTAGCTGGGACAACATCTTTGCCTCCACGGACGAGTTCGTGGAGAGCCTGGGCGAGAAGCCCGGTGAGCACCGCGTAAAGCCGCTGCCCCCGCGCTTCGACTTCTTCAGCAAGCACGAGAGCCAGTACTAAGCCAACACCAAGGCAGAGTAGTCAATTTGGGACGGGGCTATTTTAGCTACCCCGTCCCAAATTTAACTGCAACGCCTGCCGAAACGGACGGGCAGCTAAAATAGCCCCGTCCCAAATTGACTACTTTTAATGGAATGGGAAGGAAAGACGGATGTCCAAGCCGCGTCGTCGTAAGCAGAAAAAGCAGGTCAAGGCCGAGCTCAAGCTCAGGCAGTTTGCTGCTACCGAGCTTTCCGACCAGCTTGCCGCCCAACACTCCGCCGCCGACCTGCCGCGCTTTATGGTCGACACGGTCGCCGGCGCCTATGCGCCCGCCGATGCCAAGCTCGTGATCGAGGGCTTCGGCGCCGCGGCCACACGCCCGGTCACGCTGCGCGCCAACACGCTCAAGGCGACCGCCGAGGACATCGCTGCGGCGCTCGGTGCCGCCGGCATCGCCCACAACCCCGTCGCCTGGTACCCAGACGCCTTCATCCTGCCCGAGGCCCAGGTTTCCGACCTGTGGGACCTCGACATCTACCGCGACGGCAAAATCTATCTGCAGAGCCTGTCATCCATGATGCCGCCGTTGGTCCTGGGCGCCCAGGCAGGCGAGGACATCCTGGACATGTGCGCGGCCCCCGGTGGCAAGACGACGCAGATCGCCGCCCTCACCCAGGGACAGGCGCACCTCACCGCCTGTGAGATGAGCATTCCCCGCGCCGAAAAGCTCGAGTCGAACCTCCATCGCCAGGGTGCCAAAAACGTGCCCGTCATGCGCATCGACGCACGCGAGCTCGACGAGTTCTTCCGCTTTGACCGCATCCTGCTCGACGCCCCCTGCACCGGCACGGGCACCGTCATCAGCGGCAACGAGAAAAGCCTGCGCGGCCTGACCGAGCAGCTGCTCGTCAAGTGCGCCCGCTCGCAGCGCGCGCTTCTGGACCGCGCCATGGGAGCCCTCAAACCGGGCGGCACGCTCGTCTATTCCACCTGTTCGATCTTGCCGCAGGAAAACGAGGACGCCCTGCAAGAGGCCCTCGACAAGCACATGGACTGCGAGCTCATCCCCCTCGACGGCACGCCGAGCGAAAGCGAAACGCGCCGTGCCCAGGATGCCGGCGAGGAGCCGCATATCGAGAGCAACGCTCTCACCGAGGCCATCGCCGCCGGCCACGTCTCGTCCGTCGCCAACGGTATGCCCGGCACGCTGACCATTCCGCCTAGCCGCGACTTTGAGGGCTTCTACATTGCCCTGATCCGAAAACGCAGCTAGCGCACGGATCAAAAACTCAACAAGCTATCTCCGTGCGCGTTTGCCCTGCTGGTCGCGATGCTGTTTAAGCATCGCGCGCTCCTTGCGTTCGGCCCTTTTGCCCTTAATGGCCGTGACCACAAAGTAGATGACCGCGGCGGCAACGATTGCGCCCACACACAGGCCAATCGAGCCAAACATTGCTGTCAATTCCATACCGCGTCACCTCTCTTTTAAACGGGACTTTCAAGATAGCACCTCGATCCCCGCCACCACAGCTCCTTCACGTTCGCCTGCCCTTCGGTCTAACGGATGGCGCGGCGGGGAAAAATCAACTCGTCAAACGATTTAGCATTCGCAATTCCGGCTGCATCGCGCCGGCCGTCATCACATAGAATCGAGTCTCCATGGATACCCTCAACGATCTAAATGAGCGCGTCGACGCCTTCGTCGGCACCAGCTCCTTCGACACGCCTGCCGCGGCAAACGACCAAGCTCCCATCGATGTACCCGCCGAGGTTCACGAGGACATCGTCGCCTCGGTCGATTTCTCCGAGGTCGAGCTCGCAGACGAGTTCACCGAGCCCCAAGTAGCCGTCACGCCCAACGGCCTACTCCCTATGGAGCCCCTGTCCATCGACGGACGTTTGCGCAAGGCGGCCCTTCGCATGCCCGACGAGATCGAGGAGGCCAGCGGCTTTACGCTCTTCGGCCGACGCATCAAGTCGCTCATTTACACCACCGACGTCGCGGTTGTCCGCAACTCCAACGCCGATGCCGTCTTTGCGGTCTACCCTTTCACGCCGCAGCCCGCCATTACGCAAGCGCTGCTGACCGTCGCCGAGTGCCCGGTCTTCGTAGGCGTGGGCGGCGGAACTACGACCGGTAAGCGCTCCGTGCAGATGGCAGCCGTCTCCGAGATGCAGGGCGCGGCGGGCTGCGTGGTCAACTCCCCCGCTACTGCCGAGATGGTCGAGCACATCACCAACATCGCCGACATCCCCGTCATCGCCACGGTCGTACGTTGCGACGATGATGCGCATGCCAAAGTGCGCGCCGGAGCCAAGATTCTCAACATCGCCGCCGGCAAAAACACACCCCAGGTCCTGCGTGAACTGCGCGAGCACTATCCCAACCTGCCGCTCATCGCACCGGGCGGCAAGACGCCCGAGAGCATTCGCGAGACCATCGCCGCCGGCGCCAACGCCATCATCTGGACGCCGCCTTCGGCCCAGCAGCTACAGGCCGACATGATGCAGCGTTATCGCAAGATGAAGGAAGACGCCACACCTGTCATCTCGCGCGACGATGTGCCCATTATCGACCAGGTCGCCGCCGCCGAAGTCAGCCAGGTCGAGAACATGAATCCCGACGTGCCGATTCCCGACGAAGTCATCGAGCGCGTCGCTTCGATCCACGAGCGCGTCGAGGAGCATCGCGCCAATCGCGGCCTCAAGCCGTCACTGCACGGCTTTTTCTTCCGCGGAAAGAAACGCTAGCCGCAACAGCAAGGCCCGCCCCACAAACGTGAGACGGGCCGTTTTCGTTTGAGCAATCATGCAGCAACGTGATGGGGCAAATTAATCCACGCGCTTGTCGCCCATAAAGAAGAGCGCCACCGTACCAGGTCCGGTATGCGAGCCAATCAGAGTACCGATGTCATTGATCTCAATCTTGCCTTTAAGCTGCGGAACCTGTTCCTCAATCAGTGCCGCAACGGCCTCGGCATCCTCGCGGCACGCCGAGTGCGACATGATGCACTTACCCGAATAATCCGCACCGTCCTGCACGTGTGCCATCATGGTCTTAGCCATCTCGGAAATCGCGCGCTTCTTAGTGCGAATCTTCTCACGTGGCGACAGCTTGCCGTCGCAATCGACCGTCATAAGCGGGCAAATCTTAAGCGCCGTGCCGATGATCGCGCTCGCAGCCGAAATGCGACCGCCTCGTAGGTAGCTCGACAGATCGGTCGAGAAGAACCAGTGGTGCAGGTTGAGTTTGTGCTCCTCGATCCAAGCAGCCGTCTCGTCGAGTGAAGCCCCGCTATCGCGCACGTCGGCGGCATATTCCAGCAACAGACCAAAGCCCGAAGACGCCCCCAGCGAATCGATGACGCGCACCTTGCCGCCCTCGGGATAGCGATCCGCAAGCATCTGCGCCGCGACGCAGGCCGATCCATACGTGCCCGAAATACCCGACGACAACGTCAGGTGCAGCACGTCTTTACCCTCGGCAACAAACGGCTCCCAAAACTCCTCGTACTCACCCACGCTCACCTGAGACGTCTTGGGCATGGCGCCCGCGGCAATCTGGGCAAAAAACTTGTCCGGCGTAATCGACTGATACAGATCGTCCGTATAGACAACATCGTCGATCTCGTAATGAAAACACACGACAGGGATATTGCGCGACGCAAAGAACTCACGGGTTCGGTCGGCGGCGGATTCACAGCTCAGGACAAAATCACTCATATGAGGCTCCTTAAGTATTGCTACGCAAATTATCGCACAGCAAGCCTAAATACGATACAAATGTCCACTATTTACCAATTCGAACCATTGGCATTGAATATCTTTATCATCAACATCCCCATCCCAGCCATGGGCCAACATGGGCAAAATCATCCCCTTCGTCTCCACTTAACCGACACATCAACCTCAACTAAATCGATTTACCAAACCATTCAGCCGACAATTCAGCCGCTGGCGCAAAATCGAAACAAAGCCGGCGCATACTGATAAACGTTTGACGCTGTTTTATCAGTTTTACCAACCATATCGGAAGGTGTTTCATGGTCGCATTCGATCGCAATCCGCAAGACTTTAAGTATCTGCGTCTGCTGTCGAGACAATTTCCCACCGAGCAATCCGCGTTTACCGAGATCATCAATCTCTCGGCCATTCTCAACCTGCCCAAAGGCACCGAGCATTTTATGAGCGACGTGCACGGCGAGTACGAAGCCCTTATGCACATCCTCAATAACTGCTCGGGCGTCGTGCGCGAACATGTCGACGAGATCTTTGGCAACACGCTCTCCTTTGACGAAAAGGGCGAGCTGTGCACGCTTATCTACTACCCGCGCGAGAAGATCGAGCTGGTCCGCAGCCGGCGCGAGGACTCCCCCACCTGGTACAAGACAATGCTCGACCAGCTCATCATGGTTGCCCGCTCGCTTTCGAGCCGCTATACGCGCTCCAAGGTGCGTAAGGCCATCCCGCGCGATTACGCCTACATCATCGACGAGCTGCTGCACACGCATCCGGACGAGAACAACTATCGTGTGCGCTATCACGAGCGCATCGTGGAGTCCATTCTGGAGACCGCAAGCGCCGACGACTTTATCGAGTCGCTCGCCTCGCTCATCAAGCGCCTGGCCGTCGACCACCTGCACCTGGTGGGCGATATCTTCGACCGTGGCGGCGGCGCTGCCAAGATTATGGACCGCCTGCTCACCTACCATTCGCTCGACATCCAGTGGGGCAACCACGACCTGCTGTGGATGGGCGCCGCTGCCGGCGAGCCCGCCTGCATCGCCACGGTGCTGCGCAACAACCTGCGCTACGACAACTACGAGATCCTCGAGAACGACTACGGTATCTCGCTGCGCGAGCTCGTCGCCTTTGCCGATGCCACCTACACCGCCGGTGAGACCATCACCCCGCTGATCAAGGCCATCAACGTGCTGCTCTTTAAACTCGAGGGCCAGATTATCCAGCGCCACCCCGAGTTCGACATGACCGACCGCCTGCTGCTCGACAAGATCGACCACGACGCCGGCACGGTCACGCTTGCCGACGGCAGTGTATGGCCGCTCACGACCAACGACTTCCCCACCGTCGATCCGGCGGACCCCTACACGCTCACGCCCCAGGAGCAACACATCATCGACAAGCTTGTGTCCGAGTTTGTCACCGCCGATCATCTGCATCGCCATATCGATTTCCTCTACACCCACGGCTCGATGTACAAGGTCACCAACGGCAACCTGCTGTTCCATGGCTGCGTGCCGCTCAACGAAGACGGCACCTTTAGCAGCATGAACTGCCTGGGTACCTGGCACGCCGGCCGCGATTATCTCGATTTTTGCGACCGCATCGCCCGCCGCGCCTGGCGCGTGGGCGACCGCGACGCCCTCGACTGGATGTGGTACCTGTGGATCGGCTTTAACTCACCCGCCAGCGGACGCCTGGTGCGTACCTTTGAGCGCGCCTATATCGCCGATAAGAGCACCTGGGTCGAGCCGATGGACCCGTACTTTACGCTTACCAAGTCACCCTCGGTCTGCGACGACATCATGCGCGAGTTCGGCGTTGCCCCCATGGCATGTTCGCCGACCGGCCACATCATCAACGGCCACACGCCCGTTAAAACCACCAAGGGCGAGCAGCCCATCCGCGCCGAGGGCAAGCTGCTGGTCATCGATGGCGGTTTCTGTCGCGCCTATCATCCCAAAACGGGTATCGCCGGCTACACGCTTATCTCGAGCTCACGCGGCTGCCGCCTCAAGTCGCACCGGGCCTTTACAACGGTTGCCGAAGCGCTCACGCGCAACGTGGACATCGAGAGCGAGACCAACCGTTTTGACCAGGCCGACCGTCGCCGCATGGTGAGCGACACCGATACCGGTGCCAAGATCCGCAGCCAAATCCAGGACCTACGCCAACTGCTCGATGCATATAGAAACGGTGCTATCGAGGAGCGCGTCTAGCTCCACCCGCGGGGATTGGCTAAACTTGCTGAGTTTGTCATCCCCGCGGCGCTCCGGCGCCACCCTAAGGCAGGTACCATGCAAAAGCTCCTTGCGCAGATCATGAAGTTTGGCGTCGTCGGCGTCATTGCCACCGTTATCGACTTTGGCATCATGAATCTGCTCCACTACGGTCTGGGCTTCAATATCCTGATCGCCAATACCAGCGGCTTTATCGTCTCGCTCATCTTTAACTACGTCGCGAGCATGAAGTACGTGTTTGCGCACAAGGAGGGCATGAGCCGCCGCCGCGAGTTCATTATCTTTGTCGTGCTGTCCGTGATCGGCTTGGCTCTCAACGACGGTATCGTGCTGGCGCTCAACGCCGGTCTGGGGCTCGAGGCCAATATCGCCAAGATTTGCGCCACCGCGCTTGTTATGGTCTACAACTTTGTGACCCGAAAGATCTTCCTGGAGGGCGAGGAGACCAAGTAGCTCGACTTTCCCGCACAGCTACGGGGCCCACGGATGACGCACGTCGAGCACTGCGTTGTTCGTGGGCCCTGCTCGTTTGCGGGAAGATTTGCAACGTTTGCGGATTACCTCTTGAATATTTGGCGAGTTCGTATAGTTCTTGGCAAAGCCCTTACGTTTCCCTTGCAAAAGCTCTAAAGTATCCTCTGCTCGATTCGTCAACGCATTGGATGTGATTACGTGCGCAAGGCACTGGCACAACCTCATACCAAGCAGTTCCTCAAGTTCGCTGTCGTGGGTCTTATCTCCTTTGGCATCGACTGGGGTATGCTCATTGCACTCGTCGAGCTGTTCCACCTCGACTTTTTGATGAGCACCACGATCTCGTTTATCACGTCCGTCGTGGTCAACTACTGGCTTAGCATGAAGTACGTGTTCGACCATCGCGAGGGCATGAGCCGCAAGCGCGAGTTTACGATCTTCACCATCCTGTCGGTGATTGGCCTGGGTCTCAACGATCTGTACATGTTTGTGGGCGTCACGTTTTTGAGCCTCGGCTACCAGGCCATGAAGGCCATCGCAACGTTCCTGGTCACCTGGTACAACTACTTTAGCCGTCGCTTCTTCCTCGAGGGCGCGCAGTCGTAGACGACCCAACATAATCTCGCTTCGCAGCCGGTTGGAATTCACGTTCCAGTCGGCTTTTTGTTTGCCGAGAGACCCGGCGACCCAGTCCTCTACGCATGAAAGACGGGCGGCTCGGATGTTTGTCCGAACCGCCCGTTTGGCGCGCTATGTCGAGACCTCTAACCCGTTACGTAATACCAAACGACGTTATCGCCATTGGAGAGAACGTAGTTACTGCAGGCCGTCATGGGCGCTGTGCCGTTAACGGAGTACATCCAGCCGCTCTTGGCGCCGTGCTCCATCTCGGCTAGGCCGCCGATAGCGGCGACATACGTGCCGTACGACGTGCCGCGCGCATTCACGGAAAGCCCTAGGGCGCACAGGGCATCGTAGACCGTAGCGCCCTTGTTAAAGGTGAAGGTGCCACTAGAAGACACAGGATTGCCCACGGCGCTCGACGTAACCGAGACCGTCACTGTGGCATAGTCAGGCTGCTGCGAGCCGCCCTGATTGCCAGCAGAGGCGCTGCCGCCGCTGGATGCAGACCCACCGCCAGACACCGAGCCGCCGCCCGAAGAAGAGCTCGATCCACCGGCGGATTCGGAGTCATGTCCGGCAGACGCTTTGTCAGACTTCTTGTCCGAAGATTCAGACTTGTCCTTGGAATCAGATTCATCCGAATCCTTCGACCCGTCCTTCGCATTGTCCGAAGATTTGGAGTCCTTGGGCGCAGTCTTGCCCGAAGCGGTAGTCGAGCCGGAAACCGACGCATCCCTTGCAACGACGCTCCCCCCTGTCACGGCCTGAGCAATCCAATCGATGGACCATGCACTGCCGTCAGAGGGATAGACAAAACCCAGCGACACAACGATCAAAACGATGCAGCCGGCCGTCAGGGCGCCAACAAGCGCCTTGCGCCGAGGGGCGGACGCCGCCGAAGCAGCGCCCTTTTGCTTTGCATCGTCGAGCTGAATGAACGACGAGTCGAGTTGTTTGGAGTCGGCGTCCTGTGGCTTATTGGACATAGCCCTCACCTACCGACGCTTGGTGAATACGAACACACCGATGACGGCAAGGCCGATTACGCCGGCCGCAACACCAACGATGGCAAGCGGATTGAAGCCAGACTGCTGCACAGGAGCCTCAGCGGACTTCTTAGCGGTAGTCGTGGCGGCCGCGCCCGTATCGGACTTGGAGCCGGACTTGCTGGACTTCTTATCAGACTTCTTGTTGTCCTTCTTGTCGGACTTGTCGGAATCCTTCTTGGAATCCTTGCCGTCCTTGGTCTCGGTCGTAGTCGTGGTAGACACCGGCTTCTGCCCAGGCAAAACAGCGCCGCCGCTCTGCTGGCCGTTTGTGCCGTTGCCGGAGCCAGAACCAGCACCGGCATTACCCGAGCCGCCATTGCCGCCGTTGGAGCCAGAGCCGCCGTTACCGCCAGGGTTAACGGCATTCTTGATCCACTTGGCATACAGCGTCATATCGGCCGTCACCGCAACGCTAAAGTCATACGCCTCCGTACAAGCCTCGTCGGTATACCAACCAGCGAAGGTGTAGCCCTCGCGTGTCGGATCGGCAGGTTTGGCGATAGAGCCGTTGGCGGCCGTAGTCTGAAAATCGACCTTGGACCCCTCGCCAGCGCTAAACGAAACCTTAACGCCAGCATTCAGTTTGAACAGCGTGCCAGAGTCGTTGATGTAGTACAAGTTGCCCTGGGCATCACAAGCGATTGGCGAGTCACAGTAGTTGTTGTGGCCTGTTGCGCTAAACACACCAGAAGCCCCAGCGTCACCCAACTTGTAACGATATACGCCACCGCCCGAGGTGTAGTTAACGAAATCAGGGCTCTCGCCGTAGTTAACCGTGAAGTAGACATACGCGTCTTCGCCCTGGACACTCACCAGCGGAGCGCCCTTGATGCCACCTGTAGGAAGCGCAGAGCCATCGGCAGACGAAACCAGCGTCTTGGCAAAGTCGTTGGCCGGATCAACAATCGCTAGCGCAGAGCCGCCAGCAACCTCGCCGCCAACAATCAGCTTGCCATCATACGTCGTAGGCACGCACGCGCAGCCGGTAAGGCCAAGGTCAACTACGCGCTCCTCGGTAATACGCGAAGCGGCATCCGCATCGCGTGAGTCGCCATCAGAAATCGCCAACACGTGCAGCTTGCCGTCGCGCGAGATCAGATAGGCATGGCTGCCATCATCCGAAAGCACGCAGGTGGAGTTGACAACCGCTCCAACCGAAACGCTGCCGAGCACATCACCCGTTGACTTGCTGAGCATCTCGACGGTACCAGCACTGGTGGGAACCAGGACAAAGTCATCACCCACTGTAGCGCCTGTCCAGTAATAACCCTCGTCGGCATTGACATGCTGCCAAGAAACAGCGCCGGTCAGGATATTAATACGCGTCAGATGACCGTTATTGTACGTACCCTTTCCATAGTCGACATCAACGGTGCCGACATAGAGGTAATTGCCATCAACCGTCAGCTGAGAATTAGACTGGGCGGCATCGCTCACGGAGTCAGTGACCCAAACCGTTGTAAGCGTGTCAGCCGTCAGAGCCTGGACCGCACCGCCGTCAAGCGGAACGATAACCAAACCGTTCGCATAAATCGGACGCGAGGTGTAACCGACCGCTTTCTTAAGATTCGACTCGGCAAGGACCTTGCCCGACTCGGCGTCGATCTTTAGCAAGCGCTTGTTGACGGCAAGATACACGTTGCCGTTCACGACAATAGGTTCACTCGCGTTGGGATACGCCGAACCAGAATACGCCTTCCAGTCGAACGTCCAAGAGCTCGCTAGCGCACCCGTAGGCGTCGAAACGTTCTCGACCGCCGCATTGGACTTGCCGTCCCAATCGGACTTCCAATCGGTCGGACGTGGGGCACTCGGATTGACGACGACCTCGTCGGGATTAGGCACCGTATCGCCGGCAGCATAAGCCCAGACGATCTCGTCACGCGACTTGAGCACGTAGTCACTATCGAGCTGAGAACCGGGAACACCGTTAACAAAGTACGACCAAGCGCCGGCCAACTTAGTGCCGTCAAGCGGAGAGACAAGGCTGTGAACGCCCCAGAAGCCCAGCTGATCGTACATCTCGGACTTGATGCCCAAGGCATCAAAGTAGGCGGCAGTGGCGTCCTTGATCGTCGTGCCCTCAACAAACACCTGCGTCGAAGGATCGGTCCAGCGCTGTGCCTTATCGTCCTTCTTACCGATGATCTCCATCGAGACAGCAACCTGACCGGGCATGGTGCCATCGGAACCATAGACCCAGGCAATCTCATCGCCGGCCTTGAGCGTGTAGTTGCCCGCGCCGACATTAGCCATCTTGCCGTTGACGAAGAACTGCCAGTATTTCCAAGTGCTCTCGTTAACCTGCTCGGTCGAAAGCGTCACGCTCTTATTAAACGGAGAGGTCAACGAATTGAGGAACCAGCCGTACGAGCCCGTGCCGGTGTCGGCGCCAATGCCGGCCTGCTTAAAGACCTGCTCGGAAAGATCGGCGGCAGTTGCGCCCTCTTCCACCAGTGCAGTCGTAGGCTGCGCCCACGTCTGCTGAGCACCTGAAGCGTCCTGACCGACAACGGTGCAGCTTACCGAAAGCTGGTCGGTGGGTGCAGCGTCGCCGTACTTCGAGTAGCACCAGACGACAGAGTCGCCCGCCTCGAGAGTGTATTTGCCAGCGCCCACCGATGCAGCCGTGCCGTTGATGAACAGCTGCCAATAGGAGCCCGTAGTATGGTCGTATGCAAGGGTGCGATCGACATCGAAAGGCGACGTAATGGAATTGAGTACCCAGCCCCAAGAACCATTGGGGTCGTAGTCGGCCTTGAGGCCGGCCTGCTTAAAGAGCTCCTCGGAAAGATCGGCGGCCGTCGAGCCATTCTTGAGCGTGTACTGCGTCGCGGCAGCCCACGTCTGCTGCTTGCCCTTGGAATCGACGCCGATAACTGTGCACGTCGCCGTAACCTCGGGATCGTTTTGACCGCTCGTGCCCAGAACCGTGATCTTTGCCGATACGTCCTGGTTGGCAAGCTTGGCATACGCGGCATTGTCGGGATAGCGCTCAGCATAGCGAGCGTACTTCTCACTCGTCAGGCGCGAGGAAACAACAACCTTCGTGTTGTACTGCGGCTGCGTGACCTTGAGATTCTCTGCGGAGACAATAGAGCTGTTGCTCGACTTAAACAGACGCCAGTCCTGTCCGGACATCGCATCATAGCCAGGCAGATCCACCGGAACAATACCAAGGGACGTCGAATCGGTCGTCGTCTTGTTGTAGCTCCAGGCAAGGTTACCGTCGGCATCGAGATAGGCCTTCTGGAAGGCGTGCATGTCGGCCGAAACGGCATTGGCGTCCTGGCCATTCAGAATGGCGGCAGCATAGCCGGCCTTCGCCTTCTCCATAAGAGAAAGCTCAGCATCGAGCTCGCCCTGGTCCTGCGGGGCAATCGCAAAATCGAGGGTCTTGCTTGCCGTGACCTCGACGTTGGACTTATCGGTCACCGTGAGGGTGATCTTGGTCTTCGCCGCCTCGGCGCCAGGCAGCGGCTGGTAGACCGTACCCTTGTAGCCGTTGAACGTAATGTCATCGGTGCTGGCAGAGTACTTGACCTCGTAATACTTGCCGTCGATATTGAGCGTGCTCGTGCGCGGCATCTGCAGGTCGGCGGTCAAGCCATCCTTGTTGGCGACCGTGTCGGTACCGGAGTACTTGATGTTGTCGTAGGTAAAGGCCGCATCGACCTTCTCCTGGAGCACCTTCTTGTCGGCGGCAACCTTCTCGGGATCGCCCTTGACGGTCACGGTGAAGTCGTGCGAGCCCTCGATACCGCTCGGGCCGCCGTTCACAAACGAAACCGTCGCGGTCAGCGTAACAGCGCGATCGCTCGAAACGCGCGTCACCTTGCCGGTGTAGTCGTCCCAGCCATAACCGGACGGCCAAATGACATCGCGGTCGGAGCTCTTCCATTCAACCTCGAACTTGCTCTTGGAGCCCGCGCGGTACGGAAGTGTGAGGTTGGACGTGACGGACTCAGCCGAATCGCCTGCGGCGTAACCGATGGCAACCTGCTCGGCGGCATCGTCGAGCATCTGCTGAACGCGAGCCTCGTCCCAAGCAACCTGCACGGACTTGTTGGGCAGGTAATACTCGGTCTTGCCATCGCGCGACAGTTCAAACGCCACATCGGCGTTACGCAGACCGTCGATGTTGTAACCGGTGTAGTCGTTGGGGTCGATGTAGAAGAACGTCACATCGCCGTTGGTCTTGTCCTGCGCATCGGAGATGCCGACCGTGGCCTTGGCGTCCTCGGCCTTAAAGGCAACGCCGCCCTCGGAGACCTTGACGTCGATATCGGTAAATCCCAGATCGGCAAGCTGCGCCTTCAGAACATCGTTGACGTTGCCGCCCTTGGCGCTGTAATCAACAGCGATCTGCTTATTGGCATCGTTGAGCTTCTGGACTGCGGCCTCAAGCGAGCCTGCGGCGATCACGGGATTGACAGAGACGAGCTCAACCGTCGAGCTGCCGCTCGTGGCGACAGCCTTCAGATACTTACCCGCGGCAGAAGCCGAAACCGTTGCCGTAGCGCCCGACATATCGGGCAGAAGCGTCCAGTCGGCCGCGGGAGCCTTCGCGTCGTCGGCCGCATACCAGGCAACAGTCGCCCGGTCGGTGACGTCGATACCGTTGGTGGTCGAACCGTCGGCACGCTTGGCCTGCGCCGTCGCCTTAACGCTATCGCCCGAGACGAGATGGGTCGAATCGCTATTGATCTGCGGCGTAGTGGTCACGCGCAGCAGGTTGTACTTCCCCGCCGCGGTAACGCTATCCGACGAAACCCACTCAACCGTGTTGTCGAGAGCGCTCGCCGTAACTTTGATGCGCTTGCCAACAAGCGCGTCCGAAATGGTCAGGCTGCCATCGGTCGTATCGATGCCGTCGGTAAGCTCGGTCCAGCCGGCATCGCCCTCGCCCTTGGCATACCACGCCATGGTGAGCTCGGCATCGTCGGGCACGTCCTTGGTCGAGCCCGACCAGCTACCCGGAACCTGCACGCTCGGCGTGATCTTTGAGCCCACGCTCAGCGTAACGTTCTTATCGGCAAGCTCAATGCCCGCCAGCTTGTACTGGCCCTTGAGCGTCACGGGGCCGAGCGGGGCAACGGACTGCGTGCCGCCGGAGGAGCTCTTCTTCTGCGTGCTGGAAACGGTATTTTCGCTCGTAACCTTCACGCGCAGGTACTTGCCAGCATAGGCGGCGTCAACGGTATAGGTCGCCTCGGTAGCACCGGGGATATCGGTGTAAGCGGAGTCGTAGCTCGAGCTGCTGTTTGCATACTGCCACTGGTAGGTCACATTATCGGTGCGGTCGATATAGTGATAGTTGGAGCCGTCCTTTTTACGCACCTTGGTCTTGAGCGTATCGCCCACATGCACGCCGTTGGTGGCAGGAGAGCCCTCAAACTGCACGTCGTAAAGCTCAACTTGGCCAGCGACGGAAACGGGACCCGCCGCATAGTAGGGCTTCTGCTCGCCATAGCCGCCGTTGGCCTTGGCCACGACGTACCAGCCCTTAAGGGCGGCGGTCACCGTCAGGGTGTTACCGGTCTCACCCTCGATAGGCGTGTTGCACGAGCTGGCGGTATTCGACTTGCCCTTGTACCACTGCCACGTGACATGCGAGTCGGAGGTAACGTCGGTGGAGCCCGCCTTGGCGGTCGCCGTAATCGTGGAACCAACCTCGACTTTGCCCGAAGTCGGGCTCATAGTCACGCTCGAGACATTAATTGAACCAGCAGCAGCGACGAGAGCGCCCGTCGAGTTGGTCAAGCTCGAAGAGCCAATCTTCGAGGACACCTTGCACTTGAGGTACTTGCCGCCCAAAGCATCGGTAAGCTCGAGAGTCTCACCCGTGGCGCCCGCGATATCGGTATACGCGCCGTTCTTGGTGTCAGAGCTCTGCCACTGATAGTTAAGCTTGCTCGCGTCGATAAACGTCGAGGCGCCCTTCTCCTTGGCGCGAGCCTGGGCGGTATCGCCAACCGCGAACACGGAGTTGTTGGTCTTGGGATTGATGAGCGAAACCGCGTAGATGTCCACCGCACCGGCCTGTTTGACCTTGCTGGAAGTGGTCTTGTTCACCGTGTTGACGCCAGCGTTGGCCTCGACCCTGATGTACTTGCCCTCAAGGTCGTCGCCCACCACGAGCGTAGCGCCCGTCTGCCCCTCGATCTTGGTAAAGCCCGAGTACTGCGAGGTGGATGCGGACCACGCGTAGGTGACCTTGGCATCGGCGGGGGCTTGCTGATAATAGCTTATGTACGGAGTCGCCGTCAGGGTATCGCCTATGCTCGGCGTGTCGCTATTCAGCTTGACGCTGTTAAGCTCCATCTGACCGACGCCCAGCACAGGACCGGGGATGTTGTTGGCATTGATACCCGAGCCGTACGAAACCGAGGGGCCGAAGTAATCCTTGCCATCCACAGTCACCTTGCAGATGAAGTACTTGCCCACCATGGCATCGGTGACGGTGAGCGACTGCTCGTGGCCTACGACCTCGGTGTAGTCGGCGACATTGCTGCTGGCCCTGGTCGTGCCGGCGAGCCAGGTGTAAGTCCAGGTGCCGGGATTGGCAACGGACTCAGTCGAAGTGCCGTACCAGTCGTCCTCGACCTCGTCGTACATGTTTGCCCAAAGCGTATCGCCCGCGTTGAGTGCGCCAGACTTCGTGGAATACGAGTTGTCCTTATCCTTGGCGTCCTGAATGAAGACCTTTGCCTCATCGGAAAGCGTTGTGGCGGACGCGGCGGCAACGGCGTTCTTCTGCTCCGAAGCAGCAGGCGTCGCAGCAGAGTTCTCGGACTCAGTCGCGTTGTCTGCGGCGGTGTCAGCACCATTCGCGGCACTCGCAGTTGCGCCCTGATCTGCGCCGGCGCCATCGGCAGCAGCGCTCGCCGCCGCACTGTTCGCGCCGGTGTCGGCAGCAGTGCCATCGTCTGCCGCCGCGCCCTCGCCGCCCGTCGCGGCCTGGGCCACAGCCTCCGCAATGCCCTCGGCACCCTCGGCCCAAAGTTGCGCCGGCGTGGTGCCAAAAGCCATGGCAAAAGCCAGGAACGCCACCAGACCGCGCTTGGCTACGCCACGGGCAATCGCTCCATGACAACGCCACGAGGCGCGCTGGCACTCGTCCTCAAACATATCCATTTGTCTCCTATTGTCTGCACTTGGAGCATTGCCCAGCGGCTGCCCCACGTCATCGCGCACATTGCGCTCGAGTACCCCCATCGGGGTCCCCCTTCCCTCCAGAGCCCAACGCGTACCGGCGGCATGCGCCACGGTCGCGTGCAAGATGGGAGGCGATCCGACTTAACCTTACCGACCCGGGCGCATCGTCCGATCTGCGATGCGAACATCCCGGGCCAAGAGGAATTACGGTTACTGGTACAGCCGGGGATTTACACCCCGATTCTCCCAAACGCGCAGGAAAACCGCGCATTCGTGCGTCTCCGCACCACCATCTAGGCCATCGATTATTACTGTCAGTATGGTAGCACGCAAAAGGGCCTCGCACGCAGGCGAAGCCCAAGGTAAAAGCTATGGTTTGCGATAGAAAAGGGTGGGGATGGGGTGCCGAGCAAAATAACCCGTTTCCCCGACCCCGGGAAATCATTAACGCTTGCCGCCGTGGCTGTTGCGCCAGATCTCGCGGCCCAGCATCAGCGCCAGCACCAGCGCACTCACGTAACCCATAAAGCCAATGACCGGGATACCGAACACAACCGGCTCGATGCGCGCGTAGTACACCACCGACGAACCGATAAACAGGCCGGCGATCACAATTGCCATCGACATGCGGTCGATAATTCCGCCCAGCTGCCGCAGCGCCTTATCGCTGCTCATGATCTGCGTGTTCACCTTAAGCTGGCCGCGTGTGAGCATGCGCGACGCCAAGCCCAGATACTCGGCCGCCTCGAGCGATCCTTTTGCCGCTCGATAGCTGCTCGCGGCAAGATCGCGCCCCATATCGCGCACGCGCGCATAGGTGCTCTTCTCGTTTTTGATATGCGTCTGGATAATCTGGATCATGTTGACGTTGGGCATGTACTCGGTCAGCAGGCCCTCGAGCGTCACCATGCCGCGGGCGAACATCGTCACCACGCTCGGCAGCTCAACGTCGTTTTTGCGCGCCAGGTTTAGCAGCGAGGTCAAAAACTCGCCGATATCCAGGTCTTTAAGGTCAAGACCCGCAAAGTCGGCGACGATAAAGTCCAAATCGGACAAAAAGGCCGAATGGTCGAGCTCGGCCGAGTCGCCGCGCGTCACGGCAAAGCGCATAAGCGAGTCCTTGAGCTTGGGCACGTCACCCTCGGCCACGGCGAAAATCATGTCCTTGACGATACCGCGGTCGTGGCTCGACATGCGCCCGACCATGCCCAGGTCAATAAAGTAAACGATGCCATCTTTGAGGATGATGTTTCCCGCATGCGGGTCGGCATGGAAAAAGCCGTCGTCGAGCACCTGCGTCGAATAGTCCTCGACAATCGCCGAGCCAATCTTTTCCAGGTCATAGCCCTCGGCCACCAGGCGCTCGAGATCGGCAATCGAGATGCCGTCAATGTAGTCCATGACCACCACGTGTTCGGTGCAAAGATCCAGGTAGGACTTAGGACACGACACGCCATGGACGCTCTTATGGAACTCATAGAAATCGTTGAGGTTTTTGGCCTCGGCCAAAAAGTTGGTCTCCTCGCGAAACGAGGCCCACAGCTCTTCGACCACGCCGTGCAGGTCAACAAACTGATCGGTGTTGACGAACTTGGAAACGATGCGCACCACCGAACGGATGATGTCGATGTCCTGCGCCATGACCTGTTGCGCGCCGGGGCGCTGGACCTTAACGGCCACGTCCTCGCCCGTCACCAGGCGGGCGCGGTGTACCTGCGCGAGCGAGGCGCTTCCGAGCGGGTTGGGGTCGATCGCGTCGAACATCTGCCCCAGGCGCTGGCCGTACTCCTCTTCCAGACAGCGGAGCACTACCTCATACGGCACCGGCTCTACGTCGGAGCGTAGGCGACGCAGCTCGTCGCAAAACCGCTGCGGCAAGATCTCGGAGCGGTTGGCCAGAATCTGACCCATCTTGACGAACATGGGGCCGAGCTCTTCGAGCAGACGGCGCAGGCGCACTGGCGTAAGGTTATCCCACACGCGGTACTTTTTGATCAGGCGAACGATCTGCCCGATGCGCTCGCGGCGGCCCGCCGGCGTGAGCTGGTATTCCTCGTCCGGCGCCATCGCGTCGGGCTCCTCGGGCACCATATCGACAGCGCGCGGCTTCTTGCGAGCGCCCGAGACGGCGGCATCGACCTCGTCGACAACCGCCGCCTCGTCACCCAAGGGATCTAGATTGTTGTAATCGGTGGTGGAATCTGCCATCTGCGCTGCTACTCGGCCTCTTCGGTGTCCTCTGCATCGTCGGGCTCAACGGACTCGACGGGCACCGAGGTCACGTTGTCCTCGACCGAATCGACGATGTCGCGTACATGGGCCAGGAAGGCCGTGCGCTCGGGGGCGGTCATAACGCGGACGCGGGCCAGGATGAGCTCGTCGAGCACGCGCTGTGCCGCAGTCTCGCCCTGCATGCCCAGGCGCTCGGTCAGGTCGGAGATGGTGCCGCCGGCCTGCTCGAACATGTCGGACACGCTGCGGGCGATATCGGGAGCGCCGGCGTCCTTGCGCACCTGCTCACCCTTGGTACCGAGGTCGTCGAGAACCTTCTTGCCGCCCTCGACGGCAACGGCGGCGGCACCGAAGCCCACGTTGATGGCACCGTTAACAAGCTGATCGAGTTTCATAACCATGGTTGACTCCAATCATGAACAATTGCATTGGCCTTCTTGTACCCAAGATTGGGCGAACGACACAAAATCGTTTTACCGCCAAGATAGGAATCGAGCGGGGCAAAGCCTTTGACGGCGTTTGCCCCGCTCGTTCGCTGCAAGGTTGTCTTTACCTCACGTTATCGTTCATCGCGAAGGAATTCTTCATGGCACAGCTTGTGGTGTAGAGCACCTTGCCCAACAGAGCATCGGTCTCCATGCGTACGAGCTCGGCAAAGGCCTCGTTGGCGCGGGCGAGCTCGGTGGGCACCTCGGCCTCGGGCAGGGTGGCAACGGCAGCGTCAACGTCGTGAATCTGCTTGTGGCCCATGCCACCGACCTTCTCCTGGTAATCCTCGACCGCGCGACCGCACTCATGGAAGCGGACGTCAGCCAGCGCGCCGATCAGGCGGTTGGCCCAGTAGAAATTCTCGGACGTCACGCGAGCCTGCGTGTCGGCATAGTACTCGGGCATGGTCTCGACATTGGCGTACAGCGGCACGAGCGCGTTAAACGAGTTGGAGCCAAACGCCATCCACTGCACGGCGCGATACGCCGGCCGCGCATAGGGACGCAGCTGCAGCACGGCGAGCTGGCTGTTGCGGTTGATGCCGATGGGACGATAGGCGCCGCGCGTGGCGGACGTACCCTTGCTGCCGTAGCAGTCGTACTCCGTGCCCTGGTAGTGGCTCGAAAGCACGTACTTGATGTCCTCGATGGTCACCTTGCGCTCGGGCACGCGGCTCCAGGGGATGTCGTCGCTCTCGGGCGTGTAATCGGCCTCGGGACCGTCCCACACATCGCTGGGGTTGAGGCAGCGCTGCATGTACCAGGCGCGCGGCGTGTTGTAGACGTGGTCGCTGTCACTGTGCGAGCCAAAGGCCTCGCGCGGGTTAAAGACCGCAGCCGGACCGTCGCCCTCGACGCCCAGCGTCAGGTCCAGATGCCACTCGGCCATCCAGGAGCGCAGGTCGGCGGAGCACATGTGGTCGGCCTGGCCGCCCTCGGCGTCGTCCAGGTCAAAGCTATCGATACCCAGCTGGTTGGGCATGGTTACATAGGCGTCATCGGGCACGCGCTTGGCGATCCAGTGGTGGCCGCCGATGGTCTCGAGCCACCAGATCTCGTCAACGTCACTAAAGGCAATGCCGTTGTTCTCATAGGTGCCGTAGCGCTCGAGCAGCTCGCCCAGGATACGCACACCGTCGCGGGCGGACTTGGCATACGGCAGCACCAGGGTCACCATGTCCTCCTCGCCCAGACCGCCGGGCTGCGCCGGAACATAGCCGTCCTCGCCCTCGTTGCCCTTGGCGGGCACGTAGTCGACAAGCGGATCGGCGCCGCGGACGCGCTCGTTGGTGGTGAGCGTCTCGGTTGCGGACATGCCAACGTTGAGCTCGTTGAAGCCGGCCTCGGCCCAAATGCCATGACCCGGGACAACATCGGGAACGCTTGTGTAACGCATGGGGTTGACGGGCAGCTCAACGGTCAGGTGGCTCAGGACACTCGTGTAGACGCGCGGCTGCTCGTCGGGATGCACCACGCGCATACGCTTGGGCTCAAACACCCCGTTGGACGAGTCCTCGTTACGCGCGACCAGGGTCGACCCGTCGTAGCTCGCGTTCTTACCAACCAAAATCGTTGTGCACGGCATGCGCATCCTCCTTGAGCGAAGAAATCAAACGGCAACAGTGTATCGCTTCGACGAAAAAAGGGCGAAACCGCGGCCCCTCGAGACCCCCTCGGGACCCCTGTGGTCAAAAAATGCCAAATATGAGTACTGTCACCAATTTAGTAGCAGCAATTTCGCTGGACACAGGTGCCAATAATCTACATTTGTTCAAAAGCTGGAGGTAGCGCGCAGAGATGTGGTGTAAGAGGCGGGGCATGCCCCGCCTCTTCTCTTTCTTGAAAGGGA
>UQIE01000026.1 GCA_900541065.1 uncultured Collinsella sp. | reverse complement strand
GCAGCGCGCCCGCAAGAGCCCGCGGATATTAGCTTGCCAGGCAAGCGTCGACTAAGCCATGCAGCGTGCGCGGGCTCTCCCGACGGGAAACGAAAAAGCCCGGTTTCAAACCGGGCTCGAACGAACATGCCTATTGACAATGGCTTTCTCATATTAGAAAAGGACCCCTTTACAGAGGTCCTAGTCAATTCAAGGTGGCGGGGAAGGGAATCGAACCCCTGACACGAGGATTTTCAGTCCTCTGCTCTACCAACTGAGCTACCCAGCCATTTGAGGTGTGCCTTGTTTCAAGGCTTGATTAGTATAACCAAGGACGCGTTCCGGTCAACCGAGAATTTTAAAAAAGTTTTTGAGCACAGCCTCGGTTCTATAAATCGGCACGTCAGAGGCATCAGCCGGCAGCAAGAAGTTTTTCACTCAGAGCCGCACGGGCAAACTCACTTGGCGTCATCCCCTCGGCAGCCGCCCGTCGACGAATGGCCTCCTTCATTCCCAGAGGAATCTTGACCGACAGCGTTGCCGTCCCCTCACCTGAGAGCGGGGGCCGTCCACGCACGATTCCACCAACGGTGTGTTCGCCATCCGGAAACTCTCCGCGCTCGTACGACTCACACCACGCGTCAATCATTTCATCCGTTACAACCTGACCATTAGCGGCCGTATACGTCTTGCCCATCATCGACCCCTCTGCCGAGCTCGCTCGATCTCTTGCCAGAATTTCTTCTGAACCGGAGACAGGGCATGAATAATGAGCCATCCACGAATTAGTTCGACCGCAACAAGTTCCGCACTTCGACCATCTGGAAGCCATCCAATGGCAAACCATCTCGGCGGCTCGTCCTCCGACTCGCGGCGAATGCACTCAGTAACCGCGAACCAGGCACCTAGTACCTGCTTTTCCGTCAAGTGTTTTTTGGCGTTCGGATGGATCTCAACATCCATGCACCTTCTCCTCCATCTTACCCAATTTCGTATGACGAAAGTCCGCTGTCGCCAATCTCTTACGCCGGCACTTGTTGGAGGGCGGGAGGTGTAGCGAGGATTGAAGGGCGTTCCAATACCGCCCAGGCGCCGGGGCAGGAGCACATACACCAGGGACATACGTTTTCGTAGCGCGCGAGGATATTGCCGCGTGCATCGATGAAGGCGATGTCGATGGGATAGACCATAAAACACGTATGGACCGAAGAGCAGCGTGGAAACGCCATGACGAGCGGCAGGCCGTTGGCGGCAACCGGACGCCGTCCCAGCATGCCGCGCAGGCGCACGACAAACGACTCCGCCACCACAAACTCGGCCGGCGTCCAACCCAGCCTATTGAGTGCCCGCGCGTAGGCGATGTAGGACGAGACCGCGGTCACATGACCACCCCCGGACGCCATGGATCGACCGTCACCACACGCTCGTGCGACAACGTTGTCGGCGCCCCCAGCGGAACGCCAGCGATGCTGAGAGAAGTCGGCCACGGCTCATAGTGCATGGTGCAGGTGTAGGTCCTAAACGTACCGGATAGGGAGAGCAGGCCACCATCCGATGCCTCCGCGCCTTGCTCGCTCGACACTTCGATCTGCAAGTCATAGCCTTCCATGGCATTCAGAATTTGAGTCTGAACCGTCGCCGAGGCATCGGCAGAGCTCTCGTCACCCTCCCCGCCCGGCGCCACAGCGTGCGCCAGCACGATGTCGGGTACCACGCGGTCGAAGCGCGCGACAGCGCCGGCAAAGATCATGACGTTGTACACGATGAGTGCCAGCACCAGCAAAACGGGCGTAACCACTGCCATCTCCACCGTCGCTTGGGCGCGCTCCTCACGCAGACGCATGCGAATACTCATTACGACCCACCGCCCAGAGCGCCAACCAGTGTCGCGACATCGACGGTGAGTGGGATGGAGCCGCCGCCGGGCAGAGGAATCTCCGCAAGCGTGAACACCGTACCGCTAATGGTGCGTTCGACTTGATATTCCAACGCCTCGCAAAGCGCCTTGGGATCGGTCACGCCCAACGGAATACTTCGCAGTTTGTCTTGCGCTTGAGAGAGACCAGCAATGTCAGACCCCGGACTCTTAATGACGTTGGCGGAATCGGTCAGCACCGGCTTTCGCAGGCGCAAGTCGCACGGTTCCAAACCCAGCGCCGCCACGGACGCCGAAACGGTATCGCCGAGCCACGATGCAATGGAGCCCAACGCACCGCTGCCCCCTCCTAGGTCTTTAATCATCTCGTCCATAAGTTCGTCGGCCGAACCTTGGATATCACCGTATCCCACGAGCAGCCGTCCCCAAACATCCATGACGCCGTCGAGCACGCCGGCAACGCCGCCCGAGCGTTCCTTCAATGTCGAGAAAAATCGCGAAAGCACGTTGTTTTGCGCCGTCGCCTCATCGGGCGCCAGCACCGCGGCAGAGATAGCACCGCGATCGCCAAGCCTGACTGCCGTGTTAAACGAGGAGTTAAGTTGATCGGGGCTGGTAATGTCACCCGAAACCGCAAATGCGACCACGCCGTTGCGTCCAGGTGGGGCGATACGCGGGCGCTCGCCGGAAAGCGCTTTAATGGCCTGGTCAAACGCATTGCCCGCACGGTCGGCCTCATCCTCGGTCTGACGCTCAAGTTCGAGTTCTTTGTTGCGGCATTCGACGTAGTCTTCCAGAGCCTCTTTGAATTCATTGAAGTGGTATTCGAAGCCATTTCTGATGGACGAAGGCGGCATAAGGGCGCTTCCAAGCGCAACCACGCCGAAGCCGCACGCTTCGCATGTATCACGACCATCATAATCAGCAACAGATGCCAGCCCACTCGGAGTCCCTTTCTGATAGACGGGGCATTCGGCTCCATAATGCAGGTATGTTCTGCCGTCATTGTTGCTTACAGGCCATGCAGCATCGGTGTAAAGCTCGGTCGGCCGCACCTCGTTTGGGACACGCGGCAATAGTGGGATATAGGCAGAAAACCGTTCACCATCATCTTTTATGTATGCTCGATCGACCTCTTCAATCGCATAGGCATAGAACGCTTTTCGAGCGGCTGACTGCGCTTTCATCTCGACGCTCGATCCCTGAGGTTTTTCATTCGCCAAGCGCTGCCGGTAATAGATTTTCGCGCGATCGAGCGCTATTTGCGGCTCCCATGTGATGCTCGACTTTTCATGACGGTTCTGACCGTCAGATAGTTCTGCTAGTTTTTTCGCACGCTCCCACATACACGAGTACTTGCCAATCGAACTCTCGTCCGACCCACCACAATCCGCCAGCCAAGCGCGCTCTTTAGCCTTCGCCGTGTCCTCAGAAGCCTTCCGCAGCTCCTCGGCCGCACGCTCTAAATCATCTGATGTGTCTTTAATGGTATCGGTCGAGATCTCTGACCCTTTGAGCGCAGCGAAGTTCGATTCGGATGTCCTGGGCACGGCAAGCGCCGTACCGGTATAGGCCACACTATCGGTATCCTGCGCCGACACCGCCTGCGTGGCACGCGCGGCGATCAGATATGGCAGAGCCGTCTCGATTTTCTGTAAGCCTTCCGATGCGCTTTTGGCAAACTTGTTACGCGTTTTAATGATCTCGATCCCGGTGTCGATCATATTGCCGGCAACTGGTTCGGCACCCGGGATGAGGATGGCGACCAGGCCCGTCCCGATCGTGGCAAACCCCGCTAGCCCCAGACTCAAGATGCTCGCATCAACCACCGTGGCAGCCGTGTGATAGGACGACACTACGTTGGCACCCGCCAGCGCGCCGCTATCGGCCGCCACCTGGGTATCCCCGGCACGCGACATGCTCCATATCGCCGCGGTCGACGAAAACAACAACGTGAGCACCACTAGGATGACCACGGCAGAAGAAAGCGTGGTATAGGCGCCGTCTTCGATAAACAGATCAACACCGGCGCGGCCCATAAAGCCGCCTCGCTTGCGATGGCAGCTCGGACGGCGCGTCAAAACGCATCTAGACCAGAAACGCTTAATCCCATGCAGCAATCCACGAACCATAATCTCCCTCCAGCCATTCGGGACGCGATTGATACGAGACATCGACCTTGAGCTCAACGTAGCCGCCCTCGGCGGTACCACCCATAGCCTGCGCAAACGCACCGATCACAGGCAACGGCTTGACCTCGCCGGAAACGGACACGGACGAGACGCCACCCGCACCGGCCCGGCCAAGCTCGATATCCCACGACAACGGCCCGCCGGCATGAAAGATCGAAACGTTGGGCACTGCGGCAAGCCGGCGGCGGGTGAACTCCTTAAGATCGTCGTCCTCCGCCGTCGTCGTGGTCATGAGCCGCGCGGTCTCGGCGGCGGCAGACTCCATGACCGCGCGCGTATAGAGCAGGCACACCGGTTGCAGGGCGAGAAGGATGAGCGTCAAAAACGTCGGCAGCAAAAAAGCGGCCTCGACCGTAGACTGCGCCCGGTCCTCGCGCGCGATATCAATACAACGCGATGTCCTTAGCGCCCGCAGCGGCGTCGATAACCGACGTCGAGGCAACGCCATGGGATGCCGCCCGCTCAACCAGCGCCGCCAAGCGCCCATCGGTGCCAGCACGCCAAAGCCCCGCGATCGCCAGCACGATCGATAACAGCGCCACCGTGACGATGGCGTATTCCACAGTCGCTTGGGCAACCTCTTCACGCAGAACGCCATGCATTTCACGATCCCTTCTTTGAGCTTATTGTTTGCGGGACCAGACGCACGGCGCGCAGACGACACGAAGCATCGCCAGCATCCGCGGCAACCGTCACCATATCGACCCAGCCGCGCCCATCGCGCACGATGGCGCCCCATACGTTGCCCTTAATATCGAGATAGCCGCTCAGGGCGAGCTGGGCCGTTGGCACCTCGCGGTAGGCGCGTAACATATCCGCCGCTGCCTCGGTCATCGGTCGGTCCTCGGACCATGCAAGCCGGACCGCAATCGCGTTGTCCTCAGGCGAATCCGTCGCAGTGCCAGACCGCTTGCCGAGCGTCCGCAGAAAGGTTTGCGCCGTGACAGCGACATCCGAATCGTCCACATCTCGCATCTCATCTTTTTGAGACGCCACCGCCGAATCTGAGCCCGAATCGAAGGCGGCCCCAGGACGCTGCTGCCGCGCGGCGTTAAGCCCCCAAAGCACCGCCGCTATCGCCACGGTCAGGCAAGCAAACACCAGCAGCACCCCGATGGGGCGCTCGCCCTCTACAGGCTGTTGATGCCCTCGCTGATAGCGTTCCATAGATCTTGGACCTTGCCTTTAAATGCAACGATGGCAATAATCGCGATCACCACAAGCACGCCCACCAAAATGGCGTACTCGGTGGTACCCTGCGCGCTCTCCTCCCGCAACAGCTCCTTGGCATGCTGGCGAGCGCGGATCGCCCGGCAAAAAGCCCAGCTCCAGACCTTGCCAGCAACGTCAGTCATCGTGTTCATGTATTCCTCCCTACATCATCCCGCCTGCTCCCAACAGCGGGCCCAATATGGACAGAAGCAACGCCGGCAAGATGAGCGTGCCGGTGGGAATCAGCAGCTTGACGGGCGCACGCTCGATCTCGCGCTCGACCGCGGCGCGATGAGCCGCACGGATCTCGCGACTTTGAGCGGCCAGCGTCTCGGCAAGTGGGGCACCCAGAGCGAGCGCCTGCCCCACCGTGATGGCAAAGGTCTCGAGCGCTCGCACGTCCAGGTCGCGTGCGGCGGCCAACAACTCGTCCTCACGCGTGCCCACGCCCACCTGCCACGCCATGCAGGCCCGCTCAAGTCGAAGAGCCAGCACTGACCGGCGGTTGGCGCAGAAAATCTCAAGCGCCGCATCAAACGAAAGACCGGCCGAAAGACCCAAGCGCACAACATCGATCATCTCGGACACTTCGCCGAGCGATACTCGCGCCGGGCCGCCCGCTCCAACCGCGCCCTTCATTCGCGCGGCCAGAGCATCGACCACCGAGCGACCCGCGGCAGCGACCAGCACCGCCTCGCGCTTGCAGGCCCCTGCGATCTTGCGTGCATCCGCCCGATCCAAACCCGTCGCGACAAATACACTCAGAGCGCACAGGCAAGCCGCAACTGCAACCGGGGCGCTCATAGCTCCACCCGCATAATGCGCCGGATAACCACCAGGGCAACGGCGTTGAGGGCAAGACCCAGCACCACAGCGGCCGCGCCGGCAGGCGTCGCAAGACCGCGACGAAAATCTGCCGAAAGCAGCGCCAACACCGCGCACATGCCCGTCGGCATCGCCGCGACCATATGCGCAGACATGCGAGCCTGCGACGTCTTAACATCCAGGCGGCGCTTGAGCTCAATGCGCTCCCCCACCATGCTCGACGCCTCGGACAGTAAGTCGGCAAGCGGAGCACCGGTGCGCTGAGACACCTTAAGCGCCAAGGTCACAAGCGAAAGGCCGGGGGCGTCGATGCGCACGAGCAGGTCATCGAGCGCGTCGGTCGCCGAGATGCCGCAATCGATCGCCGCCGCCACCCGCAAAAACTCGGTATGCACCGGCTCTTGCGCATGAGCGCCCACAAAGCGCATGCCCTGGGCCAGCGAATGTCCCGAGGCAAGCGACATGGAAAGTGCGGTAAACGCCTCGGGCATGGCCTCTTCTGTATCGTGTTGCTCGCGCCGGCTCTCAAAGCCATCCCGAGCGGCGCCAACGACAATCGGAGCAACAAGTCCCAAGGCAAATCCGAGGGGCGATAACGACACCATCGTTAGTAAAACGCAGCAGACACCGCTCGATAGCAGCAGAAGCGCCAAACGCCCCGAAGCATCTTCGATCACGAGGCCAAGGCGATGCGCCGGAGCCAGCGATGCCCACGAACGAGCGATCTTTTTCAGCAGATCGTTTTCCACCAGCTCACGCGGCAGCTTCTCTGCCACCGTCTCGAACGCCTGACGCGCCAACTCCGCCGGCGGCACCTGCGGCACACGAGGTTCCGCCCCGCACGCCGTCGCGACAGAAAACCCTGCCAAACCCCCTACGACGAGGGGCACAGCGACCTCCATTCGTCCACCTCCTCTTGTGTGAGCGTCCCCGACCGCAGGCCTTCTGCGATAAACGGCGGCTCGCGGTCAAGCGTCCAGGTTCGCTCGGCGGCATCGAAAGTCACATAGCGCTCGAGTTCTACGCCGCCCGACGCGGCGCGACGCACCCCCGAATACGAGGAGACGAAACGCCTGCCATCGGCGTGGCGCTCGGACATCACGATGCCGTCGAGCGCCATGGCAATCTGCTCCTCGATGAGCTCGCTCGGCAGATCGATGCCATAACGTGCAAGCAACGTCAGACGCACCACGGTCTCCTGTTCTGAACCCGCATGAAGTGTGGTGAGCGACCCATCGTGGCCCGTGTTCATGGCCTGCAACATGTCGCAGCACTCGGCACCGCGCACCTCGCCCACCACGATGCGGTCGGGGCGCATGCGCAGGGCATTGGTCACCAGGTCGCGGATCGTCACCGCGCCCTCGCCCTCAATTGAAGCCTCGCGCGCCTCTAGGCGCACCACGTGCGGATGATGCGCAAACTTGAGCTCGGCAGAGTCCTCGATCGTCACGATGCGCTCGCCGGTGGAAATCTCGCATGACAACGCGTTGAGCAGGGTGGTCTTACCAGATCCCGTGCCTCCCGCAACCGCCAGGTCCTGTCGCAGCGACACCGCGCACGACAGCAGCTGCGCATACCAAAGCGGCAGCGACCCCAGCCCCACAAGCTCGTCCAGCGAGCAGATACGGTCCGAGAACTTTCGGATGGTGAGAATCGGTCCGTCAATCGCCACAGGCGGAATCACCGCGTTGACGCGATAGCCCGTTTTGAGGCGGGCGTTGACGATGGGGCTGCGCTCGTCGATACGGCGGCCAAGTGGCGAGATGATGCGGTCGATAAGCACACGGATCTGCTCATCATCCTCAAACGCACGCTCGATGGGGTACAAGACGCCGCCGCGTTCAAAGAAAGCCGAGCGGCAGCCGTTGATCATGATCTCGGTAACGGTGTCGTCCTCGATAAGCGGCTGCAACGGTCCCAAGCCCACCACGTCATCCAAAATCTCGTCGATGATGGTCTCGCGCTCGGGCGCCGCGAGATCGGTCGGCTCCTCAACATTGAGCGCCGCCTCCACCGCGGGACGCAATTCCGAGCGGGCAAGTACCGGGTCGGCATAGGCGCTGATACGCGCCACTTCGTCGTAACCTATGCGGTCCATCACGGCGCGCTTAGTGCGTCGTTTCACCGCGCGGCGACGCCCCGCATCTACAGGCGCTGCCGCCGCTGCAGCGCCGGCAGCCTTAATCCTCGTTTGCAGGCTCATCGCTGATCATCCTCGCGCGACCAGGGAAGGCGGATACGCGGGCGTTCGGTACGCGTTGCACGGTCGGCGACCATATCGCTCCAAGGGCCGACGGCGCACCCCAGTTCCACGAGCATCTCGCGCGTGGCCTCGCGCACGCTGGTCGCGAAAGCGCTCGTCTGACCCACTGCCTCGTCAGCGCGCCCAAACGCCATGAGCGCGGCGAGATCCTGCCCGCCATCGGCGATACGAATCTTGGAGCTCAACGCACAGGCAATCTCAAAGCGCATGGCGACGTCCTCGTCTGCTCCGCGCGCACCGAACCGGTTGAACACGGCGCTCATGCGCGTGCGCGGCACACCTACTCGACTCGCCAGTTCAATGACGCGCGACGCCGATGTCGCGGACGACACCGCAGCATCGCCAACGACCAGGCAACGGTCGCTCGCCGCCACCGCAGCCGCCACGGCGTCGCCCCAAAAGACCGAGGTATCGATAAAGACCACGTCGGATTCGCGACGCAGAACATCAAGTAGTAGCTCCACCGGACGTGCCATGAGCTCGGCTTGCTCGGGCGCCGCGACGGGACCCCAGAGCGTAACGCCTGGCGCCACGCGCATCGATGTGGCTACGATATCCGGCTCGGTGAGCGCGCCCGCCGCCGACGGCTCGATAAGTGCCGCCATATCGCGCGGAGCATCGACGCCTAACAAGTCGTAAAGGTTTCCAAACATCAGGTCCAGGTCGAGCACGGCGGCACGCAAGCCCAACAGCGACGAGGTGTGTGCCATGGTGGCAATGATCGTCGACTTGCCGCAACCGCCCGAACCCGAAATGGCGCAGATGACCGGAGCTCGATGCTGCGGAGCGGCAGCGTCTGCCGGCGGCATCGGAGGCGGCGGGGTGGGCGTCGGTGACAGCGTCCCCGTCTCCCCCGCCGCAACCACACGCTGCGTCCAAGCCGGCATGGCAGCTTGTTCGGTCTGCGAGGCAGGCTCGTTCTGTGCAATCTGCTCATGCTGCATCAGCGACAACTCGCCGCACCCGGCAAAGCCCTCAACTTCGTCGAGTTCATCCGCCAGATTCACGCCGTGCACGTATCCCATATCTACAGCCGGGGAGTCGCCAGCATGCTGCGCCGGCTCTCCAGCGTCATCGTATACAAGGGGGTTCCGGGGGCGCCGACCATGCTCGGCTTCCGCTTTTCCATAATCATCAACACGCGGGCCTCTTGTAGCGCGAGGCGCCCCGGGTTCCCTATCAACAAAAGCATCGGGCTCAATCGTCATGCACCGATCGGAATCAACCGCTCCCTCGCCCGCGCGCCCGTTGCCGCATATACTGTGCGCAGCGATGACCTCGGTCGCCCCTGCGCGAAACAGCCCCTCGATATCCGATGGATCGAGTGCCTCTATCAACACGACCACGCGACTCACGCGGCCTTCGGCCGTCAGGCGCGCAACAGTCTTGCGCACATCTTCGGTATCAAACAGAGACGCCGCGATGATGGCAGCCCCGCGGCGCGACGGAAACGCCCGCGCCATGGAAACCAGCCCGTCCAGGTCACCCACGCGAAGCACCTGTGCACCCGTATCACGGCCCTCGACTTCCCGCTGCAACAGCCCGTAATCGCCGCACGCGCAGCACGCAAGCCAGATCGCCTTCATCACTCGTCGCCTCCGCTCTTTTTGCCGCGCGCCGTGGCGGGAATCGTCAAGCTGACCGTTCCCTTGCCCGATGCCCCCAGCAGTTCCTTGACGTCTTCGGGGTCAGCCGCCAGCGTCACCCATTCGATCTTGCCCTCGCGCGTGGCACCGGAATCTTCACTGGTATCGATCACGTACGCGCCGCACAACCGATCGGTTACGCCGTCTTTTTGCACATACACATCCACGTAGCTGCCCACGCCCGTAGCACCGCCGACCGAGTGCTCGGCATCGACCGCCACCGAAACGGCGACCTTGCCCTTAGGCACCTCGAGCTTGTGACTCTCGGCCTTGGTGTAGACATTGCAGATCACGGCGTTTTTGGGAATACGCGAAGTCGTCACGTCGCCGCGCACCTGGCGCAGCTCGGTCGCCGCGTCACGCGGCAACAGGCTCGTCAGCCATTCCTGGGTTATGACATTGGTCTCATCGAGGGTCTCGCCCACATCGATATCGCGCGCCGCGACGCATACCTCGACGCGATCGCCACCGTACTTGGCCAAGGTCTCAGCCTGGACCTGTTCGGCTTGCGAGCGGATCGACGAGCCGTAAACCATGCAGAGCAGAGCAGCGAGCACGCCCGCGACCAGACTGATGGCGATGCGTTTGCTCTTGTTCACGGCCGCTCCTCTCATGGCAGTGCCGGGCGAATGCCCGTACCACCATTGTCTGGGCGGTCAGAGTGCAAAGCGGCGCAATTGCGATTTTGGTTTTCGATGTCAAACCAATCGCTGACCAAAAGCTGACCAGCCCGTCAAGCTCGTGGCAAGGTTTTGGTCAGTACGTCAGCAAACTGCATGTTTCGAGGCTTTTCCGCAGCAAAAAAGCCGTCTCCCGAACAGTTGGGAGACGGCTGTCATAGGAAAAATCAATTACAGATGGACATCGGGATCGAGCATTTGAGCACTCACGCGCATGGATGACGCCAGGTTTTGGAACGTCTCCAGACGCAGGCTGTCGATCTGCCCGGCGTCCTCGGCCTCGCGAACGGCACAACCCGGCTCATGGGTATGCGTGCAATCGCCAAACCGGCACGCACGCGATGCCTCGACAATCTCGGGGAAGGCGCGCGCCAGACCCCGCTCGTGACCCACGAGCGGTAGGCTGCGCAGGCCCGGGGCATCGGCGATCACACCGGCGTCGCCCGGCAGCGCCACCATCACGCGCGCGACGGTAGTGTGACGGCCCTGGTCGTCGCGTTCGCGCACACCGCCGGTCGCCAACGTATCGTGGCCCAGCAGTGCATTGAGCAGCGTCGACTTGCCGGCACCCGACTCGCCCAGAATCATGGCGCAGCTCCCGGCAGGCACGCAGACACGGACCTCGTCCAGGCCACGGCCCTCAGCAGAGGACGTCACGATCACGCGCACGTCCGGACCCACCAGGCGGCGCACGCGGTCCAGATCGCGCTCGAGCTCCTCGGCATCGCAGCGGTCAGCTTTGGTGAGCACCACCACCGGCTCGGCATCGCAGTCGAGCGCCAACACCAGCGAGCGCGCCACGCGGTCGAGCAGCACCTCACCGGCACCGAGCGCCTGCACGATTAGCACGCTATCCACGTTGGAGCAGAGCACCTGACGCTCTCCGCGGGCACGGCCGCGCCAACGCTCAAAGCTCGTACGGCGCGGCAGAACGCACTCAATCACGCCCATATCGTGCCCGGGAGCGCGGCGCACCGCCACACGGTCGCCCACGGCGGGCAGCAGCACCTCGTCCTCGCCGCGCGACTTGGCAAACCCCACGGCATGCTCGGCACGAAAGGTATCGTCGGCCGTCGCCACCAGCGGAAACCCGCGATCTAAGCGCACCACGGCGCCAAGCTGCATCTGCTCGGGCTCCTCAGCATGTGCGCAAAAGCCGCCAAATGCCGCCTGCTGAGCTTCATCGACCGGCAGGTCATCGAACGCCGGAACATCCTGCAGCGCATCGAGTCCCGGCACGCTTGCCAGCAGCTCCTCGGCAGACGCGGGGGCCTCGGTCGCAAGCTTCCGACGACGATCGCGCTTAGCCCGCGCCCCCGTCGTCTTTTTCTTCGCCTTAGCCTTAGCCTTGCCCACAAGCGCCTCCCAGCACCACAAATCACAACTGAGCAGGTATTTTACCCACAAAAAAGAGTCGGTCGAGCAATTGCTCGACCGACTCACACACTTTCCCTCAGCTTATGGTCCCGAGAGGTTATCCGAAGGCCCGACCGCCGGGAGGGATTTCTTCTGAGCGATCCCGCAGCGCGAAGCGCGAGGACCAGCGAAGAAGAAACCCCGCAGGCGGTCGGGCCGGTGGGAAGGATGGCCTTTCGACCTACTCTTTCTCGACCGCGCGCATGATCGCCTTGTAGATCTCCATCAGCGGGATGATCAGGAAGGCCAGGCCCAGCGCGGCAAGAACGCCCTTGAGCTCAAGCGTCACAGGGCCGAAGAACATCTCGGCAAGCGTCGGCTGCACGGTCACGATCACCGTCAGCACCAGTGCCAGCGCGGCAGAAGCCCACAGCCACTTGTTCTGCTTCTTCATGGTGAACAGCGACGCACGACGGCTGCGCATATTGAAGCAGTGGAAAATCTCGACCATGTTGAGCGTGATGAAGGCCATCATCACGCCTTCCTCGTCGGCGTTGCCGGCGATCATATCGGCGATGTGAATGTAGCCCATGTCAAAGTACACGCCCACAAAGAAGCTCGCCAGCACCAGCACGGTGATGATCAGGCCCTGGACCACGCAGTCCAGGCCCATATTGCCGGCAAAGACGCCGTCCTTGGCGTTGCGCGGTTTGCGCTTCATAATGTCGCCCTCGGCGTCCTCCATGCCCAGCGCAAGCGCGGGGAAGCAGTCGGTAACCAGGTTCACCCACAGCAGCTGCACCGGCTGGAAGATGGTAAAGCCGATGAGCGTGGCGATAAACACCGAGAACACCTCGGCAAGGTTGGCCGAAAGCAGGAACTGGATGACCTTGCGGATGTTGTCGTAGATGCGGCGACCCTCTTCGCAGGCGCCGATGATGGTGGCGAAGTTGTCGTCGGCAAGCACCATGTCGGCGACGTTCTTGGTGACGTCGGTGCCGGTGATGCCCATGCCCACGCCGATGTCGGCGCGTTTGATGGACGGGGCGTCGTTGACGCCGTCGCCCGTCATGGCCACGATCTGGTCGCGCGACTTCCATGCCTCGACGATGCGGGTCTTGTGCTCAGGCTGGACGCGAGCGTACACGCCGTAGTCCTCGATGTGCGCGTCGAGCTCCTCGTCGCTCATGCGATCGAGGTCGGCACCGGTGATGGCCTGGCTGCGATCGGTGACGATTCCCAGCTGCTTGGCAATGGCCACGGCGGTGTCGATATGGTCGCCCGTGATCATGACGGTGCGGATACCGGCGTCGTGGGCCTCGCGGATGGCGTCGGCGACCTCGGGGCGGACAGGGTCGATCATGCCGGACAGGCCGCAGAAGACCAGGTCGTGCTCGAGCGCGGCGGGGCTGCAGTCGCTCGGGACCTCGGTGTAGGTGCGGCTTGCCAGCGCCAGCACGCGCAGGGCCTCGTCGGCCATGGCCTTGTTGGCGGCCACGAGCTCGGCACGGCGCTCCTCAGTCAGGGGGACGACCCTATCGCCCTCGTAGATGTGGGTGCACAGGCCGATTACCACGTCGGGCGCGCCCTTGGTGTACTGCTCGTACTCGCCGTCCAGGGTCTCGACGACCACGGACATCATCTTGCGGCCCGAGTCGAACGGGGCCTCGCCCACGCGCGGGTGCTCGGCAGTCAGGCCAGTGAGACCAGCCTTGCCGGCATCGTTGACGAGCGCGCACTCAGTCGGCTCGCCCACGGCCTCGCCCAGCTCCTCGTCCCACTGGGCATCGGAGCACAGCGCCATACCGGCCAGGAACTTCTCCTTAGGCGCGGCGAGCTCGTGCTTGACGACGGTCATCTTGTTTTGGGTAAGGGTGCCGGTCTTGTCAGAGCAGATGGTCTGCGTGCAGCCGAGGGTCTCGACGGCAGAGAGCTTGCGGATGATTGCCTGGCGCTTGGCCATCTTGGTCACGCCGAGCGACAGCACGATGGTTACGACGGCGACCAGGCCCTCGGGGATGGCAGCGACGGCGAGCGAGACGGCGACCATAAAGGTGTCGAGCAGGGCAGTCGGGTCGGTAAGGACGTTGCCTACGCCGTGGCGGAGGATATCGACGCCAAAGATCACGACGCAGATGACGATCACCATGATGGTAAGGATACGGCTGAGCTCGGCAAGCTTCACTTGCAGCGGCGTAAGCTCTTCCTTGGCCTCGGCCAGGGCGCCGGCGATCTTGCCCATCTCGGTATCCATGCCGGTACCGACCACGACGGCGCGGCCACGACCGTACACAACGGTGGAACCCATGTAGCACATGTTCTTGCGGTCGCCGAGCGGCACGTCATCGGTGCCCGAGGCAAGCTCGATCACGTTGGCGTGCTTCTCTACGGGCACGGACTCGCCGGTGAGTGCGGCCTCTTCGATCTTCATCGTGGCGCTCTCGAGCACGCGGCAGTCGGCCGGGACGGAGTCGCCCGCCTCGAGCATGATCACGTCACCGGGGACGAGCTCGGCGCTCGGCAGGTGCACGAGCTTGCCGTCGCGCAGCACCTTGGACTGTGCCGCGCTCATCTCCTGCAGGGCCTCGAGAGCCTCCTCGCTCTTGGCTTCCTGGACCACGCCCAGCACCGAGTTGACGATAACGACGAACATGATGATGGCGACATCGGCAAAGTCCGCCTCGCCCTTGACCAGGCCCGTGAGCGCGCTGATAACCGCGGCTGCGATCAGCATGATGACCATGGGATCTGCCATCTGCTCAAAGAAGCGCTTCCACAGCGGCGTCTTCTCGGCTTCCTCGAGCTTGTTAGGGCCTGTCTTAGCGAGGCGCGACGACGCCTCGTCGTCGCTCAGGCCGAGGTTCTCATCGACACCTTGGTCGCTGAGCACCTCCGCCGCGGCGGACAGGTATTCCTTTTGCATATAGAGTCCCCTCCTGGGATTCGGGCCACTCAGCAGATTGATGCCCGATCATAATTCCCAGGAGAAGGGCAAGGGCTCATCAAGGCTGCCGTGCTGAGCGGCAGTTGATAGTGGAGCTATGGTACCCCAAAGCAACGCGTCTAGCCAAAACAATCCATCTGGAAATATGGTCCATAAGCAACGGTGCAGACCGTGTGATGCTCAATACTGATAAAACGTTTTTTCTTCGGCGCATCATCAAATTGAAATATCGCCCAGATAGCAGCGGTTAGAACGGTTGGTAAAGTTTTTGCATATACCGTTTTTTCGCAAAAAATGAACTTCTAATTCGGCATACGGTCGATTTTTTGGGGTATTCGGACGCCATTTCGTTATAATCAACTCGGTTTTATTTCTTATGGTTTATCTATCAGCGCAAGACGATGTCAGATGGAGGTCTGAATGTACAAGCGCACTAAGATTGTATGCACCATGGGTCCCGCCTGCGATAGCGACGAGACCATCCGCGAGATGATCAAGGCGGGCATGAACGTCGCCCGTTTTAACTTCTCGCACGGCTCCTACGACGAGCACCACGGTCGCATCGAGCGCGTCCGTCGTATTTCCAAGGAGCTCGGTATGCCCGTCGGCATCCTGCTCGACACCAAGGGCCCCGAGGTCCGCACCGGTCTTCTGGTCGATGGCAAGAAGGTTGCCGTCAAGACCGGCGACAAGATCGTCGTCACCGCTCAGCCCACGACCGAGGATTTCCACGGCACCGCTGAGCACATCTCCCTCGACTACCTGGCTCTGCCCTCCGAGGTCGAGAAGGGCTCCCTCATCCTGATCGATGATGGTCTGGTTGCCCTCGAGGTCGAGTCCGTCGACGGCCAGGACATGACCTGCGTCGTTAAGAACGACGGCCTGATCGGCGAGCGCAAGGGCGTCAACATGCCCAACGTCAACATCTCGCTGCCCGCTATCACCGAGCGCGATCGTCAGGACATCCTCTTTGGCCTGACCGAGAACATCGACTACATCGCCGCTTCCTTCATCCGTGACGGCGAGTCCGTCCGCGGCATTCGCAAGCTTTGCCGCGAGAACGGTGGCGAGCACGTGACAATCTTCCCGAAGATCGAGTGCGCCCTGGGCGTCGAGAACTTCGACGAGATCCTCGAGGCTTCCGACGGCATCATGGTCGCCCGTGGCGACCTGGGCATCGAGATCAAGCCCGAGCTCGTTCCGCACATCCAGAAGGAGATCATCGCCAAGTGCAACGCGGCCTACAAGCCCGTTATCACCGCTACGCAGATGCTCGACTCCATGCAGCAGAACCCGCGCCCGACGCGCGCCGAGGTTGCCGACGTTGCTAACGCCATCTACGACGGCACCGACGCCGTTATGCTCTCTGGCGAGTCCGCTGCCGGTAAGTACCCGGTCGAGGCCGTCAAGATGCAGGCCAGCATTGCTCTCGAGGCCGAGAAGTACCTCCCGGCCCACGCTCCGCTCGAGGTTCCGGCCGACGCTCATGGCACCCGCGTCGTCAACAACGTTGTGGGTATGTCCGCTGTGAACATGGCCACCACCGTTGGCGCCAAGTGCATCACCGTGCCGACGACCACCGGTCGTACCGCTCGCCTGATTTCGCACTTCCGTCCCAACATGCCGATCTGCGCGTTCTCCCGCCACGAGTGGGCCGTCCAGCAGATGATCATGTACTGGGGCGTTATCCCGCATCAGGCCGAGATTACCCAGGGCACCGTCAACGGCACGATCGTCAAGGCGATCGAGACCGCTAAGGAGCTCGGCTACGTCGAGGCCGGCGACCTGACCGTCGCTACCGCCGGCGATCCCCGCATGAGCGTCCAGCTCGAGGACAAGGTCTCCTCGACCAACGTCGCTTACGTCGCTCAGGTGCGCTAAAACGCACTTGCAAGCATACTTGCATTGCAAAGGGCCCGGAAGGCGAAGCCTTCCGGGCCCTTTTTCTGTGCCAATGCCGGCGCACGGCAAAACACACACTCATTTCTTTACCAAAAGCGCGAAATCCACCCTTCGAGACCCAATGAATAAAGTCCCAAGCGCTAAAAGTGTTCGCCCGGTGGCAAACCCACACCTTAACCGACGCTGCTAAATCGTTTTAGCAAGAGCCGGATTGACCTGCTTTTCGGAAGTATGCGGCAAATTCTGATACCTCCGAGCACACCCCGTTTTTTCGCAACAAAATGCCTGATAAACTAGCCTCAAAAGCCAGGTCTGCTCACAAGGTTTAGATTTTGCCGCATACTTCCGAATTGACACTGGCATCGCACGGTCCAAAAGCATATTTCGACCAGGAGGACGTCATGGACCTGACGCTATGCGGTCAATCCGCTTTTTACTATCACCGTATCCCGCCACAGATATTAGGCCTTTACCCTGCCATTAGCCTTGGCAATATGGATCGCAGATGTTGCGGCCTCGGAAGTCATGAAGTTGTAAAAGACCTGCTTCACGCACCGCTTCACAGGATTGCATTCACTCGGGCACAATCCGGGTCGCGAAGCCTGTTTAAATCGCACCTCCTGACCCAAGAGCCGCCTCCCGGGTCGTTTAGGCAAACCGAGCATGGGTTTGATGTCACATCGCCCGAGTTCACACTGCTCAACCTTGCTACGCAGGTCTCACGCAACCAGCTGCTTATGGCGTGTTATGAGATGTGCAGCTCGTTTGCTGTGTATACACCCTGCAAACGAGCGCAACGGCAACTTGATGAAGCTATTTCGCTTAAGCTCATTCCACCCAACTGCGGCTGGGAGCGGGTTATCGACGTCAACGGCAAGGATACCAACCTGTGGAAGCGCACGCCGCTTCTTTCCGCAGCGGATATCGCCGCGTTCGCCAAGCAGGCCGCAGGCCTGCGCGGTGTTAAGCAGCTCCGCTGGGCCGCCGAACGCATGACAGGACAGACCGCCTCGCCCTTCGAAGTACAGACCTCCATGCTTATCTCGCTCCCCCGCGACGAGGGCGGCATGGGCATCAACATCGCAAACAACGTGCGCATCCCACTCAGCGACGCCGCGCGCTCGCTGTATGACAAAACCTGCTGCTACGCCGATATCCTCATCGAAAGCGCCACCGACAGCATGGGTGTCATCCTTGAATGCCAAGGCCGCTCCGCCCACGACAGCGAAGCCGCGAGCCTCTCCGATGCCGAGCGCGCCACCGCGCTCACAAGCATGGGCTACGACGTCATCCAAATTACCTTTGGCCAGATTAAGGATAAGAAGAGCTTCGACCACATAGCCGAGCTCATCCATAAAAAGGCTGGACTTTCCTACACCCCAAAGATCAAACAGGAGCGCGCCGCCGAAGTCACCCTGCGGCAAGAGCTACTTGTCAATTGGGTTGAGCTATTCACCGCCAAGCCGGCCAGCTAGCAGCTAGCAATCAGGGGAAGCGCAGGCATATCGGGCGATTCGACGCGAGCCGCAAATCCCGCCTCGGTTAGCTCGATGACCTCGGTAAACGTTGTATCGAAAAACTCCTCGGTTAGCAGGCGATACGGCGGATGATCGGACTCGCCGGGGTTTTCGCGTACAATCTCGTGCATAACGCCGATGGTCTTGAGCACATACTCCTTATGGATGGGATACTGCCCAAAACGTGTCGCCGCAGTATACAGGCGATCGGTCGCGCGCGGAATCGAAACAATGCCGAGCGTCTTGCCAAACCAGTCAAAGTCGCCTTGCTTTTTAATGCGGAACTCCTCGCACGGCTTGCCGCCGTGCGCCTCCAGGTACTGATTCACGCGCGTATTCCATACGGTATCGGCCACCAGATGCGACCAGACACCCAGTGTCAAATCGAGCAACGACTGCGCCACATCTTCGGATGCAAGCGAGAACTCACAGGCGCCGGGACCGGCAACCGGCTCGGCATCCCTGTAGCGCTGGGGATAGTGCACGCGATTCAGTCGCTCGCGCTCCTCGACAATCGAGGTCGCCGCGGCTGGCGCACCGGTGGGCGAACTTTTAAGCAACGGTGCCACATAGGTATCCCAGAACTCATGCTCACGAGGCTTAGGGATAGGCTCGGGCTTTGCAAAGTGCGTAATGCGGTACGGGATGGGATCGGCGATGCCAGGGACCATATAGCCCACGAAGATATCCGGAACCACGCAGCCAAACAAAAAGGCATTGCGGTCGCGCACGCTATTGGCAAGTGCACCGGTGCGCTCCAGCAAACGCTCCGTCTGAGCGATATGAATGTTCCAGCTTGGCATAGCCACCCCCATAAAAAACCTGGATAACTATACCATCACGGCAAAGCCGCGCGGGCGGCTACGCACGCTCTACGCAGCAACTAGTCCGTAGCACCGCTTTCGGTTCCATACGACGGCGAAGGCGCCTCGACCACATGGTGATATCGATCGATATAGATTGCACGGGCACCCAGGCGTCGCACCAAATCCTGGTGATGTGTGCTCATCAAGACCGTCTTACCCGCCGCGACGTAGGCCAGCAAGAAGTTGACCACGATGTCGCATGAATCCTCGTCGAGCCCATTAGTAGGTTCGTCGAGAACCAAGATATCGGGGTTCATCGATACGACTGCCGCCAGCGCCACACGCTTCTTTTGCCCACCCGAAAGCTGATAGGGCGAGGCATCGACCAGGTCGGCAACTTGAAACAGTTCTATGGCATCGTGCACGCGACGGTCGAGCTCGTCTGCCGGCAGCCCCATCTGCGCGGGACCAAAAGCAACTTCCTCACCCACCGTAGCGCAGAACAACTGGGCGTCGGCATTCTGGAACACAAAGCCCACGCGCTGATGGAACCGCTGGGCCGTCGCGGAATCCTTGAGATATGCCGCATCGACCATACACCCGTCAAACAGGTATGCCCCTGCGTCCGCGAGTTCAAGGCCGTTAATAAGACGCATAATCGTCGTCTTACCGCAGCCGTTGGGACCGAGCAGGGCAACGAGTTCACCACGATCGACCTGCAGCGACACGCCATCGACAACCGTATGCCCCGCATAGGAGAACACCACGTCGCGCAACTCAATAAGCGGCGCGCCCTCGGCGCCGCCCGCACCGTTCGTGCCCGCCGCACTATTCATATCGATCGTCAAAACGTCGCCCTTCCCTACTCACATCGACGGCTAGACCGCCCGCGCTACAGTACCGCACACAACACGGCGAGCAACGCCACGCCGACCGCATAGACCGCATCGCGCCAGCCAAAGCCGCTCCGCGCGGGAGCCGGATACGCGCCGGCAAAGCCGCGGCAGAGCATGGCCTCATCCATCGCGCGGCTGCATTCCATCGCCTTGATAAAGGTCATGCCCATGATACCCGCGATCGAATCGGTACGCGAAAATCCCTCAGGCGCACGGCCAACGCTGCGCAGCATGACCGATTCGCACAGATCGTGCGCCGTGCGTCCCAGCACCTCGATATGCTTGAGTGCCATATCAAAGGTAAAGATGACCTCGTCGGGCAGGTGCAGCATTTTGAGCGCCGCCGACATGCGGCTCCAGGTAAGCGTCCACGAAACGCCCAGCACCAGCGACACATTAATGAAGGTCTTGAGCGCGATCTTGAGCATGGCGCCCGTGGCAGACGCGCCCAGCAGCAGGGCAGGCAATGCCAGAACCACCGCAAGCCCCGTGGCGCCGAGCGCCGGTACAATGGTCGCACGCAGCCCGCGTACGGGGCGCACGGCAACGAGCACCAGCGCAATGGCCGCCATCAACATGAGGTACAGCGGGCTCTGTGTCAGACACACGCACAGGACGCAGACGAACATCCCCACCAGGCGCACCGGAGCCGAAACGCAAGAAAGGGCGCGGTCGACCATCGACCCGCCCTCGTGCGCGCCCCCACCCAGGCGAACCCGCTCAAGCAGGCTCGCCAGGTGCAGGACATTCTTTTGCATCACGCGATGCCGAGCCCCCACGGGCTCGTAACGCTGCTCGACCGCAAGCCAGCTAGGCAACTCGGCTATTGCCATGAGCACCGCTTTCCTTAACCGTCAGCGAGATCAGACGGAATGCGATGGTAAGCACCGCCACGCCAATCACGCCGGACAGGATATACATGGCAGCCTGACCGGCAAAGCCAAGGCCCTGCTCCTCGGAATAAGCCTGCAGGTAATCACCCGTAGGCAGAGCGTCGGCAAAGGTCGGGGTATCAAGGCCGACCGAAGCCTGCAGACTGTCGTCACCAGCCTCCTGAACGGCGGTCGCGGCGCCCTCGGCGTCCCACTCGCCCCATGCGTCACCTGTGGCAAGCAAGCCGAGCGGCGTAGCCACGACAAGCACGGCGACCAGAATGAGCGTGGGGACCAGCGAGGTCTTCTTGGCAGTACCATCGCCGGCAAGCTGTCCATCGACGGCCTCGGGCCCGACGATAACACTCGGCGCCGTCTTCTTAATGAAACCGTAGATGGCGGCCGTCGCCACGCCCTCGATCACGCCGGCAACCAACATATGCGGGATCAACATGGCCGGAATAGCCACGGACAGCGGGAAGGGGCAGTACAGCGGCGCGCCCGAAGCGTTGGTAAAGAGCATCGGCTGAATACCAAACTCGATTGCCGCGCACAGGGCCGCCAGGCACAGGCCGACCCAGCCGCTTACGACGGCCGAAACCGAGGTGCCCCAGCCCTTGCCATGCAAACGGCTGTTGAGCGCACGAAACACGATAGCAGCGGCAAACGGCAGCACGAAGGCCATGTTAAAGCAGTTGGCGCCAAAGGACAGGATGCCGCCGTCGCCAAACAGCAGCGCCTGCAGCGCCAGCGCGACCGAGACAGCGATAGCCGCGGCCTCGGGGCCTAGCAGCAGCGCAATGAGGGCGCCACCGACGGCGTGGCCTGTGGTGCCGCCAGGCAGCGGCACGTTGAACATCATGAGCAGGAAGGAGAACGCGGCGCAGATGCCCAGGAAAGCCATATGCTCGCGATCGAGCGTGGCGCGCACCTTCTTGATGCAGTGGACCCAAACGGGCACCATCGCCACCGCCATGACGGCATCGGTCTGCGGGGACAGATAATTATCTGGAATGTGCATGTACGCCTCCCGGTTATCGGCGCACGGAATTGCAACGCCGCTTGAATCACCTTGTCAGTGTTACGTATTGTCAGATTCGTAACACGCCGCGGGCTATCATAGCAAAACGGCGCACTGCCGACAAAGCAGCACGCCGTTATGTAATGCGCGTGTCATATATGCAGGCTCAGCAGCGCCTTATACCGGGCATAGCGGTCACGTAGGATTCAGCAGCAGCCACCGCTGACCCATACCCCAGCGCAGGACCTAGCCGCGGACCTCGCCGTTTACGCTCTTGCACACCTTGGTGACGATCTTCTGGTGCACCTTTTCGACCTCTTCGCTGGTGAGCGTGTGGTCGTCGGAGCGATACGTAAGCGCAAAGGCCATGGATTTCTTGCCCTTGCCGATGCGGACCGGATCGCGGTAGACATCGAACAGGCGCACGCCCTCGAGCAGCTTGCCGCCGGCACTCGTAATACGACGCTCAAGATCCTCGCAGGTCACAGTGTTGTCGACCACGATAGCAAGGTCGTGCTCAACGGCCGGGTACTGCGAGAACTCGCGGTAGTTCTCCTGGTTGCGGGCGCCCTTGATCAGCTTGTCCAGGTCGAGCTCAAAGGCAACGACGACCTCGTCAATGCCCATAGTCTCGCGCGCCTCGGGGTGGATCTCGCCAACCCAGCCCAGCACGGTACCGCCCGAGAGTACCTCGGCAGCACGACCCGGTTGCAGGAAGGCATAGCCCTCGCCCTCGACGGGACGGAAGCGGACCTTCTCGATGCGCAACTGGGCAAGCAGCTCCTCGACAATGCCCTTGCCAAAGAAGAAGCGCAGCTTGCGGTACTTCATGCTCCAGGACTGCTCGCTCCACTGGCCCGAGAGCACACCCGCCACGGACTTGGTTTCCTTGGGCAGGCTGGCGTTCTCGCGACCGTGGAACAGGCTGCCGACCTCGTACAGGTGCACGTTGGGCGTGCCGTGGGCCTCGTTATAGGCCACAGACTGCAGCAGACCCGGCAGCAGTGAGCGGCGCATCTCGGTCTGCTCGGCCACCAGCGGGTTCATGAGCACGACGGGGCAGCCGCGGCCCTCGGTGGACATACCGATCTTCTCCAGGTCGCCCGGGGCGGCAAAGCCAAAGGTCGTGGTCTCGTTGAGGCCACAGGCGCGCAGGATCTCGCCGACCTTGCGGGTGAGCTTCTGCTCGCGGGTCAAGCCGCCGATATGGTTCTTGGCAGCCGGGATGGTCGCCGTCACACGGCCCATGCCCCACAGGCGCAGGACCTCCTCGATCAGGTCAATCTCGCGCGGCAGGTCGGGGCGGAAGCTCGGCGGGGTGACCATAAAGTCCTCGCCGTCGCGCTCGACAGTGCAGCCCAGGCGGGTGAGCGAGCGCTCGATAAAGTCGGGCTCGATGTCGGCGCCGCAGATGGCGTGCACGCGGGCCAAGCGCAGCTTGATGCTGTCGATGGTCTTGGGCGCGGGGAACACGTCCACATAGCCGGGGGCGACCTCGCCGCCGGCGATCTCCTCGATCAGCGCGCACGTGACGTTGGCGACGTCCACGCAGCCGGTCTCGTCGACCTGGCGCTCAAAGCGAATGGAGGCATCGGAGATCAGCGACAGGTCGCGGCTGGTGTGCGAGGTGCGACCGGCGTTGAAGCAGGCGCTCTCGACCATCACGTCGACGGTGTCGTCCTCGATCTCGGAATCCATGCCGCCCATAACGCCGGCCAGCGCCACGGGACGCTCGCCGTCGGTGATGAGGCCCATGCCGGCGTCGAGCGTGCGCTCCTCGCCGTCGAGGGTCGTGAACTTCTCGTCCTGTTGGGCGGCGCGAACCACCACGCGGCGATGGCCATCGCGCTCGGCAAAGGTGTCCAGGTCAAAGGCGTGCAGCGGCTGACCGGTAAGCATCATCATGTAGTTGGTGATGTCGACGATGTTGTTGTGCGGGCGCACGCCCAGGGCGTTGAGACGCTTGACCATCCAGTCGGGCGACGGGCCGACCTTCACGTTGCGCACGATGCGGGCGACATAGCGGTCGCACAGGCCCTCGTCGGCAATCTCGACCGAAAGCTCGTCGTCGGTCGCGCGGCCGGTCTCGGCCTTGATGGCGGGCAGCTCCACGTGGAAATCGCGGTCGAAGATGGCACCGGTCTCGCGGGCCATGCCGATCATGGACAGGCAATCGGGGCGGTTGGGCGTGATCTCGCAGTCGAGCACGGTGTCGCTCGAGCCCACGTACTCGGCAAACGGCATGCCGCAGGGCGTATCCTCGGGCAGAATCATGATGCCGGAGTGGTCGCCGCCCAGGCCGAGCTCGCGTGCAGAGCAGTTCATGCCCATGGACACGACGCCACGAAGCTTGCTCTTCTTAATCTTGACGTCGCCGGGAAGCACAGCGCCGATCATTGCCGTGACGATGTGGTCGCCGGCCTCAAAATTCTGCGCGCCACAGACGATCTGCAGCGGGGCGGGGTTGCCATCGGCGTCGAGGTTCTTGTCGCCCACGTCGACCGAGCACACATACATGTGGTCGCTATCGGGGTGCGGGGTCTTGGTGAGCACCTTGGCAGTCACCACGTGGTCGAAGGACTCGCCCACGGTGTCAATCGCCTCGACCTCGGTGCCGGTACGGATATATTCGTCCGAAAGGGTCTTGGGATCCTCCGGAATATCGATCATGGTCTTGAGCCAGTCGTAAGAAACGCGCATCTAACTGGTCTCCTTTCATCTGTAACGTCTGCAATAAACAGACGGAAAACTCCAGCTACGGAGACGGGTTTCCGAGGTGCCGCAGATTGCCTTGAAAGAGGAGGGCCGCGTACTTAGGTACGCAACCGACGATTGAAAGGCAAGGTGCGGTGGCTCGGGAAGCCGCCGGGACAGGTCAACTTAAAATTGGTTCAAGAAGCGCATATCGCCAGTCATCAACGTTCGCAGGTCCGGCAGGTCGTAGCGCAGTGCCGCGACGCGCTCGGCGCCAATGCCAAAGGCGAAGCCGGTGTACTTCTCGGGGTCGATGCCGCAGTTGATCAGGACGTTGGGGTCGACCATGCCGCAGCCCAGGATCTCGATCCAGCCGCTGTGCTTGCAGAAGTTGCAGCCCTTGCCGCCGCAGACGTGGCAGCTCACGTCCACCTCGCAGCTCGGCTCGGTGAAGGGGAAGAAGTGCGGGCGATAGCGCGTCTTGCGATCCTCGCCAAACATGCACTTAACAAAGTAGTCGAGCGTGCCCTTAAGATCGCCAAAAGTGATGCCCTCGTCGACGACCAGGCCCTCGATCTGGTTGAACTGCGGCAGGTGACAGGCGTCGGCCGTGTCGGGACGGTAGACGGTGCCCGGGCAGATCATGTAGATGGGCGGCTTCTGCGACTCCATAGTGTGGATCTGCACGCCCGAAGTCTGGGTGCGCAGCAGCACGTCGGACTCGCCGTGGGCGTGAGCCTCGGGGTGTGCGACGCTGCCGGGGTTGTTGTCGACCACGTAGAAGGTATCGCGGGCCGAACGGCTCGGGTGATCCATGGGGGCGTTGAGCGCGGTGAAGTTGTAATAGGAGGTGTCGACCATGGGGCCGGACTCGACGGTGTAGCCGATGCCGCTAAAGATGTCCTCGGCCTCCTCGATGATCTGCTTGATCAGGTGCTGGTGACCGATCTGCGGACGGATGCCCGGCAGCGTGATGTCGACGGCCTCGTGCTCGAGTGCGTGCTTGAGGGCGGCGGCCTTCATCTCGGTGGTGCGCTCGTCGAGCATGCCCTCGATCAGCTGGCGCATCTCGTTGGCGCGCTTGCCCATCACGGGACGATCCTCGGGGGCGAGCTTGCCCATCATGCGCATCAGGCCGGTAATACGACCCTTGCGACCGAGCAGCTCAACGCGCGCAGCCTCGAGCTTGGCGGCGTCGTCGGCGCCTGCGACGAGCTCCTTGGCCTCTTCCTCGAGTTTGACCAGATCATCAATCAGACTCATGTCTTCCCTTTCGTCTCTCGCGCTCCCCGCTTGCCGAGGCGGCTGCCGCCGTCTGACGTTGCGAAAACGCGGCCCGGTTCGGTAACAAAAAACCGCCCTCGGGCATGTGCATTGCCCAAGGACGGTTGAATTCCGCGGTACCACCTTGTTTGACCCGGCGGATGTCTGGCCCGCCGCGCCCACTCTTTGCCCCTTGTCGCGAGGCTCACGGCTTCCCTACTGGGGCTTCGCCGCCGCTGGCCGCGTGCCCGTTGAGGTTGCTGCTCGGGAGTGAACGCTTGGCCCTTGCCACCGCAGGAAGGCTTGCAGCCCATGACCTTCCCTCTCTTGCCGGCGACGCGACGGGCAAAACCCTCTCCGTCAACGCATTGGGCTATAGGATAACACATTCTGCGAGCATATCGCCGCGTTCCGTTTTGTTCGCACTGGGTACAAGGCAGGTAGCTGTGCAAACTGGCCGCACGCCCACCCGTGGCGCTCGGCTCACGAGATCAAGGATATGGTATGGGAAATAAGCACGATAAGAAGGCCAAGACCGCAGCGGACAAGACGCCCAAAGGCATAAAGGTCGATAAGGCCGTCAAAAAATTCCGCAAGCTCGAGGGCAAGCTGTGGACTCGCGAGTACCTGCTCAAGATTGCCGAGTTCGATGGCGCGACGATTGCCCCCGCCAACGGCGCCACGGCCCGCGCCGATGCTATGGGTACCCTTGCCGGCGAGCACCACAAGCTCCTGACCAGCGAAAAGTCCATTGAACTTGTGCGCTCGCTGGCACGCGAGACCATCGCCGGCGGCAAGATCGATGACCCGCAACTGCTCGACGAGATTCGCGTGCTCGGCCGCGACCAGCGCGAGGCAAGCGTTATTCCTACCGAGGAGGCCGAAGCCTGGACCAGGCTCACCTGCGAAGCCGACGCCGTGTGGCACAAGGCCAAGACGGCCAATGACTGGGCGAGCTTTGAGCCCTATGTGGATAGAATCGTCGCCCAGCTTAAGCATCAGGCCGAGCTCATGGACCCCAAGCGCGACCCATACGACGTTTGGCTCGACCAGTACGAGCGCGGCCTTTCCGCCAAGAGCTTCGATGCGTTTTGCGATGAGGTCAAGACGACGGTCGTGCCGCTCGTGCACGCCATCGGCGAGCGCGGCCAGCAGCCCGATGCCGACTTTTTGCACGCCCGCGTGCCCGAGGCCGCCCAGCGCGCCATGAGCTTCGACCTTATGAAGCTCGTCGGCCTGAACCTGAACGACACCACGCTTGCCTTTACCGAGCACCCGTTTAGCGAGGGCTTTGCCGTGGGTGACGCGCGCATCGCGACACACATCTACGAGGACGATTGCATCTCCAACGTCTACAGCATCATCCACGAGGCGGGACACGCCATGTACGAGCTGGGCGTCAATCCCGCCTATGCGCGTACCTGTCTTGAGGGCGGCACCTCCATGGGCATCCACGAGAGCCAGAGCCGCTTTTTCGAGAACACCGTGGGTCGCAGCCGCGCCTTTATGGGACCGCTGCTCGAGGTGCTGCGCCGCCACGCACCCGAGGTCTACGGCGACGTCGACGAGGACACGCTCTACCACGCCGTGAACATCGCGCAGCCTTCGCTGATCCGCACCGAGGCCGACGAGCTCACCTATCCGCTGCACGTTATGGTGCGCTACGAGATCGAGCGCATGCTGTTTGCCGGCGAGGCCACAGCCAAGGATATCCCCGCGCTTTGGAATCGCTTCATGGATGAGTACCTGGGCATTCCGGTTCCCGACGACACGCGTGGTTGCCTGCAGGATACGCACTGGAGCGGCGGCTCGTTTGGCTACTTCCCCACCTATGCGCTGGGCAGCGCCTACGACGCCATGTTTGTGCCGGCCATGTGCCGCGACGGCGTCGACCTTACCGCCGCCTGCGCGAGCGGCGACCTGACACCCGTCCGCGCCTGGCTGGGCGAGCACATTTGGCAGTGGGGCCGCGCCAAGGACGCGCCGGAGCTCATCAAGGGCGCCTGCGGCATGGCGTTCGATGCCCGCTACTACTGCAGCTACCTCCAAGACAAGTTCACCACGCTCTACGAGCTGTAAGGCATAACCGACACGCCAACGCAAAGGGGACGCCGCGGAACCAATCCGCAGCGTCCCCTTTTTTCACCTAGTCGTTTAAGAACGTCCATTACAGTCGAAATTGTCAGCCCGGGACCGTCTCGGGCTACGATTGAGGCGC
>UQIE01000025.1 GCA_900541065.1 uncultured Collinsella sp. | reverse complement strand
TCGCGCCCTTGAAGTTGAACGTCAGATTGTCCAAATGCGGCCCGCGCAGCGTCGAGCCGTTACGCGGTTTGGTAAAACCGCGTAACTCTAAAGCTCCGTTACTTCAACGTTGTTGTAGATCTCGTCCCAGCGGTCCATGACCAGGTGACCGGTCTTGGGATCCATAGCGTTGAGCTTGCCGCAGGTATTGGCGGTCTTGAGCACCGTGACGTCGTCGGCGCCAGCAGCAATGGCATGTGCAAAGCCGGCGATGGTCGAGTCGCCGGAACCCGTTGCGTTCACAGCCGCAATCGCGGGCGTCTTGGCGCGGAACGCGCGACCCTCATGGAAGCCAACCGAACCGGCAGCGCCCATCGAAACGACAACCCAGGGGATACCGGCAAAACGGTCATCGGCGGCGAGCGCCTCGCGCAGGGCATCGACATCATCGGTCGTAAAGGACGTACCCAGCAGGCCGTTAATCTCGGTCAGGTTGGGCTTTACGAGCTCAGGTTTAGCGTCGGACTCCAGCGCGGCCTCCAGCGATGCACCCGAGGTGTCGAGCAGCACCTTGGCACCCGCCTCTTCGGCGATCTTAACGAGCTCAGCATAATAGCCGGCATCGACACCACGCGGCAGCGAGCCCGAAAGCGTCACAACGTCCGCCTTCGCTGCAAGCTCGGCAAACTTGGCCGTAAAGGCCTCGAGCTCGGCCGGGGCGATCTGCGGGCCGCTCTCCAAAAGCTCGGTCTGATTACCCTCGTGCAGAATATTCAGGCAAATGCGCGTCTCACCGGCGATGGGCACAAAGTCGTTCTTGACGCCGTCGGCATCCATAAGCTCAGCCATATAGGCACCCATGTGGCCGCCGAGCAGGCCAGTCGCGAGCACGTCGTCGCCCAGCTGCAGCAGCACACGGCTCACGTTGAGGCCCTTACCGCCAGCAGTCTTTTCGGGCGTCACACGGTTCACGTCGTCGATGATCAACTTGTCGAGCTGATAGCACGTATCAATCGACGGGTTCATGGTAACGGTCAGAATCATATTGAACTCCTGTTTCCGGGGCACGACACGCGCGGCCCCAAACATACGATAGCTCGTTAAAGGATCTCGATCTCAAAGCCGCGAGTGACGGTCTCCCCCGGCTTGGCCACCAGGCAGCCACGTTTGTGCTCCAGGACATCGTCCTCATCGGAGCAGGTGGACAGACCGCCCCACGGCTCAACGGCCACAAAGTCGCCCTCGGGCTTGCTCCACACAATCAGGTACGGCATATCGGGGAATGTCAGGCGCACGCCCTTGTCCTCGGTCTTCTTGGTCAGCGTGACCACGCGACTCTCGAGCACATCAAAGATGGTCTCGGCAAAGTCGAAGAGCTCGTGGGTAAGCGGCAGGTCGTGGCCAACCATCGGGTTCTTGCTGCGATGCTCAACATCGATCAGGCCCGTCGAGGGAACGGCGGTGCAGAGTTCTGCCGCCTCACGCTGCTCAAAACGGAGCTCATAATCGTCGTAGGACTCGCCCTCGTCGAGCGGGCACTTAAAGCCGGGGTGACCGCCCACAAAGAACGGCATGTCCTCGGTCCCCTCGTTGGTCACCTCATACGACACGCTCACCTTTGCTGCATCGACCGTATAGCGCGCAACGATCTTAAACGGATACGGGTATTGCTCGAGCAGCTCGGCGTGGTCGGCAGAGCTTAGGCTCAGCGCGACCATGCTGTCGCCCTGCTCCTCGAGCTTCCACTCCTGCTTGCGGGCAAAGCCGTGACGGGCAAGCTTGACCTCGCGGCCGCCCATGGTCATCGCGCGGCCGTCACGAAGACCGCCGCAGATCGGGAAGCAAATGGGTGCCTGACCCGACCAGACCGACGGATCGCCCTGCCACAGGTACTCGCGACCGTTGGCTTTAATCGAAGTGAACGATCCGCCAGCCGTGCTCAGTGCCACGCGAACAGAACCGTTATCAAGAACAAACTCCATAGGAGCCTTCCCTTTCTTACGCCAGCCCGCCGAGTCAATGGGCTGATAGAAAACCGGCCCGCGCCCCCTCACAGAAACGCGAGCCGTCAACGGACTAGTAAATTACGCCGGATACCCGCTAGTCGTGGTACTCGCCGCGGTCCCACTTCTCGAGGAACTCGTCAAAGAAGTGCGGGTCAGCCTGAGCCTCGGCGTCGGCCTTATTGCAGGCGTCGATCTTGGCGATCAGGGCGTCGTGCTCGGGAGTCTTCTCGTAGGGCTCCTCCAGGAAGGCAAGCATGATATCGGCCATCAGGAACTCGCCGGTGATCTTGCCACCAAAGCCCACGATGTTGGCGTTGAGCTCGCGACGGGCATACAGGGCAGAGGTCATGTCGCGGACCAGGGCGCAGCGGGCGCCGGGAACCTTGTTGACGGCGTTGGTGATGCCGATGCCGGTGCCGCACAGGGCCACGCCAAAGTCGGCCTTGCCGCTGGCAACAGCCTCGCCCACGGCCTTGCCATAGATGGGATAGTGCGTACGGGTGTGGCTGTAGGTGCCGCAGTCGAGCACCTTGTAGCCAGCCTGCTCCAGGCGGTCGGCCAGATAGATCTTCTCGTCCGTAACGATATGGTCGCAACCGATTGCGATGGTCTTCTTCATCAGAACGTCCTTTCGTCTGAATTCACAAGTTGAGGTAGAAGTTCGAGTTCTCGGTGGCTCTCGTTAGGCCATCTTGTTGAGCATGTCGACACGGATCTGGTGACGGCCGCCGGCGTACTGGGCGCGCAGGAACTCGCGGGCGATCTTCTTGGCGACCTCGGTGCCCACAACGCCCGGGCCCATGGTGACCATGCGCGAGCCGTTGTGCTCGCGGGTCATGTAGGCGGAACGCTCGTCGGAAATGTTGGCGACGACCATGCCCTTAATCTTGACGGCGGCCATATAGGAGCCGACGCCGTACTTATCGAATGCGAAGCCCTGGGAATCCTTGTGCTCCAGCAGGTCCTTGGCAACGGCGGTCGCGGAATCGACAAAGTCCGCGGCAGGGGTCTCGGAATAGTCGACGACCTCGTGACCGTCGGCGATGAGCATCTCCTTGATGGACTCCTTCATCGACATACCGTCGGCATCGGAAGCGATTACAACCCTCATGACATCCTCCTTGAGAGATACGCAGGTGCGTAGTTCCTGTTTGGAAGTGTTGAATCGCGTTCAGGTCCGGGCATCTGAACGTGCGGTTCTTCACTGTTCGTGTTTATTTGAACACATTCGAACATAAACTGCAACAACTATTTGTTTATCTTTGTTCTTTTTTGAGCAAATACCGTTCACAGGTGATTGCTGACCGTTTGGACCCGGCGCGGACGTAGCGACCATGTGTTCAACAAACAAAAGGGCGGCCGAGAACGTGTCTCGACCGCCCTTCTCACGGTTGATCTTCCAAAGATCGCTTTGCCGCCTACTCAGACTGCCCGCTCTTCTTGGCATGTTTGGACGGACCGCTCATGAAACGACCCGTCAGATAGTTCGCGGGACCGGAGATATCGATCCCCAGCAGCACGTGTCCTAGCCATAGGAACGCCGCGAGCACCAGTAGAGGAATCACACACGAGGTCACGATCATTACGATGACGCCTTCGATGAGGTCGGTCACCTGCTGCACGATCTCGTCGGTCATCTGCTTGGCACCGCTGGTTACCGACGTAACAAGGCTCGATGCCCCATCGGTCAACTGCTCGAGCACGTTTTTGGACTCCGTGGCCTCGGATTTTTTCTTGTTCGATTTTGAGCTGGTCTCGGCTGACTTGTCCGTGGTGTCGGCTGCGTCCGCAGCCTTTTGCTCAGCTTGCTCAATACTTACGCGATACGTTTCATCGACCTTCTGCGACACCCATACGCTCGCAGGCACGAGTGCCATGCCGATCACGGCAACCACCAGCACGCGTGTCGCCACACGGCGCAGGACAGCGCTCGTGCTCCAGCGCCCGTGAATGCCGAGCGACACCGCAAAGAGCACTAACGCAAACGGGATTAAGATGCCCAGGCCAACCGACCACAAAATCGTGAGCAGATATTTCTCTAGGTATAGCACGGCAAGCACGATACCAAGGTTGCCTGAAAGCTGCGCGAGCTGCTCGGCAACCGGCGTTCCCGTATCACCCGGCAGTGCGGTAATGCCCGCAGACAGCGCCACGCACGAGGTCGTGAGCGCCAAAACATTGCCCTTCTTTTGATCGATGACCTCGATGGTGGAGTCCCAAGTTTTGGTATCGGCGAAATGCGGACGAGCTACAAAGCCCGACAGCAACGCCAGCACCACGAGCGCAACGATGATACCGATCTGCAGTTTTTTGTTTGCGCACACGACATCGGACAGGCTGGGCTGCAGCTCGGTTACCGTCGTGTGCTCGGTTATCTGGACAGGACGCCCATGAGCCATCTCGTGCGCGTCTCTTTTTTGTATTGACCCGTTATCCGGCATTTGGATACCTCCTCATTCCGGCGTTTAATGCGAAAGGAAGTACACCCACCGAGCAAAAATCGAACGGGAGGACCAACGGAGCGCACCAAGACTGTCCCCAATGACTAGTCGTTTAAGAACGCCCCCAATGACTATCTCGGGATGAGTTGCGGTGGAATAGGGATTATTTTGCGCCCGCCGGCCCCTATTCAGCCCCTATTTCACCGCAACTTGAAGGAGAGCAGAAAAAGCCCTGCCACGGGTAGCGGCAGGGCTTTTGGAAGGGGACTTGGTTGTGAGGGCTCGTTAGGCGAGCTTGGCCTCGAGCTCGGCGATACGCTTGTAGGCATCGATGGTGAAGCGGGCCTGCTTCTCCAAAATCATAGTGGTCATGAGAGTATCCTGAGCATGGGCCATGATGAAGGTCATCTCCATCTCGCCACCGCCGGCCTCCTGCGAAAGCAGCTTGGTCTGCGTGTCGTGGGCACCGATGAGCGCATCGCTGGCATCCTTGTGCAGCTGCTCGGCCTTCTCAAAGTCACCCTCGCGAGCAGCATCGAGCGCTGCAAGCAGATCGGTCTGGGCGTCACCTGCGTATGCGACAATCTCGAATCCAACCATCGAGATTTCTTCTTTGGTTGCCATATTGCGTTCCTTTCACATATGAACCAATGGAGAGCATCGCGTCCGGGCATACGCGCTGCGTTCTGTATGGCAGAAACATTAACATTCAAACAAAAAAGAACAGCGCAAAACGTAATTTCAAGCTATGAACGGTCAGTTTTCGCCCGTGAACGGTTTTTAAACCAATCTGAACAATATCGAACACAATTAGCGGAAACCCAAACAGGCCCGTGCCCTAGCGCCAATCGCGCACCGTATCGCCCTCGACGAGTACGCCCGGAAACAGCATGTGCTCCACACCGGGTTCAACGCCCTCGGCGCCGGCAATCTTGTCGACCGCCCACATGCCGACGCGCTTGTTGTCAAAGCGCACCGTGGTCAGGCGACAATCGGGCACGATATCGCCCAGGCTGCCATCAACACCCACCACGCTCACGTCCTGGGGCACGCACTTCCCGCGCGACTCGAGCCCACGGATGCAGCCATATGCCATGGCATCGTTGGAGGCATAAATGGCGGTACAGGTCGGATCATCCGCCAAAGCCTGGCCTGCGGCATATCCACTCTGCGCCGTCCAGTCGCCGCGCACGAGCTGCGGTGGCTCAATGCCATGCGCGCGCAATGTCTCGCGCCAGCCTTCCTCGCGCCGCATGCCCGAAAGCGAGCGCTCGGGGCATGAGATAAAGTGCACAGTCTTGTGCCCCCGCCCCAGCAAGTACTCGACAACTTGACGCGAGCAATCGAACTGGTCGTTATCGACCGTTGAACAGAGCGGGTGCTCCAGCATGGTAACGAGCACCGTCTGCATGCCAGGTAGCGGCTCGAAGGTTCCAAAGTCCGCCGGCATGCGGTTCATAATCACAACCATGCCATCCACCGGCAGTGCGCTCATGCGCGACGATGCGCTCTCGAGGGTATACGGATGCCCGTCTACTTTAGTGAGGGTGATGGCATAGCCATGTTTGTCGGCCGCGGCGGCAAAGCCCTCCATACGGTCGAGATTGCCGGTGCCGGTAATGTTGAACATGGCGACGCCGACGGTCTTAAACTTACCGCGGCGCAGCGATCGACCGGCAAAATTGGGGCGATACCCCAGCTCGCGCATGGCGGCACGCACGCGTTCCTTGGTCTCGGGGCGCACGCTGGGCGAATCGTGCACGGTGCGCGAGACCGTCTGCTCCGAGACGCCCGCGAGGCGCGCTACGTCTTTGACGGATACCGATTTTTTAACAGCGGCCATAGGTCGATCTTTCTATGTCGACGATGCCATTGGTGGCACCTTGCGCAGTCATTTTTAACGCCTTCAAGTATATCCAACGCCTCCCCCACCATACGCTCACCACCCAAAACCTACCGTTCACCGACATTTTTGCTTCCCCGAACGGCTTTTGGTACCCAAATGTTAACGTTGCCATTGTGCAAACACAGAGCCACCGGGCGGCTCAAACGTTTACGCGTAAGGAATCGACGGTTCGCAGGCACAGGAACCACCGGTTCGCGTCTTTTTTTGTGTCACAAAATGGCAACGTCAACATTTTGGCAACCGAACGCCAAAAGCTACCATCGTTGCTAACCCACCGACTCTTAGGAGCATTGCATGGAGCAACTCATCGCCATCATCGAAAAGGGCCAGCCCTTTTTCAACGCGATCGCCCGCAACAAGTACCTCAAGGCGATCCGCGACGGCTTTATCTCCGTCATCCCCATCATCATCTTCTCGTCCATCTTCTGCCTGGTAGCCTCGGTTCCCAACATCTGGGGTTTCTACTGGCCCGATGACATCAACAACGCCCTGTGGAAGTGCTACAACTACTCCATGGGCATCCTGGCCATCGCCTGCGCCGCCACCACGGCCAAGCACTTCGCCGACGCTCAGAACCGCGATCTGCCCAAGAACAACCAGATCAACTTCATCTCATGCATGTGCGCGGCCATCATCGGCTTCTTGCTCCTTTCGAGCGACATCATCGCCACGGACGCCGCCAGCGGCTTCAACACCACCTACCTTGGTTCCAAGGGCCTGCTGACCGCCTTCATCGCTGCGTTTGTGACCGGCATCATCTACAAGTTCTTCATTAAGCGCAACATCACCGTCAAGATGCCCGAGCAGGTTCCGCCCAACATCTCGCAGACCTTCAAGGACATCATCCCCTTCTCCGTCTGCATCACCGTCTTTTGGGTCTTTGACATCGTCTTCCGCGCTGCTTTTGGCTTCTGCTTTGCCCAAGGCGTCATCCAGGTGTTCCAGCCCCTGTTCACCGCTGCCGATGGCTACATCGGCCTCGCTGTGATCTACGGCGCCATGAGCCTGTTCTGGTTCGTGGGCGTCCACGGCCCCTCAATCGTCGAGCCCGCCATCGCCGCCGCCCTCGTTGCCAACATGACCGACAACCTGGCTGCGTTCCAGGCTGGTCAGCACGCTTCTGCTGTCCTGACCCAGGGTGCCCAGTACTTCGTCGTCTGCATGGGCGGCACCGGCGCCACGCTCGTCCTGGTCTTTATGTTCTGCTTCCTGGCCAAGTCTCAGGAGATGCGCGCCGTCGGTAAGGCCGCCATCGTCCCCGTCTGCTTTGCCGTCAACGAGCCGCTGCTGTTCGCCGCGCCCATCGTGCTCAACCCCGTCTTCTTTGTCCCGTTTGTCTTTGCCCCGATCGCCAACATCTGGATCCTCAAGATCTTTATCGACTTCTTGGGCATGAACGGCTTTATGTACACCCTGCCTTGGACCGTCCCCGGCCCCATCGGCACCATCATGGGCCTGGGCTTCCAGCCGCTCGCCTTTGTGATGCTCGCCATCATCCTGGTCGTCGACTTTGCCCTGTACTATCCGTTCTTCCGTGCCTATGACGCCCAGAAGTGCGCCGAGGAGGCCGAGATCTCCCAGGAGGAGCTCGACGCCAAGAACGCCGAGAAGGCCGCCAAGCTCAACGATGCCTTCCAGGGCAAGGCTGACGCCAAGAGCGTTGCCGCCGGCGCTGCTGCCGAGGCCGTGAAGTCCGACGCCCCTGCCGCTGCCACCACAGAAGCTACAGCCGCCAGCGACCTCAACGGCAAGCGCGTGCTCGTGCTCTGCCAGGGCGGCGGAACCTCGGGCCTGCTCGCCAACGCACTGGCCAAGGCTGCCAAGGAGCGCGGCATCGATCTTGAAACCGCTGCCGAGGCCTATGGCAACCATGTCGACATGCTCCCCGACTTTGACCTGGTCGTCCTGGCCCCGCAGGCCGCCAGCTACCTGGCCGACCTGCAAAAGGACTGCGAGCGCGTGGGCAACAAGTGCGTCGCCTGCCGTGGCAAGCAGTACATCGAGCTCTCCCAGAACGGCGATAAGTCTCTCGCCTTCGTGAGTGAGCAACTTTCGAAGTAAGTAACGCCCAGGGCCAGCCGACCATCCAAGACCGGCTGGCCCTTCGATTTAGACGATTGGATCATCATGTCCGTTAATCCTGCTAGCGTCACCAACCCGCCCGCGCAGTTTCCCGAGGACTTTGTCTTTGGCGGCGCCACCGCTGCCTACCAGGTAGAGGGCGAGACCCGCACTCACGGTAAGGGCAAGGTTGCCTGGGACGACTTTCTGGAGGCCCAGGGGCGCTTCTCCCCCGATCCCGCTTCGGACTTCTACAACCAGTACCCCGTCGACTTGGAGCTGTGCGAGGAGTTCGGTATCAACGGCATCCGCCTCTCCATCGCCTGGAGCCGCATCTTCCCCAACGGCACCGGCGAAATCAACCCCGAGGGCGTCCAGTTCTACCACGATCTCTTCGCCGAGTGCCACAAGCACCACGTTGAGCCGTTCGTCACGCTGCATCACTTTGACACGCCGCTTCCCCTCTTTGAGAAGGGCGACTTCCTCAACCGCGAGACCATCGACGCCTTTGTGGACTTTGCCACCTTCTGCTTTAAGGAGTACGCCGACCAGGTGACCTACTGGTTCACCTTTAACGAGATCTGGGCCGACGCCTCCAACACCTACATCGAGGGCACCTTCCCCGGTGGCGTCAAGGCGCATCTGGCCGAGGCCTTCCAGTGCGAGCACAACATGATGCTCGCCCACGCCAAGGCCGTGCTGGCCTTCCACAACGGCGGCTTTAAGGGCAAAATCGGCGTCATCCAGTCGCTGGAGTTTAAGTACCCGCTCAACGAGAACGACCCCGCCGACATCAAAGCCGCCAACAACGAGCACGTGCTGCAAAACCAGTTCTTGCTCGACGCCACCTTCCGCGGCGACTATGCGCCCGACACCCTCGAGTGCGCCAACCGCCTGGCTGCCGTCTCGGGCGGCACCATCGAGATCCTAGACGAGGATCTGGAAATCATGCGCGAGGCCGCGCTCTACAACGACTACCTGGGCGTTAACAACTACCAGTGCCGCTTCTTGAAGGCTTACGACGGCGAGAACGACCTGCACCACAACGGTACGGGCGAGAAGGGCACTGGCCGCTGGCGCGTTAAGGGTATTGGCGAGCATGTGAACAAGCCTGGCATCCCCACCACCGACTGGGACTGGATCATCTATCCCGAGGGCCTGTTCGATCTGCTCGTCTACATTAAGCAGCGCTACCCCAACTACAAGCAGATCTTCATCACCGAAAACGGCATGGGCTACAAGGACCCCTACAAGGACGGTTTTGTGGACGACCAGCCGCGCATCGACTACATCGAGCAGCACCTGCGCTGGTTGCTCAAGGCCATGGAGGTGGGCGTCAACGTGGGCGGCTACTTCCTGTGGAGCCTGCAGGATCAGTTTTCCTGGACCAATGGCTACAACAAGCGTTACGGCTTCTTCTACGTTGACTTTGAAACCCAGAAGCGCACGCCCAAGGCAAGCGCCTACTGGTACAAGCACGTGGCGCAGACCCGTCGTCTGGACTAGTGGCTGGCGGGGTTGCCCGCTCACACAACCTGTCCCCATTTCTCAGCCGGGGGCGGCACGTCACACGGCGCGCCGCCCCCGGTCTTTTTGTTTTTGGGCTGGTCGGGAGCCGTTTGTCTCGATCTGTAACATCTAGCCGAGTTTTTTGGTCCTAGCTGTTACAGATTGAGACGAACAGGATTGCTCTTTCCGAAGAATCTAAATCTGTAACACGTAGCCCGCTTTTGACCGTCTACCTGTTACAAATCGAGACAAACGGAGTAAGACCTAACCCCGTATGTCCCTAACAGTCGAGCGTTCGACCAGCGTACTCGGCACATGAATCGCCTCGATAGACGAGCTCTCTCCAATCGCCGCCTCAAACGCAAGCTTACCGACACCGCGCAAATCAAATCGCAGCGTCGTCAGTCGATTGTGAGGAACAAGTCCCTCGAGTGCGTCGTCGATACCAACCACGCTCACGTCGTCGGGCACGGACAGGCCCGCGTTCTCGAGCGCGGCGATAACGCCCAGCGCCATCTGGTCATTTGCCGCAAGCACGGCAGTCGGCGCCTGCGACCCGCCGGCAAGCACCTCGGCCGCAATCCGCTCGCCCATGGCGTACCCACTGTCCGCACTCCAATCGCCACGCAGCATCGGAGCGGCATCGACATGAGCACGACCCAGCGTATCGCGCCAACCGGCCTCACGAAAACGCGAGGAAATCGAGTTTTCCGGACCCGCCACAAACCGCATATTCGAGTGACCATGTTCCAGCAGATAATTGGTCAACAGCTCGCACGAACCATACTGGTCGGAGTCGATCGTCGTGCAGCGCGGATGCGCATACATGGACAGGATGACCGTTCGCACTCCCGGCTGGGGAACAAACTCCTCAAAATCGGGAGCCATGCGGTTCATGTTGAGAATCATGCCGTCGACGGGTCGCTCGACCATGCGGCGCGAGGCATCGGCAAGTGTATAGGGCTTGTCGCCGCCCATCTCGATCATAGTGACGGCAAAATCGTGCTCGCGCGCCGCTTGCATGATACCCTCGAGCGTCGCCAGGTTACCGACACGTGTGATGTTGTACATGCACAGGCCAATAGAACGATACGACCCGCCGCGCAACGCCGCTCCAGCAAAATTGGGACGAAAGCCCAGCTCTTCCATGGCGGCCAGCACACGCTTGCGCGTCTTTTCCGTCACGTTGGGCATACCGTTGACCACGCGAGACACAGTCTGGCGGCTCACGCCAGCGAGCGCCGCAACCTCTGCCGCGCTCGCCGAATGACCATTCCTTGTCTGCTGAGCCATGCCTTCCACGCTAACCTGCTTCCCAACTATTCCCCGCGCCCATGGCGCATCGTACATACATCGATAACGTGCTCATGATACCCGAGCCATATACCACAACATGAAAACTTCTGTCAATCAAAACCGCTTACCGAACAAATACAACCGTTCGCGGCTGTTTGAAGTTGTTTTGTTTCTATACATCCCAGCCGGATGTTAACGTGCTCATTGTCAAATGTTCACGTGCTCATTTTGGTTCTAATCTTTTTAAGATAGTGTTTATCGGGCTTTTTCACCGCTGAACGCTAACCAGGGAGCCTCCTGAGCGCAAACGCACAATATCGAACAGCAAGACGAGAGGGTGTATGCATATGTCTTTGCTAAACCGCGTACAGCAGCTGCCGAAGGGCTTTGTTTGGGGCGCCGCAACCGCCGCGTACCAAACGGAAGGTTCCACGAAGGTGGCAGGCAAGGGTAAGACCATGTGGGACGATTACCTTGTCGCCCAGGGTCGCTTTTTGCCCGACCCGGCCAGTGATTTCTACAACCGCTACGAGGAGGATATCCGCCTTTCTGCCGAGCATGGACTCAACGCCATCCGTGTGTCCATCGCCTGGACCCGCATCTTCCCCAACGGCGACGATGCCGAGCCCCTCGCCGAGGGCGTTAAGCACTACCACGAGCTGTTCGCCTGCTGCAAAAAGTATGGCGTCGAGCCCTATGTGTCCCTGCATCACTTTGACTCCCCCGCCGCCCTGTTCAACCAGGGCGACTGGCTCAACCGCAAGACCGTCGACGCCTATGTGCGCTATGCCGAGTTCTGCTTCCGCGAGTTCCGCGAGGTCAAGAATTGGTTCACCATCAACGAGCTCATCAGCCTCTCGCACTCCCAATACATCCAAGGCAACTTCCCGCCCAACCATCACTTTGATGTGACGAGCGGCATCCAGAGCCAGCACAACGAGCTCGTTGCCCACGCCCGCGCCGTCAACCTGTATAAGGATCTTGACGAGACCGAGCACCTGGGCGGACGCATTGGCATGGTCAACGTCCTGACGCCGGCATATCCTGCCACAGACTCGCCCGCCGACCAGCACGCCGCCGACCTGTACAACGCCTTCTACACCGACTTCATCATGGACGGCGCCTTCCTGGGTCACTACTCCGCGCGCACCCTCTCACTCATCAACGAGATTCTGCGTGCCAACAACGCCACACTTACGGTTGAGGACAGCGACATGGAGGAGCTCGCCAAGGCGGCGCCCCGCAACGATATGTTCGGCCTCAACTACTATCAGTCGGCGTTTATCGCCGCCTACGATGGCGAGTCAACCAACAGCTTTAACGGCACCGGAGACAAGGGCACCTCGTGCTTTAAGTTTAAGGGCGTCGGGCAGCAGGTCGATATGCCGGGTATCCCCACCACCGACTGGGATTGGCTCATCTACCCGCAAGGCCTCTACGACACGCTCAAGCACATCAGCGCCACCTATCCCAACCTCCCCGTCATCTATATCACCGAAAACGGCCTGGGCCACAAGGACCCCGAGCCCGACGCAAACGGCATCGTCGCCGATCCCGAGCGCATCGACTTTGTCGACCAGCACATGGAGAAGGTGCTCCAGGCGCGCGCCGAGGGCGTCGACGTCCAGGGCTACTTTATCTGGAGCCTGCAGGACCAGTTCTCGTGGGCCAATGGCTATAACAAGCGCTACGGCCTGTTCTACATCGACTTCGACACGCAAAAACGCTACATCAAGCAGTCGGCACTCTGGTACAAGGAGCTCGCCGACACTATGGCGGACGCGCAGTAGCGCATCGCCTCGCTTTCCCCCGAGAAGGGAGCGGCCTATGCGATACAAACCCAGCCGCCCCCCTCTCTCCCCCTGGGACCGGCCCCGCCTGCACCCGGGCTTTTAGCAAGCGGGAGACCATATAGGTTTTCAACGTCCATGCCATTAAGATTTCATGCAAAGAGGAGCGTGAACTATGGAATCGATCGTTAAGTTCTTGGAGAAAGGTCAGCCGTACTTCGACAAGGTCTCTAAGAACATCTACCTTCAGGCCATTAAAGACGGCTTTTTGGCAGCAATGCCCATCATCCTGTCTTCTTCTGTCTTCCTGCTTATTTCGACCCTGCCGGGCGTTGTCGCCACGGTCGGCGGCTTTACGCTGCCCGACTGGTGGAACGTTGACGTCGTGAACTTCTGCAACAAGGTTTACAACTTCACGATGGGCGTCGTGGGCATCATGGTCGCCGGCACCACCGCAAGCGCGCTGACCGGCTCCAAGAACCGCCGCATGCCTGCCGGCAAGGCCATCAACGCCACGAGCACCATGGTCGCCGCCATGTGCGCTATGCTCATCTTGGCCGTTACCCAGACGAGTGCCAAGATCGACGGCGCCGATGTCTCGGTGTTCTTTACCGACAACATGGGCACCAAGGGCCTGCTGAGCTCCTTTGTCGCCGCATTTGCCACGGTCAACATCTATGCCTTCTGCATTAAGCGAGACATCACCATCAAGCTGCCCAAAGAAGTCCCCGGCGCCATCGCCCAGAACTTCCGCGACATCTTCGCCTTCAGCTTCTCCATCCTGTTTGTCGCCGTCATCGACGTTATCTGCCGCACCTGCTTGGCCGTCCCGTTTGCCAACGTCATCTCCACGCTGGTGAGCCCGCTGTTCGCCGCTGCCGATTCCTACGCCGGCCTCGCCCTCATCTGGTTCATGATCCCTCTGTTCTGGTTCATGGGCATCCACGGCCCCTCGGTCGTTAAGCCTGCCCTCAACGCCGCGCTGTTTGGCAACATCACTACCAACCTCGCCACGCTGCAGGCCGGCGGTCACCCCGCCCTCGCCCTGACCGAAAACTTCGGTAACTACATCGGCGAACTCGGCGGCACCGGCGCCACGTTCATTGTCCCGATTATCTTCCTGCTCTTTATGCGCTCCAAGCAGCTCAAGGCCGTCGGCAAAGCCTCTGTCGTGCCCGTGATGTTCGCCGTCAACGAGCCGCTGCTGTTCGCCGCGCCCATCATCCTCAACCCGTACTTCCTGATCCCGTTCCTGTTTGCCCCCGTGGCCAACGTCCTCATTGGTAAGTTCTTCATCGACTTTTTGGGCATGAACGGCTTTATCTATGCCATGCCGTGGGCACTCCCCGGACCGATCGGCACCTTCATCGACACCAACTTCCAGCCGATCTCTCTGGTCCTGGTTGTCGTCCTGCTGGTCGTTGACTTCTTGATCTACTACCCGTTCTGCAAGGCCTACGACAACGTCCTGTGCAAGCAGGAGGCCGAGACCCTGGCCGAAGAAGAGGCCGAGGAGACCAAGGCCGTCAAGACCGCTGCCGCCCCCACCGTTGAGGCTCCTGTTGTCGAGACCGCTTCTGCCACTGAGGCCTCCGCAGCTCCGTCCGCCCTTAAGGGCAAGGATCTGAGGGTTCTGGTTCTGTGCGCTGGCGCCGGCACCTCTGCACTGCTCGCCAACGCGCTTAAGGAAGGCGCCGACGAGCTGGGCATCGACATTACCGCCAACGCCGGTGCCTACGGCAGCCACTACGCCATCATGGACCAGTACAACGTCATCGTCCTGGCTCCGCAGGTTCGCACCTATTACAACGAGATGAAGGCCGACACCGACCGCCTGGGCATCACGCTGCTGTCGCCCAAGGGCAAACAGTACATCGACCTCACTAAGGATCCCAAGGGTGCCGTCGCCTGGATCGAGGAAAACCTCGAGGCATAAGACGCTGACACCACCTGCCGCTTGCAGACAATAAATGGCCCGTGCATCGATGTGTGATGCGCGGGCCATTTTGTTTAGACCGCACCCGTCCTCCTGTTCATCTCAATCTGTAACATCTAGCCGAGTTTTTGGGTCCCAGCTGTTACGGATCGAGGTGAACGCACAGGCCAAGCCAAAAATCTCAATCTGTAACATGTAGACCGCTTTTGACCGCTTAGATGTTACAGATCGAGACAAACAGATGGGTCAATCCAATCAATCTAGATCTGTAGCACCTGGCTGGTCATTTCACTCCTAACTGTTACAGATCGAGACAAACGGAATAAGCCGGGCCGAATTGTCTAAATCTGTAACATCTAGCCGAGTTTTCGGGTCCCACCTGTTACAGATTTAGACGAGCAGGCCGAGCACGTCTACGCCCGCAGATCCCTTACGCTGGAACGCTCGACCAACACGCCCGAGACGAGCGTACGGCTTCTGGAGCTCGGGGCTTCCAGACCTGCGACGACCTCGTTAAGCGCACGGATGCCCAGTTCGCGGTGGCGAAACTTCACCGACGTCAGAATCGAGTTGGGAATCGTCTTGTAGAGCTCATCGTCGAAGCCGATCACGGACACGTCGTCGGGCACATTGAGCCCTTTGTCACGTAGAGCCATCATCACGCCGTTTGCCATGCAGTCGTTAGCAGCGAGGACCGCCGTGCAATCGGGCTTATCGGCAAGCACAAGGCCCGCGGCATAGCCACTATCCGCATTCCAATCGCCTTGCAGAGGCTCGGGCGGCTCAATGCCACGTGCCTCGAGTGCCGCTCGCCAACCTTTCATACGGCACTGGCTCGACAGTGATTCTTTCTTACCAGAGACGAAGTACACGTTCTTGTGCCCGTGGTTCAAGAAGTACTCGCACGCCATGCGCGCGCCGCCCTCTTGGTCGTCACTGACGGTAGAGCAGGTAGGATGTTCCATCGGTGTGATAATCACCGTCTTGAGGTCTTTCGGCGCCTCAAAGGTATCAAAGTCATCGACCATCTGGCGCAGGTTGAAAATCATGCCGTCGACGGGGAGCTGCGACATTCTACGCGCCGCTTCGGCAAGGGTCATCTTCTCCCCCGCCCGCTTTTTGATCATCGTAAGAGCAAAGCCTCGCTCTGCGGCGGCATCGGCGATACCGTCGATCATGTCCACGGCACCGCCCGACAAGTGGAACAGCACGACGCCGATGCACCCGTAACGGCCCAACTTGAGCGAACGCGCGGCAAAGTTGGCTCGAAACCCGAGCGCCTCCATGGCCGAATGAACCTTATCGCGTGTCGACTCTCGCACGCTATCGGGCTCGTTAATCACGCGCGAAACCGTCTTGAGAGAAACACCAGCGGCAATCGCCACATCGTTCATCGAGACATTTTTCTTGTCCATCGTTGCCACTGCTTCTCCGCTCGGTTCTCTATCGCTTGTTTTTTGTGTTCTAGCATATACTACCTGCCTGACTGATAAATCAACCGTTTACCGGACAATATCGACCACTCACCCGTATATCCTTGTTGCTCTTCCAAAAATGTCTTACGTTGTCATTAACGAAATGACAACGTTGTCATTTCGCAATGCCTTCCTTAAGCAGGAAGGTTTCCGGGCAGTCCTGACCATCCATCGACGACCAGTTCCATCCACATGCATCGCGCATCAAGTAGCAAAGGAGCTTTATGGACGCCATCGTAAAGATGCTCGAGAAGCATCAACCGTTCTTCGAGAAGATCTCGAGGAACATCTACCTCCAGGCCATCAAAGACGGATTCCTTGGGTGCATGCCCATCGTCCTTACCTCTTCGATCTTTCTGCTGATCGCCACCCTTCCCGGCGTAGTTGGCATCACGCTGCCCCAGCCGCTCATCGACTGGTGCAACAAGCTGTACAACTTCACCATGGGCGTCATGGGCATCATGGTTGCCGGCACCACCGCCAAGAACTTCACGGCTTCCATGAACCGTCGCATGCCCGCCGGCAAGGTGCTCAACGACGGCTCCACCATGGTTGCCGCCCAGTGCAGCATGCTGCTGCTCGCTGTTACGCAGTTCACCACCAAGTTCAACGGCTCCGAGCTTTCTGTCTTCGATTGCACCAGCATGGGTACGCGCGGTCTGTTCTCGGCCTATATCGCCGCGTTCATTACCGTGTGGGTCTACAAATTCTGCGTCTCGCGCGATCTGACCATTAAGCTGCCCAAGGAGGTCCCGGGCGCCATCGCTCAGAACTTCCGCGACATTATCCCCTTTGGCGGCGCTGTCATCATCTGCGGCATCATCGATGTTGTCGTGCGCAACCTCATGGGCGTTCCGTTCTCCGAGCTGCTCATCAAGCTGCTCTCCCCGCTCTTCACTGCGGCAGAAACCTATCCTGACCTTATCCTTATCCAGGCAGCCACCGCGTTCTTCTGGTTCATCGGCGTCCACGGTCCTTCGATCGTCCAGCCGGGCATCGACCCCATCCGTCTTGCCAACCAGGCCGAGAACCTGCAGGTTCTGCTGGCCGGTGGCCACCCCGCCCACTCCCTCACTTTCAACATGTCGCTCGTGGGTGAGTTCGGCGGCACCGGCGCCACGTTCATCGTGCCGCTTCTGCTGATTCTCTTTATGAAGTCCAAGCAGCTCAAAGCCGTCGGTAAGGCCTCGATTGTTCCTGTTGCCTTCGCCGTCAACGAACCGCTGCTCTTTGGCGCGCCGATGATCCTTAACCCCTACATGCTCATCCCCTTTGTTGCCGCCGGCTGCGTCAACGTAAGTGTTGCCAAGTTCTTTATCGATAACGTGGGCATGAACGGCTTCTCCTTCGTGGTGCCTTGGGCTACCCCTGCCCCCATCGGCTTCTTCATCACCACGAACTTCCAGCTTATCGCCCTGGTATTTGTCGCGATCATCATCTTGCTGGACGCCATCATCTACCTGCCGTTCTTGAAGGCATACGATAAGCTGCTCTGCGGCCAGGAGGCCGAACGCGCCGCCAAGCTGGGTCTCGAGTCCGATGGTGCTGCCACCATCGCCGCCAGCACCTCTGCGCCCGCTGCCGAGCAGACCACCGCTGCCGTCGAGCCGACCGCCGCTGCCGCCGACAGCAAGCCTGTCGCCGATCAGCCCGAGCCCGCCTCCGACGCATCCGCTAAGAAGGACGTCGATGGCCTGAAGGTCCTCGTCCTGTGCGCCGGCGCCGGCACCTCTGCCATGCTTGCCAACGCCATCAAGGAAGGTGCTGCACAGACCGGAGAGAACATCGCTTCCTCCGCAGGCGCCTATGGCCAGCACACTGCCATCATGGATCAGTACGACGTTATCGTGCTTGCCCCGCAGGTCCGTAGCTACTACAACGACATGAAGGCCGACACCGATCGCCTGGGCATTAAGCTGCTCGCCCCGCGCGGTAAGGAATATATCGACCTTACTCGCGACCCCGCTGGCGCCATCAAGTGGCTCCGCGAGAACCTCGACTAGTTCCTCCCTCTGTTGGTGCCCGGATCCCCAGTTCGGGCACCCTCCCTATTCGAATCCCACAGAAAGGATGACTCATGACCAACCCCATGCAGTTCCCCGACGGCTTTGTGTTTGGCGGCGCCACCGCTGCTTACCAGGTTGAGGGCGAGACCCGTACGCACGGCAAGGGCAAAGTGCCCTGGGACGATTTCCTGGCTGCTCAGGGTCGCTTCTCCCCCGACCCCGCAAGCGATTTCTACAACAAGTATCCGGTCGATATCGACCTGTGCCAGCGCTTCGGCATCAACGGTATCCGCGTCTCCATCGCTTGGAGCCGCATCTTCCCCAACGGCACTGGCGAGATCAACCCCGAGGGTGTCGCCTTCTATCACGAGCTCTTTGCCACCTGCAACAAAGCCGGCGTTATCCCCTATGTCACGCTCGATCACTTTGACACGCCCGAGGCCTTTTACCAGAACGGCGGCGAGGGCTTCCTGACGCGCACGACGATCGACGCCTTTGTCGAGTACGCCAAGTTCTGCTTTGCCGAGTTCACCGAGGTCAAGCACTGGTTTACCTTTAACGAGATTCCCGCGACCGCCGAGGGCAGCTTTATCGTCGGCAACTGGCCGCACGGCGAGAAGTATCGCCTGGATAAGGCCTTCCAGCTCATGCACAACATGATGGTGGCCCATGCCAAGGCCGTCGTCGCCTTCCACGAGGGCGGCTTTGAGGGCGAGATCGGCATTGTCCAGAACCTGGAGCCCAAGTATCCCCTCAACCCCAACAACGCCGCCGACTGCGAGGCAGCTCGCATGGCCGACGTCATCAACAACCGCTGGGTACTCGACGCCACCTTCCGTGGCCACTATGCAGCTGATACCTTGGAGGCTGCGACCAAGCTTGCCCATATCGCCGGCGGCGAGCTCGACGTTCGTGACGAGGACATCGCCGCGCTGACCGCCGCGCTCCCCTACAACGATTGCCTGGGCGTCAACACCTACAAGTGCCAGTTCCTGCGCGCCGCCGAGGGCGAAAACGACATCAACCACAATGGCACTGGCGACAAGGGCTCCTCGCGCTGGTTCCTCAAGGGCGTGGGCGAGTCATGCGTGCGCGAAGGCGTACCCACCACCGATTGGGACTGGATCATCTATCCCGAGGGCCTGTACGACCTGCTGCTGCGCATTAAGAACGATTACCCCAACTACAAGAAGATCTATATCACCGAGAACGGCATGGGCTATAAGGACGACTTTGAGGACGGCTTTATCGACGACGCCCCTCGCATCGACTACATGCGTCAGCATCTCGCATGGATCCTCAAGGCAATTGACGGCGGCGTGAACGTCGACGGCTACTTTGTGTGGTCGCTGCAGGACCAGTTCTCCTGGACCAACGGCTATAACAAGCGCTATGGCCTGTTCTACATCGACTTTGAGACCCAGAAGCGCTATCCCAAGGCGAGCGCGTACTGGTACAAGAACGTCGCGGAGACCGGCCTGCTCATGGCTTAACTTCTGCCACATACCCCCTGTCGGCCGCATGCGAATCCCTCCACGGGTTCGCATGCGGCCTTTTTGTTTTTGGTGGGCCCGAGCGGATCATTCGTCTCGATCTGTAACATCTAGTCGAGTATTTCGGCCCTAGCTGTTACAGATTTAGACGAACGGGTGGCCCGGGCCGAACAATCTCGATCTGTAACATGTAGACCACTTTTGACCGTCTAGATGTTACAGATCAAGACAATAAGATAGTCAAATCCAAACTTTCCAAGCAGTTATGAAGCATGGTTTCTAGTTTTCGGTATCACGAACATACTTTCGGTATCATTTAATGGTATTATGATATCGAAAGTGTGTTCGTGATACCGAAAGGAGCCGCATGCGCCAGTTCGATTACACCACAGTCCCAGCGGAACTCGAAGCAACTCCAATCACCAACCTCCTCCTCTCGATACGCGAGCATAAAGGCCGACAGCTTGCTCTGAGTCAAGTCAAACCCGAGCTTCTATCGTCCCTTATGGAGGAAGCTAAGATCCAAAGCACCCAATCCTCCAACGGACTTGAGGGAATTGTTACCACCCAAAAAAGACTCAAAGCGATCATGGCGTATTCCGCCAAGCCAAGCTCCCGCGCAGAGGAAGAAATTGCTGGATACCGAGATGTGCTGTCGCTTATTCACGAGCAACACGATTCCATTCCCGTAACGCCATCGGTCATTCTGCAGTTGCATCGTGACCTCATGGCGCACACGGCAATCTCGTATGGAGGCCATTGGAAAGATAGCGATAACGAAATCGTCTCCATTGACGATCAAGGAAATCGATTTGTGCGCTTTAGGCCCCCTTCGGCCCTAGCAACCCCGGGACTTATTAAAGAAGCCTGCCAGTCCCTCAACGATGCTTTATCTCGCCAAGTTTGCGATCCCCTCCTTATATCGCTCCGCTTTATCTTCGATTTTGTTAGCATTCATCCCTTCAACGATGGCAATGGCAGGATGAGCCGGCTCCTTACAACGCTGCTGCTCGAAAAGACTGGATACGACGTTGCGCGTTACATCAGCATCGAACGACTTATTGAAGACAACAAAGCGCTTTACTACAACGCTCTCGCTGCAAGCTCCACTGGATGGAATGAAAATCAAAACACCGAAGTACCCTTTATCCGTTTCATGCTCGGAACAACCCTGGCCGCCTACCGACAGCTCGAGCAGCGTACCTTAATTGAATCAAGCACTCGTCCCATGTCGAAGCAAGCGCGCATCGCCGTTCTATTTCAACAGAGACCCGGCGTCATTAAGAAATCCGACATCCGATCCAACTGCCCCGATATCAGCGAGGTCACCGTTAAACGAACCCTCGGTCAGCTTGTTAGTTGCAGCGCAATCGAAAAAACAGGAGCGGGTCGTTCGACAGGCTACATACTCAAAGACGTCCATGCTCTAGAACTATTCTTGCAATCCACAATACCCGATAGCGAGGCCGCAATAACAAAAGAGGCTCCAAAGGATAAGCTCCTTGAACGTATAAACCACGCCGAGGATGAAAGCAAAGAGGGGCTCTATGAAGACTATGATTCATTCTCAAGGGACATAAAGACGAAATACGGAGTCTAGTCATATCTCAGAATAGCCTCATCCTTGTTGCTCAAAGTTATTTGCGCGTCATTGTAAAGCGGTACCCCCGCGCCGGCAGGGGGGCAGATGTATCGCCTGCCGATCCTGCTGGAGTCGGCAATCAGATAGCGCGTATCGACCTTGCTAAAGGCGAGCTGCTGGATGCGGCCCTCGTCCATGTTGGACGTGGACACGTCGCCGTCCAGAATACCGTTGGCGCCGATAAACGCCGCATCGATGCCCAGCGCGCGCAGGGTATCCTCGGCCGTGGGCCCCACAAAGGCGGCGGTGCGGCGGCGGTACATGCCGCCCACCAGGCACAGCTCGCAATCCTCGCGCGCCTCGAGCAGGCTAAAGGCCGAAAGCGAATTGGTCACATAGATGAAAGTCAGCTTGTCGGTGACTCGGAGAGCGCCAATGCGATCTCACGACGGTTGCGCTCATTGTCTCAATTAGATACTCAACGAAATACGGCCCCGCAGCTCAATAAGCTGCAGGGCCGTACTATACACCGACGAATCAACGACGGAGTGCATCCACTATTTGGCCAGCTCCTGAACGATCCAGTCAATTGCACCTTCGGGATCGTTGGTAAGGTCGATATACTCCTTGCCCCTTGTGGTGAGCAGTTTAATTCCAAGGCGATCGGTATCGGCCTTCATAGCGTCATAGTACATGCGTGCCTGGGGTGCCAGAACAATCACGTTGTACTGATCCATCGTCTCATAGTGGCTTCCGTACGCACCGGACTGAGAAACCAGATCGATACCCTTAGCAGCGGCACCTTCGCGAAGAGCATTTGCCAAGAGAGTCGAAGTGCCGGCACCCTGGCAAAGCACAAGCACGCGGATCTGCTCCGCCTTGTCCTTTACCGCCTCGAGAGCTTTTGCGACATTTTCCTGTGCGGCAATAGCATCTGCATCCGAGGTTCCTGCAGTCTCCTTTGCAGACTCTTCCAAACAAAGCTGATGGTCATACGCCTTGCAGAACGGATAGTAAATCACAAAGTCAACGACCAACAGCACTGCCATCAATACGAGAGAACGCAGATCGAGACCCGTGGTGAGGAATGCACCGATTGGGCCGGGAAGCGCCCACGGCATGGTATACATGGGGGCGTTCATTCCAATGACGTCAATGAAAAATTTACCGATAATGGCGTTGACCATAGGAGCCACTAGGAAGGGCACGAACATATAGGGATTGAGAACAATCGGCATACCGAAGATAACGGGCTCGTTAACTCCAAAAATCACCGGGATAATCGATGCCTTGCCCATGGCTTTAAGCTGCTTGGAGCGCATAAACATGATCAGGATAATAGGAACGATGAACGTGCAGCCAGAACCGCCCAGACCGCCGATGAAGCTTGTAAAGTCCTGCGTGAGAGCAATTGACGGGTGTCCACCTGCTTGGAAAACCTCAAGATTGGTAACGGTATTGCCGTAGAGCGCAGCATTGATCGGACTCATGACAACCGAAGCACCGTGGATACCCATAAATTGGAAAAGTGCGACCGCGCCTTCGATAAGCGCCATGCCAGGATAGGTGTCGACCGCGGAGAACAGCGGCGAGATGAGAGCGGATACCAAATTGGCGAACGGCACAGCAAGCAGCTTGCGGCTCGCGAGATCGATAAAAGCGCATGCAAGGATCGAAAACCCAAATGCAAAGATATCGCGAAAACTCTGCGCAATAGAGCCAGGGACCTCTTTGGGGAGCTTGATCGTCACATTATGGCTAATGCACACCTTATAGATATTAACGGTCAAGAATGCGGCTACGAACGCAGCGAGAAAACCCTTGGTTCCCATATAGCCGGTTTCAAAAACAGATGTATCTGCTCCGCCAATCGAGACAACATCGTTCGTCACCGATAGCAAGAGCATGCCGCACATGGCACAAACCATGCACGAGGTGGGGTTGAGAGATTTGCCCGAAGGCATGCGACGGTTCATCGACATGGCAAGTGAGCTCGCCGTGGTGCCGGCCACCATAATGCCAAGAAGCCCCATGGTATATGCATAGATTTTATTGAAGAAATCCAGCACCTCAGACGGAAGCGTGATGCCTACATAGGCAGGGAGCGTCGAAAGAAGAAGGAACAGGCTCGAGAACAGCACAATTGGCATATTCGAGAGAAAGCCATCCTTGATCGCCACCAGATAAATGTTCCTCGAGATTTTGTCGAAGAGGGGCTGGTGTTTTTCAAGGAATTTGACGATAGCGTCCATAACACATCCTTTCATGATTCCCGGGCACGTAACGATTTATCCGGACTCAACCGTCGTCGTCCCCGTTTGTATCCACTTATGTAAGTGAATACGTTCTTGTGCGAAATGTAATATCATTTGCACGATTTGTCATAACCAATTCTTTTTCCGCTTTGTCGATATGTCAAGAATTCAAATACTTATTCGGTGAACGGTAGTTGATTAATATAAGGTTTTCCCAGCTAAAGGCTATTTTTTCCGAGCAGTACAATAAGCTTGCAACCGTTCACCGATTGGATATAACATATTGAATATATTGTTGTAACAATATTAGAGACAATGTCACAAGCCTGTCGTTCTAGTCAAAGGAAGTAACAATGCCCAAACGATTACTGAACATGTCCGCATCCGATTTTGCCGCCACGTCACCCATGGATCTAAAGCAGGCAATTCTGGCTTCCGAGGGACGTACCATCATGGCGGAAAACGTACCCTCTTCCCAATTTCTCGGCGGCGTTACTAATGCAGAAATCGAACGTGCCGCAGGTGCCGACCTGCTTCTGTTTAACGCGCTCGATGTGTTCGATCCAGTTATTGCCGGTATTCCAGATGATCTCAATGAAAACCCGGTCACTTGGGTGAAGCGAGCATGCGGAAGGCCCATTGGCGTCAATCTGGAGCCAGTTGATAACGAGGCAGAGATGTCTGAATCCCGTACGGAAATCCCCATGGGTCGTCGCGTCTCTCCCAAGACCTTAGAAAAGGCAAACGAACTCGGATTTGATTTTATTTGCCTCACAGGCAACCCTGGAACTGGCGTCTCCAACGATGCAATCGCCCATTCGATCAAACTCTCCAAAGAGCATTTCAATGGCCTGATCATAGCCGGAAAAATGCATGGAGCAGGCGTTGCGGAACCTGTCATGACGCTCGAAATTGCGCGCAAGTTTGTTGACCTCGGCGTCGATATCCTTCTCGTACCAGCCCCCTACACCGTCCCTTGCTTCCAAGAAGCAGACCTGCGCGCCATCGTAGACTTTGTACGATCCCACAACGTAGGCAAGTCAATTGAAGAGAAGGTTCTCGTCATGGCGGCGAACGGGACGAGTCAAGACTCCTGCGACAGCGAGACCATTAAGAAAATAGGCCTTGCAGCAAAAGCAGCCGGCGCTGACCTCCAACATATCGGGGACTCCATGAACGGTATTTGCCTGCCCCAGAATATCTTCACGCTCGGACAAGCCCTTCGTGGATACAGGCATCAGATCGTCATGCTGAGCCGCTCTGTGATACGTTAAGGTTACCTTGCCCACGTTACATCCCGACTGAGGCAACCATCAGGTATAACCAACATGCAAACTGAGGCTCTAATGCTCGATACACACGAAAAACGGCCACTCTATTTACAGCTCACCGACGCGCTGCTCAAGCAGATCGTCGATGAATATCAAGCAGACGATAAACTTCCAACAGAAATGGAACTCTGCGACGAATACGCCGTAAGCAGAACAACCGTCCGACTTGCCATGAGTGAGCTGGAGCGTCGTGGAAGTATCTATCGAATCCAAGGTAAGGGATCGTTTGTTGCACCGAAACGCGTTAGCGAGCTCAATTCACTTTTAGACTTTGACTTTGCAAGCCACTGCGATGGCGTTGATCCGGATGCCATCACCAAACATTTCGGCGGCCTCACATCAGGTCGTCCAATTTCCGTAATGATGCTCCAACAATTTGGATGTCAGAGTCGCGATGAAATTCAGCGTCTTGAATTGACCTACGAACTTGAAGGCAGCTTCATAGGCGCTGATACGTTCTTCATTTCAAAGTCGCGCGTTCCGAATAACCAGTTAGATTTTCAGGCATTTAGCAGAATCATGGACGACTTGTCCAAGTCTATCCAATCTGTTAGGGAAAGCTATAGAGCACGTCAGCTTAGCGATTCCGAAGCCAGTAATTATGGTGTTGCAAAACTTCCGGTCATCGAACTGACTCATTATGCTTACGACTCCGGAGGCAAACTAATCTCAATTGTCTGCCGCACCGTCTTAACTGGGCGGGTCCCTTATCAAAACTTTATTTTCAAGTCCTAATGTTCTTTTTCTTTTGTCTCGATCTGTAACACGTAGCCGAGTTTTTAAGTCCTAACCGTTACAGATCGAGACAAACAAGGTAGACCCCGCCGAATTGTCTCAATCTGTAACACTAAGACCGGTTTTGGACGTCTAGATGTTACAGGTTGAGATGAATGCACAGGCCAATGTCCCCAATCTAAATCTGTAACAACTAGCTGAATTATTCGGTCCCAGCTGTTACAGATCGAGACAAACGGAATAGGCCGGGTCAAAAATCTCAATCTGCAACATCTGGTTGGTGGTTTCACCCCTACCTGTTACAGGCTGAGACGATTTGATAGTGGAATCCTCATTTGCGCGTCATATCGCGTAGCGCTGACGCGCTGGTTTCCACAATGACAGGAGGTAAAAGTCCTCCCGCATCGCCTGTTGGCAATCCCATAGCGTTAGCTAGCAGATGACCTGCGCGTGTTCCTCGATGGCGGCGCGATCCTCATTTGCAATATCCGGCTCGCACACCACGGCGTCCAAACTGTCCAGGCGGCAGAAGGTGTAGAAGTCGCGCTTGCCGATCTTGCTGGAGTCGGCGATCAGATAGCGCGAGTCGGCCTTGCTAAAGGCGAGCTGCTGGATACGGCCCTCATCCATATTGGACGTAGACACGTCGCCATCCAGAATGCCGTTGGCGCCGATAAACGCTGCATCGATACCCAGCGCACGCAAGGTGTCCTCGGCCGTGGGGCCCACAAAGGCGGCAGTGCGGCGGCGGTACACGCCGCCCACGAGACACAGCTCGCAGTCCTCGCGTGCCTCGAGCAGGTTAAACACCGAAAGCGAATTGGTCACGATACGCAGGCGAAACGCCGGCAGCATCGAGGCCATCTGTTCAGCCGTGGTGCCCGTACCCAAAAAGATGGTCGAGCCTTCCTCGATAAGCTCCACAGCACGGCGTGCGATCTGCAGCTTTTCCTCGGCATGCTTTGTACGCTTTTCGCTGTGCGAATACTCATGGCGCAACATAGCGTGGGGACGATTCTGCGCACTGCGGGCTCCGCCGTGAACGCGCTCGATCTCGCCAAGGCTCGCAAGCTCCTCAAGGTCGCGGCGGATTGTCATGTCAGATACGCCCAGCACATCCGAGATCTCCTTGACCGAGACCGTGCCCTGCTCCTCGAGCAGCCGACGAACCTTATCCTGTCGCTCTGCCTTAATCACGATGAGTCCTCGCTGTTCTATGCGTGCATATCATTCAAACAGTAACGAACAAATTGTATCAGACCCGTGCGTGTCAAAAATGAACGCCCGTACAGCTCAATCATCACTTTTTTGAGAAAAATACCCCCTGCTTTAGTGGGGTGTAGTGATAATCTCGCCTGTTCGCGCTACAGTTTGTCGGAAATACCTCGATGTTAGGAACCAAATGATCACTTCCGAGCTTTTCGGCACCGCGCCGTGCGGTACCCCCGTTCATCGTTACACCCTCAACGGGCCCGAGATCTGCGTTCGCATTATGGACTATGGTGCCACCGTGTTGGGCATCGACGTGCCCGACATCCCCGGCAACGTGCGCGATGTGGTGCTGGGCTTCGATAAGCTCGAGGATTACTTTGACAACCCCGCCTGCTTTGGCGCGACCATCGGACCTGTGGCCAACCGCACTGCAGGTGCCACGATCACCATCGCCGGCACGGACTGGCATATGCCCGCCAACGAAGGTGTCAACAACCTGCACAGCGATCTTGAGCACGGCCTGCACAAGCGCGTGTGGGACGTTGAGCTCGACGAGGTCCACAATGCCGTGCGCATGACCACCTCGCTTGAGGATGGCGAGTTGGGCCTTCCCGGCAACCGCACCTTTACGGCCGTGTTTACTGTGACGCGCACCGGCTGCTTCCGTATCGAATATGGCTGCGAGAGCGACCGCGCTACGTACGTGTCCATGACCAACCACACCTACTTTAACCTTGCCGGTCATAACGCCGGCATGGACTGTGAGCACTTCTTTGTTGCTAACGCTGCCCACTACCTGCCCATCAACGAGCAGAACATCCCCACCGGCGAGATTGCTCCGGTCGAGGGCACGCCGTTTGACTTCCGTGAGCTGCGCCCCGTCGCGCCTGGCATGGAGGCCGACGATCCGCAGATTAAGCAGGCACGCGGCTACGACCACTGCTTGTGTATCGATGGCTATCAGTACGGTCGCAACCTGCGCCGCGCGATGCACGTCGAGGAGATGTGGACCGGCCGCGAGCTGGACTACTACACCACCGCCCCGGGTGTGCAGCTCTACACCGGCAACTGGCTGGGCGACGAGCACGCCAAGGACGATGCCAACTATGGCTGGGGCGCCGGCTTTGCCCTCGAGGCAGAGATGTACCCCGACACGCCGCACCAGCCGCTGTTCCCGCAGGGCATTGTAGGCCCGGGCCACCCCTACAGCAATGTGATCGAATACCACTTTATGAGGCACTAAGCCCACGGCACAACCTATCGCACAGCAGCGCCCGCCGGCACACCGCCGACGGGCGTTTTTCTACCTAGTCATTGGGGACAGTCTTTAACGTCAGACGAGAAGGACTGTCCCAATCTGCCGGCACTTGGGGACGTTCCTAAAAGGCCGGCACAAAAGGAACGTCCCCAAGTGCCAAGGGTGTCCCGTTTGACTAGTCATTTAAGAACGTCCCCAATGACTAGTTGGATGGGGTCGGGATTCGAGCTGGGGAGATAGCGGATTTCTAGTTCTATGCCGAGCTTTTGCAGCTCTTTGAAGGCGGCGACATCTTCGCCGTCTACGGCGACTGCGGGCGTTATGGGGTGCTTGCCCTCCCCTGCCTGCATATGGCCAATACTGATCTTAGTGATCGGCACACCACCCTTAACCAGCGCGAGCGCATCGGCGGGTGAGGCCACCATGATCAGAATCCATTGACGCGGTGTTGCGACATGAATGATGTCAATAGTCCTTTGCACCGAGAAAAACCTTGTCCAGACGCCTTCTGGCGCCGCCACCCTCATTGGTGCCCATTGGCGCGAATCCGCCGCGATCTCATCGTTGACGATTAGGACAAGGTTGGAGCCCACGGCCTCGTTCCACAGCTCAACGTCTTGCCCGTAAATGAAACGGTCATCGATACGCGTGAGAAGGATCTTGGGTTGAGCCATGGATGCCCCATTCTGTTTGAGACCCATATGAGCGGGACGTCGGCCACCAACTCAACAGCAGGTCAAGCGTCAAATGGACGCCGCAGACATCACGTCTCCAATATTAGTGCATTTAAAGGGTTGATTTCCGATCTCAGCCGAACACATTAGGCGGACAGGCCGTTCCCGCAGCTAGCCGAACGCCCCCGAGGCCCCTCGCGGGCCCCGGGGGCGGCATTTTCCCAGTTGAAGGAACGGTGGAGATGTGTTTCGATGGGTCCGGTGGCCATGCTCCGCCCTCCGTCCGGCACCTCTTCCCAGACTCAGCCGGACGGTCGGTCCGCCTATTCCTTTTTTCCCTTCAGGCTAGGACAGCGGGGCATCGCCCCTCTCTGCGCGCGCCCGCCCTATCAGCCCCGGCGTCAGGTCGAGCTCGCCGAGCGGCACGTCCCCCACGCCGTAGGCGTCCAGCAGCGCCGCCGCGTCGTCCCCGAGCATCGCCCGGAAGGCGCGGGCGGGCGTCGCGAAGCCGAGCGCGCCGCGGGGCTCGGAGTTCACGTGCGACATCGCGAGCGCCAGGTCGGCCGGGGAGAGCCGGTCGAACCTGAGGCCGGCGCCCTTGGGCAGCAGCTTCCTTATCTCGACGTGGTTGCGCTCGCAGGCGCCCTTCTGGTCGCTCCGCCTGGGGTCGCAGTAGAACAGCCTCGTCTCGCCCGGCCCCTCGCCGAGCAGCG
>UQIE01000024.1 GCA_900541065.1 uncultured Collinsella sp. | reverse complement strand
GCGCCTCAATCGTAGCCCGAGACGGTCCCGGGCTGACAATTTCGACTGTAATGGATGATCCTATGGGTGGTAAAGGGTCCCCTAAGCGTATCGTTGCGCTCAAGAATGCTGCCAACCACTTTATCGACACCATTGCCGAGCAAAACAAGAACGTTAAGGACGCGAGCAAGCAGCACCAGGTTGCCATCGTAAAGTTTGCGGGCAAGAAGAGCGATAAGGTTGGTAATGATACCTATCGCGACGACGGCAACACCTACAACTACTCCCAGACCATGTTGGGCCTCACGGTCTGCAAGGATGGGGGCGCAAAGAGCCTCAAGAACACGGTTAATTTAATCGAGCCTGCTGGCTCTACTCGTGCCGACTATGGCATGGACCTGGCCAAGGGCATTGCTGGTCGTGAAGACGCCCAGAAGATCGTTGTGTTCTTCACCGATGGCTCTCCTACGAGTTCTAATGGTTTTGAGGCCGAGGTTGCTAAGGATGCCATCAATATCGCCAAGACCATAAAGAGTGGCGGGGCGACCATTTATACCATCGGTATCTTCAACGGTGCGAAGCCGGGCGACGATCCAACAAGCAGCCGCACGAGCAACGAGAATAAATTCATGCATGCCGTGTCGAGTAACTATCCGGATGCCACATCGTCCGTAAGCCATGGCCTTTTTGGAACTGAGAAGTGGAATGTCAATTTCGGCAACCCCGTTGCCGGTGCTAGCTACTACAAGTCGGCGACCAACGCCGCCGAGCTTGATCAGGTCTTTAAGGACATCTCGAGTGCCATTACGTCGGGCAAGGGTTTCCCGACCAAGGTCGAGGGCAACAATCCCAACGGTTCCGGCTACATCACATTCGAGGACGAGCTGGGCGCCTTTATGCAGGTCGATAGCTTTACCGGTGCCGAGTACAACGGCAAGACCTATGGGGCCGCCACCAAGTCGACCGATGGCAATATCGATACCTATACGTTTGATGGCGAGCTCGCCCATCTCGTAATTACGGTTGATTGCGCGGACGAGAACAATCCGCAGCGCGGCGACATCGTGACGGTCAAGGTCCCCGCATCGCTCATTCCGCTGCGCCGTTTTACCGTTGACGAGTCTGCGGGCACGTTTGTGGTTGACTCCACGGATGCCATCTCGCCTATCCGCGTTGCGTATGCATCGAGCGTAAAGGCTATTGCACGCAAAAACCTGTTTACTCCCAATAACGTACCGGGACTGCAGGATTACATCAATGAGCACAAGGACGCCGATTCCAATACCGTTAGCTTCTGCGCCAACAAGTGGACCGGCGACGATGCGGGCGATACGGTCGCAAGCTTTGAGCCTGCTGCTACGAACAGCTACTACTACTTCCAAAAGCTAACGCCCGTCTACACAGACGCGGCTTGCACCAAGCTCGCAACGGAAAAGCCTTCGGGCTCTAAGACCTATTGGTACAAAGATGAGTTTATGGCGCAGAACTCGTCGGGCGCGCCGTACGATGATTCCGTTTCGATCCCGGTTAAGGGAAGCGAGCTCGAAAACTTTGAAGGTGCTTTGGTAAAGGATGGCGATCACTGGTCGATTAAGGCTGGCACCGCGCGCCTCGCCTTTATCAACCAGCTTCACACCACCAAGGAGCGTGTGGGCGGAAACCCGACGGACACCGCACGCGACGTGATCAATCCCCAGTGGAACAACACGAAGGTTGTTTCTGGTGCGACGAAGGTCAATGTCTACCTGGGCAATAACGGCAAGATTAGCTTTACGCTCAATACCACGCCGACAACGTTGACAACTGCCGACTTTGGCCTGACCAAGGTGCTCGAGGGCCGCGACTGGACGGATGAGGACAAGTTTGAGTTTGGCCTGACGTCCGAGGACAACGCCCCGATGCCCAGGTCCACGACTGCGTTTGCAACCAAGGGCCATGCGGACATTAGCTTTGGCGAGATTGCCTATGACAAGCCGGGCACGTATGTCTACAAGGTTAGCGAGAAGCATGCCGGGACCACGGTCGACGGCATCGCCTACAGCAAGAACGTTGCAGAGTTCACCGTAACGGTGACACCCAACGCAAAGGGAAAGCTCGAGGCTTCTGTGAAGAAGACCTCGGGCGAGGTCGAGTTCAAGAACACCTATACCGCCAATCCCGCTGAGTCGAGCGTCACCGATCAGATTACAGTTACCAAGGTCCTGACCGGCCATAAGCTCCAGGACAATGAGTTCTCCTTTGAGCTCGTTGAGGGTGAGGGCGAGGACGCGTCGGTTGTCGAAACCGTTAAGAATGATGCCAACGGCAACGTTGCGTTCAGCGCCATCGAGTACACCGAGATCGGTCAGCACATCTATACGCTGCGCGAGGTCAAGGGCAATGCCGGCGGCATCGCCTATGACAAAACCGTCTATACCGTCGTGACGACCATCGCCGACAATGGCAAGGGCCAGCTTGTGGCCACGCATAAGCTGAAGGGCGCCGAGGACGTCAAGAAGATTGAGTTCAAGAACTCCTACACCGTGACGCCCAAGAGCTCCAGCGTCACCGACCAGATCACCGCGACCAAGTCCCTGACCGGGCGCAAGCTTGCCGCCGGCGAGTTCTCCTTCGAGCTTGTCGAGGGCGACAAGGTCGTCGCCACCGGCACCAACGACGCCAGCGGTAACATCACGATGGGCACCGTCAAGTATGACAAGGCCGGAACGCATACCTACACACTGCGCGAAGTCAACGGCGGAACCACCAGCAAGGGCATCGCCTACGACGGCAAGACTTACACCATCGTGACCACCATCACCGATGAGGGCGCCGGCACGCTCAAGGCCGAGCATGTCCTGAAGGATGCCAAGGCTGCCGAGTTCAAGAATTCCTACAATCTGACCCCCACTGAGTCCAGCGTCACCGACCAGGTCAAGGCGACCAAGTTCCTGACCGGGCGCGCGCTTGCCGCCGGCGAGTTCTCCTTCGAGCTCGTCGAGGGCGACAAAGTCGTCGCCACCGGCAAGAACGCCGCTGACGGCACGGTTGTCATGGACAAAATCACTTACGACAAGCCCGGCAAGCACACCTACACGCTGCGCGAGGTCAGGGGCAACGTCGGTGGTATCACCTACGATGCCGCGACCTACACCATCGAGACTGTCGTCAAGGACAACGGCGACGGCACGCTCGGCGTAGAGCATAAGCTGAAGGGCGCCGACGAGGCGAAGTTTACCAACTCCTACGAGCCTGGCTCCAAGAGCTCCAGCGTCACCGACCAGATTACCGCGATCAAGTCCTTGGACGGCCGTGACCTCAAGGCCGGCGAGTTCCGTTTTGAGCTCGTCGAGGGCAATAACGTAGTCGCCACCGGCACCAACAATGCCGACGGCAAGATCGTGATGGATTCCGTCACCTACACCGCGGCTGGCGAGCACACCTACATGCTGCGCGAGACCAAGGCCGGCGCCACCGAAAACGGCATTACCTACAGCACCTCTGAGTACACTATCGTGACCATCGTCAAGGACAACGGCGACGGCGCCCTTAGCGTGGAGCACAAGCTGCAGAACGCCGACGAGGCGATCTTCGAGAATACCTACACGGTGGCCCCCAAGAGCTCCAGTGTCACCGACCAGATCACCGCGACCAAGTTCCTGACCGGGCGCGACCTCAAGGAAGGCGAGTTCTCCTTCGAGCTCGTCGAGGGTAACGATGCCGTCGCCACCGGCAAGAACGACGCCCGCGGCAAGATCACGATGAGCCCCATCGAGTACACCGCTGCCGGCAAGCACACCTACACGCTGCGCGAGGTCCCGGGCGACGCCGGCAACGGCATCACCTACGACGGCAAGACCTACACCATCGAGACGACCGTCACCGACAACGGCAAGGGTGAGCTCGTGGTAAAGCATGAGCTGAATGGAGCCGACGAGGCGAAGTTCAACAACAGCTACAAGCCGAATCCTGGCGAGTTCAGTGTCACCGACCAGGTCACCGCGACCAAGTTCCTGACCGGGCGCGACCTCAAGGACGGCGAGTTCTTCTTCGAGCTCGTCGAGGGCGAGGGCGAGGACGCCAAGGTCGTCGCCACCGGCACCAACAATGCCGAAGGCAACATCACGATGAACGCCGTGAAGTACACCGAGGCCGGCAAGCATACCTACACGCTGCGCGAGGTCAACGGCGGAACCACCAGCAAGGGCATCACGTACGGCGACGCCAAGTACACCATCGAGACCACCATTACCGACAAGGGCGATGGCACGCTCAAGGCTGAGCATGTCCTGAAGGACGCCACGGCTGCGACCTTCAAGAACACCTACAGCGTGACCCCGCTCGACGCAGAGCTCGACTTTGATCTGAGTAAGGCTATCGACGGTCGCGACTGGACGGACTCCGACGAGTTCAGCTTTACCATCACCGCCGCCGAGGGCACCCCGCTGCCCGATCCTGCAACCGTGACCGTGAACAAGCACGATGCGAAGGATGGCATCGCTGCCGTCAAGTTCGGCAAGATCCGCTACACGGCTGCCGGAACCTACACGTACGAGATCCGCGAGAACGCGGGTAACGCGGCCGGCATGGCGTATGACGGGCATGTCGCGACCGCCGAAGTGACCGTGACTGAGGACGGCGAGGGCAAGCTGACCGCCAATGTCACCAAGAAGGAAAACGGACGCTTCACCAACACGTACCGCACTGAGCTTAACTACACCGCGGCCGGCGGCCTCAAGCTCAGCAAGAGCCTCTCCGGACGTCCTATGACCGAGGGTCAGTTCACGTTTACCGTGACGCCTGCCGACGAGGCCTCGGCCAACGCGCTTGGCCTGCTGCCCGGAGCCAACAACTTCAAGTCCCCTGCGACAGCAGAGGCAACGGTCGGCCTGATCGACATCCTGGCTGGCCATGAGGTCAAGTTTACGCAGGCTGACGCCGGCAAGACCTTCACGTACACCGTAGCCGAGAAGAATGACGGCAAGCCCGGTTACACCTACGACGACGCCGTGCGTACCGTGACGATCGCCGTCGCCGATGACGGTGCCGGTACGCTTACCGCCACGACGACCGTCTCCGGCGGTCCCGAGGGTACGCATACGACGGTCCACAAGAGCGGTGAGAACAAGGTCGAGAGTGCCCTGGTTCCGTTCCACAACAGCTACAGCGCTACGACCAATACGCCTGGTGGTACCGCTGCTCAGGTTGTCGCCACCAAGACCCTGACCGGTCGTCCGATGGCCGACGGCGAGTTCTGGTTCGGCATTGCCTATCAGGGCGAGCTTGTGGGCTACGAAAACCTCAAGCCTAATATCGGCGGGCATGTGAGCTTTGATGCGCTGCACTACGACACCGAGATGCTTGCCAATCTTGAGGCGGCTGGGCTTGCCCATCGTACCGACAAGGACGGTAAGCTCGCTTGGACCATTAACTACACGGCCTACGAAGATTTATTCGGGCTGCCGAATGGCGTTTCCGCTACAACGTGGAGCTTTGGCTTTAAGGTTATCGTTGTCGACAACGGTGACGGTACCCTGACGGCAACGGTCGACTACGGTGGCGTCGAGCCCTTGTTCGAAAACGTCTACGGCGCTGAGGCCGTGGATGCCGCACTCATCGGCACCAAGAAGCTCCAGGCAGCCGAGGGCCTGGCCCCGGCCGACATCGCGGGTAAGTTTACCTTTACCGTGACCGCTGACGAGGCGGGTGCCCCGATGCCCGAGCGCACGACCGCAACCAACGACGCGGCCGGCAACGTGGACTTTGGCAAGATCCACTTTACGCTCGAGGACCTCAACCGCGCCCTGGGCGTGACGGACGATGCGACCGATAAGGCCGAGGCAGACGAAGCTGACGAGGCTGAGGCCGACGAGGCAGAGGCTGAAGAGGCCGACGCCACTGACACCGACGAGTCCGATCCCGCAACCCCCACCGCTCCGCGCTCGCACACCTTTACCTATACGGTGACCGAGTCCGGTAGCGCCCCTGGCGTGACTAACGATGCCAACGCCACGCGCAAGGTTTCCTACACCGTGACCGACGACGGCACTGGACATCTGAGCGTCGTGCACGAAGGCGACGACGGTGCGGCCTTCACGTTTACCAACACCTACGGCGTGGCGCCCACCGATTCTTCCGCGACCGATCAGGTCAAGACGGTTAAGCGTCTGACCGGACGCGACCTTTCAGCCGGCGAGTTCACGTTTGAGCTGCTCGAGGACGGCGTGGTTGTTGCAAGCGGCACCAACGACGTCAACGGCAACGTTACGCTGAGCCCGATCCACTACGAGGCACCCGGCACGCACACGTACACGCTGCGCGAGGCTTGCTCCAACGCGCTCGGCCTGTACAAGGGCGTCACCTATGACGGTACGACCTACACCGTCGTGACCACCGTCTCCGACAACGGCGATGGCACGCTGACCGTGACGCACAAGCTCGAGGGAACTACCGAGGCGGCTGGCTTTACCAACAAGTATCACGCCATGCCTACGCAGGTCTCCATCGGCGCGGTCAAGGTGCTCGAGGGGCGCGAGCTCAAGAAGGACGAGTTTAGCTTTAAGCTCGTTGGCGAGGGCATCGAGTCCACCGTCACCAACGATGCCGACGGTAAGATCAGCTTCGATAAGTTCGAGTACAGCGAGCCCGGCACGCACGTCTACACCATCAGCGAGGTCAAGGGCGACGAGCCCGGTATGACCTATGACAAGTCCGTCTTTACCGCGACCGTCAACGTGGTCGACGACGGTGAGGGTAACCTCAAGGCGAGCGTTACCTATACTAAGGGCGACAAGAGCGTCGAGGGTATCGTGTTCAACAACGCGTACAAGAAGCCCGAGACGCCCGTGCCGATGCCCGATCCCGGCACGCCCAAGACCGTGACGAACATCGTCAAGACGGTTAAGGGTTTCCTGCCCACCACGGGTGACCAGCAGGCCGCCGCACTGCTCATGGCATTTGTTATCGCCATGGCCGGCGTCGGAGCCCTGGTCTGGGGTATCCGTAAGCGCTAGGCACGCTGGCAGCGCCCGGGGCCAAAAGGCCCCGGGCGGCCGGCGGGGAGCCAGAACATAGCCCCCACCCCCACCCATTACAGTCTGAAATAGGCCATCGATAAATTTCGATGGCGAGCATTCGGCGCATTGCCTACGATACGGGCAAGCCCCGAGGGGCCGCCGATCGGGCACCTCCGGATGGCCGTCTGCCCCTGCCCCGTAGAGGGCCCGGGGGGTGTTGCCACCGGGGGCGCTCGCCGCTCCGGACGACTGATAGGAAACTGCCGGGCGCAAGCGCCACGGCCAGGTAATGTGGGTGTCGCGGGGAGGGGTTCCGATCGGCCTACCGATTGGAGGATACCACCGTGGCACCAATTAGAATGCCGGAAGCCGTCATCGGGCTCGATGTCGGGAAATCGTCCCACTGGGCATGCGTCGCGACTCGAGATGGCGAGGTGCTGTTGAGCACCCCCGTCGCGAACAGGGAGGACGACCTGGACTCGCTGTTCGGCCGCTTCCCCGATGCGCTCGTGGTCGTCGACCAGTCGCGCAACATAGGCGCCCTCGCGCTCGCCCGCGCCAGGGCGGCCGGGATGTCGGCGGCGTACCTGCCGGGACTCGCGGCGCACGGGGCCGCCAGGCTCTTCGCCGGCGACGCCAAGACCGACGAGCGAGACGCGATGGTCATCGCGAAGACGGCGCTTGGCATCCCCGACGCGCTCCTGCCGGTCGGAGACCCAGGTCCGACGATTGCGGCGGCGAGGGCGCTGGCCGCCCAGAGGAACTTCCTGACCTGCGAGAACACCAGGAGCAAGAACCGGCTGCGCAGCATCCTGCTGGAATCGTGCCCCGCCTTCGAGGCGCTGGTCGACCTGTCCGACGGGCCCCAGCTGAGGCTCATGGCATCCCTCGGCGGGGCCTGGTCGGTAGCCGACGCCGGGCCCCGCAGGGCGGCGGCGCTCACGCGTGGGGCGGCGCGCGGTAAGATCGAGGCCCTCGTCCGCTCGACAACCTCCTCGACAAGGCCGGATGCGTCGGTCGTCGCCGCCGAGGACCGGGCGGTGAAACTGCTCGCGCGCAGGATATCCGAGAACTCGGCGGAGATCGAGGCGATCACGGCGGAGATCTCCGCCCTGCTCGAGGGCGACGATACCTACCGATGCCTCCTGACGGTGCCGGGCATCGGGCCCAAAACCGCTTCCGAGCTTGCGATCTCCATCGACATCGAAGACTTCCCCAGTCACGACAGGCTCGCGTCGTACTGCGGCTTGGCGCCGCGCAACCGCCAGTCGGGGACCTCGATCTCCTCGGTGACGGCATCGCGCCAAGGCAACAAGAGGCTGAAGAACCTGCTCATATTCTCATGTAACTGCCTTACCCGGACAGAGGGGAGATGGGGCGACTACTACACCAGGTGCCGGGAGCGGGGCATGTCGCACGGCAAGGCGCTCAAGGCGCTGGCGCGAAAGAGGCTGAAGGCCATCTACGCGGTAATGCGAGACAGGGTGCCTTACGCAGCCTAGCCGAAACGCACCGAGCAGACTGAAGCCCACCGGCCTAATGGCTTGGCGTCAGCATGCCGCGATTCGGTCGCACGGAGAGCATTTCCCAGTTGACAAAACTATAGGAACACCCCCCAGCCGCCACGGAGGCATCTCCCTCCTCCGTGGCGGTGCTTTTGTGCGTTGGGGAGGAGGGCGCGCCACGAAAACAGCCCATCTACTACGTTTAATCCCTTACCCCCAACCATGCCGAAAAGCGCGAAAACAAAACCGCAGGTAGAACGCCTGCGGTTTTTCATGAAAAGCGGGTATGGTCGGGGGTATCGGGTCAAACGTAGTAGATGGGCCGATTTCGTGGCGAGCGGTTCCGGCTGATCCCTTGGGGACGGAGGAAAACGGATCATTTTGGTCCCGCGAGGCTGGCGGAGGCACTCGTCCAGGGCCGCCCGAACAAAACTATGCCGGTTTACGGGGCTGAGCCATGAGTTCCCAACCATACCGATATTCGTGAAAATAAAACCGCAGGTAGACAAGCCATCATTTGGCGGAAGCAATGGGTGTGGATGGGGGCCCTGAGTTTAGCCCCGTAATCCGGCATAGTTTTGAAATGGCATTAAATCGATAACAGCTATTTTGCTCTGCCGGAGCGGTTGGCCGTTGGGTAATTACCCTCGCAGATAGGCGATGGCGATTTGGGTGCGGTTGCGCAGGCCCATTTTGGCAAGGATTGAGCTGATGTGGTTGCGCACGGTGCCTTCGCCCATATAGGCGGTGGCGGCAATCTCCTTGTTGTCGAGGCCGCGGGCGATGAGCTCTGCGACTTCGAACTCGCGGTCGGTCAGGCTGACAAAGGCCGCGGGCCGGCGGGTCGTGCCGGCCTCGACGCCCGCCCCATCAAAGTTGATATCCTCGATCGCCTTGCCCTCGAGCACGCGTTTGCCATCCATGACCTGCGTCAACGCGGGAGGGATGGCAGCGACGTCGGTTTTAATCAAGTAGCCGCGCGCGCCCAGTTTGAGCGCCGACACAATGTATTCGTCATCCGAGAATGTCGTCAGAAACACCACGCGCGCCGCAGGGTCGCGCTCAAGGATTTCGCGTGCCGCCGAAAGTCCGTCGCGCCCCGGCATCTGAATGTCGAGCAGTGCGATATCAGGCGCGTGTTCGGCATAGAGCAAAACCGCGTCGTTGCCGTTGGCGCCGGTGCCCACTACCTCGATCTGCGGCTGGGCGCCCAGGATAATCTTGAGCGAATCGACCACCAAGCGGTCGTCGTCGACAACAATGAGCCTCATCGGGCGTCATCTCCTTGCTGCTTAGGAACGGTGGCAAACACGCGCCAGCCGGGGGAGCCGGCACGCGGGCCGGCAGTGAAGGTGCCGCCAAGCGCCTCGATGCGCTCGCGCATGGAGGCGAGCCCCATGCCCTCCGTGGCGCCGCGGCCGCTTGCTTGGACCCCGTCCGCGCCATCGTCGGTAACGACGAGCTGGTAAAACGACGGATGCTCCATGCACCGTACGGTGACGGTCTGGGCGCAAGCGTGGCGCATGGCGTTGGAAAGCGCCTCGCGCAGCACCGCCGCAAAGCAGTTGGCGACATTTGCGGGCGCATGCTCGGCCAAAACTTCAAGCTCAATCTGCGGGCCGCCGTCCGAGCGCGCGCCTTCAACAATGCGTTCGAGCTGCACGGAAAGGTCGACGGCGTTGTCGTTGAGCGCGTGGACGCTGGCGCGCACAAGCTGGAGCGCCTCGTCAACCGTACGTTTAACGTCGGCGAAATCGGCGGCGACGCCAGGCTCGTCGGCGTGGACCACGCGTAGGGCTTCGGCCTGCAGTGAGGCGCGCGTGAGCTGGTGCCCGACGTTATCGTGGATCTCGCGCGCGATGCGGGCGCGTTCGGCGAGCGTCGCGAGCTCGACTTCGTAGTCCTGGCGGTCGGCGAGGTCGCGGTTGCGTGCCTCGAGTGCCAGGGCGCGTTCTTGCAGCTTGTCGCGGGTGCGACGCATGCGTTCCTGTTCGCGTTCCAGCTGCGCGGTGCGCAGCGACAGCAACGTGGCGGCGACCGAAAGGATGGCGGTTAGCGGCAGCGTTCGGGTGGTGAGCGCGCCGCCGCGAAGGTCCGCGACAAGCGCGTAGACAAACACGGCGCCAATCGCCAGCGCGGGCCAGATGCGTTCACGGCGCACGCGTCGCGCGATGTCATAGAGGGCGAGAGGCGCAAACGGCACAAACGGCGGCACGAAGACAGCCGCGATGATGTAAGCGTAACTTGCGGTCTTGCTTGCGCGACGCGTGCGTTCCCCCTGTGCGACCTCGGCCAGTGAGGTGGCAATAACGCCAAGGCAAAACGCCGCGACCAGATGAGCGTCCACAGCAAGGCCCATGGCGGCCGCAATACAGCACGCCAGAACGATCGATTTGTCGAAAAGCCTGTTCATACGGGTATTGTACGCGAAGCCGCGCGTGGTGGAGGGACCGCCTGCGCAACCGTGGCATTCCTCCCACGCGGCAAAGCGGGGACATCGGCAGGCCGCACGGCCAAGCTCCGCACTCGTGACAAAGCTCACTGGTGCGCGCCGCCCGCTCCTGCGATGATGCAATCGTACCGGGCCGCAATCAACAGAAGGGCCGCCTCATGACAGACATCGTCCACGTCGAAAACCTCGTCAAGCGCTATGACGACCTTATTGCGCTCGACCACTTTAACCTGAGCATCGCCCCCGGCGAGATCTTTGGCCTGCTGGGCCCCAACGGCTCGGGCAAGACCACGTCCATCAACTGTATTCTGCAGCTGCTTGCCTACGACAAAGGCACCATCGAGCTGTTCGGCGAGCCCATGACGCCCGCCCGCTACGACCTCAAGCGCCGCATCGGTGTGGTGCCGCAGCAGGTGGCGGTATTCGACGAGCTCACCGTGCGCGAGAATATCGACTATTTCTGCAGCCTTTACGTTAGCGACCGTAAGCGCCGCCGTGCGCTGGTGGACGAGGCGATCGACTTTGTCGGGCTGGGCGACTTTACCAAGTTTCGCCCCGGCAAGCTCTCGGGCGGCCTGGCGCGTCGCCTCAACATCGCCTGCGGCATCGCGCACAAGCCCGAGCTCATCTTCTTTGACGAGCCCACGGTGGCAGTCGACCCGCAGAGTCGCAACGCCATCCTGGAGGGCATCTGCCGCTTGCGCGACGAGGGCGCCACGGTGGTGTATACCAGCCATTATATGGAGGAAGTCGAGCAGATCTGCAGCCGCATCATGATCATGGACGGCGGGCGCGTGCTGGCGCAGGGCACCAACGACGAACTCAAGCGCATGATTCAGATGGGCGAGAAGATCGTGATCGAGGTCGGCGAGGTGCCGAGCGCGGCGCTCGGTGCCGTCGCGAGCCTGCCGCATGTCCTGGACCTGTCGGCGACGGCGGGCCAGCTCACGTTTTCGTGCGAGGCGAGCCCGCATAACCTGACGGACATTCTCGATGCGCTGCGCTCGCATGACGTGGCGCTTGGCCGCATTTATTCCGAGCCGCCGACCCTCAACGACGTGTTCCTCGAGATCACCGGCCGCGAGCTGCGCGACTAGGGGGCAGCCATGTTCAACACCATTATCATTACGGTCAAGACGCTGCTGCGCCGACCGAGTACGTGGGTCTGGGGCGCCCTCTTTCCCATCGCGCTTTCCACGATGTTCATGTTTATGTTTGCGAATCTGAGCTCCGACGGCACGGTCGACCCGGTGCCGGTTGCCGTCATAGCGGACGAGGCCTGGGACGCCTCGACCTTTAAGGACGTGGCGACGTCGCTTGCCAAGGAGAGCGACGATCAGCTGCTCGAGATTCACGAGTGCGACGACGCAGCCGATGCGAACCGTGCGCTTAAGGCCGGCGAGGTCGCGGGCATCTATACGGTCGACGACGCGGGCGCACCCAAGCTCACGTTGCTGTCGAGCTACGACAGCTCGCGTGCGTCGTCGGTGCTCACCGACCGCAGCATTTTGGAGACGGTGGCAAGCTCGTATACACAAAATGCCGAGCTCATGTCCCAGATTGCCCAGGACAACCCGGCGGCGCTCGCCGACCCGGAGGCGGTTGCGCGCGCCCTGTCGCTCGAGGGCAGTACCCGCCGCGTAAGCCTGACACGCACCACACCCGATGGCACGGTCATCTACTATTACGCGCTCTTTGGCCTGGTCGCGATGATGTCTGCCGAGTTTGCCGCCTTGAGCGTCGTCGATCTGCAGCCCAATCTGTCGGGCCTTGGCGCGCGTCGCTGCGTGGGCAGCCTTTCCAAGACGGCGTCGCTGGCCGGCATCTTTGTCGGCTCGTGGCTGGTTTCCTTCGCCTCGATGGCGATCGCAATCGGCTACGTGCGCCTGGTCGTGGGCGTCGACTTTGGCGGGCGCGAGGGGCTGTGTCTGGTGGGCGGCGCCGCTTCCGCGCTTGCCGCCACGGGCCTGGGACTCTTTGTGGGCACACTTCCCGTTAAGGGCGGCAAGGCGTTCAAGTCCGGCATCCTCACGGGCTTTGCTACCACGTGCGCCCTGTTCGCCGGCCTCTACGGCGAGCCGGCGATGGCGCTTGCCGACGACGTCGCCCGCGCCTGCCCGGCCGAGTGCTGGTTCAACCCCGTCAAGCTCATCTGCGACATGTTCAACCGCCTGTATTTCTTTGAGAACCTGGGCCCCTTTGTCGTTCGCGCCGGCGCGCTGGTCCTTATGGCGCTGCTGTTCGTTGCCGCCGCCACGCTGACCTTTGGAAGGAGCCGCTATGAGCACCTTTAAGACTGCGCTTCGCATGGCGCTGGCGCACCCGTTCTACCTGCTCATCTATACGGTGTTCATCTCGCTCATGGGCGTATTCATCGCGGCATCGGTGAGCTGGAACTCGTCGCAGCTCACCGAGTACGAGCCCTACGATGCCAACGTGATCGTGGTCGACCGCGACGACAGCGACCTTTCGCATGCGCTCACCAAGCACCTGGGGTCGCGCTTTGAGTTGGTCACGGGCGTCGGCGACGATACCTACGATCTTGCGGACGCGCTCTCCAAGAGCAACAGCGCCAAGGGTAGCGCCGACTGCGTGTTCTTTATCCCGGAGGGGTTTGAGAACGACCTGGTCGCGGCCGCCCGCGCGGGGGAGGCCCTGCCCAAGCTCGATGTGACCTACGGTGCCGGCACCATGGCGGCGGCGCTTTCGTCTGCTGAGGCCTCGCGCTGGATTTCGCTCGCGGGCGCTGCAGCGGCCCTAGAGCCCGCCGCCTCTAATGGTAGCGTCGCCAAGGCCGCCGAGCATGCCGCCGCCAAGCGCGCCGAGGTCCAGATTGAGCAGGTCAAGGTTGGTTCGACTGCCGCCGCCATGCTCAAGTCGTATTTCAACTTTGGCGCGTACGCGATTATCTCGTCGGTCATCGTATCGGTGGGGCTGGTGTTCTCGGGCATGAACGAGCCCGAGCGCGTGCGTCGTATGGATGCCGGCCCAATCTCCGAGCGCCGGCGTTCGCTCGCCGTGTTTGCGGCCGCCACTGTGATCACCGTCTGCATCTGGTTTGTGTCGAGCATGATGGGCGTCGTGGGCTTTGCCGGCGCGGCTGCCGAGGTCGGCGTGGGTCGTGTGTGCCTGGCGCTGGCGGCGACGTTTGCCCTGGCGTGCACGCCTCTGGCCGTTGGCTTTGCCCTTTCGAGCCTGGGTGCGCGTGAGGAGCTGCTCAACGGTGTGGGCAACCTGCTCGGCATGCTCATGACGTTTTTGGGCGGCGCCTGGATGCCGCTGTCGCTGATGGGCCCAGCCGTGCAGACCGCGGCGCATTTTGTGCCGACGTATTGGGTGAACGACGCGATTGGCAAGGCGCTCGCCGCGGACCTGACGTCCACCGTGCTGGGCGACATCGCTTGCGATCTGGGCGTCACAGTGCTCTTTGCCGCGGCCATCGCCGCCGTAGGCCTAGCCCTCGCCCACAACAAATCCCACGCCTAGACACCTACTCATTGGGGACAGACTTAAACGACCAAAAGTATTCATTGGGGACAGACTTAAATGACTAGCCATCGGGGGCAGATAAGGAGCGTCCCCAACTGCCGGGTGGCGAAAGAGCGTCCCTTGTGACTGGTCATTTAAGAACGTCCCCAATGACTAGTCTGAAACAAATCCCCACTCTCGCCCCAAAATAGTTCGCCAAGGTTTACTATTACGTTCATAAAGTAGTACTAGGCTAACAATGGGGGATACCATGGCAACGCAGGAAGCCTACGTCCAGGTTAAGGATCTCAAAAAGCACTACGGCGACGGTGATGCGCGCCTGACGGTACTCGATGGCATCGACACGTCCATCAACCGAGGCGAGATCTGCGTCATGCTGGGGCCCTCGGGCTCGGGCAAGTCGACGTTTCTTAACCTGATCGGCGGCCTGGAGGATGCCGACGCTGGCTCTATTTTGGTGGACGGCTGCGACCTCACGGTGCTCAAACCTACCGACCTGGGCGAGTATCGCCGCCGTGAGCTGGGCTTTGTCTTCCAGTTCTACAACCTGGTGCCCGATCTCACCATCAAGGAAAACATCGAGGTCACGGCACACCTGTCCAAAAAGCCGCTCAACATCGATGACCTGCTGCGTTCGCTGGGTCTCTACGAGCACCGCAACAAGTTCCCGCGCCAGGTCTCGGGCGGCCAGCAGCAACGCTGTGCCATCGGCCGCGCACTCGTCAAAAACCCGGGTCTGCTGCTGTGCGACGAGCCCACGGGTGCGCTCGACTACAAGACGTCCAAGGAAATCTTGCAGCTCATGGAGGATGTCAATCACGAGTACGGCTGCACCATCATCATCGTCACCCACAATGCCGCCATCGCGCGCATGGCCAATCGCGTGCTGCGCCTGCGCGACGGTCGCATTGTCGAGGATGAACTCAACGAGTCGCCCGTCGCGGCCGCCGAGCTCGATTGGTAGGCGGCGCCATGACACCTCTCGCAAAACGTCTCCCGCGCGAGCTGCGCCGCAATATCGGCAAGTACCTGGGCATCTTTTTGCTTATGTGCGGAAGCATCGCTCTCACCTCGGGCTTTTTGCTCGCGGCGCATTCCATCGGTTGCCTTATCGACGACATGCGCGATGCGTACACGATCGAGGACGGCCGCGTGACCACCTCCTTCGAGGCCACCAAAGACCAGCTCAGGGCAGCCGAGGATGCAGCCGGCGACGTCGGCGGTGTCACGCTCTACAAGAATTTCTCCATCGACGCCATCATCAAAAAGTCCGCCGGCGACGACGGCACCAAGCGCACGCTGCGCACCTATGCGCACCGCACCAAGGTCGATATCGCGTCCTACTGTGAGGGCAGGCAGCCCAAGACGGACGATGAGGTGGCAATCGACCGTGTCTTCGCCACCAACAACGATCTCGCCGTGGGCGATAAGGTCGAGCTTGAGGGCCGCACCTACACCATCTGCGGCATCATGACCCAGCCCGATAGCCAGGCGTTGTTCCTCAACAATTCGGACTTTACGGTGAACACCATTACGTACGGTGTTGCCGAGGTTACCGATGCCGGCTTTGCCGCGCTCGAGGACGCCGGCGGCGCACCCGCCTACACCTACTCCTTCACCCTTAACGACCGCGACCTCTCCACCGCGGACCGCATCGATGCGGAGCAGGATATGGTGGAGGCGCTGACCGATGCCGATGCACGCGTAGATGAGCTCATCGACGCCGATTCCAACCAGGGCATTGGCTACGCCCGCGACGACGTGGACGGCGACTCCATGATGTGGATGACGCTGCTCGACATTATTATCGTGATCATGGCGTTCGTCTTTGTGGTCCTTACCGACGCCACCATCGAGGAGGAGAGCGCCATCATCGGCACGCTGCTCGCCAGCGGCTATCGTCGACGCGAGATCGTGCTGCACTACCTTGCGCTTCCCGCCATCTTGGGCGTGGTCGCGGCGCTTTTGGGCACTGCGCTCGGCGTTGTGTTCTTTACCGAGCCCATGCGCAGCCTCTATTACGGGTCGTACAGCCTGCCGCCCTTCCAGGTGTACTGGAGCTGGGAGATCTTTGTGAAGTGCGCCGTGGTTCCCGCCGCCGCGCTCATCCTCATCACGCTGGTGGGCCTGCTTCGCAAAATGGGCAAGACGCCGTTGCAGTTCCTTCGTCACGAGGCGAGCGGCAAATCGGGCACCAAGCGCGGCTTGCAGCTGCCGGAGCGCATGGGTTTTGTTTCCCGCTTCCGCCTGCGTATCTTCCTGCGCAACCTGGGCAACTTTGCCACGCTCTTCGTGGGCATTGCGTTTGCGTCGCTGCTGCTGCTCTTTGGCCTGGCGATTCTGCCCACGATGACGCACTACGCCGACAACCTCGAGACAAGCCTGGTCGCCGAACACCAGTACACGCTCAAGGCTCCGCTGGAGCTCGAGGGCACTGCCGAGGAGCGCGAGCAGTGGTCGGCACTCGAGCGCTTGCAGTCGGTTGACGGCGCGCTGCTTTCTGCCGCCCAGGATGCCGATGACGAGCTTGACGACGCGGCCGATGCAGCGCAGGCGGCGGCCGATGCCGCGACCGCATCTCCGTCTGCCGAGAGCCTGGCCGCGGCGCAGGACGCGCTTGCCAAGGTCCAGGACAAGAAGGATGCGCTCTACGCGAGCCTTGACGATCTTGCCGATGCCCTCGGCTGCGACCGCGATGAGGCCATAGGCCTGATCGACAAGGCCTCTAAGATCGACACTGACAACGACGATATCCACCCGGTCAATACGACCGACAACGGCGCGAGCACAATCGCACAGACCGAGAAATATGCCGTTTACCAGCTGCAATACGACCGCGGCGATGGAAATGGCGAGGAGACGATTTCCGTCTACGGCATTTCATCCGATTCGCGCTATTGGAAAGACCTCAACGTCAGCGACGGACGCGTCGTCTTTGGCGGCGGTCTGCTCGATAAGTTTGGCTGGAGCGAGGGCCAGAAGGTCACGCTCAGCGACAAGTACGAGGGCGAGCATTATTCCTTTGAGTACGCGGGCAAGGACTGTGCCTGGGGCTCCAAGTCGGACATGAATATCTATATGAGTATCGACGACTTTAACGAGCTGTTCGACAACGACGCCGCCTACTTTAACGGCTATGTGAGCGACGAGAAGCTCGACCTCGATGCTCGTTACTTTGCCGGCGACACCACGCCCGACGACATGCGCGCCGTGGGCGACCAGTTTATAGGCATGATGAGCAAAATGATCGGCATGATGGTTGGACTTGCGGTGTTCATCTTCCTGCTGTTTATGTACCTGCTGACCAAGGCTGTAATCGACCACAGCGCCCGGTCGATTAGCTACATGAAAGTCTTTGGCTATCGAGATAGCGAGATCTCGCATCTGTACATCCGCTCGATTACGCTGTGCGTGGCGGCGTCGCTTGTGCTGAGCCTGCCGGTCATTATTGGCTCGCTCACGGCCATCTTCCGCTCCATGCTGCTCGCCTACAACGGCAATATCGAGATCTATGTGCCCGCTTGGTCCATGGCTGCATGCGTCGGCATTGGCTTTGCGACCTACCTGGTCGTGGCGCTGCTACACACGCGCTCCATCAAGCGCGTCAGCCTGGCCGAAGCCCTCAAAGTCCAAGAGTAGTCATCGGGGACGTTCTTAAACGACTAGTCATCGGGGACGGTCTTTGCCGATTCGCCGGCTCGTCGGCCGGGCTGACAAGGACTGTCCCCAACTGCCGGCGGGAAAGGAACGTCCCTGGCTGCCAGGTGGCGAGGCACTCATTTAAGTCCGTCCCCAATGAGTGGTTTCAGTCATTTAAGTCTGTCCCCAACGACTAGGTGTCGCGCTTGACTTTAACTCTGCTTTAACTGGTACCATCCTCCTATGTCTGTAACGCCATATAGACCGAGGGGATAGATTTATGACCGCAACTGCACCCGCAGCACCCGCTAAGGTGTACTTCACCAACCTGCGCACGCATGCTCGCGAGAGCCAGCTCGACAAACTCAAGCGCCTCATCCGTCACGCCGGAATTGAGCAGATCGACTTTGAGAACAAGTTCGTCGCTATCAAGATTCACTTTGGCGAGCTGGGCAACCTGAGCTTTTTGCGCCCCAACTACGCCCGCGCCGTCGCGGATGTCGTCAAGGAGCTGGGCGGCAAGCCCTTCCTCACCGACTGCAACACGCTCTATGTCGGTAGCCGCAAAAACGCGCTCGAGCACATCGATACCGCCTATCAGAACGGCTTTACCCCGTATGCCACGGGCTGCCAGATCATCATCGCCGACGGCCTCAAGGGCACCGACGAGGCGCTCGTTCCGGTCGAGGGCGGCGAGTACGTGCACGAGGCCAAGATCGGTCAGGCGCTCATGGATGCCGATATCGTGATCAGCCTCACGCACTTTAAGGGTCATGAGCAGGCTGGCTTTGGCGGTGCCATGAAGAACCTGGGCATGGGAGGCGGCAGCCGTGCCGGCAAGATGGAGCAGCATGCCGCCGGCAAGCCGAACGTCGCGACCGAGCACTGCATTGGCTGCCGTGCCTGCGAAAAGATCTGCGCGCACAGCGCCATTTCGTTCGACGACACTCGCGAGCGCGAGCTTGCCAACGGCAACACCCGCACAGTGCACGTGGCCGCCATCAACCACGATCGCTGCGTGGGCTGCGGCCGCTGCATCGGCGTGTGCAACCAGGACGCCATCAAGCCCGGCTATGAAGCCGCGGCCGACGTGCTCAACTGCAAGATTGCCGAGTACACCAAGGCCGTCGTCGACGGCCGCCCGAGCTTCCATATCTCGCTTGCCATGGATATCAGCCCCAACTGCGATTGCCATCCCGAAAACGACACGCCAATCGTCAACGACATCGGCATGTTCGCGAGCTTCGACCCGGTCGCTATCGATCAGGCCTGCGCCGATGCCGTCATGGCATCCGAGCCGCTGCCCAACACCGAGCTCACCGATAGCGCGGCCAAGATGGAGCACAATCACGAGCATCTGGAGGGCGAGCAGGCCAAGGATCCCTTCTGCATCACGCATCCCGACACCGACTGGCGTGCGTGCATCGCGCATGCCGAGAAGATCGGCCTGGGCACGAGCGAGTACGAGCTCATTGAGGTCAAGTAGCACCTGTCTATTGGACATATCAAGCGCTTTTGTAGCGCAACGTTAGCAAAAGCCGCCCGTGAGCACAGTGTCCACGGGCGGCTTTTCGGAAGTATGCGGCAAATTTCGAGATCGCCGAGCACACGACATTTTTTGGCAACAAAACCCCTGATAAATTGTTGGTAAAACTGCGGTCTGGTCGGCAGTTCCAGATTTTGCCGCATACTTCCGAAAATAGGGGGTCAGATAAAGCTCCAGACGTTGCTTTTTGTCTAAAAATACTCGTCGAGGAAGTTGTTGACCGTGTTCCAGTAGAGCTCGGGGTCAACTTGCGCACTCTTGGCGTGGGTGGCGCCATGGATGGTGAGCTTTTGCTTGACCTTGCTGGCGCACGCGTCGTAGTTTTGGTCGAGCATGTCGTACGGCACAAAGGTGTCCTGGTCGCCGTGGATAAACAACATGGGAACCGTCGCGTGTTTGAGTTGCTCCACACTGCTCGCCCTATGAAAGTCGTAGCCCGCGCGCACGTTGCACGCCAAGTTTGCTACATCGAGCAAGGGAAAGCTGGGCAGACCGAACACGTCTTTGAGCTGCAGAGAAAACTCGTCCCAAACACTCGTATAACCGCAGTCCTCGATAATGCATTTCACGTTTGCGGGCAGAGATTCCCCCGCGACGTTCATGGCGGTTGCCGCACCCATCGACTCGCCAAAGACCAGGATACGCGCCTCGGGGTCAGCCTGAACGATTCGCTCGATCCATGCGACGATGTCGAGGCGCTCGGGCCAGCCCATGCCGATATAGTCGCCGCCGGAGCGCTCGTGGGCGCGGGCGGCGGGTGCGAGTACGTTCATGCCGCGGTCATGGAAGCGCTTGGCGTATCGGGCCATGCCGATGGGCTCGTTGGTATATCCATGCAGGCAGACGGCGTAGTCGTGCGTGCTCTCCGACGCGGCAAAATACCAAGCGGCAAGCTCGGTTCCGTCGTCCGCGGTGAGGTTGCTGCTCTCGCGATTCTCTTTAAACCACGCCCGCGCCTCGGTGTCCTCGGCATCCGGCTGCTCACCTTCTTTGTCGTTCTTGCTATCCTGCATCATCTTCATGGTGTACGGCGCTTGGGGGTTCAGGGCAAAGTCAAACAAAAAGTTGCCGGCAAATCCGAGCAGCGCAACGACAGCCACTAGCGCAGCGATGCCGGCTATCTTGAGCTTTCGATGGGAACGTGCGTTTTGAGCCATGCGGTATTCTCCTATAAGATGTTAATACATCAACATTTAATGCAAGCGCATTATGGACGTTCGCCGTTGATGCGTCAACAGGCAAAGAATGGGTAAACAAAGGGTCACGTATGGTGCAAATTTCGCACGTACCTAGACGCTTTGATATAGTGTTGAGAACTCTTTACGTTGGAGGATGTAACCGGCATGTCCGATTCGAGCGACAGTTCTAAGCCGCGACCCAAGACCGCGGTCGTTCCACACTACACAGTGGGCGAGGAGATCATGAACTCCGTCACCCATGGTGTCGGCTGCCTGCTGGGTATCGCCGGCCTGGTGCTCCTGATCGTATTCGCCGCCCTGCGCGGCGGAGGCCCGGCCCATATGGCCGCGGCGATTGTCTATGGCGTCAGCATTATCCTCGAATACCTAGCCTCCACGCTCTACCACGCGATTCAGCCCGCGCGCGCCAAGCGCGTATTTCGCATCATCGACCACAGCTGCATCTACCTGCTCATAGCCGGCAGCTATACGCCGTTTTGCCTCATCACGCTCGCAAACGACGGCGGCGCTGTGCTGTTCTTTGCCGTATGGGCCATCGCCATCATCGGCATCGCCCTCGAGTGCTTTATGCGCGAGCGTCAACCGCACTGGGTAAGCGGCTTGGTCTACCTGCTGATGGGTTGGCTCGTCGTCTTTAAGCTGCCCGAGCTCGTGGCGCTGTTGAACCCCGTCGCGCTTGCCCTGCTCGCCGTCGGCGGCGTGTGCTACACCGTGGGCGTGCCGTTCTATATCGCCAAAAACGTGCGCTATCTGCACAGTGTGTTTCACTTGTGGGTGCTCGCCGGCAGTATCTTCCAGTTCATGGCGGTGATCCTCTTCGTAATCTAGCGACCGCGCCCACGGCCCCGCTCGCACGGGTGACTGGCGCAATTGCCGTATCCGCCATCAACGTTTTACCCTGACGTCCCGAATCTTGGAGGTTCGAGAAACTCCCGATGGACATAACCATCTCCCTTATCACTACCCTCGTCCTGACGCTTATCAACGGCTACTTCTCCATGTCCGAGATGGCTCTCACCACGGCTAAGCGCGCCGTGTTGGAGCACGATGCCGAGGAGGGCGATAAGCGCGCCGAGCGCGCCGTCCAGCTCGCCGCCGACTCCGATCAGCTGCTCGCCACCATCCAGGTCGCCATCACGCTCGTGGGCTTTGCCTCATCCGCCGTCGCCTCGACGAGCCTGTCCGACCCGCTTGCCACATGGCTCATGAGCTTTGGCATCGCGCCTCTTTCCGCCATCGCGCGCGGCCTGGCGCCGGTCATCATCACCGTCGCCGTCGCCTTTGTGTCCATCGTGATCGGCGAGCTCGTGCCCAAGCGCATCGGCCTCGCTAACGCCGAGGGCGTATCCAAGCAGGTCGTGGGACCGCTCTCCGTGTTCCAAAAGATCGCCCGCCCGCTCGTGTGGCTGACCGGCGCCTGCTCCGACGGCCTGGCCCGTATCCTGCGCATCAAGAGCGCCGACGACCGCCAGAACGTCTCGGAGGAAGAGATCAAGTACATGGTCTCGGAGCAGGATGACCTGCTCGACGAGGAAAAGCGCATGATCCACGAGATCTTCGACCTGGGTGACACCGTGGCTCGCGAGGTCATGGTGCCGCGCGTGGACACCACCATGTGCGAGGACGACGAGACGGTCGCCGACGTGCTGTCCACCATGCGCCAGACCGGCTTCAGCCGCATCCCCGTCTACCACGAGGATCCCGACAACGTCGCGGGCATCGCGCACATCAAGGACCTGATCCAGCCCGCGCTCGACGGCAAGGGCGACCAGCCCATCGCCGATTATCTGCGCGACGCCACCTTTGTGCCCGACACCAAGGACATCCTGCCGTTGCTGTCCGAGATGCAGACCTCGCACGACCAGATCGTGGTCGTCGTGGACGAGTACGGCGGCACGGCCGGCATCATCACCATCGAAGATATCGTCGAGGAGATCGTCGGCGAGATCGAGGACGAGTTCGATCCCGACAACAAGTACCTCACGCGCCTTTCGCGCCGCGAGTGGCTTGTCGATGGGCGTTTTTCGTGCGATGACGCGATTGAGCTTGGTTGGCCGCTCGAGGAAAGCGATGATTATGAGACCATCGCCGGCTGGATTTTGGAGCTTTGCGACTCGGTGCCCGACATCGGAGAGGTGTTTGAGGTCGCAGGGTACAAGTTCAAGGTACAGTCGATGCGTGGCCAGCGCATCTCGCTCATTCGCGTGATCGCTCCGGCCGAAACCGATAAGAAGGATTCCGAGTCTTCGGCAGAGAAACCGGCGGCGTCGGGTGCGGGCTCTGCGGACCCGCACGATGGCGACGAGTAGGGCAAGGAAGAGTAGGGGAGAGTTATGGCAGGCCTGTTCAACATCCTTAAGGTCACCGTCAGCGAGGACAAGATTTGCGTGCACGTGCTGGTGAACCCCGGCATGCCGCTCATGACCTCGGAGGATATCGAGGCCACGGCGCGCGTGTACTACCTGGTGCCGGCGATTGCCAAGCACCTGTGCCTGGGTGATTCCGGTCGCGAGTTCCAGGACTGCATGGGCCAGACCGAGCTTTGCCACCTGCTGGAGCACGTGACGGTCGAGCTCATGAACGAGACCGGTCTTGCCGGCAGCATCTCGTGCGGCCGCACGCGCGTGAGCGAGCACGACGAGCGTGTCTTTGAGGTCGAGCTTTCGTGTCCCGACGACGCGCTGGCCATCGGTGCGCTGTCTTCGGCGACCTTTATGATGGACTGGGCGTACCTGCACGCCGACCAGCCGGCCCCCGACGTGGAAGGCACGGTCGCGGGCCTGCGCAACCTGGTGCTGGTCATGCGTGCCGAGGCCGAGGGCAAGGACCCGCACGAGGCCGTTGCCGCTGCGAACGGCGAGGACGTGGCCGAGGATGCGCCCGAGGGCGACGCTCCTGCCGACGCCGACACTGAGCCCGTTGCCGAGGCGCCTGCCGAGCCCGAGTCTGCGGAGCCCCAAGGCGTCCCGAGCTTTGACGACGAGCCGCAGATGCCAATCGATACCGAGGGTGCGGTCGCCGAGAACCACGAGGCCCCCGCGGCCGTCTTTGGCGGTGCGGCAACGGCTCCGTCCGGCTCGGCGCACGAGGGCAACCTGCCGCTCGTCGATGGCGCCGGCGAGGACCCGGCCGCCACGGTGGCCATGCCTGCCATGCCGCAGGAGTAGGTTCACTCGCTTATCACCATCATGTACCTGCGCTTTTACCGTACGCAGATGAGCGCGACGGCAAGTGTTGCGCTGCGGGTATAATGGACAGCATTCAAACGGTGGGCATCGAGGTGCCCGCAGGAGAGGAATGATCATGGGAAAGACTTTCAGCTTTGTCTCCGGTGCGCTCTTTGGTGCTGCCGCCGGCGCTATCATCGGCGTTGCTCTGGCCCCGCGCTCGGGTGCCGAGACCCGCGCCATGGCCGCCGATATCGCCAACGATGCCTGGGACAACATGCGTGACACCTACGAGCACAGTGCCGAGGAGGCTCGTGCCGCGGTCAGCGACTTTGGTCCGATGGTCGACGCCAAGACCGATGACCTGCGCGCCAAGGTCGACCTGGCCCGCGAGCGCATGGACCAGCTTCGCGAGCAGCTCAACGACGCCATCTCGGGCGGCAACGTGACGCCCGCTGCCGACGTCGTGGTCGAGAACGTCACCGAGGCCGGCACCGAGGCCACGGAGCCCTCGACCGAGGCATAATGCGCGCAGGGGATTTTGTCGGCGTCAAGGTTTATCGTAAGCCTGCCGAAGATAAGCGCACCAAAAAGGACGGCACGCCGCGCAGCCCCAAAAAGCTCGGCAAGATTCACTTTCCCGTCTTTACCCCGGGCGGTACGCGCGTGGTGGGCTTTATGGTCCGCCAGTCCGATATCGCGGGTATGATCGAGCGCCCCGACCGGTTTGTGGCGCTCGATGCCATCGGCGTCTATGAGGGCGCTGTCGCGGTCGACGACGTCAAGGGCACCTACGATGCCGCCGCGGCCAAGCGCCTCGATATCAACCTGGACGATTGCATCATCTGGGTTGGCATGGACGTGCGCACGGAATCGGGCGATGTCGTGGGCTACTGCTCGGACGTTGAGTTCAAGCCGCGCTCGGGTATTGTGCAGATGTTCTACGTGACCGCCGGTGCCGCTTCGAGCGTGCTGGTGGGCGACACGCAGGTGCCGCCGACGATGCTGCGCGGCTACGAGAACGGCGCGATGATTGTCTCGGACGAGGTCAAGGCGCTCGGATATTCGGGCGGCGCGGCCGCCAAGGCTGCCGAGGCCAGTGTCGTGGTGGGCGATAAGGTCAAGAAGGGCGCCAAGGTGCTCGATGACAAGGGATCGGTCGCCGTGGACAAGGGCAGCCGCGCACTGGGCAAGCAGCTCGGCAAGACGCGCGGTATGTTCAAGGCCTTTAAGGACGAATATCAAAAGGCGAGCGGGGGCTCGTCAAAAGCTAGCAAATAGCGACGTACCAAATGATGGGAGGCGAGCCGGAGACATGTTGCTCCGGCTCGCTGTGTTTATGGGGGAGGGCATATGCGCCAAAACGGATCTAACTTAAACGGGCCCTCGGGTGCGCGTCCGACGGCGCGCCGCGACCTGGGGCAGCTGCCCAGCGGTCAGCGTCGACGTCGCCGTAAGCCCGGCGCGATGTACCTCAACCATAGCCGTGGGTTTAGCGATCGCAGCGCGCGCATCGGCAACGGGCGCTCACCGCGCCGACCGTCCCGCCTGCCCTATGCGCTCATCGCCGTGGGTTGCGCGCTCGTGCTGTTTATCGCTGCCGTCGTGGGCTACGTCAACCGCAGCGTGGACGTGGAGCTCAACGGGCAAAAGACCGCGGTGCGCGTGGGCTCTACGTTGCAGAATCTTATCGACGATCAAAGCCTGACCGAAACGTACGATGCCGGCGACCTGCTGGCCGTCGACGACAGCGTGCTCAAGCGCCATGGCGGCGAAAAGCTGTCGGTGAAGGTCGACGGCAAGCGTATGAAGCAGGGCAAATGGGATAGTCGCGAGCTTACGGGTGGCGAGAAGGTGACGGTCAAGGACGGCCGCAACGTGTACGAAAAGCACGAGGTCCAGGCCACGACTATCGAGCCAAAGCTTAAGGTCGAGGGCACGGGTGCCATTGAGTATGTCAAAACCTGGGGCGTTCAGGGTCGCTCCGAGGTATGGGTCGGCGAGCAGTCGGGCAAGACGCAGGACCGCGGCGAGGTCGTGCCCGCCACCGACTGCGTGGTCGAGTGCGCAAGCGTAGCGCCCAAGGGCAACGAAAAGTACGTGGCCCTGACATTTGACGAGGGTCCGAGCGGCGCGACCAAGCAGATCTTGCAGGTGCTCAAGGAAAAGGGCGTCACGGCGACGTTCTTCCTTTCGGGCGATGCCGCGGAAGCCTCGCCCGCTACTGCCAAAGCGATTGTCGATGCCGGGTGCGAGATTGGTTCCAACAGCTACAGCGATGATTCTCTCAAGGGCGAGGATCGCGAGACGGTGCGCAAGCAGATCACGAAGGGCACCGAGTCGATTAAGTCGGCGACCGGCGTCGAGACGATGCTGCTGCGTGCCCCCTACGCCGCGTTTGACGAGCAAAACTGGATTGACTCGATGGACCTGGTGTCCGCCGTGGTTTCGTGGAATATCGATTCGGGCGACTGGCTGCTCAACGGCGCTGACGAGCAAGTATCGACCGTGCTCGACTCGATGACGCCGGGCAATATTGTGCTGCTTACCGATAGCGATGAGTGCGCCGAGCAGACGCTCGAGGCGCTGCCGCAGATTATCGATGGCCTTGTCGCCGACGGCTACAAGATTGTGACGCTCAGCGACCTGGTCAAGACGGACAAGGCATTGAGCAAAAAGCTCACCTCGCTCACCAAGGTTTCCATGCCCAAAAACGCCGTGTTCCCCCAACTCCCCGAGGACGACGACACCACAGAGTAGTCATTGGGGACGTTCTTAAACGACTGGTCGTTTAGGGCGGTCTTAATCGTTTTGTCCCACTGTGCTCATCCGGCTCTATGCCACGGATACGTCAGCGTTTGGTATGCCTGCAATGTGCAGCGCATAAATTCGGTGCCGCAGCGCGATGCTGATGCTATAGTTACTGCGGTTAATGAGGGTCAAGAGAAAGGTTACAGGTGAAATCCAAACCTCGACCATACAGTCGATGACCCCATGCAGGTGCTTTCTGCGCGTGCACGGGGTGTGAGCGCCGAGCGGCGTGCCGCCCGCGCATGCGTATACATATCTAAAAGTCCACGGATTGCGTGCCGGCATGGTCGCGCGGTCCGCAGGAATAATGATGGGGAGCACCATTGAATTATCTGAGTGAGATGCTCAAATTGCCGGTCTTGGACGTCGACGGCGAAAAGCTCGGCGTTGTGAACGATTTTGGCATTGCAACCGGCGAAGTTTTTCCGCACGTGACGTCGCTCGCGTTCCGTGGTCCCGGCAAGACACCGTTTATGATCAGCTGGCGCAAATGGGTCGACCGTATCGACGAGACGGGTGTGCACCTTAAGACGTCGGCCACCGAAATCCGTTTTTCGTACCTGCAGCCGACCGAACTCTTGCTCGCCCGCGACGTACTTAACAAGCAGATTGTCGACACGCAGGGCATGAAGGTCGTGCGCGTCAACGACATCAAGTTCTCCATGTCGGGCGAAAATCAGCTGCGCCTGCTGGGTGCCGAGGTCGGCGCCCGCGGTCTGCTGCGCGCGATCAGCCCCACACTCGAGCATGTCGTCGAGGGCTTTATGAAGCACCTGGGCAAGCCGCTCAGCGAGGACATTATCGCCTGGTCTTACATGGACCTGCTCGATCGCTCGACTAAGAACATCCAGCTCTCGGTGTCGCACAAGACGCTTGGCGAGCTGCATCCTGCTGACATTGCCGACATCATCGAGCAGCTCGACCCGCGCCTGCGCGCGCAGGTGTTCGCGCAGCTCGACACCGCCCAGGCCGCCGAGGCCATCTCGGAGTTCGATGACGACGAGCTCATGACCGAGATGCTCGAGGGCCTGTCCGATACGGACGCATCGTCGATGCTGGCCATGATGGACCCGGACGACGCCGCCGACCTGATCGACGAACTCGATTATGAGAAGGCCGAGAAGCTCCTGCGCCTGATGGGCGTCAAGGAGGAGAAGGCGATTCGTAACCTGCTGGGCTATGAGGACAACACCGCCGGCCGCATCATGACCTCGGAGTTTGTCTCGCTGCCCGCCACGGCGACGGTCGGCGATGCCATCGAGGCGATTCGCAAACTCGACGAGGACTTTGAGAGCGTCTATTACGTCTATACCGAGGATCCGAGCGGCATGCTCACCGGCGTGCTTTCGCTGCGTACGCTGATCGTGGCCGATCGCGACGCCACGCTGGGCCAGCTCGCCTATCGCGACCTGGTCTATGTGTCGCCCGACGAGGACCAGGAAGACGTGACGGACGAGATGACCAAGTACGACCTGGTTGCCATCCCTGTCTGCGACGAGAACCGTCATATCCTGGGTATCGTGACCTTCGACGACGCCATGGACGTTATCGCCGAGGAGCATCAGGAGGACCTGCAGATCGCTGGTGTCGGCTCGGGCGATAGCGCGTCGGACGACTCGACGAACGTGCTCAGCTGGTTCGTGCATCGTCAGTACTGGGTCGTCGTGTGGGGCATCGCCTCGTGCATTATGGCGACGGTGTTGGGGACGGCGCTGGGCTCCGCGCATCTGGTGGTGTTCCCCATGTGCGCCATGCCGCTCGTGCTGCTTGCTGCCTCGCGCATGGTGTCGTTCGTCAAGAACTACTTCTTGGAGTACGACGGTCACGACGACGAGCCCAAACCGTACCTGGGATTCTTCTTCCAGAGCACGGGTATGGGTCTGATCCTTTCGCTCGTGACCTATCTGTGCGCGCAGCTGGTGCGCACGGCCGCGTTCCTCGATGCCCCTATGTTTGAGGAGCAGCTCTTTACCGGCTGCTTTAACATCGCGGCCATCATCTGCCTGGTGGGCAACATGAGCGCCGTGATTTACCTGATGGTGCTGTTCTGGCGCGATGAGCACGACCTCAATACGTCGGGTACCGCCATGAACGTCATCGCCGTCATGATCTCGTGTGTGGCGTACTGCGCTGCTGCGGTGCTGCTCACCATGTCGGTCATGGGGTAGGTGGTCGCGTGCAAAATACGAAGCAAAAGCCGAGCACCAAGCAAAAGCTGACCATCGCGGCTATCTTTGGCGCCATGGGCCCCGGTCTTCTGGCGGCGCTTTCGGGCAATGACGCCGGCGGCATCGCCACGTATTCCAGCGCGGGCGCCAGCTATGGCTACAAGATGCTCTGGATGCTTCCCGTCATGACCGTGCTGCTTATCGTGACGCAGGAGACCGCGGCGCGCTGCGGATGCGTCACGGGTAAGGGCCTGGCGTCGCTCATTCGCGAGCGCTTTGGCGTGCGCAAGAGCGTGCTGGCCATGGCGGCGCTGTTGATCGCCAACACGGCGGTGACCATCTCGGAGTTCGCGGGTATCGCGAGTGGCCTTGCTCTGTTTGGCGTTCCGGCGAGCATCTCGGTGCCGCTCGTGGCGCTGCTGGTGTGGATGCTTACCATGTCGGGCAGCTTCCAGCGCATCGAGAAGATTTTGCTGCTGGTAAGCTGCGTGTTCGTGACCTACATCGTCGCCGCGTTTATGGCCGGCCCCAACTGGGGCGAGGTCGCGGTCGACTTGGTCGTCCCCAATATTCAGAACGATCCCAGTTACGTGTCGCTCGTGGTCGCAACAATCGGTACCACCATCGCACCGTGGATGATCTTCTTGGCTCAGAACAACGTGGTCGATAAGAATGCGGGCGAGGACGACATCGTGCTGCAGCGTATCGATACCGTGAGCGGCTCGATCGCTGCTGATATCATTGCGGGCTTCATTATCATCACGACCGGTACGGTGCTGTTCCCGGCGGGTATTCAGATTAGCGATGCCGCCGATGCCGCCCGCGCGCTGGAGCCCATCGCGGGCCAGTGGTCCACGGTGCTGTTTGCCTCGGGCCTGGTCGCGGCGAGCTTTTTGGCTGCTTGCGTGCTGCCGGGCGTTACGTCGAGTGCCATCTGCGAGGCTTTTGGTTGGGAGCGCGGCGCCGATCGCAGCTGGGACGAGGCTCCGGTTTACCGCGGCATCATTACGGCCATCATCGGCATTTCTGCCGTGTTGGTGCTCATGCCTGGCGTCGATTTGTTCCAGATTATGATGACCTCGCAGGTCATCAACGGCGTGCTGCTGCCCGTAGTCTTGGTATTCCAGGTGGTTATCGCGGCAGATCGCCACATTATGGGCGCCAACCGCAACGGCCGCGTATGGAACGTGCTCACTTGGGCGACCATTGGCGTGATTACGGTGCTGACGGTCGTCATGTTTGTGCTGCAAGCGATGGGCTACAGCGCGTAGCGCCCACTTTTGCTTCCGAACAGGCCGCAGCGATGGGCTGCGGCCTGTTTTTTGTCTGCTATAGGGTGTTAGTTATATGGCAGTGGGCAAAAAATGCCAAATATGAGTACTGTTGCTAAGTGAATAGCATTTACATCCAGTAAGATAATGAACATAACCTATAGTATGTTCATTAAAATTGGCTCCAATATGCCTTAAACCAGTCAGGTTGGCTGCTTTAGGGGGTTGTAGGGGTCGCGCGCGCAGACGTGGTGTAAGAGTGTCCTGAGGTCCGTCGCTGCAAGTCC
>UQIE01000023.1 GCA_900541065.1 uncultured Collinsella sp. | reverse complement strand
CCAGGCCCGATTTTGCCTCTTGACAATGTCCTGCTCATATTAAAAGGAACGTCCCCAAGTGCCAACCACGGAAGCGCCGATGTTTTGGCAACGACAGCGAGCGGGCCGCATTTGAGACAAGGTGACGTGAAACGAAAGGGCGCTGACCTTCTGGTCGCGCCCTTGAAGTTGAACGTCAGATTGTCCAAATGCGGCCCGCGCAGCGTCGGCCGGTCCGCCGTTCGGTAGAACGGCGGAACTAAATCAACTTGAAGCCCTTGCGCTTACCCACAGAAAGGGTGTCGCCCAGCTTGAGGGCGCTGGGATCGATGTTGTAGCTCTTGGGAGCCACGGCCTTGCCGTTGATCTTGACGCCACCGCCGTCGATATCGCGACGAGCCTGGCCGGCGCTCGCCGAAAGGCCCAAGTCCTTGAGCAGGCCGGCGAGGTAGATCTGGCCCTCGTCGTTGACGGTCAGCTCGACATGCTTCTCAGGGAAGTCGGCAAGCTGGCCCTCCTTGAACACGCGGTCGAACTCGGCCTGAGCCTCGTCTCCGGCGCCGGCGCCGTGGTAGGTGTCGCACAGGTCGCGGCCCAGAGCGCGCTTGAGCTCGTAGGGGTCGGCAGAACCATCGGCCAGGGCGGCGTCGATCTTGTCGACCTCGGCCGGGGTGAGCGAGCTGGCCAGACGATAGTACTTGCCGATCATCTCGTCGGGGATGGACATGGTCTTGCCGAACATATCCTTGGGAGCGTCGGTCAGGCCGATGTAGTTGCCATAGGACTTGGACATCTTGCGCACGCCATCGGTGCCCTCGAGCAGCGGCATGGTGAGCGCGATCTGCGGCTCCATGCCCATCTTCTCCATGAGCTCACGGCCAGCGAGCAGGTTGAAGAGCTGATCGGTGCCGCCCATCTCGACGTCGGCCTTGATCTGCACGGAGTCGAAAGCCTGCATCACGGGATACAGGAACTCATGCAGGGCGATCGGCGTCTGAGACTGGTAGCGCTTGGTAAAGTCGTCGCGCTCGAGGATGCGGGCGACGGTGAACTTGGAGCACACCTGCAGCAGACCGGCCAGATCCATCGAAAGGATCCAGTCACCGTTGTGCACGATGGTGGTCTTCTCGGGATCCAGGATCTTCATGGCCTGGCTCACGTAGGTCTCGGCATTGGCCTCGATCTGCTCCTGCGAAAGCTGCGGACGGGTGGAATTCTTGCCCGAAGGGTCGCCAATCAACGCGGTACCGTTGCCGATGATGAGGGTGACGTTGTGGCCCAGGTCCTGGAACTGACGCATCTTGCGCAGCGGCACGGCGTGGCCCAGGTGCAGGTCGGGGCTGGTGGGGTCGACGCCGAGCTTGATGTTGAGGGGCTCGCCCTTCTCAAGCTTCTTGCGAAGGTCGGCCTCGGGAACGATCTGCGCGGCGCCCGAGGTGATGATACGCATTTGCTCGTCAACAGACAGCATTGGGTATCCTCCTTTTGCTATAGCACCCTCGCCGAAAACGGCGGTGCTGGAAGTCCATAAACTCTCTTATGATAACAAACTGACGCGACGCAGCACCTACGACAGGAAAATCCTCGTCCTGCCGCATGCGTCAATGGCAACTGGCAGACGTGTACCGTCACGCTCGACCAGATAGCGTACCTGCCGACGACGCAAGCAGTCGCGGCAACGAACCTGTCCCGTCGCATCGGTGGCGCAGACGCCCTCGGCGGTCAGCAGGCAGTGCTCGCACACCATAAGCTCGGGACGGTCGGCGTCGACCGGACCCAAGACGCCGGGTTCAGCGGCCAGTTCGGCAATACGCTCCGCATCATTGCCGAGCAACTCCGCCGGCAAGCACACCCGCCCCGCACCGAGTCCGCGCAGCCAGGTAAGCGTGGCCCGATTCGCGCAGAACACCGGCGCCGCCACGTCAAACGTCACGCCCAGCTCGCGAGCGATCACCACCTGTCCCAGGTTGCGGCAGACGACGCGCCCGGCACGCTGTATCAGTGAGCGGGTCCAGTCAGCGTCACCCGTGCGGCACACCTCGTCAAGCACCACAACGGCGTCGGACAAATCGAGTTCTCCGCGCGGGTCGGCATCCATCAGCTGCCAAGCAAAAACCATGCGAGTGGGAACCGCGCACTCCACCAACTCCGTCGACGCACCGCCATCCACCGCAACGCCCTCAAAGGGCAGCACCTCAACGGCACGCGCAACGGGCGCAATCGCATCCGCCTCGGCCCGCATGCGCTCCAACACTGCCGCCGTCTGATCCAACACGCCGGCACTGCGGATCAGGTACACCTCGCAGCCCGTGTCCACCTTACGCTTGCAATGCACGACGACGCGCTTCCCCGCTGCGGCATCCACCGGGCAGGGCACCTGCGGCCAGCGCTTGGGCACATCGGGACGCGCGTCGACACCCGGATAAAACCGGATCTCGAGCATGTCACCCGCCGCCACGGCGGCGTCGAGCTCAACGGTCACCTCTTCGTGGCCCACAGCGACCAAGCGCCCCACGCGCACGCCCTGGTTAATCGCACGCTCAAAGCTCATCAGCTCGGCACCCGAACGCCCTCGCAGGTACGCATCGGTAAACCCACGGTTAAACGACCTTCCCAGCTCGCGCTCAAGCTCTTCCACGGCACCGGGATCCCACGCGCCGTCGCACAGCATATCGAGTGCCCGGCGCCACACCCGCACCACGTTGAATACGTAATCGGGGTTCTTCATGCGCCCCTCGATCTTGAGCGACGCCACGCCGACATCTACAAGCTCGGGCAGATGCGCAATACCCAGATAGTCGCGCGGGCACAGCAGGCGATCTCCCTCGACGGCGACAACGCTCTGTCCAGCCTCGTCCACCAGGTCGTACGCCAGGCGGCACGGCTGCGTGCAGTCGCCGCGCATCGCCGAGCGCCCACGCCGCAGGGCCGAGAACTCGCACGCCCCCGAATAGCCGATGCAAATCGCACCGTGGCAGAATACCTCGATGGGCACGCCCGTGGCACATAGCGCCGCAATCTCGTCGACCGTCAGCTCGCGTGCCGTCGTCACGCGCTCGACTCCCAGCTCATCGGCGGCAAGCCGCACGGCGCCTTCGCTATGAACGCCCGCCTGCGTGGACAGGTGAATCTCGACCCCGGGAATCACCGTGCGCAGTACACAAGCCAGCCCGGCATCGGCGACAATCAGAGCATCGGCGCCCAGCTCCAGTGCATGAGCTCCCAACGCCACCGCGTCGGATAACTCATCGTCAAACACGAACACGTTGAGCGTCACGTACACACGCACGCCATGGGCATGCGCCACGGCGCAGCCGCGCGCAAACTCGTCATCCGTAAAGCCATGCGCGCTCACGCGGGCGTTAAAGCCGCCCAACCCCGCATAGATGGCATCGGCACCCGCGGCGATGGCCGCAAGCATCTGGTCGAGCCCGCCCGCCGGCGCCAGCAGCTCGGGCAGCGCCGCACCGGCAGCATCCAATCCAGTCTCGTATTGTCCGCTCGGCCCCATCGCCCGAATCGCCATCGACAAACTCCTTACCAAGGTATGCATTCACTCTGAAAAATGCCGTCTTCCAGCATACACGAGGCCTCGCGCGCCCCGTTTGGTTTATCGTGTAATAACTTATGTCCATCCTGCCCCGACGGCACATCCACCGTCCGGCACGACATACCTGGAGGTCAATATATGGGTCCTCGCCAACGACAGGGACGCAGCCGTTCAAAGACGCATGCTCTGCCCATAATCCTGCTCTCGTTTTTGGGCTTTTTGCTTATCGCGGGCGTGGCATTTGGCATCGGCATGGTCGGCAACGTCAACCGCTGGCTGTCCGATCTGCCCGACTACACCGACGCCAACGCGTATCTGGTGAGCGAGCCCACCGAGATCGTCGACTGCAACGGCAACAAGATTGCGAGCTTCTACACGCAAAACCGCAAGTCCATCACCAAGGACGAGGTCTCCCCCTACGTGCTGCAGGGCACCGTTGACGTCGAGGACGAGCGCTTCTACGAGCACGGCGGTATCGACCTGTGGGGTATCGCGCGTGCTGCGGTGGCAACCCTCGGCGGCGGACACGAAGGCGCCTCGACTATCACCCAGCAGCTGGTGCGCAACACCATCCTGCAGGAGGAGCAGTTCGACTCGACCATCGAGCGTAAGGTGCGCGAGGCCTACATCGCCGTCAAGATGGAGGACATGTACTCCAAAGACGAGATCCTCATGATGTACCTCAACACCATCTACTACGGCCACGGCGCCTACGGCATCGAGGCCGCAGCCGAAACCTATCTGTCCAAGAGCGCCGCCGACCTCACCCTGAGCGAGGCCGCACTGTTGATCGGCCTTCCTAACTCACCCTCGCAGTACGACCCCACGGTCAACCCCGACCTGGCGCTGTCCCGTCGCAACAAGGTCCTCGACAACATGTTGCGCCTGGGCCACATCACGCAGGAGGAGCACGATGCCGCACAGGCCGAGCCCATCACCCTCAACGTGACCGAGATTTCGGGCAGCGGCGTCGACGTATACTCGCAGCCCTACTTTGTCGCCTATGTTAAGCAGCTGCTGGAGCAGGAGTTCTCGACCGACGTGCTCTTTAAGGGCGGCCTGACCGTCAAGACCACCATCGACCCCACGATGCAGCAGGTGGCAGAGAATGCCGTCCGCGAGCAGCTCGACACGCTCTCACTCGACGGCCTGGACATGGGCATGGTCGTCGTCGACCCCAAGACCGGCTACATCAAGTGCATGGTGGGCGGCTATGACTACAACGCCGACGAGAACCACGTAAACCATGCCACGGCCAAGCGTCCCGTCGGCTCCACCTTTAAGGCCTTTACGCTGGCAACTGCCATCCAAAACGGCATGAACCCCAACGTCACCCTCAACTGCAACTCGCCGCTCAAGGCCAAGGGCACCACGACCGAGGTCCAAAACTACGCCAACCATAGCTATGGCAACATCACGCTTAAGCAGGCGACGGCATACTCCTCCAACACCGGCTACATCCAGGTGGCGGAAGCCGTCGGCAACAGCAAGATCATCTCGCTCGTCAAAAAGCTCGGCATCGATCCCGCCAAGGACAACATCGAGGACGTTCCCGTCATGACGCTCGGCACCGGCTCGATCTCGCCGCTCGAGATGGCCGCCGCCTACGCGACGTTTGCCAACGGCGGCTACTATCGCCAGCCGATCGCCATCACCGAGATTGACTCTCGCACCGGTTCGGTGCTGTACCAGCACACCGACAATCCCTCACAGGTACTTACCGAGGGCGAGGCCGCCGCGGTCACCGATGTTCTGTCCGGCGTCATGAAGGGCGGCGGTACGGGTGCTGCCGGCGCCCTGAGCGTCAACCAGCCCTATGCCGGCAAGACGGGCACCACCGACAACACCACCAACCTGTGGTTCTGCGGCTATACCCCGCAGCTGGCGTGCGCCCTGTGGACCGGCTATTCCGCGGGCGAGATTCCCATCCAAAAATACGGCACAGACCTGCTGGGCGACAGCACCAACCTGCCTGTCTTTAAGCGGTTTATGAACACCGTTCTGACCGGTACCGAGCGCGAGGAGTTTGCGACCGGAACGGCGCCCACCTACAAGAACAACAGCGTCTGGAAGTTCTACGGCACCAACAACACCAAGAAGACGGAGAACGACGACAAGGACGAGAACGAGGACGAAGAGGAAACCACCACAACGACTACCACGACGACCACGACCACCGAGACCACGGGTGGCGACACCACCGGCGGCACCGGTACGACCGGTGGCTCGACGGGCGGCTCCACTGGTGGTTCGACCGGCGGCGATGGCGGCGATGGCGGCACGCCTACGCCTACGCCTACGCCCACTCCCGACCCCTCGCCCACGCCTGACGATACGGTCGGCTAGAAATCATCCGGCCATAAGCAACAAGGCCCCCGAGCAGCTTATTAAACTGCTCGGGGGCCTTTTAGTTTAAAGCGACCTGGTGGGCGGTCTTTATACCGGCAAACAAAAAAAGGGGGTACCGACCAACGTCGATACCCCTTACAAGCCACTATGTCACGCACACAGTGCCGGGCGCACGACCCGCACGCCTACTTGCGAGAATTGCTCAGCTTATTGATCAGCGCCTCAAGACGCTCGCCGTCCTCGGCCGTCTGGGCAATAACCAAAATCGTATCGTTGCCGGCAAGCGAGCCAAGCACATCGGGCAACTCTGCCGCATCAACGGCGGCGGCGATGCCGGAAGCCGTGCCAGGCTGAGCCTTGATCATAACCAGATTATCGGTACGCAGAACGCCCGTTACAAGCTCGGAAACCATACGCTGCAGGTGCAGGTCCTCTGCCAGAACATAGATGCCCTCAGGGAGCTTACGCAGCCCCATGTCGGCAATATCGCGAGAGACAGTCGCCTGCGTGCAATCAAAGCCCATAGCGCGGAGCTCATCGACCAGCACGCGCTGCGTGCGGACGTCCTTATTGCGCACAATATCTCTAATGGCATCCTGGCGCCCATTGCGTTTTTTAGCCATACAAACCCTCTCTCCAAAAGATGGCGGAGACAATCAATCAGTGATTGAATAGTTTAACGCTATTTGAAGGCTTTTGTGTATAAGAACGCATTTCGAAACAATTCTATGCAAGTTTGTTTCGAAATGAGCCGTTTAGGCGGTTTTTGCGCCCGTCCGGTTAAGAAAAGCTGCCAGATGCGTACACACCACGCAGCGCGCGGGCTTGGCGCTGGCGATCGGCCCAAACAACAGACCGAGCCCCCGATGGTTATCCTTGAGCGCGGCGACCATCTGACGGGTTCGAGGCGCATCGAGCATATCACGCATGCGGGCGGAACGCTCGATTGACGACACCCCATGCGGGCTCAGACACAAATTCTCGATGCAGGCGACCAGTCCGGCAAAGTAGAACTTTTGGCTTGCCAGCTTGAGCCGACCACCGCTGTCTGCTTCCGAGAGTGAGTCCGCAAGCTCGTCGAGCGCTCGAGTGTCATCGGATACCTTGGCATACATGGTGGGATCAAAGGCATCTGTAAGTTTAGGTGCCGCCGTGTGGAAACAAGCATCGCCGCAGCCGGACACGCATCGTGTCTGCGAAAGCGCGCATGCCATAAACCCAACTGTGCGAAACACCTTGTCGCACAAAAGGCATGCCTCAAACAGCGAGCGGCTGTACATCACACCAGAGGTCTGAACGACTAGGCCGCCTAAAATCAACTGAGGCAGCCCGGCCACCATCGAAGATTTGCTATCAATGGAAATATGAGCAGCATCCAAGACGCGCGAATGGCGCTCTCGATGTGCATCATAGCGGTCGAGCGACACCGTGGGGAGCACTATGTCTGCCGTAATATCGCACGCGATATTGACCATCTTGGAAAGGGACTGCGGAGCAAACCACTCATCGGCGTTCATAGCGATGATTTGAGAGCCGCGCGAGGCAGCAAAACCGGCACGAAGACAAGCGCCGCGCTTCGCGTCCTCGACGTCAATCAAATCAATATGGATGTCCCTGTCGGCAGCAACTTGAAGCGAATGGCGCACACCGGGCGCAGCATCGCGGCAGACAACGACAATCTGCAAATCGTAGAGGTCTTGGTTCTGGATACTCTCGAGCGCACGCATCGCATAGCTGGGCGAACCTTCTACCACAAGGATCACCGAAAGTCGCGGATGCGAGCCACGTCGAACCAAGTTATCCGTCCTCTCGACAGCAGTGAATCAAACTGTCGTTCATGGTACACCCCGGCAATAAAAGCAATGAGACACCGGTTGTATTGCACGCCAAGAACAGATGTTGCACACGCGCAGCCCACAGATGACAGGTGCCGACGCACGACGCGCCGAGCCCTCCCCTAGTCGAGCACGACAAGCTCGGCGGGATCGTAATCCACGCCCATAAAAGTAAGACCGCATGCGGGTGCCGTAGGACCAGCTGCGGTGCGATCGCAGGCGTCAATTACCTCGCGCATCCACTCGGGATCGCGGCGATGCATGCCGATCTCGACAAGGGTGCCCACAATGGTTCGCACCATCGAATGCAAAAACGCATTGCCCTCGATGGTAAACGTGAGGATGTCCTCGCCAAAGGCGACCTCATGGCCAAACTCGGCCCGCATTACGCAACGGTGCGTGGGCTTGCCCACGGCAGAGGCGACCTTGCAAAAGCTCTTGAAGTCCTGCTCGCCCAGCAGCGCGGGACAGGCCGCAGACATCGCCTCAACATCCAATGGGTAGCGATGCCACCACACCGCACCGCGCGAAAGCACAGGGCGCGCGTCGCGATCGGCAATACGGTACGTATACGTACGGGAACGCGCATCAAAGCGTGCAGAAAAGCCTTTACGGGCCTTGTAGACCTCGTTTATGGCGATATCTTTGGGCAGGAGGGCATCCATAGCCCTCAGCCACCTACGGCGCGTCAAAGCCAACTCAGCGTCCGTTACGGGCACGCTGATAAACTGTGCCACCGCATGCACGCCGGCATCGGTACGTCCCGCACACGTCAGGTCGATCGGACGGCGCAGGAGCGTCTCAATAGCTCGACGTAGCTCACCCGCAACCGTCGTCTGTCCCGGCTGCTCGGCAAATCCGCTATACGACGAGCCATCATAGGCCACGCGAAATACGAGCGTGGCGTCAAGCTCGGAAATCGAATTGAAATCAGACGGCGCAGTCATGGGCGCTCCCAACAAACAAGCAACGGTATCGCGACAAAAAAAGAGGGGTACGCGAACGTACCCCTCGAATATAGCCTATGCAGACGGATTGTCTACTCAGCGGTCTCCTCAGCAGGAGCCTCCTCGGCAGCCTCAACCTTCTTGGGAGCAGCGGCCTTCTTGGGGGCCGGAGCAGCCTTCTTAGCCTTAGGCATGCAAGGCTCGGTGACGAGCTCCATGATAACGATGGGAGCGTTGTCGCCCTTGCGGTTACCGAGCTTCATGATGCGGGTGTAACCGCCGTTGCGGTCCTGCCACATGCCCTGAGCAGCCTTGTCGAAGATCTCGGCAACGAGCTGCTTATCGCCGAGCTTGGCGATAGCCAGACGACGAGAGTGCAGGTCGCCCTTCTTGGCCCAGGTGATGATCGGATCGACGACCGAACGCAGCGCCTTAGCGCGGGTCTCGGTGGTCTTGATGCGGTCGTTCTCGAAGAGGGCCTTAGCAAGGCTCTTCTTCATGGCCTTGGTGTGGCTCGCATCGGTGCCGAGCTTCAGGCCCTTCTTAACGTTGTGACGCATGGTCTAGTTTCTCCTCAAATATGCGAAGCATTAAGCCTTCAGGCTCAGGCCCATGGACTCAAGCTTGTCCTTCACTTCCTCGATCGACTTAACACCGAAGTTACGGATGTTGAGCAGATCGTTCTCCGAGAACTCAACGAGCTGACGGACCGAGTGAATGCTGGCGCGCTTAAGGCAGTTGTAAGAACGGACGGAAAGGTCCAGATCCTCGATCTGCTTGTCCAGCTCAGCGTTGTCGTTGGTGACCTCGGGAGCGAAGATCGAAGCCTCCTCCTCGACCTCGGGGGTCTCGGCAAGGTTCATAAAGGCAGCCATATGCTGGTTAATGATATTGGCAGCCTGGACCACGGCGTCGCGCGGGGCGATGGAGCCGTTGGTCTCGATCTCGAGGACAAGGCGGTCGTAGTCGGTGTGCTGACCGACACGGCAAGCCTCAACGAGCTTGGCGCAACGGGAAACCGGCGAGTACAGCGAGTCGACGTGGATCACACCGATGGGATCGTTGTCGCGTATGTTGGCCTCGCCAGAAACATAGCCGCGGCCATAGCCGATGCGCATGCTCATGGTGAGATGGCCACCCTCGGTGAGCGTAGCGATGTGCTGCTCGGGGTTGACCAGCTCAAACTCGGACGGAATAAAGAAGTCCGCACCGGTGACCTCGCAGGGGCCGTCAACCGAAATGGTGGCGGTCGCCTCGTCGGTCGTGCCGAGAGCCCTGAAGACAAGACCCTTGACATTCAGGACGATGTCGGTGACATCCTCGACCATGTTAGGGATGGTCATGAACTCGTGCTGCGCGCCATCGATCTGAATAGCCTCGACGGCGGCACCCTCGAGCGAGGACAGAAGAACGCGACGAAGGGAGTTACCCAGCGTATCGCCGTAGCCACGCTCGAGCGGCTCGACGGAGACACGAGCAGACGTCTCGTTGATCTCTTCGACCTGAACCTGAGGCCTAATGAATTCTGACATGTATTACCTCCAGCCTCAGCAGCCCGGATGGACTACTTAGAGTAGAGCTCGACGATGAGCTGCTCGTTGATATCACCGCTGATCTGCTCACGCGTCGGCAGAGCGAGCACGTTACCAGACAGCTTCTCGATATCGACCTCGAGCCAGCCAGGGACCTCAAAGCGCTCGGAGGAAATCAGGGCCTCCTTGATGGGGAGGAGGTCACGGAACTTCTCGCCGACAGCGACGACGTCGCCGGCCTTGACGCGGTAGGACGGGATGTCCACGCGCTTGCCGTTCACGGTGAAGTGACCGTGACGAACGGACTGACGAGCCTCTTTGCGGGTGCGGGCGAAGCCAAGACGGAAGACAACGTTGTCGAGGCGAGACTCAAGGATGATCATGAGGTTCTCACCGGTGACGCCGTTCATCTTACGGGCCTTGTTGAAGTAGCCGTGGAACTGCTTCTCCAGAACGCCATAAATAAACTTGACCTTCTGCTTCTCGCGCAGCTGCATGCCGTACTCAGATTCCTTGCGACGGCGCTTGGGCTGACGGATAGATTCCTTCTTGCTGCTGTAACCGAGCTCAGCGGGATCGATCCCGAGCTGACGGCAGCGCTTAAGAACAGGAGTCCTGTCGATTGCCATATTGATACGATCCTTTCAGTTACACGCGGCGACGCTTCTTGGGGCGGCAGCCGTTGTGCGGAATGGGGGTCTTGTCCTGGATGCTCGAGACCTCGAGGCCAGCAGCCTGGAGGGAGCGGATGGCGGTCTCACGACCGGAGCCGGGGCCCTTGACGAAGACGGAAACCTTCTTCATACCGTGCTCCATGGCCTGCTTGGCAGCAGCCTCGGCAGCCATCTGGGCAGCGAACGGCGTGGACTTACGGGAGCCCTTGAAGCCCACCTGGCCAGCCGACTTCCAGGAAATGACGTTGCCCTGGGGATCGGTGATCGAAACGATCGTGTTGTTGAACGTAGAACGAATGTGAGCCTGGCCCACGGAAATGTTCTTACGGTCCGCGCGCTTCAGACGGGCAGCGCGAACGTTCTTCTTAGCAGTAGCCATCTATCTAGCGCTCCTTATTTCTTCTTCTTAGCACCGATCTGACGCTTCGGGCCCTTGCGGGTACGAGCGTTAGTGTGGGTGCGCTGGCCGCGGACCGGGAGGCCCTTGCGGTGACGAAGGCCGCGGTTGCAGCCGATGTCCATAAGGCGCTTGACGTTCTGGTTGCGCTCACGGCGGAGGTCGCCCTCAACCATGATCTGGTTCTTGTCGATATAATCGCGGATGGCGTTAACCTCATCCTCGGTGAGGTCCTTAACGCGCGTATCCACGTTAACGTTGCACTCGACGCAAATCTTCGTCGCAGTGGTGCGGCCGATGCCGTAAATGTAGGTCAGACCGATCTCAACGCGCTTCTCACGCGGGAGGTCGACACCATTAATACGGGCCAACGTAGTCTCCTCTCTTAACCCTGACGCTGCTTATGACGGGGGTTCTCGCAAATGACGAGGACCTTGCCATGGCGCCTAATGATTTTGCACTTATCGCACATCTTCTTGACCGAAGGACGTACCTTCATCGTTCTTCCTTTCGGTAGCGCTCAAACTACTTCCCTACTATCTACTCGCCCAGCCGCAGGCGTTTAAAACTATGGCTGGTCTTCACACACAATCCGACCGTAGGTTGAGCTAAGCCTGCAGTCGGAAATGGAGTGCGTGTATGCGTGCCGCTATTTGTAGCGATAGGTGATGCGGCCGCGGGTCAGGTCGTACGGGGAAAGCTCCACGACAACCCTGTCACCGGGGAGAATACGGATGTAATTCATTCGGATCTTGCCAGAAATGTTGCACAGAACCGAATGACCGTTCTCGAGCTCGACCTTAAACATGGCGTTGGGCAACGGTTCCTTTACCGTACCCTCGAGCTCAATTGCGTCTTCCTTCTTCACAAGCAATCATCTTTCTCTAGAAAACGACAGCGATTGAGTATTCTACAACACGTATGCACGCATCGTAATAACTTCGTAATGGCTCCACAACTAAGTGGAACTTGTTACATTTGAAATGTAAAACAAAGCCGTTCCCTGATGCCCAAGATCGCCTTGAAATGAGAAGGCATAGACCTTGGGCTCATGCCTTCGAAATTGAAAGGCGAGGTTGGGCATCAGGGGGCGGCGACTTTTACATTTCTCCGCCTTGGAGCGAACACCAAGCACCTTGCGCATCCGTGGTGAGAATCACCGGACCGTCATTGGTAATGGCGACGGTGTTCTCGTAGTGCGCGGCGGGCAGGTGGTCGTTGGTCGTAACAATCCAACCGTCGGAGCCCGTGCTCACATGGTTGGAACCCATCGTAACCATCGGCTCGATGGCAATGACCATGCCGGCCTGGAGGCGAACGCCCCTCCCCTTCTTTCCATAGTTAGGAACATTGGGGTCCTCGTGCATCACGCGGCCAATGCCATGGCCCACATAATCACGAAGCACGCCGTAACCGTGAGACTCGGCGAGGGACTGAACGGCATAACCGACGTCCCCGATATGGTTACCGGGAACAGCCTGCTCGATGGCAGCCTTAAGGCAATCGCGCGTGACCTCGCACAAAGCCTTGGCTTCGGGCGTGGGGGTGCCGACGAAAAACGTCCAAGCGTTATCGCCGACCCAACCGTCGACAACGGCTCCCGTATCGATGGAGATGATATCGCCATCGCGCAGGATCATGTCGGGGTTGGGAATACCATGGACCACGGCATCGTTGATCGATGCGCAAATGGTCCCCGGGAACCCGCCGTAACCCTTAAAGGCCGGGGTGCCGCCATGCATGCGGATAATCTGCTCCGCGAGCTGATCGAGCTCAAAAGTCGAAACGCCGGGGCGCACCATGGCTCCAACGTGGCGGAGCGCCATCTTAGATAGCGCTCCTGCCTTCTTCATCTGCTCGATTTGCGTTGCAGACTTAATCTTGATCATAGACCGAGAGCCTCTTTGACATCCCCGTACACGGTCTCACGAGCCTGGTCACCGTTGACCGACTTGAGCAGACCCTGGCCACGATAGTAGTCGACGAGCGGACTCGTGGACTTCTCGTAGACGTCGAGACGGTTCTTGATGGTCTCGGGCTTGTCGTCGTCGCGCTGATACATCTCGCCGCCACACTTGGGGCAGGTAGCATCGGCAGCGGTGCCGGTGTAACCGCAGGCGCGGCAGGTGCGACGCGAAGACAGACGATCGATAATGACCTCGGGGGCCACATCGACCAGAAGGGCACAGTCGATCTCGCGACCCATGGCGGAGAGCTCGGAATCGAGCGTCACGGCCTGGGCGGTGTTGCGCGGGAAGCCGTCGAGGATGAAGCCCTGCTGGGCGTCATCGGCGGCAAGGCGCTCCTTGACAAGGTCGATCACGAGCTGGTCGGGAACGAGCTCGCCAGCGTCCATGTACTTCTTAGCCTGAATACCAAGCTCGGTGCCACCCTTGACGGCAGCACGCAGCAGGTCGCCCGTGGAAATATGGGCGACGCCAAACTCGGCGACGAGCTCCTGTGCGACGGTGCCCTTACCGGCACCCGGAGCTCCGAGCAATACGAGGTTCATGAGCAATCCTCCTCTAGCCTATTTAAAGAATCCATCGTAATCATACATCTTGATCTGGCCTTCGAGCTTATCGACCGTGTCGAGCACGACGCCGACCATGATGAGGATGGACGTGCCGCCAAATGCCTGGATCAGATGGTTACCCGTGAAGGAGAAGATGATCGAAGGCACGATGGCGATGAGCGCCAAAAAGACAGCGCTGGGAAGCGTAATCTTGTTGAGCGCGTTCTTGATGTAGGCCGCGGTAGCCCTACCCGGACGCACGCCCGGAATAAAGCCGCCCTGTTTCTTAAGGTTGTCGGCCGTATCATCGGGGTTGAACACCATGGAGGTGTAGAAGTACGCGAAGAACACGATGAGGACAACGTTAAGCACCCAGTTGAGCCAACCGGTCGAAAGCGCGGAGGCAACTGCCTGAATCCAGCCGATGCCGGGGAAGAACACGGCAATCTGAGCCGGGAAGTACAGCAGCGCCGAAGCGAAGATGATCGGCACGACACCCGCGGTGTTGACCTTGATGGGCAGGTAGGTGGTCTGGCCACCCATCATGCGACGGCCCACGACGCGCTTAGCGTAGGAGACCGGGATGCGGCGCTGGCCGCGCTCAAGGAAAACAATCAGCGGGATAACCAGCAGGATGATGGCGCAGATGATCACCATGGTGATGATGCCACCGGCATTGCCCTCGGTGCTGGAGAAGATAGCCTGCGGCAGACCGGCCATGATGTTCGCGAAGATGATCAGCGACATGCCATTGCCGATACCGCGCTGGGTGATGAGCTCACCAATCCACATGATCAGCATGGCGCCCGCGGTGAGCGTACCGACGATCATGAGGTCGAAGATGATCTCGGGAGCGCCGGCGCCATTGAAGCTGATGCCGAAGCTCTTAAAGAGGAAGAGGTAACCCACGGAGTTGAGGATTGCCAGAGCAAGGGTGAGGTAACGCGAATACTGCGTAATCTTGGTCTGACCGACCTCGCCCTCGCGGGCAAGCTCATGCAGGGAAGGCACAACGGCCTGGAGCATCTGGAGGATGATCGAGCTGGTGATGTAAGGCATGATGCCCAGCGAAAACACCGACACATAGCTCAACGCGCCGCCAGAGAAAAGATTCAGGAGGGCCATAGCACCTGCGGCGACCGAATTGTTATCGGTCGAGAAAAGGCCCAGCATCCCCTGGAAGGGAATGCCGGGCACAGGAACGTGCGCACCAATGCGGTACACGACGAGCATAGCTATGGTAAAAAGAATCTTTTCGCGCAATTCTTTGATGCGGAAAGCATTCTTAAGGCCATTTAGCACGGCAGCTCGACCTTTCCGCCGGCGGCCTCGATCTTGGCCTGCGCAGAAGCGCTGACCTTGTCGACCTTGACCGTGAACTTCTTGGTGAGCTCACCATTGCCGAGCACCTTGACGGGCTCGAACTCGCTCTTGGTGATGCGAGCGGCCTTAAGAGCGGCACCGTCGATCACAGCGCCGTCCTCGAACTTACGCTCGAGACGCTCAACGTTAACAGCGGTGTACTCGATACGACGGGGGTTACGGAAGCCCGGAAGCTTGGGCAGGCGCATAGCCAGCGGAGTCTGGCCACCCTCGAAGCCGGCACCCTTGGTGCCGCCAGAGCGGGAACCCTGGCCCTTCTGACCGCGGCCAGAAGTGGTGCCGTGACCCGAAGAATTGCCACGGCCGACGCGCTTGCGGTTCTTGGTGGAACCGGGCGCGGGAGTAAGATCGTGAAGCTGCATTTACTACTCCTCTACAATCTCGACAAGGTGCTTGACCTTGAAGATCATGCCGCGGACGGACTCGTTGTCAGCAATCTCGCGAACCTCGCGGATCCTGTGGAGACCGAGGGCACGGACAGTACGGACCTGGTCCTGCTTGCAACCGTTGGTGCTGCGGACCTGCTTGATCTTGATGGTGTCAGCCATGCTTAGTTCTCCTTACCGACGAACATCTCGGAGACCGTCAGGCCACGGCGAGCCGCGACGTCCTCAGGGCTGGAGAGCTCCTTGAGGCCCTCGACGGCAGCCTTGATGATGTTGAGGCCGTTGTCGGTACCGAGGGACTTGGACAGGACGTTCTTGATGCCAGCAAGCTCAAAGAGGGGACGCACAGCGCCGCCGGCGATAACGCCGGTACCCTCGACAGCGGGCTTGATGATGATGCGGCCGGCACCAAAGTGGCCGAGAACCTCGTGCGGGATGGTGCCCTGCTCGGTCACCGGCACGTGGAACATGTTCTTCTTGGCATCGAGAGATGCCTTGGAGATGGCCATGGGCACCTCAGCGGACTTGCCCATGCCAACGCCGACGTTGCCCTTGCCGTCGCCAACGACGACGAGAGCGACGAGGCTCATGCGACGACCACCCTTGACGGTCTTCGACACGCGGTTGATGTAAACGACGCGCTCCTCGAACTCGGAGGCCTCGCGCTGCTGCTTCTGATTACGAGCCATGTGCTACATACCTCCTAGAACTCGAGACCGGCGGCACGAGCACCGTCGGCGAGGGCCTTGACGCGGCCATGGTAGATACGGCCACCGCGATCGAAGGCGACCTTGGTGATGCCGGCCTCGATGGCGCGCTTGCCAACGAGCTGACCGACCTTCTCCGCAGCCTCCTTGTTCGAGGTGTGGGTGCCCTTGAACTCGGCCTCGAGGGTCGAGGCAGAGACGAGCGTCAGGCTGGAGCCCTTGCTGTCGTCGATGATCTGGGCATAGATGTTGGCGTTAGTACGGGTCACGCGAAGACGCGGACGCTCGGAGGTACCCGAGACCTTGCCGCGAACACGACGCTGACGACGCTTGAGGCCTTCCAGCTTCGCCTTATGCTTGTTCATACGTAAACTCCTAAAAAGGTTGATCTTGCCAGCACCTGACGGGGTGCTGGTCTTATGCGAGTGAGTCGGTTACGACTACTTGGCGGCCTTACCCAGCTTGCGGCGGATGTGCTCGCCAACGTAGTGGATACCCTTGCCCTTGTAAGGCTCGGGAGGACGATGGCCGCGGATCTCAGCGGCGATCTGACCGACCTGCTGCTTGTTGATACCCTTGACGTTCACGTGGGTGTTGTCGGGAACCTCGAAGGTGATGCCCTCGGGAGCCTCGACGATCACGGGGTGCGAGAAGCCCAGGGAGAACTCGAGGTTCTTGCCCTTCTGCTGCACGCGGTAACCGACGCCGGCGAGCTCGAGCTTCTTCTCGAAGCCCTCGGAAACGCCAACAACCATGTTGTGGATGAGGGCGCGGGTGAGGCCGTGGCGGGCACGGGTCTCACGCTCGTCGTCGGGACGGGAAACGGTGAGAACATTGTCCTCGACGTTGATAGCGAGCTTCTCAAAGACATCGAGCTCGAGCTGGCCCTTGGGGCCCTTGACGACAACGTTGTTGCCGTTGACTGCCACTTCGACTCCGGCGGGAATCTGGACAGGCTTATTACCGATACGAGACACGGTGATCTCCTTTCCTTCTACCTACCGAGCGAATTACCAGACGTAAGCGATGATCTCGCCGCCGACGTTGTGCTTGCGAGCATCGCGGTCGGTCATGACGCCATGGCTGGTGGAAATAATGGCGGTACCAAGGCCACCGCGGACGCGGGGCATGTCGGCAACGCCGGTGTACTTACGCAGGCCCGGCTTGGAAATGCGGCGGATGCCGTTGATGACCTTAGCCTTCTTGGGACCATACTTAAGCGTGATGTGCAGAGTCTTCTGGGGAACGGTGTCCTCGACATCGTAGCCCTCGATGTAGCCCTCCTCGTGCAGAACACGAGCGATCTCGACGAGCTTCTTGCTGCTCGGCATGGAGACCGTGGCCTTGTTCACAGAGTTAGCGTTACGGATGCGCGTAAGCATATCTGCGATCGGGTCTGTAAGGTTCATACAGATTCTCCTTCGTTCTTGATGAACACGTGCTCTTGGTTCTTCACCGCCCTTAACGGCAAAGCCTTTTTAGCGCGTTTTCCCTGTTCCAAACGGATGCTTGAAACGCTGGTAGTGACTTACCAGCTGGCCTTCTTAACGCCGGGAAGCTCGCCCTTGAGTGCAAGCTCACGGAAGCAGACACGGCACAGGCCGAACTTGCGGTACACAGAGTGCGGACGGCCGCAGCGCTGGCAGCGCGTGTACTCACGAGTAGAGAACTTCTGCTTGCGATTGCACTTGACGATCATCGATGTCTTAGCCACTTATATCCTCCTCACATAGAGTATTGTTCGCCCCAAGCGCCGCCCCCTTGTGGGAACGGCGCTTATAGGGCAGGTGAACCTATTTCTTGAACGGGAAACCGAAGGCGTCCAGAAGGGCCTTGGCCTCCTCATCGGTGTTGGCGGTGGTCACGAAAGTGATGTCCATACCACGCTGGTGATCGACGGAGTCGAAGTCGATCTCGGGGAAGATGAGCTGCTCGGTGACGCCCATGGAGAAGTTACCACGGCCGTCGAAGCTCTTGGCGGAGATGCCGCGGAAGTCGCGGATACGGGGGATCGCGACGGAGGTCAGACGATCGAAGAACTCCCACATACGGTCGCCACGCAGGGTAACCTTGCAGCCGATCGGCATACCAGCGCGCAGGCGGAAGGTAGCGATGGACTTACGGGCACGGGTGATCATCGGCTGCTGTCCGGTGATGGCGCGCAGGTCGCGCACGGCACCGTCGATGGCCTTGGAATCGGTAGCGGCCTCGCCGACACCCATGTTCACGACGATCTTCTCAAACTTGGGGATCATCATGACGTTCTCGTACTGGAACTTGTCCTGAAGCTGCTGCTTGACCTCGTTGTTGTACTTGGTCTTCAGACGCGGCACATACTTCTCTTCTGCCATTGTTCACTCCTTCTTGGGGTTTTAAGCACGGGGCGTGGCCACGATGGGTTGTCCTCGTGCCTCCTGGCTGCATCCGCGCCGCTCATGGCATTTTGCGGTTTGGACTCGACGCAGCAGGAGCCGACAAAACAATCGGTACTATACGCGCATCGTGAGCGTATTTCCAGAAAAACCTCGTCTGCCTGCACAACTCCACAACTCCCCCGCACAAATGGGTCCCAAAAAGCAGTTGCGGTGAAATAGGGACTGTTTGGCGGCCTAACAGGCTTAAACAGTCCCTATTTCACCGCAACTTATTGGTGGGGATGCGATTAGCGCTTGCGGGGGACGAGCTTGGTGCGGCGCAGGTGGATCATCTCGGCGGCAATGGAGATAGCGATCTCTTCGGGATCCTCGGCCTCGATGGCAACGCCGATCGGCAGGTGCAGCTCGTCGATCTGGTCCTGCGTAAAGCCCTCCTGCTCCAGGCGGGCACGCACAAAGGCCGTCTTGCGACGCGAGCCCAAGCAGCCCAGATAGGCGGGTTTGGCACGCATGGCCTGAATCACCACGTCGATATCGGACTTGTGGCCTGCTGTGGCCACAACCACCAAGTCGCGCGGGCCGATGGGGCACTGCTTGCTCAGGCTCTTGTAGTCGACCAGACGACGGTCGTAGACACCGGGCACCCAATCGGGGGTCAGCGTGCCGGGGCGGTCGTCGCACGCCACGACGGCAAAGCCCGCCGCCGTGAGCACCCGCGCCGTCGCGGCGCCCACGTGGCCGCAGCCAAAGATATAGGTCAGGCCCTCGGGGCAGAGCGTCTCGATGTGAGCCGCGGGAATCTCGGAGGCCGCGTTGGTGTAGGTGACCTTACTCCCCTCCTCCACCAGCGAAAGCCCGGGGCAGCCCGCAATGGTGCGGCGCGATTCCTCGCCATGACACTCGACCACATCGCCCTCGAGCGCGCTCGCGATAAACGGCTCAAAGTCAATGACGAAGTCGCCGATGCGTCGATACGCCAAGACGTCGGCAACCGACTGGAACAACGGCACCTGCGATATATCCAGATGCAGGTAGCACAGGCAGATAGCTCCGCCGCAGATCATGCCGGTATCGGAGTTCTCGCCGCCCATGGTGTAGCGGACCAGACGCGATTGCCCCGCGGCCAGCAGCTCTCGCGCCTCGTCCAGCGCAAAGAGCTCAATCTTGCCGCCGCCGATGGTGCCTGCCTGGCTACCGTCGGCAAAGACGGCCATCCAGGCGCCCACGCCGCGCGGTGACGACCCTGCCGTGCCGGCCACGACCACGAGCTCGCACGTCTCGCCAGCACGCAGGGCGGCAAGCGCCGCATTCACAACATCGAGCTTTTCCATTGCCGCCTTCTATCCTCTAAAGACATCGGTGAGCATGGCGAGCGCCTCGAGTACGCCGCCGCCGACCGACGTCGCCTTGTCCGAAATGTAGTTGATATAGCTGGCATCGCCGCGCGGGTCGACGTCGGCGCATTTAAAGCCCTCAATCACCTGCACACCGTTCGCCAAAAGCCCGCGCAGACAGCCATCGATCTGCGTGCACATGGGCGTATCGCCCGCGTAGCCAATCACGTCTCCGGCGCTCACGATGTCGCCGATCGCGCGGTCGGACCGAAACACGCCGGCGGCGGGGCTGTGGATAACCCGCTCTCTGCCATAGCCAGCGATAATGCCCGGCACGCCCGTGTTGGGTTGGGGCGAACCTTGGGTAATGACACGACCCAGGAAATGCCCGCGCATGGTCTCGACCACGGCGTCGCAGTCAACCGGCGCGGTAAAGCCCGGCCCTACCGCAATGACGGCAGGCGCCATGTCGCGCGTGGTGCCCAAGTTGCGCTTAGCCAGAATCGCGTCGACCACGGCAGCGGGTTTGAGCTCATCGAGCATCTTGGCCTGGGGGTCCACCACAACGGCAACATCCCCCGTTTGGGTAATCTCGAGCGCCTCAGCCGGCGTCTGTGCCAAGCGAGCGCGAATGCCCTCGACCTTGATCTCGCCCAAGCGAATAGCCTCGCAAAAACTGATTGTGCGACGGATGCACGTGGGGACCGCGATATCGGCCATGACAACCGACACGCCGGCGCGCACCAAACGGGCGGCGACGCCCGTGGCGATATCGCCGGCGCCGCGAACATAAACGAGCATTCCCGGGGCACCTCCCTGTGCTACGGTTTGAGCAGAGCAAAAGCGGTTCGACCGCTACTCTGATGATTATTTATTATCACAGTATTATACGGCGGTGAACAGATGGGAACGGTTAGCGGCAATCTTGCCTCGGCGCTCAGGATCAAGCCGGGCATTACCGCGATTATCGGCAGCGGTGGCAAGTCGACCTTGCTAAAGACGCTGGGTCTTGAGCTCATGCGCGCTGGCAACCGCGTGCTTCTCTGCACCACCACACATATGTTTCCCGTTGCCGGCGTGCCATGGGACGGGTCGAATCGTCGCCTGGACGCCGCGCCTTGGAAGCCGGGCGCCTCGCATGTCCCCGGTTGCACCTGCGAGGCCTGCGCTGGCCTTACGCGCGGGAGCATCTGCCAGGCAGGCGTCTTGGACCCGGAGGCGGGCAAGCTCTCCTCCCCTGCCGAGCCGCTCGACCAGCTGGCGCAGCGCTTTGACTACGTCCTGGCCGAGGCGGACGGCAGCAAGCGGCTCCCGCTCAAGGCGCACGCCCCGTGGGAGCCGGTGATTCCCTCTGGCACGGCCAACATCGTCTGGATCGTCGGCGCCTCGGGGCTCGGCAAGCCCATCAACGAAGCCGTCCACCGCCCCGAGCTCTTTTGCGAGCGTTGCGGCTGCGAGCTCACCGACATCGCCACGCCCGAGCGCGTCGCCCAGGTGCTCAATGCCGAGATGCAGACGCTGAAACTCAGCACCGCACGCGTCATGCTCAACCAAGTCGACACGCTCAGCGACCCCACGATGGCCGACCGCTTCGAGGCAGCCTCCGGCCGCCCCGTCGTCGCCAGCAGCCTCCAGGGGTAGCTAATTTGGCGTCGTCCCCGTTAGCGGGGCACGTAGCGGCCGGGCTGGGCTCCGGTGGGCTCGCCGTCGCGCGCGGCCAGCACGCCGTTCACAAACACAGCCTTGGCGCGGCCATGTGCCTCAAAGCCCTCGAGCGGCGTGTAGTCCACGGCCTGATGCTGTGTCGCCGCGCGAATGGTCCAGCGCGCCTGGGGATCCCACACGCACACGTCGGCATCGGCGCCCTCGGCAAGACAGCCCTTGCGCGGATACATGCCAAAGACGCGCGCCGGGTTCTCGCTCATCAAGCGGCAGAGATCCTCGGGGCCCAGTTGCCCTTCAAAGCTCGTGGCAATCGCGACGGGACGATGCTCCACACCGGGCCCGCCGTTGGGAATCGCACGGAAATCGTCGCGCCCACGGTCCTTTTGCCCGTGCAGGTTAAAGCTGCAGTGGTCGGTCGCAATCGTATCGATCTCGCCGGCCACAAGCGCCTCGCGCAGGGCTGCACGGTCACCGGCATGGCGCAGCGGCGGGCTCATCACATACTTGGCGCCCGCAAAGCCGTCCTCGCCCTGCTCCAGATAGCAGGTGTCGTCGAGCATCAGATACTGGGGGCAGGTCTCAACATAGATATTCTTCTGCCCGCGCGCTTTGGCAGCACGGATGGCCTCGAGCCCCAGCTTGGTCGAAAGGTGCACCACGTTGACCGGAGCGTCCCCGGCCAAGTGCGCCAGATACAGCAGGCGGCTCACGGCCTCGGCCTCGCACACATCCGGACGGCTGAGCGCATGGCCCTCGGGCCCGTGGATGCCCTGCTCAAACACGCGCTTCTGCAGCTCATTCACCAGCGTACCGTTCTCGCAATGCACGCACAGTATGCCGCCGAGACGCTTGAGCTCCTCGAGCACCTCGAGCGTCTCGGCATCGTCCAAGCGCAGGTGGTCGTAGGCAAAGTAGGTCTTAAACGACGACACGCCCGCCTCGCGCATGGCCGAAAGATCGGCGCGGTTGCGCTCATTCCACTCGGCGAGTGCCATATGAAAGGCGTAGTTTGCCGTGCAGGTTCCGTCGGCGCGGCGATGCCACTCGGCAAGGGCATCGGGCATGGTCACGCCGCGATCGGCCGTCGCGTAGTCCACGATGGTCGTCGTACCGCCGCAGGCAGCCGCACGCGTGCCGGTCTCAAAGCTATCGGCCGTCCAATCCATGCCAGTCCAGCACTGCATGTGCGTGTGGCCGTCGATAAAGCCGGGAAACACCCAACAGTCGGTGGCGTCCTGGACGGTATCGCCCTCGGCAGGCTCAATCGCCGCGGCAATCCGCACAATCTTATCGCCATCCATGGCAAGATCAGCGCGGCGAAGCCCCTGGGGCGTCACGAGGGCGCCGTTTTTGATGATGATCATAATTGCTCCTTATTGATTGATGCAGTTGGCCACGCGATCAAAATACGAGCAGGCGGCGATATGCTCCGTTATGCGTTGCTGCCCCTTGGCGGTATCGACGTCCCACAGCTCGTAGGCACGCGCCTCGACCAGCACCACGTCGGTACGGTCCTTGAGGATCGAACCGCCGCCGTCCTTGCCCTCAAGACGTATGAGCGCATCGAACAATTCCGCCGGAAAGAGCACCGGACTCGAAGGCTCACCGTTGCACGCAAGACGCACCGGATGCTTGCGGCCACGCTCGTCAAATGCACGAACCATAGCCTCAAAAGAATCCGAACTCACGAGCGGCTGGTCGCCCGGCAAAAAGAGGCAGCCTTTCCAGTTGCGTTCGACTCCCCACGAAAGGCCCGCACGGACGCTTTCGCTGCGCAGCTCGCCATCGTGCAGTACACACGGGCAATGCTTGTCCTCGCAAATCTGGACGACCTCGGGCCAACGCGTCGAAACCACAACGTCAAAGCCCCGGGGAACCGAATCGATAGTCCGGGCAATCAGCGGCTCGCCATAGATATCGGCAAGCATCTTGTTAGAGCCAAACCGCTTGCCCTCGCCCGAAGCCATAATGACGCATCCAAGTTTCATGGTGATACCTCCCCTGAAACCATCGTACCCATAACTCGCGCCGCGGGCATCCACATCGAAAGCGCTTATCCCGCACGCCCGCGATGCAAAAAGGGGGCACCCCGCCGGTTGGCAGAGCGCCCCCTTTACATGGCTTACCTCAATCCGGCTTTAGGCCTGGAACCAACGGGCGGTATTGCGCTCGTCGAGGGCCTTGAGGGTAGCAGCGGGATCGGCAACCTTCTGCAGGAACATCATGGCTGCGATGGCGTACGGCTTGTAGCTGGCCTCCTTGTACATGCCCACACGGTGCATATCGAAGACGTCGGCGTTGACCTCGCCGTGCTCGCAGGAGACACCGGAGATGTCGGCGGGCAGCGGATGCATAAAGATGGTGTCCTGGCCGTTGGCGGTCTTTTCCATGAGCTCGGTCGTGGAGCACCAGTCCTGATGGGTGGCGTTCTGGGCGAGCAGCTCCTTCTCGAGCGCTGCGATGCCGGCGTCGTCGCCCTCGGCGTACAGGTTGGTGCGCTTCTCCATGGCGGCAAACGGAGCCCAGCTCTTGGGGATCACGATGTCGGCGCCCTCGAAGGCCTCGGCCATGGTGTTGACCTGCTTAAAGGTGGTGCCGGACTCGGCGGCGTAGCCCTTGGCGCGCTCGACGACCTCGGGCATGAGGTCGTAGCCCTCGGGGTGGGCCAGGGTGACGTCCATGCCAAAGCGGGGCAGCAGGCTGATCAGCGACTGCGGGCAGGACAGCGGCTTGCCGTAAGAGGGCGAATAGGCCCAGGTAACGGCAACCTTCTTGCCCTTAAGGTTCTCAAGACCGCCAAACTCGTTGATGAGGTAGAGCATGTCGGCAGAGGACTGCGTGGGGTGGTCGGAGTCGGACTGCAGGGAGATGAGCGTGGGACGGTGATCCAGAACGCCATCCTCGTAGGCCTGCTGGACAGACTCGGAGACCTCGGCCATGTAGGCGTCGCCCTTGCCGATGTACATGTCGTCGCGGATGCCGATGACGTCGGCCATGAAGGAGATCATGGTAGCGGTCTCGCGGACGGTCTCGCCGTGAGCGATCTGGGACTTCTTCTCGTCCAGGTCCTGCAGCTCAAGGCCGAGCAGGTTGGCGGCCTTAGAGAAGGAGAAGCGCGTGCGGGTGGAGTTGTCGCGGAACAGGGAGACGGCCAGGCCCGAATCGAAGATCTTGGACGAAACGTTGTTCTCGCGCAGCTCGCGCAGGGCGTCGGCGACGATGTAGAGCGCCTTGAGCTCATCGGTGGTCTTATCCCAGGTGTGCAGGAAGTCGCTGCCGTACATACCCTTAAAATCGAGGCCGTTCAGCTGCTCGACGAGCTCGGTAAACTTGGCGTCCATGTAAATGTCCTTTCTAAAGGTGAAATAATCGCAATGAGTAGATGTGCCCCGGCATGCGCGTGTGGCTAGAACATGCCGAGCACTATGACGAGGACCCGCTACCGTTGAGGAAGCATGGGAGATAACGACCGCGGGCCCCAAGTCAACAGAAGGTGCCGGGGACACGATCGGCCCCCGGCTCAACAAGATCGAGGAATGGGACTAGTCGATCTTGTTGTTGGTCAGACCGGCGCGGAACACGGTGGCATCGCCATCGGCCTGGCTCGGATCGTAGAGGTTCAGGGCAGCCACATACATGGCGGCAGCGGTGACCAGGTCGTCCTTGTAGGTGACCTCGTTGGGAGCGTGAGCCTGAGACTCGGCACCCGGGCCAAAGCCGACGCAGGGGATGCCATAGCGGCCCTGGATGGAAACGCAGTTCGTGGAGAAGGTCCACTTGTCGCACAGCGGACGACCGGTGCGCTTGTCCATGCTGGGCTCGCAGCCGATGCGCTCGTCACCAAACATGGCCTTGTGGGCGTCGACGAGAGCCTTGACGTGCGGAGCGGTCTCCTTGTTGATCCACGTGGGGAAGTAAGCCTCGGTCTCGTAGACCTCGCCGGTCCAGGACGGACGGTCGTACATGTACATGGAGACCTTCACGTCGTCGCCGTACTTCTTGGCGGCCGGCAGGTTGCGGATCTCGTCCAGGCAGGACTCCCAGGTCTCACCAGCGGTCATACGACGGTCGATGGAGATGGCGCAGGAGTCAGCGACAGCGCAGCGGCTGGGGCTGGTGTAGAAGATCTGGCTGACAGTGCAGGTGCCGCGGCCCAGGAAGCGGGCATCCTCGTAGTGCTCGGGGTTGTACTTGGGGTCGAGCATCTTGACGAGACCCTTGATGTCGGTCGACTCGTCGCAGCCGTTGTTGTTGAGGGCGCGAACGTCGGCGATGATGTCGGCCATCTTGTAGATGGCGTTGTCGCCGCGGTCGGGAGCGGAGCCGTGGCAGGAGGTGCCGTGAACGTCGACGCGGATCTCCATGCGGCCGCGGTGACCGCGATAGATGCCGCCGTCGGTGGGCTCGGTGGAAATGACGAACTCGGGCTTAATGCCGTCCTTGTTGTAGATGTACTGCCAGCACATGCCGTCGCAGTCCTCTTCCTGGACGGTGCCGACGACCATGATCTTGTAGCCCTCGGGGATGAGGCCCATGTCCTTCATCATCTTGGCAGCGTAGGTAGCAGAAGCCATGCCGCCCTCCTGGTCGGAGCCGCCGCGGCCGTAGATGATCTCGTCGGTCTCGTAGCCCTCATAGGGATCGGCATCCCAGTTCTCGATGTTGCCGATGCCGACGGTGTCGATGTGGGAGTCGATGGCGATGATCTTGTCGCCCTCGCCCATAAAGCCCATGACGTTGCCCAGGCCATCGACCTTGACCTCGTCATAGCCAAGGTTCTCCATCTCGGCCTTAATGCAAGCGACAACCTCACCCTCCTCGCAGGACTCAGAGGGGTGGCTAATCATTGCGCGAAGAAAACGCGTCATATCAGCACGATGGGACTCAGCAGCGTTTTTAATTGCCTCGAAATCGAGTTCCTTAGTCATAACAGTCAACCTTTCTACAAGGGTTTACCTACAGGTAGATATTTCAGATAGATCACTTGTGCCAAGCAGCGTGAGGTCGAGTACCCGGCAAGCAAGTAAACGTAGGAGGCGGACGGAGGACTTTGCTCCGTCGCGAGTTCCGCACGAGCCGGAGAGCACTTAATGTGCTCTCCGTGCGAGCAGGACTGTCCGAGCAGGGAGTAAAGTCCTCCGGCTGCCTCCGGACAGGTCAGTCTGCTAGCAGGTCGGATACTCGCCCTCCCAGACGATGCGACGGTACTGATCCGGGTCCGTGTCACCTTCCGTGGAGAAGCAGAGCACGGAGCTCGTCTTGTCCAGGCCGATGAGTTCCTTGAGCTCGGCGTACTCGGGATCGAGCATGAGGGTCTCGACCAGGCCGGTGGTCACAGCGCCGGACTCGCCGGAGATGACGCGCGGGTCGCCCTTCTCGGGAGCGCCCAGGGTGCGCATGCCGCGAGCGGTGACCCAGTCGGGGCAGGACACGAAGGCGGTGGCGTGGTTGCGCAGGATATCCCAGCCCAGGATGTTGGGCTCGCCGCAGCACAGACCGGCCATGATGGAGGGCATGTCGCCGTCCACGATGCGCGGATCGCCGTCGCCGGCGGCAGCGCCCTTGTACAGGCAGGCGGCAGGCGCGCACTCAGCCACGACGAAGGTGGGCGGGTTATCGGGATACAGGTTGGTGAAGTAGCCCACCACGGCGCCGGCGAGCGAACCCACGCCAGCCTGGACAAACACGTGCGTCGGGCGGTTGATGGCCATCTCGCGCAGCTGCTCGGCAGCCTCGGAAGCCATGGTGCCGTAACCCTCCATGATCCAGGACGGGATCTTCTCGTAGCCCTCCCAGGCGGTGTCCTGAACGATGACGCCACGCTCGCAGGCGTCAGCCTCGGCGGCGGCCATGCGCACGCACTCGTCGTAGTTGACCTCTTCGATGGTCACCGTGGCGCCCTCGGCGGCGATGTTATCGAAGCGGGGCTTGGTAGAACCCTTGGGCATGTGAACGACGGCCTTCTGGCCCAGCTTGTTGGCAGCCCATGCCACGCCGCGGCCATGGTTGCCGTCGGTGGCGGTAAAGAAGGTGGCCTGGCCAAAGTCCTCGGCCAGCTGATCGGAGGTCAGGTAATCGAAGGTGCAGTCGGCAACGTCCTTGCCGGTCTCATCGGCAATATAGTTGGCCATGGCAAACGAGCCGCCCAGGACCTTAAAGGCGTTGAGGCCAAAGCGATAGCTCTCGTCCTTAACGCACAGGTTGGACAGACCCAGGCGCGCAGCCTGACCGTCCAGACGGGCAAGCGGAGTGACGGTATATTGAGGGAACGACTGGTGGAAGGCACGGGCCTTCTTCACGTGGTCGAGGCTCATGATTCCCAAGTGCTTGTCATCGCTCTTGGGCATCGTGTTGCCCGCCCACTGGATCTTATCGGCCATACGGTGAACTCCTTAAGTCCTCTCTTGCCGGCCCCCGCATACGCGTTTCAGCCCGATCCCATTCACACGACTGAACTTTTATGTGGATGCCAAACAAAAAGTTTGTTAGTAATGTTCTACCACACTTTTTGATTGGCATACCTAACGAATTGTTTGTTGCCGTAATCGGTACTTTTTCGCCGCCGAACGGTCACACAACGCAGCGACGCTTTCGTTATTTGCGGTCAAGTGTGGTTTATGGCAAAGTGTGCCCAAACTAATTTTTAGGAAGGCACCCATGACCCCCGCACAGATTGAGTTTTACAAGCGCCTAGCACACGGCCTGGCGCTCCAATTTGGCCCCAACTGCGAAGTCGTCGTCCACGATCTGGAGACCGAGGACGTGGACCACTCCATCGTAGTGATCGAAAACGGCCACGTCAGCGGGCGCAAACTGGGTGACGGCCCCAGCCATATCGTGTTTGAGTCCATGCACGAGGGCACCACCGACGTGCACGACCGCGAGCCATACCTCACCAAAACCACCGATGGCAAGCTGCTCAAGTCCTCTACCATCTTTATCCGCAACGACGAGGGCAAGCCCGTCGGCATTTTGGGCATCAACTTTGACATTACGCTCATGAAGGCTTTTGAGCGTTCGCTCGACGCCTTTACCGGCACCGGCGGCACGGGCTATACCGAGCCAGAGCCCATTACCAAGAACATCGGCGACCTGCTCGAGGACCTGCTGCACGAGTGCGAGCAGTTTGTGGGCAAGCCCGCGGCACTCATGACCAAAGACGAGCGTATTCGTGCCATTGGCTACCTCGACCGTCGCGGCGCCTTCCTCATTTCCAAGTCGAGCGAGCGCGCCTGCGAGTTCTTTGGCATCTCCAAGTACAGTTTTTATAGCTACCTCAATGAGGCCAAGGCGGCGGCCGGCGACAAGTAGGCGCTCGCCTGGATTGCCCCTCCCCTTTTGGGCGCGAGTTCTGGAAAGCACGAATCCAAGACCGAGCCGCTTGGGAAGTTCCATATAATCGATGTCATTAGTATTTCGAAAGGATGGAACAGAATGGCGTTGAGCAAGGCATCATGCACCGGTCGCGGATTGATTCCGGCAATTGGTGGACATGTGCACCACATGTTCGATGAGAGTGAAGACGACCTGTTTTCGCTGAGCCTTGACGACGTGATGAATGATCGCCCGTGGACCGCCGACGAACTCATGGGCGGCGGGGCCCGCCCGTCAAACCCCAATCCCGCACTTGCGCCTAAGACCGCATCTGCGCCGACTCCTGCGCAGTTGGCTGTTTCGACACCCGCGCCTACGCCCGCACCCACTTCGGCGCCCACGCCCGCTCCCCGCCCCGCAAGCGACCCGTCCGAGACGGCGGCATTTCTCGCTGCAGCGACGCAGGGCAAATCGGCCGACAGCACTGTTATGTACAGCGCCCAGCAGTTGCCTGTTCCTGCGGCACGCAAGCCTCCGGTCGCAAGGCTCGATGAGCCCGTTGCCCGTCAGGTTGCCTACGATTCCTGGGCTGCAGCCGATCTGGATGAGACCTCTACCGGCATGCCGGCGCTCGACGTTCCAGTTAACCCGCTTTTTGCCGCCAACACGAGCGCCACGGACAATGAGGGCGGTGCGACATATTCCGATTATTCCGATGACTATGCTGGCAACGGTCGCATCGAGACCGAGGATTATGGCACCGCATCGAGCGATTATCTCAACGATCCGTACGCTGCCACGCCCGCACCGGAATATGACCCGGAGGCCGCGTCCGCGCCGGCGTATACCAAAAGCACGGGCGAAGAGCGCTTCGCCGATTATTACGCCGAGGAAAAGGCGCTGCGTTTCTCGGAATTTCCGCAGGCAGTCAAGGTTGCCTTTATCGCCATTGTCATTGCCCTGCTCGGCGCCATTGCGTTTGAGGGATTCCAGCTGTTCCGCGGCCCCACCGCGTCCGAATCGGCAACGCAGCAAAAAGAGGACGACAACCAGTACCTGGACATCAACACCCTCAAGGGCGACCCCAACGACGGAGACGATGAGTAGCGGGAGCTGAAGGCGGCCGCAGGATCCCGCATCCAGCGCCGGCTTCTAAGTGCTGTTTTGTCATCCAGCCACACTTTTCCGAAGTTTTAAGGTGCCTATTTCGACTCTTTTCCGGATTTTATACTCTGTCCCTCCAGATGCGCTTTACGGTGCAGGCGTTGGAAGAAGGGCCATGTGCCGCTGGCGGCCCACATGTTCTGCAGATCAAGCTGCTCGGAGACGGCTCGCGCGAGCCGTCCAGCTGGAAGCTCTTTGCCGACGGCGCGTGCGTTGCGGACGGATCCGGCGCCTTTGCCCGCGAGTGCTTCTGCGAGGGCGCCGAGGTGTTTCTAGACCTGTGCCGCGACGCCGTACGCGCGACCGAGCTGTACCAGTGGAGCCAGAGGGAGTACGAGCTGTTGAGTGCGGCCCGCAGGATCGTAAGGGTGTAGACGGGCGGACGAGCCATCGACGATTTTGAGCTGGCAAGGGCCGGAAACTAGATTCCCAGCCTTCAACCTAGCACTGCTTTATGAGATCGAGCACCGCAGGAATGTCATCGGCATTCCGAAGCGCAACGTAAGCGGGTAAGCCCGGGCCAAATCCACCCTGCGTACGCTTGTCCTGGCACATGTCCTCTGGATCCGTTAGATCATCCACACTCTTTGCCAAGCCAACGGCAATCCAACCACCGTTGCTGGTCCTGCCTTCTAACACGGCATGCAGTTTTCGCTTGCCCGACCTGAAGCCTACATAGTACTTAGCTATGTAGGACTCCCACGAAGGGTTACCACTCAGAACGGACTCGCGCACCTCATCGAAAAGCTTCTGGTTGAGCCCACCTTCGGCAAAGGTGGGGTGATTCTCCTGCAGAGTCCAGATAGGAGCCTCATCAGACTCCCCGCGAGAAGGACGGTACTTGTCGACGACGTCTGCCGGAAGGTCGGGATATTTCCATATCTCACACGCCTCTTTCGCCAGCTCGTCCGCGCGCTGTCCAATCTCTTCCTCACCCCATTTTTCACGCGAGGCGATCGACTTGTTCAGGTAGAGCGGACTGCACTTAAATCCGACGTCAGGCAGATTGAGCTTGTCCGAGAACGACCGGTTTGAGTACTCCTGGTTGTAGCCCGTCAGCGTAAGATTTCCCAAGTTGTTGCACAGCCTGTCGTGGACGTCTTCCCAGTTCTCACCAAGCGATTCCTTCCAGCCGTGCTCATCATCGATCGTCTGGGGCATGATGTGCTCGATCTGGTAATCGTCGGCTGAGATGGACTCCTTCGGGTGGTGCCAGTTCTCCATGCGTTCCAGGTAATAGCGCTTTTTAGAGAAGCGGTTGTAGCAGTCACGCGTCTTAAACTCCTCGACAAAATGCTCGTCTGTCGGAAAGTATGCGGTCATACCGCTGCTGTGGATAAGGAGCATCGCCGTAACGTACTCCTCGATATCGTCCTGCTGCTCGAGATTGCGATACATGCCGGCAAAGAAATTATTTAGGCCCGTGGTAAGTCTGCCGCAAACCGCTCGCCTGAACAGAAACGACTCGATAGTCTCGCAGATACGTAAAAACGCATTGCGGTCTAGTCCATTCCCCTCGTAAACCGAATAAAGCAACATTAAGAGGGGCCTTATCTGCTTCACATCGAGGCTTACGATTCTGCCGAACACTCGGCGCAGTCCGTCGTCCTTCTCCTTACCAAGGAACAGACTGGCGTATCTATGTGCATACCCTCGCAGCTCCTTAAGCAGGCCCTCGGTGTCACCATCGTAGTCGTCGGCGAAATAGCGCTTAAACTCGTAGTAGGCCTCGTTCTCCTTCGGCATCCTATTGGGAACTTTAAGCCACAGCCAGTACCAGATAAATGCATTGAACTCGTCCTCGCCGCCTTTTCCGAACAAGCACTCGAGTGGATGCCAATAACCCTCATAAAGATTGGTCTGTTCGTCGTTGGGAAGCGACATTAGAACGTAGTTACGGATGAGGTCAATGGGCGTGAGCGGCTTGCCCTTGGAGTTCATGGACTCAAATATGAGCTGGGCATTATCAACGCCAGCGGTGAGCTTAGTGTCGATGACCTGCACGCGGTTTAGCCCCGCCCAAAGCCTTGCAGGGTCGAATGATTTCCCGTGCATCTTTTCACGGAAGAACGCATGGTTTTCGACAATGCGATCCGATTTTTCATCTGGCACGGGAGCCCCAGACACGATGGAGAACAGCGTCTCTTTATCGTCCTGCGAGAGCACCAGCTTGTAGCGTGCCAGACCGTTGTAGTCGTCATCGTTAAAGAGGTAATTATTCCTCAGCGCCGAGATTTTGAGGTCGCCAAGGAAGCCAGCCTTGTCGGGGTTGCTCTCCAAATAGTCAGCCAAAGCTGCAATCATCAACGAAAACGTCGTCATGCGCTGCTGTCCGTCAATCAGAAGCACGCGCGAAATGCTCGTGGCAGAGCTCTCGGACTCGGGGATATAAAGCATTGACCCCACGAAGTGCGATACGCCATCACGACCCGCTCGCATGACGTCATCCCAAAGCACCTCGCACTCTTTTACACTCCACGAGTAAATTCGCTGGTACACGGGAATGACGAACTGCATCTTCGCCACGCCCATAAGGTCGAGTAGATTTGCCTCGGTTGCTTTCATTTGCGGTTGTCTCCTCTTTCTTGTTTACGCCGTTTGCAGTCAGTCCCCCACTGAACGAAAGACGCTAAAGACCAGAGCATCGAAGCGCTGGAGCAACCGGGATGCTCGTCTCACTAGATTTTACAACGCTTGTCGCGAATACAGTTGAAAGCCAATCCGGTTCCGATGGCTCCCCCTATGAGAAGCACGTGGACACTAAGGGACGCGTTCTG
>UQIE01000022.1 GCA_900541065.1 uncultured Collinsella sp. | reverse complement strand
CGGTCTTTCATGCAGCAGGGGCTCTCAATGTTTTTATGTCCTGCTCATATCGTCTCTGCCGGCACTTGGGGACACTCCTTGGCGCACCAGAGCCGGTCGCCCAGGGATGGAGGGGCCATTTTGGCCCTTGGCAGTCACCCAAGGTAAACCTTTACCGCCCGCCTATATTTGCCGAAATTACACTTGACGGCGGGGTACAATAAACCCGCATGCGGATTTCCGTTGCGGGCGCTTCCCATCGCCGGGGCGTGCCCGGGAGCATCCGGCATGCGGTCTTTGCGGCGCTCGGTCATGTGCAAGACGGGTAGCTGGGCCTGTGGAGCGCGTGCAGCTCTCCTCGCCTCGGCATGCCTTCTCTCCACGCCATGTACCTGCCGCTGAGTCCGCCTGTCAGATGATCGGAAGCAACAACGAAAATCCCATCACGCCAACATCCCGGCGAGCGCCGGGGCCTGTATACCTATATGAGAGGAGAGGGGTATATGGCGCGTAAGTTTAAGTCTATGGACGGCAACGAGGCGGCCGCATATGTTTCGTATGCGTACACCGAGGTAGCGGGAATTTATCCCATTACGCCGTCCAGCCCGATGGCCGACCATGTCGACCAGTGGGCGGCCCAGGGTCGCAAGAACATCTTCGGCACCCCGGTCAAGGTCGTCGAGATGGAGTCCGAGGCAGGTGCAGCCGGTACCGTTCACGGTTCGCTGGGCGCCGGTGCTCTGACCACCACCTACACGGCTTCTCAGGGTCTGCTCCTGATGATCCCGAACATGTACAAGATCGCAGGAGAGCAGCTCCCGGGCGTTTTCCACGTCTCCGCGCGTTGCGTCGCTTCGCACGCCCTGAACATCTTCGGTGATCACTCCGACGTCATGGCCTGCCGTCAGACCGGCTTCGCCATGCTCGCCGAGGGCAACGTCCAGGAGGTCATGGACCTCTCGCCGGTGGCTCACCTTGCCGCCATCGAGGGCAAGACCCCGTTCCTTAACTTCTTCGACGGCTTCCGCACTAGCCACGAGATCCAGAAGGTCGCCATGTGGGACTACAAGGATCTTGCCGAGATGTGCGACATGGACGCCGTCCAGGCTTTCCGCGACCACGCGCTCAACCCTGAGCACCCGCACACCCGCGGCAGCCACGAGAACGGTGACATCTTCTTCCAGAACCGCGAGGCCTGCAACAAGGTCTACGACGAGCTTCCCGCCGTCGTCGAGGGCTACATGAAGAAGATCAACGAGAAGCTCGGCACCGATTACGGCCTATTCAACTACTACGGCGCTCCCGATGCCGATCGTGTCGTCGTGTGCATGGGCTCCTTCTGCGACGTGCTCGAGGAAGTCATCGACTACCTCAACGCTCACGGCGAGAAGGTCGGCCTGGTCAAGGTCCGCCTGTTCCGTCCGTTCTCCATCAAGCACTTTGTCGACGTTCTCCCCGAGACCGTCAAGAAGATTGCAGTTATGGACCGCACCAAGGAGCCGGGTTCCATCGGCGAGCCGCTCTACCAGGACGTCGTCTCCGCTCTCTACGAGGCCGGCAAGACGGGCATCAAGGTCGTCGGCGGCCGTTACGGCCTGGGCAGCAAGGACACGCCTCCCGCGTCCGCGTTCGCTGTCTTCGAGGAGCTCAAGAAGGACGAGCCCAAGCGCGAGTTCACCATCGGCATCGTCGATGACGTGACCAACCTGAGCCTGCCCGAGGCCGAGGATGCGCCCAACACCGCAGCCCCCGGCACCATCGAGTGCAAGTTCTGGGGTCTGGGTGGCGACGGTACCGTCGGCGCCAACAAGAACTCGATTAAGATCATCGGCGACCACACCGACAAGTACGTTCAAGCCTACTTCCAGTACGACTCCAAGAAGACCGGCGGCGTCACCGTCTCGCACCTGCGCTTTGGTGATTCCCCGATCCGTTCGCCGTACTACGTGACCAAGGCCGACTTTGTCGCTTGCCACAACCCCAGCTACATCGTTAAGGGCTTCAAGATGGTCCGCGACGTCAAGCCGGGCGGCACCTTCCTGGTCAACTGCCAGTGGAGCGACGAGGAGTTCGCCGAGCACATGCCCGCCGTGGCCAAGCGCTACATCGCGAACAACAACGTCAACGTCTACCTGATCGACGCTATCGACCTGGCCGCCAAGGTCGGCATGGGCAAGCGCACCAACACGGTGCTCCAGTCCGCCTTCTTCGCGCTGGCCAAGGTCCTGCCCGCCGAGGACGCCCTGCAGTACATGAAGGACGCGGCTACCAAGTCCTACATGAAGAAGGGCCAGGCCATCGTCGACGCCAACCATAAGGCCATCGATGCCGGCGCTACCGCCTTCCGTAAGTTCGAGGTTCCGGCCGACTGGGCAACCGCCGAGGATGCCGCTCCCGTCGAGCTCTCCGAGGAGACCAAGTCCGCCATCGCCCAGCAGGTCAAGAACCTGCTCGAGCCCATCGATCGCATGGATGGCGACAGCCTGCCCGTTTCCGCCTTCGTCGGTTGCGCCGACGGCCAGTTTGAGCTGGGTGCCTCCGCATACGAGAAGCGCGGCGTCGCCGTCGTCGTTCCCCACTGGGACGAGACCAAGTGCATCCAGTGCAACCAGTGCGCCTATGTGTGCCCGCATGCCACCATCCGTCCGTTCGCGATGACCGAGGACGAGGCTGCCGCCGCGCCCGAGGCTACCCGCACGCTCGACGCCATGGGCCCCAAGGCCAAGGGCATGAAGTTCACCATGGCCGTGTCCCCGCTCGACTGCATGGGCTGCACCAACTGCGTCAAGGTCTGCCCCAAGGGTGCTCTCGAGATGGTTCCCACCGAGCAGGAGATGGACCAGCAGCCCGTTTGGGACTATATGGTCGAGAACGTCTCCGAGAAGAAGGAGCTCGTCGCGGCCAACGTCAAGGGCAGCCAGTTTAAGCAGCCCTACCTGGAGTTCTCCGGCTCCTGCGCCGGCTGCGCCGAGACCGCCTATGCGCGTCTGGTGACCCAGGTCGCCGGCGACCGCATGTTCATCTCCAACGCCACCGGCTGCTCCTCCATTTGGGGCAACCCCGCTGCCACCGCTCCTTACTGCAAGGACAAGGACGGTCACGGCCCGGCGTGGAACAACTCCCTGTTCGAGGACAATGCCGAGCACGGTCTGGGCATGGCTGTTGGCTATGAGGCCGTTCAGCACAAGCTGATCGCCGCTACCCAGGACATCATCGCTGCCGATGGTCCGTCCGATGAGCTCAAGGCTGCCGGTCAGGCTTGGATCGACTCCGTCAACGACGCCGAGGCCTCCAAGACCGCTGCCGCTGCCTACGTTGCCGAGCTCGAGAAGTGCGGCTGTGACGCTTCCAAGGCGATCCTCGCCGACAAGGCTTACCTCACCAAGAAGTCCTTCTGGATCTTCGGCGGCGACGGCTGGGCCTACGACATCGGCTTCGGTGGCCTGGACCACGTCCTGGCTTCCGGCCACAACGTCAACGTCTTCGTCTTCGACACCGAGGTCTACTCCAACACCGGTGGTCAGGCCTCCAAGGCCTCGAACCTGGGCCAGGTCGCTCAGTTCGCCGCTGCCGGTAAGGTGACCAAGAAGAAGTCCCTGGCCGAGATTGCCATGAGCTATGGCTACGTCTACGTGGCGCAGGTCGCCATGGGCGCCAACCCGGCTCAGACCCTCAAGGCCATCCACGAGGCCGAGGCCTACGACGGCCCGTCCCTCATCATCGGCTACAGCCCCTGCGAGATGCACTCCATCAAGAAGGGCGGCATGCAGAACTGCCAGGCCGAGATGAAGAAGGCTGTCGAGTGCGGTTACTGGAACCTCTTCCGCTTCAACCCCGAGGCTGCTGCCGGCAAGAAGTTCTCGCTCGATTCCAAGGAGCCCGCGGGCGGTTATCAGGAGTTCCTGATGAACGAGGCCCGTTACGCTTCGCTGACGCGTTCCTTCCCCGAGCGCGCCGAGGAGCTCTTCAAGGAGAATGAGCAGGCCGCTATGGACCGCTATCAGCACCTGCTGAAGCTCAAGACGGTGTACAACGAGGCCTAGGTCTCCCACCGCAGGATCTGAGGGCTAACCTTCGCGTACGTCCTCGGACATGAAAGAACCCCCGCTGCGCACTACGTGCGGCGGGGGTTCTTTCGTTCTGCGGAGTGTCCGCGAAGGTTAGCCCTCAGATCCTGCTACGACTACGTCCTCGGATTGTGTGGGCGGATGAAGGACGTAGTTGGCCGGGCATTCCGTCCCCTTCGCTGTTTCGCGGCTTCGCCGCGAAACCTCGCGCCACTTTGGGGATGGATGGGGGACTTGGCTGTTGCCGCCTTTTCGGAGCCCTTCTTTATTCCTTATGCTGGATGAAAAGCCCCTTGTTTTTGCAGGGGTGCATACTCGACTTATAAGTGCATAGAATCTCGTATAGCGCGAGTAAGATATCGCGCTGTCCGTTTTGTGTTTAGCAGAGATGTAGTTTGCATAATCCGACATAATCCTTGCTGCATTTAAATAAAGTTGCACGTAAATGGCGTAGATATGTCTGAGCTGGTGTTCTGTACGCTGAGCGGACAAAAACGACCGTTCACCGTTCCGCTATTTTCAAAATGAATAAAATGAGCGATAAAGAGAATATAAACCTTAATAAACTCGCGTATCGCACGGACGCGGGTTATTAATGGGTTGTAGGCCTTTTACAGAAAGGATTCCAGCAATGTCTAAGCCTCTTGGCAAGCCCGATCGTATTGTCGTCGCCCTTGGCGGCAACGCCCTCGGCAACAACCCCGTCGAGCAGATCGAGGCCGTGAGCAACACCGCCCACGCTCTCCTCGGTCTCATCGAGCAGGGCAACGAGATCATCATCACCCACGGCAACGGCCCGCAGGTCGGCATGATCCAGAACGCCTTCGCCGCTGCCCACGACGCCATCGGTACCCCCGAGATGCCGCTGCCCGAGTGCGGCGCCATGTCCCAGGGCTACATTGGTTATCACCTGCAGCAGGGCATCGGCCGCGAGATGCACAAGCGCTATAAGCGTTGGCACGCCGCCACCGTCGTCACCCAGATCGAGTGCGACCCGGACGATCCCGCGTTCAAGAACCCGACCAAGCCGATCGGCCCCTTCTACACCGAGGAGCAGGCCAAGGAGTTCATGGCCGAGGATCCTTCCAAGGTCTTCGTCGAGGATTCCGGCCGCGGCTGGCGTCGCGTCGTCGCTTCCCCCGATCCCAAGAAGATCGTCGAGGCTGACTCCATCCTCAACCTGCTCGACAACGAGTTCATCGTCATCGCCTGCGGTGGCGGCGGCATCCCCGTCGTCCGCGACTACGAGAACAAGGGCTGCTACAAGGGCGTTCCCGCCGTCATCGACAAGGACCTGGGCGGCGAGCTGCTGGCCGAGGACTGCGACGCCGACGTTCTGTTCCTGCTGACCGCCGTTGAGCATGTCGCCATCAACTTTGGCAAGCCCAACCAGGAGGAGCTCGAGGACATCACCGCCGACGAGGCCGAGCGCCTGGCCGACGAGGGCCAGTTCGGCAAGGGTTCCATGGAGCCCAAGGTCCGCGCCGCCATCAAGTTCGCCCGTTCCCGCAAGGGCCGCACCTGCATCATCGGTGCCCTGGACAAGGCCGCCGAGACCATGGCCGGCCTCTCCGGTACCCGCATCCACGAGTAGCCTCTACTCCATTGCCTCTCTCGTGGGCGCCAGGCAAGGCGCCCACAAACTAGCCTCTCTTCATGAGCCCCGCAGTCCGCTCCGACTGCGGGGCTTTTGTTTCAGCCCGGCACTTGGGGACGTTCCTTTCCTGCCGGCAGCTTGGGACAGTCCCTAAAGGCTGTCCCCAACGACCACTCATTTAAGTCTGTCCCCAATGACTAGTAGTAGGCCCACATGGCTTCGACTTCGTTAAGGACCTCTACGACGCCCCAGCGGCGGGCGCTGCGGCTGGCCGAGTTGGGATCGAAGACTCCAATCTGATCGGCGTCGTCAATACCGTAAAGCACGATGTAGTGTCCAACGCTGGTAAAGGTGCCCGGCCGAACGGCGGCGATGACGGGCGCTCCCGAACGCAGCGCCTGGGTCATCGAGTCGCGATCGATATGGAGCTCCGTTCCGTTAAGTCCCAACTGCCACGCGCCGCTCGTCATAAACGACCATTCGGTTGCACCGGTGGGGGCGTAATTGCCCGCCTCGGAAAGCGCGCACATATCGACGGGGGTCATATCGGTGCGTCCCGTCTTAAAGATGTAGACCATGGTGAGGCACGTAGGCCCACAGGCATTTTGGCGGATGGTGCCGCCGGCGTAAGGCAGCTCCGACCACGCAGGGTCGATCTGATAGATATGGGGCATCGTGCCGGCTTGCCATTGCGAGCGCGGGGTCGAAAAGGCGAAAGAATAACCGGGTGCGACGGGGGCCTTGAGCAGCTTGTCCTCGGCGGTGGGCTCGAGACCGGCCGAACCGTGGGACATACAGGAGCTCATAAGCACAAAGACCAGACAGGTAAGGATAGAGCACAGTGCGAGGCGAAGTCGACGAGCCGGCAGGGCGGGGGCATTCGCGTGCGATGTCGAGCGGTAGGGCTTGCCGTCGCGTCCGCCTTGGGGATGCGAAAAGAAGCGGTTGATATGGATGCCGGGCTGACGTGCGCCGTTGCGGCGCAGTTGCGGAACCTCGGCCTGACGCTGTCGAGTGCGCGCGCCCAAGCGGCCATCTTGCTGCGCGCTTGTGCCCGTGCTCAGACGGCCACTCTGCCGCGTTCTGCTTGCCTGCTGCCGAGACGAAGGCCTGGGTTGCTCTTGAGGACGTTGCGGATTGCTGCTCGTGGCACTTGTGGGCGTAGGCGTGGTACGGCCAGCAAGGCGAACGCTTTGTCGCCGTTGATCACCGTCGTTGTATCCGTATGCCATTCGTACCGCCTTGTCTCATGTATAACCTGTCCATCCTACAAAAAAGATGTGCAACAAATGGGTCTGCGCGTCAAAAGCTCGGTAAACGGTACGAAAGGCGCAAAACACACGGCCTCAAAAACAACTCTATATGCGTCCGATGAGCGTACGCCCGTCGGACGGGCGGCAACAATGAACGGCAAACCGTGCCGTTCGTCCCAAAAACGGCGCCGCTCGTTTTGCAGTTCTGCCTTCGGTCGAGCTACAAGCGGAGCTGCTGCGCCAAGGCCGTATCTTAAAGCCATGGAATAAAAGCGCGCGGCAAAACGGACCGCGCAAGGGGTGACGCCAAGGGCGTCAAACAGGAAAGGAGGGGAACAATGGCGGACAAGAACGCAGAAGTTGCAGTCGAGGATAACGGCGGCATGAAGAAAACGCTTTCGCTCTGGAACTTCTTCACCATCGGTTTCGGTGCCATCATCGGTACCGGTTGGGTTCTGCAGGTCGGCGACTGGATGGTCGTGGGCGGCGGTCCCGTTCCCGCTATGATCGCATTCCTCTTGGGTGCAATCTTCCTCGTGCCCGTCGGAGCTGTTTTCGGTGAGCTCACGGCTGCTATCCCCATCTCGGGCGGCATCGTCGAGTATGTCGATCGTAGCTTTGGCCGTACGCTGAGCTACATCACCGGATGGCTTTTGGCCCTGGGCAACGGCATCCTGTGCCCGTGGGAGGCCATCGCCATTTCGACCCTCGTGTCCGAGATGTTCGGCAGCCTGCCCGGCCTTGAGTGGCTGCGCGCCGTCAAGCTCTACACCATACTGGGGGCCGACGTCTACCTGTTCCCGACGCTGATCGCGCTCGGCTTTGCAGCCTACGTCATCTTCCTCAACTTCCGCGGTGCCAGCTCGGCTGCCAAGCTCCAGGCCTTCCTGACCAAGGCCCTGCTCTGCGGCATGCTGCTCGCCATGGGCGTCTCGCTGTTCACCGGCTCGCCGGACAATGCCATGCCCGTGTTCTCCCAGGTCACCGGCGCCGGCGGCGGCAAGGCCGCTACCGAGAGCTCCAGCCTGTTTGCCGGCATCGTGTCGGTCCTGGTTCTGACCCCGTTCTTCTACGCTGGCTTCGACACCATTCCTCAGCAGGCTGAGGAAGCAGCCGAGGGCCTCAACTGGAACAAGTTCGGCAAGATCATCTCCCTGGCCCTGCTGGCCGCCGGCGGCTTCTACATGGTCTGCATCTACTCGTTCGGCACCATCCTCGACTGGCATGAGTTTGTTAAGAGCCCGGTTCCCGCGCTTGCCTGCCTCAAGGGCATCAACATGCTTCTGTACCTGGCTATGCTCGTCATCGCCACGCTTGGACCCATGGGCCCGATGAACTCCTTCTACGGCGCCACGAGCCGCATCATGCTCGCCATGGGCCGCAAGGGCCAGCTGCCCGAGCAGTTCGCCGAGGTCGACCCCAAGTCCGGCGCTCCCAAGCTTGCCTGCGTCGTTCTGGGCGTCATCACCGTCGTCGGACCGTTTTTGGGCAAGAACATGCTCATCCCTCTGACCAACGTGTCGGCTCTCGCCTTCATCTTCTCCTGCGGCATGGTCGCCCTCGCTTGCCTGCGCATGCGCTTCACCGAGCCCGACCTGCCTCGTCCCTACGAGGTGCCCGGCGGCAAGTTTGGCATCGGCCTCGCTATCGCTGCCTGCGCCATCATCATCGGCCTGCTCGTGATTCCGTTCTCTCCCGCCTCCCTCAACATGGTGGAGTGGAGCATCGTGATCGGCTGGTTGGCTATTGGCCTGGCCCTCATGGCTTTCACCAATTCCCGCAAAAAGTAACGCCGAGCCGGGGCGGATCGGGTGCGCGGGACCCTCTCTTCCGTGCACCGAACCCGGCGCCACTTGGGTAGCTTTGTGAGGCCTTAACCCAACACGGCCTCGCCCACTATATGGATCCATAAGGAGGAACCATGTCCACTAAGTATGCAATCGTTGGCGGTAAGCTCATCGACGGTACCGGTGCCGAGCCGGTCGAGAACTCCCTCGTTCTCGTCGACGACAACGGCAAGATCGAGTACGCCGGTGCTATGCAGGACCTTCCCGAGGGCGTTGAGGTTATCGACGCCGCTGGCAAGACCGTCCTTCCCGGCCTGATCGACACCCATCTGCACTTCTCGGGCAACCTGACCGACGATGACACCGATTGGGTCATGCAGCCGCTCCTCGAGAAGCAGGCCGTCGCCGTCAAGCAGGCCTACGACTGCCTCACCCACGGCCTCACCACCGTCTGCGAGATCGGCCGCTTTGGTATCCAGATCCGTGACTGCATCGACAAGGGCGTCTTTAAGGGCCCGCGCGTTCTGGCCACTGGTCTGGGCTTCTGCCGTGTTGCCGGCCACGGCGACTCCCACCACTGCAGCCAGGAGCTCAACAAGGAATCGCACCCCTGGGGCGATCAGGTCGACGGTCCTTGGGATCTGCGCAAGGCCGTCCGCCGTCGCCTGCGTGAGAACCCCGATGCCATCAAGATCTGGGCAACCGGTGGTGGCATCTGGCGCTGGGACTCCGGTCGCGACCAGCACTATTGCTCCGAGGAGATCCAGGCCGTGGTCGAAGAGGCAAAGATGGTCGGCATCCCCGTGTGGAGCCACTGCTACAACAACCACGCCGCTGCCTACGATTCCGTTCGCTTTGGCTGCGAGCAGCTGATTCACGGCTTCGATATCGATGAGCGCACCATGGACCTCATGGCCGAGCAGGGCACCTTCTTCACTCCGACGATCGCCTTCCTGCCCACCTGGTACGCCACCTATCCGCCCGTCTACGTTCCCGAGCTGCACGACAAGTACGAGGGCACCCTGGTCGAGAAGGAGCTGCAGCGCAACTACGACTGCCTGCGCGAGGCCAAGAAGCGCGGCGTCGTCATGACGATCGGCTCCGACTCCTTCTCCTTCGTCACCCCGTACGGCACTTGCTCCATCGAGGAGATGTACGAGTTCGTCGACAAGATCGGCTTCACTCCGGTCGAGACCATCACCTGCGCCACCCTCAACGGTGCCAAGATGTGTCACATCGAGGACGAGACCGGTTCCATCGAGGCCGGCAAGTGCGCCGACCTGCTGGTCGTCAACGGTGACGTCGCCGCCGACATCCACGTGCTCAACACCGACAACATGGACGTCATCATGAAGGACGGCTGGATTGTCGAGGGCGGCACCTTCGGCGAGGCAAACAAGTACAGCGCCTAAGCTACCGTTCATCGATGGCTTGATGTAAAACACAGTATTTGATTGCATAATGCAATGGAGAGGGTCGCTTGCGGCCCTCTTTATTGCTATGGGGTGCGTCGGTAAGAAGGAGATGACGGTGGATCTCAATAGGCTGATTCTGGGCAAGAGCTACAACTCTACCAAGGTCTTTCGTACCGCTCAGCATGTGGTTCAAGCCATTTTGCTCGGTATTGTCGTTCCGCTGCTTATCCTGCTGCTCATCTGGGATCTAACCGATAATCCCAATCCCGTTCCGGCCGTTGTCGTCATTGCCGGCTTGGTCATGCTGTGCTTCTTCTTCTCGTACGTCTTTGTCGTTCCCGACGACCTCACATCGAGCGCAACCGACCGCACGCTCGCCATCGCTTCAAAAATATTCGCCTACACGTCGCGCGGCCTTACGCCCGAAGCTGCCCTAGGCGCCTCTAAGATCATCCTGTCCGAAACTATCGCCTCTGCCATCTGCTTTACCGACGGCAAGCAGGTGTTGGCAAGCTGGGGCGAGGACTCGGCAAAATGCCCCGCGGGCACCCCGGTGGTGCTGCGGACTACGCTCAACGTGATCAACAGCGGTGAGCAAAGCGTGTTCTCGCGCGATGCCTCGACCGAGACAGGTGGCTACTTTCCGCGCCTGCGCGCCGGTATTGTCGCACCGCTTACCGTGCGCGGGCATTGCGTGGGCACGCTCGAGCTGTATTATCCCCGTCTGAGCAGCATCGATATGCGCCAGACGGCGCTTGCCTCGGGCTTTGCCGACCTCATTTCCACGCAGCTTGCGAGCTTTGAGCTCGAGCGCCAGGACGAGCTTACGGCCCGCGTGGAGCTGCGCGCCTTGCAATCGCAGGTCGATCCTCATTTTCTATTCAATACCATTAGCACGATCGTGTCGCTCGTTCGAACCGAGCCCGACAAGGCGCGATCGCTGCTGATCGACTTCTCCAACTACTATCGTCAGACGCTTTCTGATTCCGATACGCTCACAACGCTCGAGCACGAGGTGGAACAGGGTACTCGTTATATCAATCTTATGCAGGCCCGGTATGGCGACGGCCGTCTGCGCGTCTCGGTCGATATCGACTTTGAGGTGCGCGATTGCATGGTGCCGCCGTTTATCTTGCAGCCGTTGCTCGAAAACTGCATCAAGCACGCGCAGCGCGAGACCGAGCCGCTTTCTATTCATGTTAGGGCTTTCGAGACCGATGACGGTTTGGAGATCATCGTCGAGGACGATGGCATCGGTATGAGCGAAGAGGTCTGCGCGCATCTGTTTGAGCAACATCGCCGAGAGGAGCCCGAGAGCATTACCGCCGACGGCTCCGTCAAGCGAGGTTGCGGCCTGGCGCTCTTCAACGTGCTTCAGCGCATCCATTTCTTTTACGGAGAAGATTCCGGCATGCGCGTGAAGTCCCAGGAGGGCGTGGGAACGCAGGTCATCGTCGAGCTGAACGGCGAGCCGCATGAGCCCGCGCCGTTGACGGCGTAGCACGCGGTTGGATTGAGAGAAAAAGAGGGGAAGCACATATGTCCGAAGGCTGGAACATCTTGGTGGTTGATGACGAGCCTCCCATTAGGGCTGAGCTACGCTATCTGTTGGAAAAGGATACGCGTGTGGGCCAGATTGCCGAGGCGGGCAATGTCACCGAAGCCGTGGAGTCGATTCTGTCGAACAAGCCCGACGTGTTGTTTTTAGACATTACCATGCCCGGTCGCTCGGGAATTGAGCTTGCCGAGACGCTGCAGAACCTAAAGACGCCGCCGGTGGTTGTGTTTGTGACGGCGTTTGCCGAGTTTGCCGCCGATGCGTATAACCTCGATGCGGTCGACTATGTCGTCAAGCCGGTCGAGGACGCACGCCTGTCAAAGGCACTCGACAAGATCGAGGCGGCCTTGGGTGCCCGTCGTGTTATCCATACTCCGCGCCAGCCTTTGCGTCTGACGGTGGACCGCGGGGGCAAAAAGGTGTTCATTCCCGCCGCAGACGTCTGCTACTTTGAGGCGCGCGCCGATTTTTGCAACGCCATCTGCGCTGAGGGAACGTACCTGATCAATGAGTCGATTTCCTCGCTCGAGCGACGCCTGGCCTCCGAGGGCTTTATCCGTGTCCACCGCAGCTATCTGGTCAATTTGGAAGACGTGCACAATGTCGAGATCGGTTCCACGGGTCTTATGGAGCTCAGGCTCGATCGCGTAGCCTCGACGGTGCCCGTGTCCCGCCGTCGCGCTGCCGAGGTTAAAGCACACTTGGGGCTTGCGTAGACGGTCTGCGTGCCGTCGTTTACCATCGCAGGTTTGGCATGGGCGCGCGGTGGGCATAATGGGTGGCATCGAATGAAATCGAAAGGATCATTATGCCCGCGCTTATCACCCATCATCTGTTTGGCGAGGAAAGCATCGACCGTCTTCCGCAGGGCGTCATCACGTCCGATGAAGAGCGCATTGCCTTTATCTTGGGCAACCAAGGCCCCGACCCGTTTTTCTTTCACATTCTGACACCGCGTGTTTCCGACTGCACGCTGCTGGCGCAGGTCATGCATCGGTCGCGCATGTCTCGCCAGTTCGCGTGCCTGCGCGACGGCGTGTCGCATCTGCTGCCGCGCGACGCCAGCTTGGGTCGCGCCTTTGCGCTGGGCCTGCTGTCTCATTACGTGCTCGACCGCAACGCCCATCCTTTTGTCTATGAGCAGCAGTTTGGCATCGTGGAGTCCGATTCAGAGCTTGAGGGTTCGAGCAGTCAGGTCCATGCCGTGATCGAGAGCGACCTGGATGTGCTGATGCTGCAGCTTAAACGCGATGGCGCTACGGTCGACGATTACCCGCCGGCGGGCGAGATCGTCACCACCGATCGCATCAATCGCGTGGCCGGCGTGCTGATGAGCTATGTTGCCGGACGCGTGTACGGCATTGACATTCCGGCGGGGGAGTACGGTGCTGCCGTTGCCAATATGCAGCGACTTTACCGCGCGATTGAGCCGGCCGGCTCCGCAAAGACGCGCGCGATCTCGCTGGTTGAGGGCTTGGTGCACGACTACTCGCTGCTCGACGGCCTTGCCCATCGCGTGACGACGGAGCTGCCCGAGCGCACCGGTAACCTGGGCCATCTGACATGGAAGAATCCCTTTACCGACGAGGTCTCGAACGAGAGTTTCCCCGAGGTCTTTGATCGCGCGCTGGTCGATTACGAGTGCACGGTCGCACGTTTTATCGAGACCGGTGACATGGATGCCGTGACCAGTCACGTCAACTACAGCGGTCGCGTGCTCGAAGCCGATGAGGAGTTCGACCGCGAGGAATAGGGTCCGTGCGTGCCCCTTTGCCGAATCCTTACCGGCGGTTCTGGACAATTGGGGTACGATGAACTAACTGCATATCGGGCAAATACGAAGGGTCCCTGTCCATGAAATACACCAAGCTCGAGCGTAACTGGGTTATGTACGATGTGGGCAATTCGGCCCTCGTGCTGCTCAATACCTCGGTGGTGCCCATTTACTTTAACGCCATCAATACCGGCGCTTCCTCGGCCGACCTGGTGGTCGCCTGGGGCAATGCGCAGACGATCGCCTCGCTGGTCATCGCCATGCTCATGCCCATTCTGGGCGCGCTTGCCGACTACGCCGGCAACAAGATCAAGTTCTTCTTGGGCTTCTTCCTCACGGGCCTGGTGCTTTGCCTGGCGCAGGCTATCCCAATGTCCGCCATGGCATTTTTGACCGTGTACGTGCTGTGCACCATCGGCCTTAACTCTTCTATGACGTTCTACGACGCCATGCTGCCCGACATTACCACCGACGAGCGCATGGACGCCGTGTCCAGCTCGGGCTATGCCTGGGGCTATATCGGTTCCACCGTGCCGTTCGTCATCTGCCTGGCGCTCATCATGGGTGGCCCCGCTCTTGGCGTCCCTACCATGCTGGCAACGCGTCTGTCGTTTATCATCACTGGTGCCTGGTGGCTCATCTTTACTCTGCCGCTCATTCGCACCTATAAACAAAAGTACGGTCGCGAGCGCGGTCCCGAGGACACCATCGGCCACATCGTGGGCGGTGTGTTCTCCGAGGTCGGACACACCATGCGCGAGATCGCCCACAACAAGACCGTGCTGGTCTACATGATCGCGTTCTTCTTCTATATCGACGGTGTGCACACGGTCATTTCCATGGCCACCAGTTACGGATCGGCCTTGGGCATCGATTCGACCCAGTTGGTCCTGGCGCTGCTCGTCACGCAGTTCGTGGCCTTTCCGTCCGCCATCATCTACGGCAAGCTTGCCGGACGCGTGGGCACGCTCAACATGATCCTGGTGGCGGTCGCCGCCTACATGGGCATTGTGCTGTTCGCCGCGTTCTTCCTAAAGACCGCCTTTGAGTTTTGGGTGCTTGCCATTATGGTCGGCCTGTTCCAGGGCGGCGTGCAGGCGCTTAGCCGTAGCTACTTTGGCCGCATTATCCCCAAGGAAAAGTCCAACGAGTACTACGGCTTCTTTGACATCTTTGGTCGTTATGCAAGCGTCATGGGCACTTTCCTAGTGTCGGTCGTCACCTCGCTGACCGGCAACCCGTCGCTGGGCGTCCTTTCCATTGGCGTGCTGCTGATCGTTGGCTTTATGCTGCTGGTCCGCCTGTCCCGCATGACTCGGGCGGCAGAGCATGCCGCATAGGAGCGAGCGGCTATTGTGCCTGTCCACGGTACTCTTTTGGGGTTATCCGCAATAAACATTGCGACTTGCGAGCAATGATTTGCCCAAGTGGGTATGATGGAATCAGCTAGGTCGCGGGGCGTCGCCTGTGTTTGGCGGCGTCCCGTTTTTGTGTTGCAGGGAGGGTAAGGCATGAACGCCACAGTCGTGATTCCAACGTATTGGGCGGGCGATGACGCTTGCGCAAACGCCCCTGGCACCTATGACCATTCGACGCGACTCAACGCCGACAATCCCGAACTCGACCGCTGTCTGGCCTCGCTTGAGCAGGTACGTGACATCCCGCGCATCATCCTTTTGGTGGTCTGTCCCGTTTCTGCCACAGCCGATGTGTCGCTGCGCGTGCACGAGATTGTCGACGCGCATCCCACGCTCAAGGTCACCGTTGTCACCAACACCCAGGCCTCGCGCATTGCAGACCGGGTTGCTCAGATCGCGCCCAAGGGTTCGGGCGAGTGCGTGAGCCTGCGAGGCTACGGTGCCATCCGCAACATGGGGCTAGCCTGTGCCGCTGTGCTGGGGCATGACGCGGTTATCTTTTTGGATGACGATGAGACTGTCATCGACGCCGACTTTATGAAGCGCGCGACCTATGCGTTGGGGCAGCAGACGCGTCAGGGCTTGCCGATCTTGGTCAAGAGCGGCTATTTCTACGATCGCGACGGCTCGCCGCTGGCTCCCACGGACAAGGCGGGCATCTGCCATCGTTGGTGGACCAAGCGCATCGAGTTCAACCGTTGGATGAAAAAGGCGCTCTCGGGCACCCGCATCTCGCGATCCAACTACGTGTGCGGCGGCCTGATGGCCCTGCACGCCCGCGCCTTTACGCGTGTGGCCTTTGACCCGTTTATCACCCGCGGCGAGGACTTGGATTACCTCTTTAACATGCGCATGTTTGGCTACGACGTGTGGTTCGATAACGAGTGGACCGTGCGCCATCTGCCTCCGGAGTCCGAAAAGCGCTCACCGCGCTTTATGCAGGATGTATACCGTTGGTACTACGAACGGGCCAAGTTGACATTCGCCGCGCATCAAAAGGAGCTCATTCCCGTTACGGCGGCATCGCTCATGCCCTACCCGGGCCCGTGGATTTCGCGCGAGCTCGACGACCGCGTGCGCAAGACCGCTATGGTCCGCAGCGTGTTTACCCGCGAACATGAGGGCTACCTGCGCATCTGGCGCCATGGTATCGACGAGGCAAAGGCCTATGCGCGCCAAAACGCTGCAAGCTACCTGCGTTTCCAGAGCTTTTGGCCCAAGATCATGGACGGGCTTTGGCGTGACGCACAACTGATCAGTATCCTGGAGGGGGCCGAATGATCGACCGCCGCGCCCAGCGCGATAGTTCAATATCAATCTTTCGCATCATTGCCGTTGCCTGCGCCATTTGTGTGCTGGTGTACTTTATTTTTGCCTTGGTGACCGGTATCGAGCCGATCGCCACGGTGATTGCCTGCGCGCTGCTGTGCATCTTTCTGTGCATCTTTATCTTTTTGACGCTCAATCCCGATTCGGTGCGCTCCCAGTACACCGAGGAGACGCTCTCGGTGGCCTCGGCCATGCTCGAGGACATTAAGGGCGGTCTGACGCAGGAGTCGGCGCGTTTGGTGTGCCGGCGCATTTTGCCCGAGACGCGCGCCATGACGGTGGCCATCACCGACGAGGACAACGTGCTTGCCTGCGCGGGCGAGTTTGAGGAAAAACTGCTGCCCGATACTCCCATCCACACGCTTGCCACACGCTACGTTATCGAACATGGCATCGTGCAGTCGTTCAACCGTATGGTGGATGTCGTGGGCTCGGACGGCTCGCACAACCAAGTCCCCGCCGGCATTATCGCCCCCATCAAGGTGGGCGATCGTACCGTCGGCACGCTCAAGTTCTACTACAAGACCCCGCGCGCCGTCGACCGTACCCAGTATGCGCTTGCCTCGGGCTTTGCCGAGATCTTGTCCACGCAGCTCGCCATCCACGAGCTCGAGGTGCAAAAGGAACTCACGGCGCGCGCCGAGGTGCGTGCGCTGCAGGCGCAGATTAACCCGCACTTCCTGTTCAACACGCTGAACACCATTGCATCGTTTACGCGCACCGACCCGCTGCGGGCCCGCGAACTGCTTCGTGAGTTCTCATCGTTCTATCGTGCCACGCTCGACAATTCGGGATCGCTTATTCCGGTCTCGCGCGAGGTCGCACAGACCAAGCGCTACCTTACCTTTGAGAAGGCCCGCTTTGGCGAGGACCGCGTGCTTGCGACGTTCGATGTGTCCGAGGACGTGGAAGATACGCTGGTGCCGGCGTTCGTGATCCAGCCGATTGTCGAGAACGCCGTACGTCATGGTATGGGCGATGACGACGCCCTGAGGATCGACGTGACCGTTCACCAAGACGGCGAGGATGCAATCTTGATTGCCGTGGCCGATAATGGCGTGGGCATGGATGAGGGTACCGCCGCCAGACTGTTTGACGAGCGTTCTGCCCGTCCCGACGCCAGCTCTCCCCAGGGTGGCGGCGCCGGTGTGGCCATGCACAATATTTCGGAGCGCATCCATCGCTTTTATGGGCCGCACTCCTATACGCGTGTCGAATCGGCGCCGGGCAAGGGCACCAAAGTGCTCCTTCATCTTGATTTGTCAGAGAGCATCTTCGACATTCAAGAGTAAAATAAAAGGCTACGGGCTCAACGTCATGCGACGGATGCCCGGCGTAGTTAGTTGACGAAAGGTTTTATCCCTATGCTGCGTGCGATGATTGTGGATGATGAGGCGCCGGCTCGCTCGGAGCTTCGCTTCCTGCTCGAGCAAACGGGCAAGATCGGCACGATCACGGAGGCGTCGAGCGTCCGCTCCGCCATCGAGATGCTTATGGAAAGTCGCGTGGATGTCGTGTTTCTCGATATTTCGATGCCCGGTGCCTCGGGCCTGCAACTTGCCGAGGCGCTGCATAAGCTCAAAAATCCGCCGGCGATCGTGTTTGTGACTGCGTATAGTGACCATGCGGTCGAGGCATTCGACGTGGATGCCGTCGATTATCTGATGAAGCCGGTCGAGGAAGCTCGCTTGGATCGCGCGATCGAGAAGGTCATGCAACGCACCAAGCCGGTTACGGACAGCAAGGTGACCATCGAGCGTATCCCGGTGGAAAAGGGCGGCCGCAAGGTGCTCATTCCCGTGGACGACATTCGCTTTATCATGGCCAAGGACGATTACTCCTGCATCTATACCGTCGATGATCGCTTTTTGTCGACGACCTCGCTGGCGCAGTTTGAGGCCAAGCTCTGCGACTTTGGCTTCTTCCGTGTTCACCGCCGCTATATCGTCAACTTGGCGTGCGTCACGGATGTGGAGACGGTGCCCTCGGGTGCCATCCAGCTGGGCATTACGGGCGTCGACGAACGCGTTCCGGTTTCGCGCCGCCGCGTCGTGCCGCTCAAGAAGGCTCTGAGTCTCTAGCACACTGGCCCCGCAGCCCTGTAGACCCATCGTCTGCGGAGCCGTGGGGCCTTTTTTGTATGTATCTGCCGAATCGTTTTTTGCGGAAGGGATCCCATGAACAGTGCAAGCGCCAAGCGTATCGACATCATCTCGGACACCCACGGCTATTTATCGCCTGCGCTCCTGGATGAGCTTGAGGGCGCAGACCTGATTATCCACGCCGGCGACCTCACGTCAGAGATGGACTACGAGCACCTATGCACCATCGCCCCCGTACGGGCCGTACTGGGCAACAACGATTACTACCGCGACTACGGTCCCGATGTAGACCGTCTTGCGCTCTTTACCTACGAAGGCCTCAAATTCGCCGTAGCCCACTACCGCGAAGACCTTCCGGTGGGGTCCGTAGACGTAGCCATCAACGGCCACACCCACGTAACCAAAGAAGCCCAAGTGGGCCGTTGCTTAGTCCTCAACCCGGGCAGCGCCAGCTACCCCAGAGGCACCCGAGGCCCCACCATGGCCAGAATGCTAGTAAAAGACGGCAAGATCCTAAGCACTAAGTTTATTGACCTAGAGTAATCACAACAAAAACGGGGGATGCAGATGCGTCCCCCGTTTCCATTTGAGCCAAAGGCGGAAGTTCAACAAGATCCATCAGACCAACCCCGCCGAGGAGCATGCGGGCTAGCCGCGCAGCGGCGCACGCCCGCAAAACTGATTGAACAATGTGACGGCAGGGAGGGTCTCCGGGGCTGAGGGCGGGGGTTAAGTTTGTCGCGAGTTCCGCACGCAAAGGAAAGCACTTAATGTGCTTTCCGTCTTGCGCAGGACTGTAGAGCAGCAAACTTAACCCCCGCCCTCAGCCCCGGAGACCCTCCCGGAGGGACCCAAAAAATTTTTTCAAAAAAGTTGTTGCGCGCCAGACAGACTTCTGTGTATACTAATCCCCGCAGCGCACGCGAGTGGAAACAAACGCGAACGTCTGCCTGGGGAGTTAGCTCAGTTTGGTTAGAGCGCCGGCCTGTCACGTCGGAGGTCGCGGGTTCGAGCCCCGTACTTCCCGCCAACGCAATTAAAGCCACGTCTTCGGACGTGGCTTTTTGCGTTTGATGCACTTTGTTTTGATAGAACGATCGCCCTGGTGCATCTTCGCCCAGAACCCCCGCGCCTTCGGGAACGCAAGTAAAATCTAATGAGTATATCTGTCTGAACAACAGCTTTGTTGCGCAACACCTGTTCAACGAGACAGGGGGTTAGGTTATACTAAATTGCACTGTGCGCCACATCTGATGCATTTCGCTCCAAGCGCGGCACTCAGTGGATATCCGATTTACCATTTGGATGTCCTGGCGGTCATTTAGCGTCTCGACACAAGCTCGGCCCCGGAGCTCGTTCGAGCTGTTCGTATTCCTTGAAAGGGGAAAAATGGACATATCGAGGAAGACTGATTATGCCCTTCGCATGCTTGCGATGCTTGCCGAGGAGCCGGAGCGGTTGCTTTCTGTTCGCACCGCTGCCGAAGAGGTCAATGTCCCGTATTCGTTTGCCCGCTCGATTCAGCACGGTTTGGTCCAGGCCGGTATTGTGGAGAGCCTGCGTGGCGTCCACGGTGGCATGCGTCTCAAGGTCAGTCCGGACGACGTCACTATCCGCCAGGTCGTCGAGGCCGTTCAGGGTCCCATGGTCATGAACGACTGTACCGCCCCCGATGGCGACTGTGCGCGCATGGGCACGTGCTGCTATCATCCCCTGTGGGCCGGAGCCCAGGCGTTGATGCGCGACTACCTCGATTCCGTTTCGCTCGGCGACATCGTCGCTCACCGCCAGTTCCCGGCCGTCGATCCCAAGTTCGCCGACCGCGACGCGTTTCCCGAGTACGCCACCTGCGCGTGCGCTTGCCAGGAGGAATAGCGCCGCATAAGGAGCATAGCCATGATTCAGGACCCCTTTCGTTCGATGATTCGTTCGGAAGGGGTCCTGCGTTATCGCGACCTTCCGTGGCGCCGCACGCGCGATCCGTACATCATTTGGCTTTCTGAGGTCATGTTGCAGCAAACGCAGGTGCCGCGTGTGGAGGCGCGCATGCCGGTGTGGCTCGATCGTTTTCCGACCGTGCAGGCGCTTGCCCAGGCTGCGCCTTCCGATGTTTTGGAAGCTTGGCAGGGCATGGGCTACAACCGACGCGCTCTGGCGCTTCACGGGGCCGCTCAGCGCGTTGTAGAGGACTGGGATGGGGAGTTTCCGCGCGAGACGCACGATCTGGTCGCGCTGCCCGGCATTGGCCCGGCAACGGCGCAGGGCATCCGTTCGTTTGCATTCGATCTTCCGGGCGTGTATCTGGAGACCAACGTGCGCACGGTCTTTTTGCATCATTTCTTTCCCGATGTGCCGGCCGTTCCCGATCGCGAGCTGGTGCCGCTGATTCAAGCCGCCTGTCCGGCGGCCCCCGGTGCGGCGGCGGACGAGATCGCGCCCTTTGCCGTGCCTCAAGATGATGCCGATACGCCGCGCGCGTGGTATTACGCGTTGCTGGATTACGGCGCGTATCTTAAAAAGACGCTGCCCAATCCGTCCAGGCGGTCGGCGGGCTATAGTCGTCAGTCCAAGTTTGAGGGCTCGCGCCGCCAAAAGCGCGCCCACATCGTGCGCATGTTGTTGGCGGCGCGTGATGGGCAGCCTGCGGGCATTACGGTTGATGAAGCTGTTGCAGGCGTTAACGAGATGGAGACGGCAGCCGGCCGGGAGCCGGTTGAGCGAGAGCTAGTCGCAAGTATTCTTGCCGATCTGGAGCGCGAGGGCTTTTGCCGCTCCGAGGGCGATCGTTGGCTGAGTGTATAGCTCGCTCGAATCTGAAGAACAGGATTATAAGGTTTAAATTCTCGGCTTGAGGGCATCCTAAAGACAAGGCCGCTCAAAGCCTATGGGCGGCACGTGTTGAAGGGAAGTACACCTATGGATTTTGAGAACTCTCAGACCAAGAAGAACCTCGAGACTGCTTTTGCCGGTGAGTCCCAGGCACACACCAAGTATCGCTACTATGCATCCAAGGCCAAAAAGGACGGCTACGTTCAGATCTCGAATATCTTTGCCGAGACGGCGGGCAACGAGTCCGAGCATGCCAAGCTGTGGTTTAAGTATCTGCACGACGGCGCCGTTCCGGGCACTCTGGACAACCTGCGCGACGCCGCCGCGGGCGAGAACTACGAGTGGACCACGATGTATGACGAGTTTGCCAAGACCGCCGAGGAGGAGGGCTTTGCCGAGATTGCCGCAAAGTTCCGTGGCGTCGGTGCCGTGGAGAAGGCTCACGAGGAGCGCTACAACAAGCTCGTCGAGCGCATTGAATCGGGCGAGGTGTTTGAGCGCGAGGGCGTGAAGGTGTGGAAGTGCCTGAACTGCGGGCACCTGCACGTTGGTGCCGAGGCGCCTGAGGTGTGCCCGGTGTGTAACCACCCCAAGGCGTACTTTGAGGAGCAGGTGGTGAACTACTAGCGCGTGGCGCTGGCTGCTGCGGAGCGCAGGGCGGGAGGCCGGATTGCCTTCCCTCCCCGCTCACGGCTCCGCAGGGTCGCGTTGAGGGAAGGTAGTCCGGCCCTCCCGGCCCGCTTTGGGTCGTCGCGTGCTCGTTACAGAAAAGCTAATAAAAAAGTTTGTGTGCCGCCCCTTTTGGGGCGGCACGTTTTTGTATGGGGACTGGTTGGGACGGCGCCGTTCATGGGTGGGGTACACTGGGTAGCGACTTTTAGTTTATCTACTACCTGATGGGGTGTTTTTTATGGGCAAGAAGTCTCGAGCTCGGGTTGCTGCGGCGGGAACTCGCAAGGATCCTGGTCATCGGGTTGCCGAGGGTAAAAAGGCCGATCGTGCTGAGAAGGACAAGAAAGTCGGCGCGCATGCTCATCCTGAGTGGGCGCCTCATTTGAATTCGGCTAGTGAGGATTTGACTGCCAAGTTGTTTACTCTGGTCGAGGTAATTTTGGGCGTGGTGCCCCTTGTGGTTATCGGTTTATTCTTGGCTTCGAAGGACGCCACGAGTGTCGATAAACTCACCGAGGTCTTTTCGCAGGACCCCTCGATGGTGGTCTCGTTTATTTCTGCGTGCTTGCAGCCGTTTGTGGCGTACATGCTGTATATGGTCTACCGCAAATACTGCGAGGGTGATGCGGGCTTTGCCGCCGGTAACCTGATCGGTCTTTTGTGCTCCGAGATCCTACTGCTCAATATCCCGGGCGTCATCGGTATGGGCATCTTGCTGTGGCGTGTTTGGCGCAACGTCGCCCCGCACTTTGAGAGCTGGTTGTTTGAACGCCGTGCAATGGGCGTGCTGGCAGACATCGCGGGCTCGCTCGTGATTCTAGCCTTGGCGTTTATGTGCGCCACCGCCGCCCGAGGTCTCGCAGGCATGTAGTCTGTCCTCACCGACCACGGAGCGCAGGGCGGGGAAACCTTTCCCTCTCGCTCACGGCTTCGCAGGGTCGCGCGAGGCAAAGGTTTCCCGCCCTGCGCTCCGGCGTTGAGTCGTCGCGTGCTCGTTACAGAAAAGCTGATAATAAGTTTGTGTGCCGCCCTTTGGGGCGGCACTTTTTGTGTGGGGTCCCGGTCTCCACAATTTTCGTCAAGCTATTGGTTAGATTTTGGTCAGTTGGCGTAAGGGTGGAAGGCCAAAAGATTGTTGGCGAAAAAAGCTCAGAGAAAGTGCTGGTAGGGGAGTTGTTGAGCTTTTCGACAGCTTTTGAGCAGAAGAAACTTTGTGGCTATTGCCGGCGATTGCGTTGTCGCGGTCATGGCGGTGCGGGATGCTGGTCGTAAGCGTCGAATGCTCCGATTTTGGAGGCCAGCATGGATCTGTTTCTTGAGACTCCGCAGCAACAAGCCGAGCGCATGTTGCGCCAACAGCAACGGCTTATGGAGATGCAAATGCAAGGGGTAGCCGCCCAGCCCCCTGCGCAAAATGCCACGCCTGCGGTTTCGCCTGCGGGCGGATCGGCGCCAGAGAACTATTCCGTACAACAAGATTCATATGCGCAGGAGCTTGCGTTCGACAAACGCCGCACGCGTCGTCGCCGCGTGGGCCAGCGCCTGCGCACATTGGCGATGATCGTGCTCATTCCGCTAGGACTTGCGGCGATTTTCTTGGTCTCGTATGCGCTCACCTGCATCCTCAACGGTGCTTCGCCCGGCGAAGTGCTCCAACATCTGTCAGCCCTCGGCCAGCGCCTAGGCGATGTCATAACAACAATCCGCGCCGGCTGGGAGAGTTAGCGTTTGTCACATTAGGACTTCTAGGGTGTAGGGATTATCGCCACGAGCGGAATTCTTGCATCCTGTTGGTCCTGTCGTGCGACTGAATAGTATTATTGAAGATGAATAATAATAGGATTTGTTATGTATAGGCAGGATTTAGAACAGACTCTTTTGGGCATTGACGAAGAGGCGGAGCTGGAAATAGGTCCAAGAGACGACAGGCCGAACGTTGTATTGGTGGGAGGAGCGCCTTCATGCTAAACGATGTGACGAATCGTTCGGTTACACATGACATTGATGTGTTTGAGGCAGATAAGTGCCTCCGCGAGATCATAGCTCGATACCCCGAGGTGAATGGTATGGCGGTGGCATATTGTAATCAGATGCCGTTCAATTACGAAGATCGTTTGATTCCCTTGGATATTGGGGCGCGTTTTATCAGGTACCTTACGCCATCCTTGGAGGACCTGGCGGTAATGAAGCTCTATGCCTACCGTCCGAACGACATCATCGACCTTCATAGTCAGGCATTCGTCGACCGACTTGATTGGGGGTTGCTCGAACGGCTTATATTCGACGAGGGAGAGGCGCTGGCGTCGTCGCCTTCGGAGCGGAGTTATCAAGAGATGGTCTGCGCATACAGGCAATACAAAAAGGAGGTGCTCGGTTGAATCTGACCTTTGAGGGATTCTTAAAAGGCTATTGCCGAGAGCTATCCGGACAGCAGTCGCTGAGTTTTAGAAAATTGGTTGAGCAGGCGATGACGGATGCGCCGCGCGTGGCGGAGCCTCTGTTTTTGCTCGCTTTGGCGCAAGGAAAAGCCGAATACGTTCTGGGCTTATCCGAGGGCTCGTGGATGGAACGGGATTACCGAGACGTTTTATCCTTGTACGGTCAAGCGGGTAGCATGGCGTCTCTATGCGCCAAAAGTGAGCTCCCTAATCGTTATGCCAACGTTTGGCGTGCGTATAGAGCGGTGAAGGAAAAGCCGGCGGCCGATAGAAGGGTGAACGCCCTGATGAGAAAGAAAACGCTGGAAGCATTGGAGGAATCGGGTGTAACGCGCTATGGCCTCTGCCGTGCTCTGCGCCTGAATAAAGGAAACGTATACGCATACTTGGCCGGCGATGACTCAAAGGTGAGCAGGAAAACGGCGCGCCGCATTATGGAATATGCGGAGGAGAGGGGCGCCCAAGAAGGGGCCGGGCGCCCGGTGTGTGTGGCGGGGTAAGATTGATCGCGGTTTTGATTGGTGCTCGATTGGGTTTGTTGGGCGGAGTCTATGTCTGCTATTGATATTGTGCTTGTTGTGATCGCCTTGGTGGCGGTGGGGGTTGCTGTGGCTTGCGCCCTCCAGCTCAAGAGCCTGCGTGCCGAGTTGCGGGAGCGTGGCGACAGTAGCGCGGAAACGCTGGCAGCACTCGAGCAGGCCAACAACGCGCTCGATGCCCTGAACGTCGCGCTGGCCGAAACCCGCCGCACGGCCAATGCCATCGCGCAGCAGCAGACGACCGATGCGGCCGTGGAGCAGCAACGTTACCTGACCATCGCACGTGAGTTCTCGCAAGCTGGTGACCGGATGGATGACCTGCGCCGCGAGACGGCCCAACAGCTCGGCGCCAATCGCGAGGGCATCGAGCATCGCCTGGACAAGGTGCGCGAGACGGTCGATGTCCAGCTGGGCGCCATCCGCAAGGACAACAACGTGCAGCTCGATCAGATGCGCGCGACGGTGGACGAGAAGCTCTCCCGTACGCTCAACGATCGCCTGTCTGCATCGTTTAAGCAGGTGAGCGACCAGCTCGAGGCCGTGTACAAGGGATTGGGCGACATGCAATCCATCGCCACCGGAGTGGGCGATCTTAAGCGCGTGCTGGGCAATGTGAAGGCGCGTGGCATTTTGGGCGAGGTGCAGCTGGGTGCGATCCTGACGGACATCCTCACACCCGACCAGTATCTGGAAAACGTTGCCACCAGGCCCGGAGCCTCGGAGCGTGTTGAGTTTGCCGTCAAGCTGCCGGTGGACGAGGGCGACCCCGTGCTGCTGCCGATTGACTCCAAGTTTCCGGGCGACGCGTACGAGCACTTGCTCGACGCGCAGGAGTCAGGCGATGCGGAGACCGTGGCGGCTGCGCGCAAGACGCTCGACACCATGGTCAAGCGCGAGGCCAAGGACATCTGCGAAAAGTACCTGAGTGTGCCGGCAACGACCAACTTTGGCATCATGTTCGTGCCGTTTGAGGGACTGTACGCCGAGGTCGTCAGCCGCCCCGGGCTTATCGAGACCCTGGGCCGCGACTATCACGTCAACGTTGCCGGTCCCAGCACCATGGCGGCCATCCTCAACAGCCTGCAGATGAGTTACCAAACGTTTAAGCTGCAAAAACGCACCGACGATGTACTGCGCGTGCTCTCCGCTGTCAAGGCCGAGCTGCCGCGCTATCAAAAGGCGCTGCGCCGCGCCCAGCAGCAGATCGAGACCGCGGGCAAAACGGTCGAGGGCATCATCACCACGCGCACCAACGTTATGGAGCGCAAGCTCAAGGACATCGACGTGCTGGAAGATGCCGACCAAGCCGATGAAATCTTGGGACTCACGTCCGCAAGCCTTCTCGCAGACCAAGAAGACGAGGACTAATTGCAACAAGACGGTGGGGCACCGGCGCAAACGCGGGTGCCCCGCTGCTTTTCGCATCGCGCTTGCCTGAAGTGCGCTTTAGTGTGCAACAATGGCGTTTCGCCCCATCAGACGCGAAAGGAAGCCCATGTCTCAGAGAAGCACCAGCCCGCTCAGCCGCTCCACCGTGCGCCGCACGCTGCAGCGGTTTTGGGAAGTCACGCGCACGCAGCCGCTGATTGTCTTTCTCTCGGTGTTCTCATCGGCGGGCTACATCTTTTTGCTGACGTTTGCCAATACCTATGTGATGGCCCTTATCGTTGACCGCGTTCAAGCCGGTCCCGTGGCGGGTGACCAGGTGTTTGAGGTCTTCGGCCCCTATATCCTGGCGCTCGCACTCGTTAACCTGGTGGGTCAAATCCTCTCCAAGCTACAGGACTACACCGTCTACAAGCTCGAGATCGCAGGCAACTATCACCTGGCGCGTCTAAGCTTCGACACGCTCTCCAACCAATCCATGACATTCCATACCAGCCGCTTTGGCGGATCGCTTGTGAGCCAGACAAGCCGTTTTATGAGCGGCTACACGGGTCTGGTCGACGTGACGGTGTATTCGCTCATCCCCACCATCACCTCGGTCATCTGCACCGTGGCCGCACTCGCCCCGGTGGTGCCGACGTTTACCGTGATCCTAGTGTGCATCATGGTCGTCTACATCGCGTTTGTCTGGCTTATGTACAAGCGCATCATGCCGCTTTCGGCCGCGACGTCCGCCGCGCAGAACAAGCTCTCGGGCGTACTCTCCGACGCGGTCACGAACATCTTGGCCGTCAAGACTTGCGGGCGCGAGGACTTTGAACGCGATCTGTTCGACGCCGCCGATCGTGCCGCGCGCGATGCCGAGACGGTCTCGATGCACGTCATGATGCAGCGCAACTTTACGACCTCGGGTCTTATCGTCATCACCATGGCCGTGGTGAGTGTGTTCGTGGCGGGCGGCAACGCGTGGTTTGGCATCTCGGCCGGCTCGCTCGTCATGATCTTTACCTACACCTATAACCTCACCATGCGCCTGAACTACGTAAGCTCCATGATGCAGCGCATTAACCGCGCGCTGGGCGATGCGGCCGAGATGACGCGCGTGCTGGACGAGCCATGTTTGGTGGCAGACGACCCGGACGCCCCTGAGCTCAAAGTGACCGAGGGCGCGATTGATTTTGAGCACCTGAGCTTTGCGTACCGTGACGCTGCGGCGGGCGAGAGCGTGTTCGATGACCTGACACTTCATGTGGCGGCGGGCCAGCGCGTGGGCCTGGTGGGCAAATCGGGCTCGGGTAAGACGACGCTCACCAAGTTGCTGCTGCGCCTGGACGATGTCCAGGGCGGCCGCGTGCTCGTGGACGGTCAGGATGTCTCGCGCTGCACGCAGCAGAGCCTGCGCCGCCAGGTTGCCTACGTGCCGCAGGAGGCGCTGCTGTTCCACCGCTCCATTCGCGAAAACATTGCCTACGGTCGTCCCAACGCCACTGATGAGCAGATCCGCGAGGCGGCTCGCTTGGCTAATGCGACCGAGTTTATCGACCGCCTGCCCCGTGGCTTTGACACCATGGTGGGCGAACGCGGCGTCAAGCTCTCGGGCGGCCAGCGTCAGCGCGTGGCTATCGCCCGCGCCATCCTAACCGACGCGCCGATTCTGGTGCTCGACGAGGCGACCTCTGCCCTCGACAGCGAGTCCGAGGCGCTGGTGCAGGAGGCGCTCGAAAACCTGATGCGTGGACGTACCTCCATTGTGGTGGCGCACCGCCTGTCCACCGTGGCGGCGCTCGACCGCATTGTGGTACTGGCCGATGGCGAGATCGTCGAGGACGGCACGCATGCGCAGCTTGTCGAGGCGGGTGGCGAGTACGCGAGCCTGTGGAGCCGTCAGACCGGCGCATTCTTGGAGGCGTAAGCGTCTCGGACGTGGGACAATTGTGCCCATAAGTTTATTGTGCCGTTGAGCCGAGGAGTCGTTATGCCACGCGAGACCAATGCCGCCAAGCGCGAGCGCGCCATCGAGGTGTGTGAGCGCCTCAACCGTCGCTATGGCCCGGTCGAGTGCTTTTTGGACCACGAGAATCCCTTCCGCCTGCTGATCGCGGTGCTGCTTTCGGCGCAAACGACCGATGCACAGGTCAACAAGGTGACGCCGCGGCTGTTTGCCCAGTGGCCCACGCCCGAGGCCATGGCCGGGGCGAGCGTGGCTGACGTGGCAGACACTATCAAGTCACTCGGCTTCTACAAGAGCAAAGCCAAGCATGCCGTCGAGGCCGCGCAGATGATCGTCGCCGACTATGGCGGCGAGGTGCCGGCCGACATGAAGGAACTCGTGAAGCTGCCGGGCGTGGGACGCAAGACGGCGAACATCGTGCTCAACGTGGGGTATGGCATCGTGGAGGGCATTGCGGTGGACACGCACGTCAACCGCATTGCGCACCGCCTGATGCTGAGTCCCAAGACGCATGCCAAGGAGCCGCTCAAGACCGAGCAGGATCTGCTCAAGATTTTGCCGCACGAGTATTGGGAGTCGGTCAACCATCAGTGGATCACCTTTGGTCGCGAGATCTGCGATGCCCGCAAGCCCAAGTGTGACGAGTGTCCGCTGGCAGATTTGTGCCCCAGCGTGCGCGTAGCGGGGTAGGGCGGAACGCATCTTCGTCTGGCGTTTTTTGCGGGGCTGGGTTTGCCCTTGAGCCGGAGTCCTCTCCATGCGCTACCATGACAGACAATGTATTTGACGTACGACCCGCCGAGCTTGCCCCGGCGGGCTTTTGGCGTTGCGATGCCGGAGGAACAGCATGCTCATTCACCGTATAGCCGCGCAGCTCTACACTGCCGAGGCCTTGCAGACCGTCGAGACCGGACTCGATGCCGGCGAGGACGTGACGCTGGCCGTGTCGCAGTCGGGCCGCACGCTTATGGCGGCCGCCCAGTTCGCGCGCCGTCCGCGCCCGACGGTCTACATTGTGAGCGGCGAGGACGCGGCCGATCGCGCCGCGCGCAGCCTTGCCGCCTACGTGGGTCTGGCGCATGTGTGCCGTTTTCCCGAGCGCAAGGACTATCCGTGGCGCGAACAGGCGCCCGACGACGCCGTGGTGGCGCAGCGCTGCGAGGCTCTGGGGCGCATCGTGCGCGGGGACAACTGCATCATGGTTGCCTCGGCCCGTGCGCTGCTGCGCTGCGTGCCACCGGTCGAGAGTCGCTATTGGGAGTCCACCACTTTTGCGGTGGGCGAGGAGATTCCTTTTGACGAGGTGCCGCAGCGCCTGGTGGGCATGGGCTACACCAATGCCGGCGCCGCCGACGCGCCCGGTCTGTTCCGCGTGCACGGAGACACCGTCGAGGTGTTCCCCGCACAGGAAAAGGCGCCCGTGCGCATCGAGTTCTTCGGCGACGAAATTGATCGCATTCGCCGCATGGTGAGCTCAACGGGGCAGACCATCGGCAACGAGGACAGTATCGAGATCTTCCCCTGCCGTGAGCTGGCGCTTACCGACGATGCGGTCCACAACATGCATGTGGCGCTCTATCGCGCCAGCCAGGACGATAGCAAGCTGGCGGCGCTGCTCGAGATGGTGGATGCACGCATCGTCACGCCCGAGCTTGACCGCTTTTTGCCGGTGATGTACGGCCAGACCGTGAGCCCGCTGGCACACGTGAGCGGCAAGGCGCTCGTGGTCCTGTCCGAGCCGCGCTCGCTGTTCGACGACTGCCTGCGTGCCTACGAGGATATCGAGGCGCGTGCCGGCGAGGCAGGGATTGACCGACTGGATGGCCTGTATGTACGTGCCCAGCAGCTCGATTTTGGTGCTCAGCAGCGCCTGAACTATGTGAGCCTGATTCGCGCCGGCGGCGCGGTTACGGCAGAGCTCAAGATTGAGCAGCCGGCCATTGCGGGCTCGGACAACCGCTTTATGACGCGCATTCAGGAAGTCGTGGGCAAGCGCTACGCCTGCGTGTTTGCCATTCCCGACCGCGGTGCGCGCGAGTCGATGGAGCTCACCTTTGGCGACGAGGGCATTACCTTTGAGGAGTCGCTGACCGCGGCGCCCGAAAACGCCGGCGTCATTGGCGAGCGCGTACGCGTGGCGGCGGCAGATTCCGCCGATCGTGCTGCCCGCCAGGATGCTCATGCCTCGATTCGCGAGCGCAAGGCCGACGCGCTTAACGCTCGCTCGCTCGAGGCGGGTGCCGCCCAGGCTGCCGCCGGTGCCGCCGTGCCCACCATCTCGCGCGGACGCGTGACCTTTGTCGATGCCGCCCTGCCGCAGGGCGTGGTGGTGCCCGATGCCAACTTGGCCGTGTTCTCGATCGCCGACCTCAACGCCCGCATGGACGCCAACCGCGCGCGCAGCCGCCGCAAGGTGGACATTACGCAGATCACGTTTCCGTTTAAGCCGGGCGACTACGTGGTGCACGCCACCCACGGCATCGCACTCTTTAGCGAGATCGCGCGCCAAGAAGTGGGCGGCAAGGAGCGCGACTACTTTTTGCTGGAATATGCCGACGGCGACAAGCTCTACGTGCCGCTCGAGCAGGTCGACCGCATCACGCGCTATGTTGGCCCCGACGGCGACAAGCCGCGCCTGACCAGGCTCAACACTGCCGACTGGACGCGTGCCACCAATAAGGCGCGCAAGAACGCCAAAAAGCTGGCGTTTGACCTGGTCGACCTGTATACGCGCCGCTCGTCGATTACCGGTATCGCCTGTCCGCCCGACACGCCCGAGCAGATCGAGATGGAGGAGAGTTTCCCCTACGACGAGACGCGCGACCAGCTGGAGGCAATCGCCGACATCAAGGCCGACATGGAAGCGCCCAAGCCCATGGACCGTCTGCTGTGCGGCGACGTGGGTTTCGGCAAGACCGAGGTCGCCCTGCGCGCGGCCTTTAAGTGCGTGGACTCCGGCCGCCAGGTCATGGTGCTCTGCCCCACGACCATTCTGGCCCAGCAGCACTACGAGACCTTCTTCGGGCGCTTTGCCCCGTTTGGCCTGGAGGTTGAGGTGCTCAGCCGCTTCCGCACCCCGGCGCAGCAAAAGCGCGCGCTTAAGGCGTTTGCCGAGGGCACGATTGATGTGCTCATCGGCACGCACCGTCTGCTTTCGGCCGACGTGAACCCCAAGAACCTGGGTATGGTGATCATCGACGAAGAGCAGCGCTTTGGTGTGCAGCACAAGGAGCAGCTCAAAAACCTGCGCGAGCAAATCGACGTGCTCACGCTCTCGGCAACGCCGATTCCGCGAACCATGCAGATGGCAACGAGCGGCGTGCGCGACATGAGCCTGATCACCACACCGCCGACCGGGCGTCGTCCCGTGATCGTGCACGTGGGGGAGTACGACCCCGATGTGGTGAGCGCGGCGATTCGCCTGGAGGTGGGCCGCGGCGGCCAGGTGTACTACGTGTCCAACCGCGTTAAGACCATCGATGACGCCGTGGCGCGCGTGCATGAGGCCGCGCCCGAGGCGCGCGTGGGCGTGGCACACGGCAAGATGAGCCCGCGCGAGGTCGAGGACGTGATGATTGAGTTCGCGACCAAAAAGATCGATGTGCTCATCGCCACGACCATCGTGGAGAGCGGCATCGACAACGCAACGGCCAACACGCTGATCATCGAGGACTCGCAGCGCCTTGGCCTGGCGCAGCTCTACCAGCTCAAGGGCCGTGTGGGCCGCTCTGCCACGCAGGCCTACGCGTACTTTATGTTCCCCGGCGAGCTGCCGCTCACCGAGGAGGCAACGGCGCGCCTGACCGCACTTTCCGAGTTCCAGGACCTGGGCAGCGGCATGCGCATCGCCATGCGCGACCTAGAGATCCGTGGCGCCGGTTCGCTTATGGGAGCCGAGCAGCACGGCAACCTGTCGAGCGTGGGCTTTGATCTGTTTACGCAGATGCTGGGCCAGGCCGTGGCCGAGGCGCGCGGCGATGACGACGCCGGCGTGGAGGCGGCGAGCGTGGGTATTAACCTGCCGGCCGACTACTTCTTGTCCGAGGAGTACCTGCCGGCGGTGGACCAGCGCGTGCTCGTGTACCGTAAGCTCGCAGCGGCCGAGGACCTGGAGAGCATTGACGAGGTGCAGGAAGAGACCGAGGCCGCGCATGGTGAGCTGCCGTTGGCGGGACTCAACCTGTTCAATCGCGCGCGCATCCGCATTCGCGGCGAGCGCCTGGGGCTCGAGAGCGTCACGCTCAGCGGCGGTCGCATCACGTTTTTGGGCGTCGACGTGCCCAAGAAGGTGGCCTTTGAGCTTAAGACCCGCTATGGCGCGGTGAACTTCCCCAAGAGCCGCAAGTTGTCGGTGCCCTACAAGGCGGGCGCCGGCGCGGGCAGCGGCCTGGGTCGCGGTCTCGACGCCAACGACGGCACCGGCCCCGTGGCCGCGGCACTCATGCTGCTGCAGCAATTAGGCGCGAGCGACGATGGCTAACAAGTAGGGGGCGTGGCGGGGCAGAGCTACCAGTTGTTCTTTGCCCCGCCACCTCGCAGGTTGATTCCAACCCCATCGAAAGGAAAGCATGTTCGGATACATCTATAAGAAAGATGTCGCCATTATCGCGGTTGTCCTGTGCCTTTGTCTGGGCGTGGGCAGCTTCTTTGATTATCAAATCTCGAGTGCGCTGTTCAACATCGGCAGCATGTACGGCCGCTTTATCGAGGCCGCCGGCGAGCTGCCGTTTGAGCTGACGGCGAGCGTCGCGGGCGTTATGCTCGTGCGCTCGGCACGCCCCGATTCCAAGGCGAGCAAGTGGCTCGCTGCGCTGGGCATTTTGATCAACGTTGGTCTGGTCGGCTACGAGATTATCGGATCGCTGCGCGTCGGCGGCAAGCTTATTGCGTTTCAGCTGGTTCTGACGTTTGCGTTGGTCATCGCAGCCAACTTCATCGCCTACCGCCTTACGCGTGACACCGCGCCCGACGAGCTTACGCGCTGGGCGTTGATGGTGCTTGCCGTGTGGGTCGCTCAGGCCATCATCCTCAACGTCATTGTTAAGCCGTTGTGGTCGCGCCCGCGCATGCGCGTGATCGAGGTCACGCCGGGGCTCAATTTTCAGCCGTGGTGGGTGATCGGCAATCCCGACAAGTGGACCTATATCGCCGCCGGCGTGATCAAGGACGGGTTCAAGTCGTTTGCGAGCGGACACACGGCGCATGCGGCGATTGGCCTTATGCTCGCCGGGCTTCCCGCGGCAGCCTTTAAGGAAAAACCTTCGCGTCGCCGCGTGATCTTTTGGGCGGCGGCTGTGATCGCGGCGCTCGTCGCCTTTGGGCGCATCGTGATTGGAGCGCACTTTTTGAGCGACGTGAGCTGCGGTTTTGCCCTGGTACTGGCACTTGAGTGCCTTGCCGCGCGCATCGCCTATCCCAACGGCGTACAATAGCCCCGTTTGAATCATCTGGCCGATACCCGGTAAGAGAGGATTGCCATGCTCGCGTTTAACAACGACTATTCCCACGGTGCACATCCGGCGGTGCTGCAGGCGCTTGTCGACACCAATATGGAGCCGCAGCCCGGCTACGGTACCGATGCGCACACCGAGCGTGCCAAGCAACTTATCCGCGAGGCCTGTCAGGCCCCCGATGCCGACGTGTTTTTTCTGGTGGGCGGCACGCAGGCCAACGCGACGGTGATCGACATGTTGCTTGCGCCGTACGAGGGCGTCGTTGCTGCCGAGACCGGCCACGTCGCCTGTCACGAGGCAGGCGCCATCGAGTTTGGCGGCCACAAGGTGCTCACCATCCCCGGCTACGAGGGCAAGATGCACGCCGAGGATCTGGAGAACTATATCCAGGTGTTCTACGAAAACGAGAGCTACGAGCACACGGTGTTCCCGGGCGCCGTGTACGTGAGTCTATCGACCGAGTACGGCACGCTGTACTCCAAGGCCGAGCTCGCGGCGATCCATGCAGTGTGCCAGAAGCGCGAGATTCCGCTGTTTGTGGATGGCGCCCGCCTGGCCTATGCGCTGGCGGCCGATGAGTGCGACATTACCCTGCCCGAGCTGGCGCAGCTGTGCGACGTGTTCTACATTGGCGGCACCAAGTGCGGCGCTCTGTGCGGCGAGGCTGTGGTGTTCTGCGGCATGCACGCTCCGGCGCATCCCATTCCGCGCATTAAGCAGCACGGTGCGTTGCTGGCCAAGGGCCGCCTGACGGGCGTGCAGTTTGAAGCACTCTTTACCGACGGCCTGTATTTTGAGATTGGTCGCCAGGCGATTGAAACCGCGCAGGCGCTTCGTCGCGTGCTGCACGAGCGCGGCTACCAATTCTTCTTGGAGACGCCGACCAACCAGCAGTTTGTGATTCTGCCCAACGAGGACATGGCCCGCATTCGCGAGCATGCCTCGATCGAGTACTGGGAAAAGTACGACGATACTCACACGGTGGTGCGCTTTTGCACCAGCTGGGCCACGACGCAGGAGGATATCGACGCGTTGGCGGCTGTCCTGTAGCCTGATGTAATGACAAGGGGCCGCCCTGCGCCTGAGCTTGGTGCAGGGCGGCCTTTGCTTTTGGGGAGAAGGGTTGTATGGCCGAGATGTCCGAGCCGACGATTCGCCTGGCGACGCCCGATGATGCGCCGGCGTTGCTTGCCATCTATGAGCCGTATGTGCGCCAGACGGCGATTACCTGCGAATACGAGGTGCCGAGCGTTGAGGAGTTCGCCGGGCGCATCGAGCGTACGCTCAAGCGCTATCCATATTTGGTGATGGAGTCGGACGGGCGTCCGGTAGGCTATGCCTACGTGAGTCCGCTTAACAGCCGCGAGGCATACGACTGGTCGGTCGAGACGTCGATCTACCTGGCACGCGATGTGCGCCATGGCGGGCTGGGTCGCAAGCTGCACGACGCGCTCAAGCAATGCCTGGTCGCGATGGGCGTCACCAACATGTGCGCGCTCATTGCCGTGCCGCACGATAAGGACGACGAGTATCTGACGCACAACAGTCAGGATTTCCATGCCCATATGGGATATCGCCTGGTGGGCGCCTTCGACCGCTGCGCCCAAAAGTTCGGCCGCTGGTACGACATGTGCTGGATGGAGCTGGTCCTGGCTGAGCGCACACCCAACCAACCCAAACCAATCTGGTTTCCCGACCTCCCCAAACCCACCATTTAGGGACAGGTTTATTTTGGCCGCTTTGTAGCGTCAATCCACCGCGAGAAGTACGGATTCACGCGTCTTTTGATGCGGATGGGCTTAATTTGGCTTCGATTTGGGTCCGTTTGGCTTCGATTCGAACTAAGTGAGTAGACTTTTTGGCGCAGGTCGAGCACAAGGCGTATCTGCCTTAGTAAAACCGACGCTCCTATAAGTTGTCAAGAGGCAGTTTGCGGGAGCGCTCTCTCCAA
>UQIE01000021.1 GCA_900541065.1 uncultured Collinsella sp. | reverse complement strand
TCCCTTTCAAGAAAGAGAAGAGGCGGGGCATGCCCCGCCTCTTACACCACATCTCCGCGCGCTACCACCGCTCAGATGCCTCACCAACATAATTTGAGTTATTCGGCCTTATCCTATACAAATGGTGCGATCGCAACGTCCTATTCGAATTGATTCAGGTAGATTTATGGGGCTTGGTTGCGAAATTAAGGCGATTTTAGCTTCGATTGCGGTTCAAGGGGCCTTGACTAGTGGTTCAGCTGGCCGAACAACTCGAAAAATGTAGGTGGGCCAACCTGCCGACTATGTGAAGCACGCGTATTTGCTCGTTTTGATGAAAACTAGGGTGCAGCCATAAGGCTGCGCCCTAGTTTACTGCGTGTCGGTGTGCCCAGACGGATTGCGCTGTGCCTGGCAGGCGCTCCCGCAGATGGATCGGTTATTTCGCGAATAGGTTCTTGAGGTTGAACTCGGCCTGAACCGTGCGGAGCATGAGGTCGGTGTCGTCGAGGCCCAGGTGCTGCTCGTTGGCGTCGGCGGCGAGGGTGCCACGGCGGCGCGCCCAGTTCTCGAGCGCGGCGGGCGCGGACTCGCGGGGGAGCGAGCGGACGTCGGCATCCAGGCTGCGGCAGATCTGGCGCGAGTCGATGACGATGATCTTGCCGGCGCGGCGTGCCTCGGCGTAACCGTCCAGGTGGATCTTGAACCAACTGTCTTCGAACGCGGCGTTATGCGCCATGTACGGGTACTTCTTCATAAGTTTGAGCAGCTGCTTCTGCAGTTCCTTGTTCTCGCGGAATGGTTTTTTGCCGTCGATGTCGTCCCAGGTAATGTGATGGATGTTCGATAGTGGCACATCCTCGCCGCGGTAGATGTCGGGCAGGCCGCAGTAGTGTGCCTCGGCGTCATGCGGGACGGCGTCGCTGGTGAGCTCCATGATCTCCCAGCCCACGTTGATGATATAGCCGCGCTCGGGTGCACGGCCGGTGGTCTCGATGTCGATACCGAGCACGGTGCCCTGGATGGGCTTGCGGGCGTAGGCCACGCCGAGCGCGTCGCGGTCGCCGCGGATTTCGCGCATAACGGACGCGGCGGTGCGCTTTTGCATCTTGCCGATGGCGGCGCAGGTGTCGGCATCGGACAGGCCGCGCGAAAGCGTCGCGGGCGTCACGTTGCGCAGGCGTGCCTCGCCAATCTGGTCGCACAGGTCGCGGTTGCGGTCAGCCAGGTCGCGCACGGTGGCAAAGTCGAAGCTGGGGTCGCCCTCGGCGGTAAAGTACTCGGTTTCGAGCACCTTAAGGGCCTCTTCGCCCTTCTGGCGCTCGGACTCCATGGCGCCGTGATCGCCATAGATAAACATGGGAATAAACGGCTGGCGCTCGTATTCGAGTGCTTGTGAAACGTTCATATAACTGCTCCTTGGACGGGCCGCACCGCGCGGCTCGGGTTCATTGAGATGTGGCGAGATGATAGTTTACCATGGGCAACTATTGGCATCGCGCCTAGGACAACTACAATACCCTAGTTGACCGCTAGGACTTTTACAATGCTGCCGAAAGACATGAAAGGTTCCATCCGTCATGGATTTGCTGATTGATATTCTGCTCGACGCCGGCAAGGACACGCTCTCGCTGGTGCCGTTTTTGTTGGTGACGTATCTGGCCCTCGAGACCTTGGAGCACGTCGCGGGCGACCGCGTTAACGGGGCCATCAAGCGCGCCGGTGCCGCGGGCCCCGTGGTTGGCTCGTTGCTGGGCATGGTGCCGCAGTGCGGCTTTTCGGCAATGGCGGCCACGCTGTATGCCGGTCGTGTCGTGACCTTGGGCACGTTGGTGGCGGTGTTCCTTTCGACCTCCGATGAGATGCTGCCGCTGTTGCTCGCCGAGCAGGTGCCCGTGCAGACCATGGCGATGCTTTTGGCTTCGAAGGCACTGATCGCGCTGATCACGGGCTTTATCGTGGACGCCGCCATTCGCGGCCTGCGTCGTAATGCCCGCGCGCATGCGGCGATTCGCCGTACCGTGCTGGGGACCGCTGCCAATCCGGCTCATGTGAACTGCGCGCACGACGACCATACCGGGGGCGACATCATTGATGAAGTGGCCGAGGCGGGCGTGAGCGCCGACCACATCCACGAGTTGTGCGAGCGCGACCATTGCGGTTGCGATGAAGACGAGGACGAGCACGAACACGGACATGGCCACGATCACGGTCATGAGGGCGAACATGAACACCATGATGGTCACGGTCACTCTCATTCCCACGAAGGGACGCCTGTCCTGTCGATCATCCGCAGCGCGATCTCGCACACCGTGCAGGTCTCGGTATTCATTTTTCTGGTGACGCTGATTCTGGTCGCCGTACTCGAGACGTTCGGCGAGTCCGCAATCGAGCAGTTCCTGCGCGGTAACGAGACGCTTGCGGTCCTGGGCTCGGCACTCGTCGGCCTGATCCCCAACTGCTCGGCTAGCGTCGTTATCACGCAGCTGTACCTGGAGGGCGCGCTACAGCTGGCGCCGATGCTCGCCGGCACGCTCATTTCCGCCGGTGTGGGCTACCTGGTGCTGTTCCGCACCAACCGCAGCGCCCGCGAAAACGTCCTGTTCCTGATCATGATGTACGTCATCGGTGCCGGCTGGGGCCTCATCCTATCCGCCTTCGGCCTCTAAGTGGGCCTAACAAAACGGGTTTCAAAATAGCCATGCTCGGCGCCTGCACAATGCGGCGACGCATGGCATTTTGAAACCCGTTTTTTGTTGAGCCATGGATTTTGAGCGCTCACACCGCCCAAAGCAAAAAGCAGATTTCCGGACATGTCCCAAAAATCTACGTTGGTTAGCGCAGCAGCTCGGTGAGGTTGCGTTTAAAGCGAGCGCGATCTTCGCTGGTGAAGGCTGCCGGCCCGCGGGTGCGACCGCCAGCGCGACGCACCTTCTTTTCCTCGTGGCGAATAAACAACTGCATGTCGATGGTCGCTTTGTCGTAGACGCGCCCGCGCACACCGATGGCGGCGGCATCGCGCCCGAGCACCATGCTCGCCAAGCCAATGTCCTGCGTCACGACCACGTCGCCCGCCTGCAGGCGTTCGACAATGGCAAAGTCGGCGCTGTCGGCGCCCACACTCACGTCGAGCGTCGTGACCCAAAAGCCGCGTCGCGCGTGCTCGGCATCGCGCGGGTCGTCGCGGCGAATGTGCCGTTCCAGGTTTTGCGTGCTGTTGCCGGCGATAACAACGGCGACGCCCGCCCGCCGCGCGCAGTCAATCGACTCGCGCGTGACCGGGCAGGCGTCGGCATCAATAAAGAGCGTTCGTGGCATCTAGTGCACCAGTTTGCCAAATTGAATAGCGCGAACAATCAGCGTAACGCCAAACACCAGCAGCGCGGCGCCGCTAAAGATGACGAGCATCTTGGCCGACCATAGCGGATAGATAAACACGAACATGCCGGCGATGATGGAGAGTGCACCGCTCAGGATAGCGAGGGCGCGGTTGGACGAAAGCTCGGACTCCAGAATGGACATGACACCTTCGACAATCCAGCCAAAGCCGGCCACGATAACCACCATCGTGGTGAGCGTCGCGGTCGAGAAGGCCTGGTTGCGCAGGATTATGACGCCGCCCAAGATAATGAGTAGGTTGGAGATGATGCTCGTCACGCGCCAGCCGGTGGGCAGCAGCGGCTCAAAAATGGCAGTGAACAGCCTGATGGCAGCAGTGATTACAAAGTAAAAACCCAGGACAGTCATCAAAAAGACGAGGGACTTGGCGGGTGCAAAAAGCAGCGCGATACCAGCAATGAGCGCTAAGACGCCCGTGATGGCGTAGATCCAGCGTACGGCCTTGACGGCTTTGCCCGCCATGCTTTTCTCGTCAAATCCAAACTGGCTCGATTTTTGGTCATCGTTCTTAAAGATGCCCATAATGTCTCCTTTCCGTGCGGCGTAAGCCTTGATCGTTACGACCAGTATCGCCTAAAGGCGCTGACGTATGGGTCGGGGAGGGTGAAACGTAACCCAAAGGCCCCGAATTGTTTCCGTTGTTCCCCACGTCGCGATTTTCTATTCAACAGGTGTAGAACATTGCAGCCCTGTTCGTTATTGCCTACGTTTTAGGTTAGATTTTCCTAAGAACAATTGCCCGAAATTGGGGGTCCCTATGAACGAAACAGTTCCCGCGGCGCCGGTAAGCGCTGAGTCGATGGCAAAGCAGGGTTGCGAAAAGCTCGGCTTGGACGCGTTTGATGCGTTGGTTCGCCGCGCCCGCACGTGCCGCCGCTTTGACGAGTCCATGCGCGTGCCGCGCGAGTTTTTGCTCGAGCTGGCGGAACTTGCGCACCTGGCTCCCTGTGGTGCCAATGCTCAGCGTCTGCGTTTTCATGTGGTAAGCGGTGCAGAGGACTGCGCGCGTGTATTTGACGAGCTCGCATGGGCCGGCGCACTTAAGGACTGGCCGGGTCCTGCCGAGGGTGAGCGCCCGACCGGCTACATCGCGATTCTTGCTGAGCGCGCCGTTCCGGGCAAGCCCGCCGCTCCCATTACCGATGTCGACACGGGCATTGCCGCGCAGACGATGATGCTCGCCGCCCGCAGCGCCACGCCCGAGGTGGCAGCCTGCATGTTCAAGGCCTTTACGCCCCACGCGATCGATGCCATGGGGCTCGATAACGACAAATATGAGCTCAAGCTGATCATGGCGTTTGGCGTTCCGGCCGAGACACAGGTGATCGATGCGATCGATTCCAACCCCGACGGCTCCATCAATTATTGGCGCGACGAGGCGCGGGTGCACCACGTACCCAAGCGTCCGCTTGCCGACGTGCTGCTGTAGTTGTGCGTCGTTGCGGCGCAATCCGGCGGCAAAATCACCACAAAGACTCCTGTCCCCTTTGTGGTGGTACGAGGGGAGGGTGTGTGGCAGATCTGTATTTGGTGCGGCATGGGCAGACTGAGCTCAATGTGCAGAGCATTTTGCAGGGCTGGCACGATTCGCCGCTTACGGCGCGCGGGCGCGAGCAGGCGCTGACGGCGCGTACGGCGTTTGCGGCGCGTGGCGTGGCCTTTGATCATGTGTATTCCTCGCCGTTGGGCCGGGCGCGGCATACGGCCGAGCTTATCGTTGGCGAGGGCCGTTCCATTGAGCTGGTCGATGACCTGCGTGAGTGGCATTTTGGCTCGCTGGAGGGCACATCAAATCGCGAGATGCCGCCGCAGCCCTGGGGCGATTATCCGGTGGCCTTTGGCGGCGAGTCGGAAGTGCAGCTTCAGTCGCGCATGGTCGCGGCGCTGTCCCGCATCATGGCCAGGCCGCAACACGACTGCGTGCTGGCGGTTTCCCACGGCTCAGCCTGCCAGGAGTTTCTTGAGTATGTGACTGGCGAGGGAGAGCTACCCGACAACGGTGCCGTGCTTCATTTTGGCTATTGCGACGGGGCGTTTTCGCTCTTGTGTTGGTAACGAACGAAAGGACCCCTATGAATAAAGACCTGTATCTGGTTCGTCATGGGCAGACATTATTCAACCTTAAGCGCATCATTCAGGGTTGGAGTGACTCGCCGCTTACGCAGCTGGGCTGCGATCAGGCGGCGCGCGCCGGTATGTTTTTGCGCGCACGCGGCATTGAGCCCGATCATGCTTACACCTCCACACTTCATCGCACCGAGCAGACTATCGCCAACTTGTGGCCGGGCTTGGCGTACGAGCGCCTGGACGGCCTGCGCGAGTGGTTCTTTGGCGACTTTGAGGCCGAGCGCGTGGTGCTCATGCCCGAGCGCCCGTGGCGCGACTTCTATTGCCAGTTTGGCGGCGAGGGCCAGATGCAAGTGCGCGAGCGCATGGTGGCGACGCTGACCGAGCTTATGCAGCGTCCGGACCATATGTGCGTGCTCGCGGTAAGCCATGGCTCGGCCATCAAGGAGTTCATGGACCACGTGAAGGGTGCGGCGGCTGACGAGCGCGATCGCGTGCCGGGCAACTGCTCGGTGCTGCATTTCGTGTTTAACGACGAGGCCGGCACGTTTGAGCTGATTGAGATTTTTACGCAGGAGGATTACGCGCGCGAGCTGGGGCTTGAACCGCTTGTGGCTACTGCAGGTCCGCAGCGCGGATAACGCGAGCGCGGCGGCACGGGTCGCCGGCATAACTTCTCGACGCAAAAGGGGCGGAGATGCATGTACCTGCTGCATCTCCGCCCCCTGTTTGTTGAGCTGCCGATTTTTGTGCTGGGCGGTCTGGTCTTGCTAGAACCGCGCGACCTGGTGCGTGAGCAGACCTGTCGGAACCTGCGGCGCGCCGCCGCTGACCTGCGCAGCGGGGAAGAGCACGGCAACGGTAAAGTTGAACGGCTCCTTGCCGGTGTACGTTCCGGCGGAACGGGCCTCATCGGCCAGCAGCTGCGACGCCCCGGTCAGCGCGGCAGCGTAGGCGGGGTCGTCGGCCAGTGCCGGCTCCGGTGCTTGGTCGAGCATAGCGCGGATGGCCCCGACGGCGTCCTCGCGCTTGACCTCCCACGCGCGGTGCGTAATGCCCGCGGGGTCGGTGACGGCGTAGAGCGACGCGCCCTCTTTGGCGGCGCCCAAGATGATATCCATGACGGGCGAGGCCTCGTAGGCGAGCGACACGGGGCGCGGCTGCACCTTGAGCTCGGCGATCGCGCGCGCGGCGGCGGCCACGTCAGCGCTGGCATCGCCCTTGCCACCCGCAAGTACACTCGTCGGGCAGATTGCCACGACACCCGTCACACGTCCCGGCTCGCCCGAGCATTCGTACACGTAATACGCCGCACCCGGGTCCTTGAGCATCAGGCCATCGGCAATGGCTCCGCGCAGAGCATCGTTGCCGCTCAGGATGCTGCCCATTGCGGGCAACGCCTCGAGCACGCGGTCCTGAGCCGGGCGGATGCAGGGAAACGGAAGTGCTTTCATGGGCGGTCCTAACGCACGAGTCGGTTTGTTCGCGGCTTATTATGCCCCAACTTGGCCGCTCGCGTCCCAGAGCACGTTATCGGCGAGCGCGATTAGCACCTGCTGACAACGAACGATATCGGCGTGGGGCACATATTCGTTGGGCTTGTGCGCGAGCGCGAGCGACCCGGGACCGTAGCTCATGCAATTGCGGTTGTCTGTCTTGCCGGCAATGACGGCGGTGTCGGTGTAGCCGGTAAAGAAGCCGACGGTCGTGTCCGCGTCCGTCACGTCATCGGCGGCACGCTTGAGCGCTGCTAGAAGGGGAGAGTTCGGGTCGCGCTCGATGGCGGGGCGGTCGCCCGTCACGGTGTAGCTGCCATGGCAACCGGGAACGGCGGCTTCGGCGCCGGCGATGGCCTGCTCTACCATGCGCGTCGCGGCGGCCGTATCGGTCGGCGGGGTCAGTCGCATGTCGACCCAGGCTTTGGCGCGGTCGGGTACGACGTAGGGGCGATATCCGCCCTCGATTTGGCCAAACGTGATGGTCGAAGGCCCCAGCTCATCGTGCGCGGGCAGCGCCACAAACGCGCGACGGAGCGAACACACGACTTCGGCCATGGCGGCGACGGCATCCGCGCCCTTCCAAGGCTGGCTCGCATGCGCCGTGACGCCGGTCATCTCGATCTCGAACCACGTGCGACCCTTGTGCGCCACCTGGATCTGTCCGTCGGTGGGCTCGGTGTCCAGCACCCATTCACGCGAGCCGACCCAGCCGGCATCGATAGCTGCCTCTGAACCACGCATAAAATCTTCCTCGTCGACCGAGCAGATGAGTGAAAAGCCGCGGTGGGGCAGCTCGCCTTCTGCCGCCACGCGCTCGAGCGTATGGACCAGTGCGGCAATGGCGCAGGCCAGGCCACCCTTCATATCGCAGGCACCACGGCCGTAGAGTTTATCGTTGCGCACGATCGCTCCGAGCGGCGGAATGTCCGCGTCCCAGCCATCGCCCAAGGTGACGGTATCCAAATGGCAGATGTAGACGAGCCGTGGCTCGTCGCTTTGGCCCGGCACGGTGACCATTAGATTGCGGCGTCCGGGGAGTACTTCGTGCTCTGCAATCTGCACGGCATCGAGTACCGGATAGCTCAGCTGCGCCAACCGTTCCTCAACCAACGCTTTGATATAGCGCTCAATCTCGTCCTCATACGCACCCGGGTCTGAACTGTCGATCCGCACGAGCCCTTGCGTAAGCCGCCAAGCAAAATCTGTATCAACCATAGGCACCTCACAGATAGTTAGGTCAACATACAGATTGTATGCCAAGAAGCGGCTCAGTGCATTTAATGGAGCGCTCACAAAAATGGGGGCGCCTCTCGTGCGAAAGGCGCCCCCGCGGGCATTCAATGTCAGCGACGGGCAGGCCACATGGGGAACTGCCCGTCAGGTCAGTCGGCGCTACTTGATCACGCGCACGCGATACATCGACGGAATCTGCTTGAGCGCCTCGATGGTGCTGCTGTCTAGGTGTTCGTCGGTGTCGAACATGGTGTAGGCGTTCTCGCCGGCGGACTCGTTGGTCATACGCTGCACGTTGGCGTTGTCCTTGGCCAGGATGGCCGTGATCTGGCCGATCATGTTGGGCACGTTGGCGTGCAGACAGGCGATGCGGCTTGCGGCGCGCGCCTTGCCCATGCTGCAGGCGGGGTAGTTGACGCTGTGCGCTATGTTGCCGTTCTCCAGGTAATCCTTGAGCTCGCTGATGGCCATGTCGGCGCAGTTGGCCTCGGCCTCGCCGGTGCCGGCGCCCGAGTGCGTGGTGATAAACGTATTGGGCATCTTGACGGTCTTGGGCGTGGCGAAGTCGCAGCTAAACCAGCTGAGCTTGCCCTCGCGCAGGGCGGCGTCGACGGCGTCCTCGTCAATGATGGTCTCGCGCGCGTAGTTGATGAGCACGGCGTCGGGCGCCAGCAGGTTAATCTGCTCGGAGCTGATCATGCCGATGGTGTCAGCCTTGCTGGGCACGTGCACGGTGAGGTAGTCGCAGCCGCGGCACAGATCCTCGAGCGTGCCCACGCGCTGCACCTCGCGGCTCAGCACCCACGCGTGCTCGACGGAAATGAACGGATCGTAGCCGTAAACGTCCATGCCCAGGTCGACGCAGGCGTTGGCGACCTTGGAGCCCACGTTGCCCAGGCCGATGACGCCGATGCGCTTGCCCTTGAGCTCACGGCCCACAAAGGCCTTCTTGGCCTTCTCGGCATCGACCTGAATGTCGGGGTCGTCGGCGTTGTCGCGCACCCAGTTCATCGACTGCACCACGCCGCGGCTCGAGAGCACCAGCATGCCTAGGACGAGCTCCTTAACGGCGTTGCTGTTAGCGCCGGGGGAGTTAAAGACGACAACGCCCTTCTTGGCGTACTCCTCGACGGGGATGTTGTTGACGCCGGCACCGCAGCGGGCGATGGCGCGGATGCCCTCGGGCAGCTCGTAGCCGTGCAGGTCGGTCGAGCGCATCAGGATCGCGTCGGCCTCCTCGGCGGTGCCCACGAACTCGTAGCCCTCGCCAAACTCGACTTTGCCGTCTTTAGTGATGTCGTCGATGGTCTTAATCTTGCGCATGGAAAAACTCCTTAGCAGGTTTTAATCTAAACAGGGTGGTCTGAGGTGGCTGGTCGGCCCGCGTGTTGCGGGCTAGTTAGATCGCGGACTCAAACTATGCTGCGCTTCGAAGTCCTTCATGTACGTGGCCAGCGCCCGCACGTCCTCCATGGTGACGGCGTTGTACACGCTGGCGCGCATGCCGCCGACGAGGCGATGGCCCTTGACGTTTTGGATCTGGTGCTCTGCCGCGCCTGCGACAAAGGCGGCGTCGAGGTCGGCGTCGCCGGTACGGAAGGTGACGTTGGCGATGGAGCGGCTGTCGGCCTGTGTGGTGCCATGGAACAGCTCGCTGTGCTCGAGCAGGTCGTAGAGTAGGTTAGCCTTGGTCCAGTTGCGCTCGGCCATGGCGGCAAGTCCGCCGGTCTGCTCAACCCAACGGAACACCTTGCCGCACACGTAGATGCCAAAGGTGTTGGGCGTGTTGAGCATGGAGCCCTTGGCGGCCTGGGTCTTAAGGTCCATGTACTGCGGCGTCTGCGCAAAGGCGGGGCCTTCGGCGATAAGGTCGTCGCGCGCGATGACCACGGTCACGCCCGCGGCACCGGCGTTTTTCTGCGCGCCGGCGTAAATGAGCCCGTAGCGTTCGACGTCGAGCGGCTGCGACAGAAAGCAGCTCGAGACATCAGCGACCAGCGGTACGTCGCCGCAGTTGGGCAGCTCGTGGTACATGGTGCCAAAGATGGTGTTGTTCTGGCAGATGTAGACGTAGTCGAGTCCGTCGCCTGCGGCCTCGGTGGCAATGCGCGCGTTGATGTCGGCCATGGTGGGTATGCGGTCGAAATTGGTGTTCTCGGAGCTCGCGAGCAGCACGGCCTCGCCGTACTTGGCGGCCTCCTTGTATGCCTTGTTGGCAAAGTTGCCGGTCACGATGTAGCCGGCGCGGCCGCGGCGCATGAGGTTCATGGGGATGCCCGCAAACTGCAGCGTGGCGCCGCCCTGCAAAAACAGGACGCGGTAGTTGTCGGGGATGCTTAGCAGGCGACGCAGGGTTGCCTCGGCGTCGTCGATGATCTGCTGGTACATGCTAGATCGATGGCTCATCTCGAGCACGGACATGCCGCAACCGCGGTAGTCCATCATCTCGTCGGCGATCTCGGCGAGCACGCTTGTAGGCAGTGCGGCCGGGCCAGCTGAGAAGTTGTGCACACGTGCCATCTTCTAGTCTCCCTCGTAGTCGTTTGAACGTTCGGGATACTTTAGCACAGTGGAGCGCCAGGCGCGACCGCATCACAACAAAACCCGAGTGCGCCGCTATGATTTACAGGATGGTTACATGGGGGAGGGGTGCTTTACTCCTCAGGCAAATCCGAATCTGCGAGCGAAGGCATGAGGTTCTCTAGGCGCTTGATCTCTTCGTCGCAAATTAGCCACTTCCTGGTCACTACGACGCCAGTGTGGCGATGACGGCTTCGTCGCCGGCGTATATGAGGGTGTTGCCGTCGGGGATGATCGTCTGGCCGTCGCGTTTGAGCATCACGACGATAAAGGGATGCTTGCCTTGCGGCACATCGCGAAGACGCTGGCCGGCCAGGCGACCGTGGGGGGTTACGGTGACCTCGCGCAGCGTAACCTCGGCACGCTCTTCAAACGTCGGCGCGGCCATCACCAGCAGGTCACCTTCCTCGATGACGGTATCGCCGTTGGGCAGCACCGGGTGCGCGCCGCCGCGCAGCACCAAGACCACCAGCATGTTCGTTGCGCTACCAATATCGGCGAGCGAGCGTCCGGCAAACGGATGGCCCGCGCCCACCTTGAGCTTTACAAACGACATGCCGTCCTCGTCGCGGTAGTCGTTAAAGGTACGGCGTACGTCGCCGGTCGCATCGATCATATCGAGCTTCTTCGCCACCGCTGGCAGCAGCGAGCCCTGCACCACGATGCTCGACACGGCAATCACAAACACCAGGTCAAATAGGTCGTGTCCGCCGGGAACGCCGGCCACCACGGCAAAGAGACTAAAGACGACCGAAGCTGCTCCGCGCAAGCCCGCCCAGCTTACGAGCGCGACCTGGCGGGGGCTCGTCTTAAAGGGCGCCAACAGCATTCCCACGGCGATGGGGCGGCTCACAAAGAGCATAAACGCCATGAGCGCCGGGCCCGTCAGCAGCATCTGCGGCAGGCGTGCGGGCGTTACGAGCAGGCCGAGCAAGAAGAAGATCGCCATCTCGGCCATCTCGGTGAGGGTGTCAAAGAAGTGCGCCATCTCGACCTTGCCGGTGATGTCGCTCGCGCCCAGCACAATGCCGGCCAGGTACACGGCCAAAAATCCGTTGCCGCCCAGGTGGCTCGGCAGCGCGTAGGCGACGATGGCCACGGCGAACAAAAAGATGGTCTGCGCACCCTCGGCCGTTGCGTGTGCGCGTTCAATCAGGCGGCCCGCCGCCCAGCCGATGGCGAGGCCCAGGCCCACGCCCAGGATAATCTGCTTGGCCAGCAGTGCGGGAATGTTGATGTCGCCGCCGGCCGCGAGTGTGGCGAGCACGGCGGTGAGCATGTAGGCGACGGGGTCGTTGGAGCCCGATTCGACCTCGAGCAGCGAGTCGGTGCCGCCCTTCAGCGAAAGATTGTGCTCGCGCAGCACGCTAAAGACGCTCGGCGCGTCGGTGGATGCTACAACCGATCCCAGCAGTAGGCCGCCGATCCAGTCGAACCCCAGCGCGAAGTGGGCGAACACGCCGGTGATGCCTGCGGTGATGACGACGCCGAGCGTGCTCAGCAGCACCGCGGGCACGGCGACGGGCTTGGCGCGGTCGATATTGGTGTTAAAGCCGCCATAGAACATGATGAACAGCAGCGCCGTGCTGCAGACGGTTTCGGTGAGCGCGTAGTCGCTAAAGTCGATGTGCGCCGGGCCGTTGACGCCCAACAGCATGCCGAGCGCGATAAAGATGAGCAGGGTGGGGAAGGCGAGTTTTTTGCCGACGGGTTTGATGGTCAGGCACAAAATGATGACGAGGCCGATAAAGAGAAGGATCTGGTTCATAGATGGTGTCCGCTCCTGGGTGGTTGGCGTGGCACGGTCAGTTGTCTGCGGTTATTTGTACCCAAAGATGGTGGGTTTATGGGGTTGGATTGCGGGCGTGCGCGATATCGTCATAGACGGCTGCCGTCTTTGCCTCTGCTCGGAAACCCTTTCCAGCTTTATTGCAACGGAGTACAATGGGTAACGTTTAAGTTCAACTTGAAGTTTTAGTTGCGGCACCGGGCTTCGGCCGCAATGCAAGGAGAGGCGTACCATGGCGATCTATGTGACATCTGATGCTCACGGGCACGTGCGTGCGCTTGACGAGGCCCTGTCTAAGATCTCGTTGACTTCCGACGACACGCTGTATGTGCTGGGCGACATGATCGATCGCGGGCCCGATCCGGTCGGCGTTATTAAGCTCGTGCGCTCGCTGCCCAACGCCCGCGTGCTCAAGGGTAATCACGAGCAGATCATGCTCGATGCCATCGTTGGCCAGGATCCGCTCGATGCCGAGACCTGGGATATCAACGGTGGCTGGACGACGCGCGAGCAGCTCAACGACATGGAATTTGAGGCATACGAGGAGGTCGTGCGATGGATGGCCGCGCTGCCGCTCTACGCGGTGGTCGAGACCGAGGAGCGCCCGTATCTGCTGGTACATGCTGGAATCGAGATGAAGGCGGCGCGCGCGTTTTTGCTTGAGCATGGCGTCGATTGTGCCGATGGCGTTGGAGCGGTGGGTGCCGATCGCGAGCTGCTGCAGCAGATGCTCGCGGTACAGTCGTCCGATGACCTGCTGTGGATTCGTCACGGCTATTGGGATGTGCCGACCGGGCTGCTTTCTGCCGAGGGCAAGGGCCCGGTCGTGGTGAGCGGCCACACGCCCACGGTATCGCTTGGGCGCTATTGCGAGGTCGGTGGTCTGGCGGGGCTCGATGAGGAATCGGGACGCGGGCAGATCGTGCGCTTGGGCGGCGAGGACACTGCCGGTGTGCCCGATCGCATCGACATCGACTGCGCCGCCGCCACCGGCTCCGAGTTCGGCCGCGTGGGCATCCTGCGCCTGGACGACGGGGCGGAGTTCTACGCGAACATCAACCCGGGCGAATAATCGGTGCAAGGGGTAGCTAATTTGGGATGGGGCTTTTTTTGACTACTTTTGCCCTTCTGCCCGCTAATTGATTTCCCTGGGACGGGGATTAAATAATCATTTGGCTGCCCGCTGGCTAAGTGAGTAGACTTTTTTGGAAATGCCGAGCACCCAACTTATTTTCCTCAATAAAACCGCAGGTCACGGACTTGTGCTTTGTCGGTGTAGTCGGGGATTCGGTAAAAGTCTACTCACTTAGTTTTGCGTGATGCATACTGTTCGCAATGTGACCCCAGCCGGGGTGATTCCATCGCAAATTCCGGTGACCGGGGGCAGCTAATTAGGCGCCGTAGGGGTTGCGGTCGCGTTCGATGCGTTGGCGGATGTGGGCGTACTCGATAATCAACAGTACCAGCAGTAGGGCCATGATGGCTAGGTAGCTCACGACGGCGCCCATTAGGCCGAGCAGATTGATTAGAATCACCGGGAGCACCACGCTCACGGCAAAGCAGATCAGGTAGATCTTGGTGACGTCTCCAGCGTGGCGCAGCACCGTGATGATGGCGTAGATAAAGTCGATGGCCGCGGTGACGCCGCCGGCGACGACCATCAGCAGCGCCAGCGTACGGTAGCGTTCAAAGCTGAGACCGTACATAAAGCTCATGAGGGGAATACCGGGACCTGCCATAAATGCGGCGCACACGCCGGTGATGACCACGATCAGCGCCATAACGGCAACAATAATCAGGTCAAAGCGACGACGCTTGCGAGGATTAGCCCAAATGCTCGACAAGCGCAGGAGCTGCGGTTTATAGACAAATCCAATGCTTAACAGAATAGCCTGAGCTGGAAAAAACAGGGCATTAAAGTACAGCTGGTATTTGTAGGCCAGTGTTCCTTCCATCACAAACTTGGGCATGCTTTCGATAAGGTTGAACAGGAATAGCGCGCCAAAGAGTGGGGCGCACTGGACAAACAGGTGGCCGACCTCGCGCAGGTTTACGCGGCGCGATTTTTCGGTCTCGAGCAGGGCGAGCGGCGCGGTGACCAGCACGAGCGAGGCGATTGCGGCGATGCCCATGGCCATGGCCGCGATGGGCATGCTGCGCGTGAAGAGCAGCGCCACGCTAAAGACCGCGATGACGCCGACGGAGCGTAGCGTTTGACTCATTCCAGCCAAGTAGAGCTTGTCGGCCTGCTGCAGGCGGCCTTCGTACACGTCGGCGACGCCGTCGATGACCTTATACAGGTAGACGCCCAGGCCGATCGTCGCCATCTGCGCGTCATAGCCGCGGGCGCTGCTATACATGAGGCCGCAGCCTAGGGCGAGCGCTCCGCAGATCCAACGATTGAGCTGGTAGGAGGCGAAGGACGTCTTTTCGTCGATGTCCGAGACCTGGAAATTGCGCACGCCGTAGTTGCATGCGATCATGATGAGCGTGCCGGTGACAAAGGCGATGGAGAACTTGCCGGCTTCTTCGGCGCCCACGAGCTGTGTGGACACGATGGTGAGCAGCGGAAACGCCAAGCCCCACACGGCGGTGCCGAGAGCGTTCCAAAGGTAATCGCGGCGGGTGGCGTGCTCCTCGTATTCCGCTTCCTGCATGGAGAAGCCGCCGCCGTAGACGGCACCGAGCAGACGGTTCCACCAAGCGTTGACCATGCGGCGGACGGGGCCGGGCTTGCGATCGCGTTCGCGCCGGCGACGTGTGGCTTGGCTGCTATCGGGCCCGCCGGCGTTGCGCTGACTCAGCTCTTGGATGCGTGCGAGTTCCTCGGCAGTGTGCGAGGCAGGGAAGAGGCCGTTCTCGATGCGGCCGCCCTGGGCCTTCGCGGCGCCGTCTCTCGATGCAGCGGGGTTGGAGACGCCGTTGCGGCGGGCGATGGCGCGGCGAATGCTATCGAGGGGCGTGATGCTCAAAGCGGAGTCCTTTCTATTGCTGCGCTTTAGTATAGACGCGACGGTGTTCGTTCGTGTTTTTGAACGGATTGTTCAATAATTTCGGCGGGCGGCTGTAATTTGTCGGTAAACGTGCGGTATCCTGTTGAAGTTTTGTGACACCCCCGATGCCGCCCACGCGGTACCAAGGAGCTTTTACCTATGGACGTCGCCGCATTCTTACTGGCTCTTGTGCCGATTATTTGGCTGGTCGTGATGCTGCTGTGCTTTAAATGGCCAGCTTGGAAGGCCGCTATCGGATCGTTTGTCCTTTCGTGCCTGCTTGCCTTCGCATGGTGGCACCTGCCGGCAGCGCAGATCGCGACCGCCTCGCTCGAAGGTTTTTTGATGGCTCTGTGGCCCATCGTCCTGGTGATCATCGCCGCGGTGTTCACGTATAACCTGTGCGTTCGTACGGGCGCCATGGACGTGATCGGCAGCATGATCACCTCCATCAGCAGCGACCGCCGTCTGCTGGCGCTGCTCGTGGCTTGGTGCTTCGGTGGCTTTATGGAGGGCATGGCCGGCTTCGGTACCGCTGTCGCCATTCCCGCCGGCATGCTCGCGGGCCTGGGCTTTGAGGCCGTGCCTGCCGTGCTCATCTGCCTGCTGGCCAACGGCGTGCCCACGCCCTACGGCTCCATCGGCATCCCCACGGTGTCCGTTGCCGACCTGGTGGGTTTGGATTCCCTTCACCTAGCGACCGTTCAGCTGGTGCAGCTCGCACCGTTCTTTGTGGTGATGCCGCTATTTATTGTGCTGGTTGCGGGCCGTGTTGCCGATGACCAGGGCAATGCCGCGAGTGTGGGCGAGCGTCTGCACGGTGTTGCCGGCGTGGCGTTGCTCTCCGGCGTGTCGTTTGTCGGCGCGGCTCTGGTCGTTGCCATGTTTGTGGGTCCCGAGCTGGCCGTGGTCGTAGGATCCATCGTTTCGCTCGCGCTGACCGCTGCGCTTGCCATGCGTGCCGAGAAGTCGGGGCATCTGGACGCACGCTTTCACATGAATATCGAGGCGGGGGAGAAGCTCACCGTTAAGTCGGCGCTTTCGGCCTGGTCGTGCTTCATCCTGATCTTTGTGTTGCTGCTGGGCACGTCTAATCTGGTGCCCGCCGTACATGCTGCGCTCGCGCCGTTTGCGAGCCATGTGCAGGTGTATTGCGGTGAGAATCCCGGTATGCTTACGTTTTCGTGGATCAACACGCCAGGCGTCTGGATTTTCCTGGCGGCGTTTGTCGGCGGTGCCATTCAGGGCGCTTCGCCGCGCATGATGGGCGAGGTGCTGGTCGCGACTGTGAAGCAGATGACGCCGACGGTGATCACGATGCTTTCGGTACTGGGCTGCGCCAAGGTGATGGGCTATGCCGGCATGATTTCGTCGATCAGTGCGTTTTGCATTGCGGTCGCCGGCGGTCTCTACCCGATTCTGGCTCCGTGGATCGGCGCAGTCGGTGCGTTCGTGACCGGCTCGGGCACGTCCTCGGGCATGCTGTTTGGTCCCATTCAGAGCCAGGCCGCCACTGCGCTGGGTGTGAGCGACTACTGGATGGTCGCATTGAACGCCCTGGGCGTCGCCGCTGGTAAGATGATCTCGCCGCAGACCCTCGCCATTGGTCTTGCCGCCGTGCACGTGCGCGGTAAGGATGCCGAGCTCCTGGGCGCGGTGCTGCCCTACGCTGCCGGCATGCTGGTCCTGATGAGCGCCATAGCCATGCTCGGCCAAGGCCTGCCGCTGTAGTCGGCACTTAGGGACGTTCCTTATGTGCCGGCACTTTGGGAACGTCCCTAAGTGCCGGCATCCGGGGGCGCTCCTTGAATGTTGCCTGTTCAAGAGTGTCCCCAACGACTAGTCGTTTAAGAACGTCCCCAATGACTGGGCCGCTTGCCTGCGATTTTTGACCGTTGGGCGGGCTTGCCGCCCTTGCCGCAAAAACGTTTTTGCATATCGGGTACAACGGGCTTTACGTGAGTAAAGTGCGCGCCGCGTCTACGTGTCGCGTTTTTAAAGGAGGCCCCATGCCTGGTGTTACCCCTGCAGAAGTTTTGTCCAACTTTGGTATTACGCTGGTCGAAGATCCCGCCGAGAATCAGCCCCGCCTGCTGGTCGATCTACCCGCCGCGGAGCTCGTCGAGCATGCCATCCGCCGCAACGAAGGCCGCATGGCATCCAACGGCGCGCTGGTGATCGAGACGGGGGAGCGTACCGGACGTTCGCCCAACGACCGCTTTATCGTTGACACCCCCGATGTCCACGACAAGATTGCCTGGGGCGCCGTCAACCGCCCGCTGTCCGTCGAAAGCTACGAGGTCATCAAAGCCGGCATCGTCGACTATCTCAACGAGCGCGATGTGTTCGTCACCCGCGGCATGGCCGGCGCCGACCGCAACCATACGCGCCGCCTGCTCGTCGCCTGCGAGCGTGCCAGCCAGGCGCTCTTCATTAAGCAGATGCTCGCCCGCCCGCTCGCCCGCGAAATCGCGCGCACCGGCGAGCCGGACTTCTGCGTGCTCGCCGCGCCGGGCTACCAATGCGACCCTGCCATCAAGGGCCTCAACTCCAGCGCCGCCGTGGTCATCAACTTCCAGGAGCGCGTGATTTTGGTCGCGGGTACCGGCTACTCCGGCGAGATCAAAAAGTCCATCTTCAGCGTTATGAATTACCTGCTGCCCGTCGAGGATGACGTGCTGCCCATGCACTGCTCGGCCAGCATGGATCCCGTCACGCACGAGACTGCCGTGTTCTTTGGCCTGTCCGGCACGGGCAAGACCACGCTTTCTGCCAACCCCACGCGCCTGCTGATCGGCGACGACGAGCACGGCTGGTCCGACATGGGCATCTTCAACATCGAGGGTGGCTGCTACGCAAAATGCGAGGGCCTGGACGCCTTCCACGAGCCCGAGATCTTCAACGCCGTCCGTTTTGGCGCCATTTGCGAAAACGTGGTGCTCGACGAGAACCGCAAGCCCAACTACGACGACATCTCGATCACGCACAACACGCGCGTGGCCTATCCCGTGGAGCACATTCCTAACGCGTGGACTAAGGGCATGGGCACCACTCCGAGTGTCGTGCTGTTCCTGACTTGCGACGCTTTTGGCGTGCTGCCGCCCATCTCACGCCTGACGGCCGATGCCGCCATGTACCACTTTGTGACGGGCTTTACGGCTAAGATTCCCGGCACCGAGGTCGGCGTCACCGAGCCCACGCCCACGTTCTCTTCGCTGTTCGGCGAGCCGTTTATGCCGCTCGACCCCATGGTTTACGCCAAGATGCTTGGCGAGCGCATTGCCGACGGCCGCACACGCGTGTACCTGGTCAACACCGGCTGGATTGGCGGCGGCTACGGCGTGGGTCATCGCATCGAGCTGGCCTACACGCGCTCGCTGCTCGCACGCGCCCTCGACGGCACCATCGAGGATAGCGAGTTCGTGCACGACGACATCTTTAACGTCGACATTCCCACGACGTGCCACGGCGTGCCCGATGGCATCCTGGTGCCGCGCCAATACTGGCAGAGCACCGCGCGCTACGACGAGGCCGCGCACAAACTGGCGGTGATGTTCGAGGAGAACTTCGAGAAGAAGTACTCGCACCTGCCCGAGTCCGTCAAAGCCGCCGGCCCGCACGCCCAGGTGTCCGCCGAGGCCCGTCATCGCGGCCGCGGCCTGCTGGGACTCCGCCACTAGCTTCGCCGTGAGTCCATATCCACCACAAAGGGGACAGGCACCTTTATGGTGGTTTTGCTCGCGTGGATGACTCGGGTTACAATACGCCTGACATATCGTCCCCTTCTCCGGATGGGGACAGCGCAAGCGTTCTTGTGACGGCACCGTAGGACTTTGAAGGTGGCCGTTGTGAGGGCGCTTTTTGTTTAGGCGCCCTCACTCGGGCGCGCACAATGAAGGGAGAGCGTATGAAGAGCTTTATTGCCGAGGATTCATTCTGGGAGCTGTTTCCGCAGGCAGCGGTCGGTGTTGTGGTCGTGGAGGGCATGAAGCCCACGGCTCAGATTCCTCAAGAGGACGTGGATGCGATTGCGGCGTTGCTCGACCGCGCCAATATCGATGCGGAGCGTCATCTGACCAGCGATACTATCAGCGAGAACGCACCGGTCAAGGCATGGCGCGAGGCCTATCGTCTGTTCAAGACCAAAAAGGGCGCGCGTTGCTCAGTTGAGAACCTGCTCAAACGCGTGCTCAAAGGCAAGCCGGTGGGCCACATTGCGCCCGCGGTGGACATCTACAACACGGTGTCGTTGACCTACGCATTGCCCGTCGGAGGCGAGGACCTACATGCGATCGAGGGAGACCTTCGCCTGAAGGTGACCGACGGTGGCGATGCGTTCTGGCCGCTTGGCGAGGAGGCGGACGATCCGACGCTGCCCGGCGAGCTCGCCTACATCGATGATGCGGGCGCCGTGTGCCGCTGCTGGAACTGGCGCGACGGCGTTCGAACGGCGCTGTCCGATGATTCGGCCGATGCGTTCCTGGCGATTGAGTGCGTGGAGCCCGAGCGGATGGGGGATTGCCAGGCTGCGATCGATCGCTTAGCCGAGCTGCTTGAGCGCTATCTGGGAGCGACGGTTGTCATTAAGACGCTTGTGACCCGCGACAATCCTTGCGTGGAGCTGTAGCGGCGCCTAGAACCTATTGATGCCCCAAACCACCACAAAGGTGCCTGTCCCCTTTGTGGTGGTTTTTATGTTGATGGGTTAACAAATGGGGTATTTGGGTACGGGTGTCGCCTTATGCGACTAAGATGTTTACCCGTTAGCATTATGCAAGCGAAAGGCGGTCGTCTCCCATGCAGCAGAGCGACGAGACACGTTTCGAGGACTTTGTCGGACTGATCAGCGGTCTCTACAAGGAGATCCAGCGCATTAAGACGTCTGAGGGCGCAAGGCTGGGTCTCAAGGGCTCCGACGTTATGTGCCTGTACTATCTTGAGCGCAGCAAGGACGGCCTGACTGGTGCCGACCTGGCTCGCATGGCAGGCGTGACCCGCGCCGCCGTCTCGCGTACGCTCGCGCATCTGGAGGAGGGCGGCTACGTCGAAGTCGATGATTCGGGCGATGCCGCCGTTAAGTATCGTGCTCCGGTTCGCCTGACCGCTCTGGGCGGCGAGAGCATGAGCGAGGCGGACCGCATCATTCGCGAGGTGCTCGATACCACCGGTAAGGCTATGGGTGTGGAGCAGCGCGAGCAGATGTATGCATCGCTGCGTACGATTCTCGACACCCTGCGCGAGATCTAAGGCCGCCAAGGCATTTGCTTCCCATTAACAACTGCATAGTCCCGTTTGAGCGCGTATACCGTGCCGGGGCATTGCTGTCAAAATTCCCCGCGCGAGCTCCGCGCAAGAAAGGATTTGTTATGTCCATTCGTATTATTACCGATTCCGCAAGCGATATGTCGCCGGCGGAGCACCCCGCTCTGCGTGTTTTGCCGCTGTCCGTCACCTTTGGCACCGATGTGTATATGGATGGCGTCGACATCGATCATCAGCGCTTTTACGAGATGCTCGTGGAGCGCGATGAGCTGCCCAAGACCGGCCAGGTCAACCCGTACGCGTTTTCGCAGGCGATTGCCGAGGCACGTGAGGCCGGCGACGAGGCAGTGATTATTACCGTGGGCGCCAAGCTTTCGGGTACCAATCAGAGTGCCCGTACCGCACTTGCCGAGGCGCCGGGCGGCGACGTGTTCGTGGTGGACAGCAATAACGTCACCCTGGGCGAGCGTGTCCTGGTCGAGTATGCGTTGCGCTTGGTGGACGAGGGCCGTAGTGCGGCCCAGATCGCGGCGGCCGTCGAGGCAGTCCGTGACCGCGTGGTGGTTATCGGTCTGCTCGAGACGCTGGAGTACTTGGTGCGCGGCGGTCGCCTGTCTGCTGCGGCCGGCGCTGTGGGCACGTTGCTCAACGTAAAGCCCGTTGTGGCCGCCGAGGACGGCCTGATCGTGCAGCTGGGCAAGGCGCGCGGTTCCAAGAACGGTCGTAACCTGCTCAACCAGAAGGTAGAAAAGGCGGGCGGCGTCGACTTTTCCATGCCGCTGGCGCTGGGCTATACAGGCCTTTCGGACGCCGTGCTCAAGAAATATATCGAGGACAGCGCGGCACTGTGGGCTGGCCACACCGAGGGCGAGTTGCCCGTTCACACCATCGGCGCCACCATCGGCACCCACGTAGGCCCCGGCGCCGTCGCCGTAGCCTTCTTCCAGCTCGCCAACTAACCGACCTGCCATAAACCACCACAAAGGGGACAGGCACCTTTGTGGTGGTTTATGCTTTTCCGGGTGGAAGGGAGCGAGCAATGGCGTCTGAGGGCTTTTTTGAACGGGTGTACGAGGTGGTCGAGCAGATCCCCGAGGGGATGGTCGCCACGTATGGCCAGGTGGCGCTGCTTGCCGGTCGTCCACGAAGTGCGCGGTACGTGGGGTATGCCCTGCATAGTAATCCGCGCCCCGGCGAGATTCCCTGTCACCGCGTGGTGTTTGCCGACGGGCGCATATGCGAGGGCTTCGCTTTTGGCGGTCCCGATGCTCAACGTGAGCTTTTGCTAGGGGAGGGTGTGGCGTTTAAGGACGACATGCACGTCGACTTGGCCGCCTGTCGCTGGCCTGCCGGGCTCTAGCGGTTCTGCCGTGGCGAAAACCACCACAAAGGCGCCTGTCCCCTTTGTGGTGGTTTTACGCAGTAGGTTTACCAGAGCTAACTTATGGAGAAGGTGTGGTGGCGTACTTTGCCGTCAGAAAGTAAACCACGGTGAACTATATTGGTTTCAGCAACGGAGCAGGCAATAGGCGATGAAAAAGCCTGCCCTGTTGAGTTTGATTCGCATTCCTCCCCTCTGTGCGATTCAACGGTGTACTTCGGGAACAGGCCCGCTGGCAACTAGCTGCCGGCGGGCCTGTTCCTGTTTGTCGAGGGGGTGCGATGGACGGAGCCGAAGCGGTCCGGCTCCAAAAAAGGTGGACGCCGTAGCGCCCGCCCTAAAGCAATCGAAAGCTCAAGCCAGCAGATCGGTCTAGTACACCATGCCCATGGCGTCCTGAACCTCTGCCAGGGTCTGATCGGCGATCTCGTTGGCGCGACGGTTGCCCTCGTGCAGGACGTCCTTCACATAGTCCAGATCGTTCTCGTAGCGCTGGCGACGCTCGCGGATCGGTGCGAAGTACTCGTTGACGGCCTCGGTCACGTACTTCTTGAGCTGGCCGGAGCCGCCCATGCCGATCTCCTCGGCAATCTCGACCTCGGAGCGACCGGTGCAGATGGCGGCTGTCGAAAGCAGGCCAGACACGCCGGGGCGGTTCTCGGGATCGAATGTGATCATGCGCTCGGAGTCGGTCTGGCTCTTCTTGATGCGTTTGGCCGTTTCCTCGGCGGTCATCGAGATGTTGATGGCGTTGCCGTAGCTCTTGCTCATCTTGCGACCGTCCAGGCCCGGCAGCAGCGGGGTCTCGGACAGCAGCGCGTCGACCTCGGGGAACACCTTGCCGTAGCGGTTGTTAAAGCGGCGAGCGATGGTGCGGGTAAGCTCGATGTGCGGTAGCTGGTCGCGACCGACGGGCACCACGTTGCCCTTGCAGAACAGGATGTCGCAGGCCTGGTGCACCGGGTAGGTGAGCAGAAGGCCGGTGAGCTCGTGGCCCGAGGCCTCCATCTCGGCCTTTACCGTGGGGTTGCGCGCCAGCTCGGCCTCGGACACCAGTGACAGGAACGGCAGCATGAGCTGGTTGGCTGCGGGCACGGCGGAGTGCGCGTAGATCATGGTCTTGTCGGGGTCGATGCCGCAGGCAAGGTAGTCCATGACCATGTTGTACACGTTGTCCTGGATGTGCTCGGTCGTGTCGCGGTCAGTGATGACCTGGTAGTCGGCGATGAGCACGTTGGTCTTGGCGCCCATGTTCTGCAGCTCAACACGGCCCTTGAGGGTGCCAAAGTAGTGGCCCAGGTGCAAGCGTCCGGTGGGGCGATCACCGGTGAGCATGGTGAACTTCTCGGGCGTATTGGCCAGGCCCTCGCGAATGGCGTTGCTCTTTTGCAGCGCGACTTCGTAGCTGTTCTCGTTTGGCATGATTGCTCCTAACGTATGTTCATGGGTCAAGATGATAACGCGTTTATTGGAGGGGTGGGTCGTAAGTAGGCGAGGGGCGGGAGAGGGGTGGCTTGTGCGATGGGCGCGGCGCGGCCGCGCTTGGCCAACGGTGCCTTGGCACATCCTCGGCAGCTTGCCCTAGAGCTTGTGGTGGCGCTCTTCCTTACGTTCCTCAGCTGCCTGCTCCTCCTGCTTAAAGGCGGGGTCGTCGGGGGTGACGAGCTCGTCCTCGTGCGTGCGCTTGTTGTAATGGTGGCGCAGCACGGGCTCAAACAGATGCAGATGCTTGGCGAAGGCAGCCGAGCCAATGGCGAGCACGGTAAAAATGAGCACGCGCATGGGCACCTCGACCTGATTGATGGCGGCGGCGCCGGCCGAAAGCATGATGCACCAGGCATAGATGAGCAGCACGGCCTGTTTTTGGTTGTAGCCTTCTTGGATCAGGCGGTGGTGGATGTGGCCCTTGTCGGCCTGTCCGATGCTAATGTGGGCGCGCTTGCGGCGCACAATGGCGCTAAACGTGTCGATGATGGGCACGCCGGCAACGATGAGCGGGATGATAAGCGAGGTGAGTGCGGCGGTGCGGCTCACGTTGAGCAGCGAGATGGAGCCCAGCGCAAAGCCCAGCAGCAGCGACCCCGAGTCGCCCAAGAAGATGCTTGCGGGGTTGAAGTTGTAGTGCAAAAAGGCCAGACAGGCGCCAAAGAGCGCAATGGAGAGCGCGGCGGCGTCGATGCGGCCCGAGAGAACAGCCATCGAGAACATGGTGAACGATGCGATGCCGCAGATGCCCGTGGCCAAGCCGTCGAGGCCGTCGATGAGGTTAATGATGTTGGTGAATGCCACCAGATAGATCACGGTAATGGGGTAGGCGAGCCATCCGAGCATGATCTCGCCGGGAGCAAACGGGTTGACGATGACGCCGATCCGCAGGCCGCCCATGCAGGCGATAAGCGCGGCGAGGACCTGTCCGGCCAGTTTTTGCTTGGGCGTGAGCTGGAAGACGTCGTCGATAGCGCCGGTCGCAAAGATAACGGTAAAAGAAAGCGCAAGTATGGGGTAGCTGATGTGAAGACGGGGGTGGGGCACCAAAACGGGCGGCCAACCCAGGTACCAGGTGCCTAGGATTTGCACAGTGCAGGCGACGACCAGGCCCAAAAACACCGCCGTTCCGCCCAAACGCGGGATGGGCTTGGTGTTGATGCGGCGCTTAGAAGGATAGTCGACGGCGTCGAGCTTGATTGCCAAGCGCTTGACCAGGGGCACCGCGAGGAAGGTCGTGATAAAGGCCGCCGCTGCCACGCATAGGTACGGTATGTAGCTCGGGGATGAAGCCATGAATCTAAAAACCGCCAAGCGTCGAAGGAAAAGGTCAAAGGTTGCTACGCGGAAATGGCATAGCTGTCCCATGATACTCGACCGAGGGGGGTGCGGAGGTTTGCACCGTGCGATTATCACGCGCATACCAGATATTGGAATGTTGTCGATGGCTTGTCGGGATGCCGGCGGGGATCCATATGGACTGTATGGTGATTTTCGGCAAAAGAAAACCACCCCCCACGTTACGAAAATGAACCCACCTAAAACAGGTGGGTGCCCTCATCGACTGTTCCAGCGTCCTTAACAACGAAGGATACCTGTACTAGGTACGACTGTGTGGGCTCCCTAAATAAACGCGACGGTTCACCCAGTTGCTCCGCGGGGGGCGGAATACCTACATCATAAAGCGGCACTTTATCGATTCCAGTCTTGACATTACAAAAATCGTGTCGGACGATTACGGCGCCTTAGGGACGGAGCCGTCTAAGCGGTCTGGCCCTTTACGTTTGAGCTGCTGAATCGTTGTTTTGGAGCATGTTTTTATGCCGACGTCGTTGACCGAACTTTTTTCGCCCGCCTGCCATTTGTGTCCGCGCCGTTGCGGTGCGGCGCGCGATGAGGGCGCGCGCGGCGTATGCGGTGCTAACGACACGCTCAGGGTGGCCCGCGCGGCGCTTCATATGTGGGAGGAGCCGCCTATCTCGGGCGAGGCCGGTTCGGGCACGATCTTCTTTAGCGGTTGCTCGCTTAAATGTATCTACTGCCAGAACCACGAGATTTCGACCGGCAATTTTGGCCTTGAGATTTCGCCTGAGCGCCTGGTCGAGATTATGCTGGAACTGCAGGACCAGGGTGCCAACAACATCAATTTGGTGACGGCGACGCACTATGCGCACCTGTTGCCTGCCGTGATTGCCGCGGCACGGGCGCGCGGACTGGTTATCCCGATCGTCTACAACACGAGTGGTTACGAGCGCGCGAGTGCCGTGGCGGCGCTGGGCGACCTGGTCGATGTGTGGCTTACCGACTTTAAATATGCCAATGCCGGGCTTGCGCAGTCGCTCTCTCATATAAAGGACTACCCACGTGTGGCCGTGTCAGGCCTGGCTCAGATGGCGCGCGAGATCGAGCGCCGCGGGGGAGAGATGGTGGATGAGGGCGGGCTCATGAAGCGCGGCATGATTGTGCGCCATCTGGTACTGCCGGGACATGCAGACGATTCGTGTCGCGTGCTGGACCTGGTGTGGCAGACGGTGGGCGATGTGCCGATCTCGGTCATGAACCAGTACACGCCCAATGCACTTATGCGCGAGCAGGGCGGCGACCTGGCGCGTGCCGTGACGCGCGAGGAGTACGAGCAGGTGCTCGACCATGCCGACGACCTGGGTTTTACGACGATGTTCTGGCAAGAGGGCGGCGCGGTAGACGAGAGCTTCACCCCGGCCTTCGACACCACCGGTGTTCTTACCAGCGCAAAGTAGTGCGTTCGTCGATGATTTTTCTGGGACGGGGATTATAAAATCATCGAGAGGATCGCCTGTTCGAAAAGTTGTCAAAATAGCCGCGCCCCAAAAAGACTGGTTATTGGGCGTTGACAGTTGGCGAGCCGTAGGTAAAATATCGACTTGTCCTGGGGACGTAGCTCAGTTGGGAGAGCGCTGCCGTCGCATGGCAGAGGCCGAGGGTTCGACTCCCTTCGTCTCCACCCTTGGATTTGATAAGCCGCTGACATTGTGTCGGCGGCTTTTTTTAAAAGAAAGGGCTATACCATGGCCGAGCTTGAGTCCCAACCATTGTCCGACGAGGAGCGCGCTGAGTTGGAAGAGCTCCGCGCTGAGAAGGCCCGCCGCGAGGCTCGGGAAGAGGCCCGTCGCGAGCGTGAGGAGCTGGCTGCCCTGCGCGCCGAGCGTGCGAAGGCCGAGGAGGTCGCCTTGAACGCCGCATCCGAGCGCAAGCCCGCGCCCGCACCCAAGCCCGCTGCTGCGAAGCCTGCACCTGCCGCGCCCAAACCTCAGCCTAAAAAGGCCGCTCGTCTTAAGTCCGTCGAGCCCAAGCCGAGCCGTGACGAGATGACCTTTGCCCAGCGCATGGTTACCTCCAAGGAGCCTATGGGCGAGAACGAGATCCCTGGCATGGCGCCGGCTCAAAAAATCATCATTGTCCTTGCCCTCATCGCGTTTATCGTCTTTATGGTTTACACGATCACGGGCAGCATGGGCCTGCACTAACCTGTTCGCGCCGGGCTCCATGCCCGCACGTCCGCCTCGCCCAACCCTCAAATTCTGCACCACACATCCGAAAGGTCGCCCCATGGCTTTGACCGACATCTCTCATCCCACCGACATCGCAATGCTCACCGATCTGTACGAGCTCACTATGGCCCAGGGCCTGTGGGAGAGCGGCAAGGCCAATGAGCAGGGTTGTTTTACCGCGTTTTACCGCGACCATCCCTTTGGCAGCGCCTATGCCGTCATGTGCGGCACCGCCGAGCTGCCCGAGCTGGTCGAGAATCTGCGCTTTACGCCCGAGGACATCGACTACCTCGCATCGCTTGAGGCCCCTGCCGGCGGTGCGATGTTCAAGTCTGGATTCCTCGACTACCTGCGCGATTTTCGTGCGCATGTAAACATCGACGCCGTGCCCGAGGGCGAGCTCGTCTTTCCGCGCGAGCCCATGGTGCGCGTCACCGGCCCCGCGCTGGAGTGCCAGCTGCTCGAGACGGCGCTGCTCAACATCGTCGGGTTCCAGACGCTTGTCGCCACCAAGACGGCGCGCGTGGTGCTCGCCGCCGACGGTCGTCCCGTGGCCGAGTTTGGCCTGCGCCGTGCCCAGGGTCCCGATGGCGGCCTGGCCGTCGCGCGCGCGAGCTACGTTGCCGGCTGTTCCTCTACGTCTAATGTGCTCGCCGGTCGCCGCTACGGTATTCCCGTCTTTGGCACGCATGCGCACAGCTGGGTGATGAGCTTCGATTCCGAGCTCGAGGCCTTCCGCGCATTTGCCAAGTCGAGCCCCAAGAACTGTACGCTGCTCATCGACACCTACGATGTACGCGAGGGCTGCGAGCATGCCATTACGGTTGCCAAGGAGATGGAGGCGGTGGGCGAGCGCCTGTCGGCTATTCGCATCGACTCGGGCGACCTCGCCAAGCTGTCCAAGTATGTCCGCGGCCGTTTTGATGCTGAGGGCCTGCCCTATGTGGGGATTTCGGTCTCCAACGACCTGGACGAGTACACGATCCAGTCGCTGCTCGACCAGGGTGCGCCCATCGATAGCTTTGGCGTGGGCACCAAGCTCGCGACCTGCTACGATCAGCCGGCGCTGGGCGGCGTGTACAAGCTTTCGGCCCGCCGCGCGAGCGAGACGGACCCGTGGACGCCGGTGGTGAAGCTTTCCGAGCAGCCCTACAAGCGCACGATTCCCGGCGTGCAGCGCGTGCGCCGTTATTACGATGGTTTTGGCGGCCCGGTCTGCGACATGATCTATGACGAGGACCATCTGGCAGGTGAGGGCGCCGCGCGCGGCAATACCCTCGTGGCCGTAAACGATGCGGCGCTGGTGACCGACGTGTCCGAGCTTGAGTATCGTGAGCTGCTGGTGCCGATCGTGCGCGACGGCAGTGCGGTTGCTCCGCGTGAGAGCATCAAGGACGCGCGCGAGCGCTGTGCTTGGGCACTCGATCATCTGGACGCAGCTTTCAAGCGCTTCCTGTACCCGCAGACCTATGTTGTGGGCATGGAGCAGGGCCTGGCTCAGGTGCGCGACGAGCTCGTGCGCAAGAACATGGCCGCGGCTTCGGCTTTCCCCTGGGCTCACTAATTCCTTGGGCGGTAGGGGCGAGTCACGCTCCCTTGGCCGCCAGCTCGGCCGTTCGCTGAACAGTTGATTGGTTTGACGTATGACGACTTCTTATAAAACGATGGTGGTAAAGATCGGTTCGTCCACGGTGGTGGGCGCCGATGGCAAGGTCAACCGCGCCTTTATCGGCGGACTTGCCGATCAAGCCGCAGCGCTGCGCGAGCTCGGCTGGCGTCTGGTCGTGGTGAGCTCGGGCGCTATTGCCTGTGGCTATCCCGTGTTGGGCTTCGACCGCAAGCCGGTCGGCGACCTTCCGAGCCTGCAGGCCTGCGCCTCGGCTGGTCAGTGCATCATCTCGTCGGCCTACGACGAGGAGTTCCATGCGCGCGACCTGCTCACCTCGCTCGTACTGCTCACGCGCCACGACACGGCCCGCCGCACGTCCTACCTGCATGCACGCGACGCCCTGCTGCGCCTGGTGGAGCTGGGCGTGGTGCCGGTCGTCAACGAGAACGATACCGTCACCGTCGACGAGATCAAGTTTGGCGACAACGACACGCTGGCGGCGCTTGTGAGCTGCCTGGTTTCTGCCGATCTGTGCGTGACGCTCTCGGACATCGATGGCCTCTATACCGCCAATCCGCACGAGGACCCCACGGCCGAGTTCGTCCCGGTCGTGCATAAGATCGATGCCAAGATTATCGCCTCGGCAGGCGATTCTTCGACTTCGGTGGGCACGGGCGGCATGATCACCAAGATTCGCGCGAGCCGCATCCTGATGACGGCGGGTATTCAGAGCGTGATTTGCTCGGGCGAGGAGCCCGATGCGCTCGTGCGCCTCGCCCGCGGCGAGAGCGTGGGCACGCTGTTCGATCCGCCGGCGGAGCGTCTGGACATCGCACCCCGCAAGCTGTGGATCGCACTGGGCGACAAGGCACATGGCTCGGTGACGGTTGACGACGGTGCCGCGAAGGCGCTGGTCAGCCGTGGCTCTTCCTTGCTTGCGGTGGGTATTCGCGAGGTCGATGGCCAGTTTGCCGAAGGCGATGTGCTCGATGTGTGCGATCCGAGCGGCATGGTTGTCGCCCGCGGTATCGCCGAGGCCGATTCGGATGTGCTGGAGCTTGCAGCCGGCCGCCGCCAGGACCAGATCGCCAGCAACCGCCTGCTCGCTAACCTAGCCGAGAAGCCGGCGATACACAGGGATAATTTAATCGTCTTCGCATAACCAATTGACGCTGCAAACGCCCCTAAGCGGCAATCTGACGTTCAATCGTCGGGCATGACCAAAAGGTCAATGCCCTCCTCTTTCACGTCACCTTGCTCGCTTAGGGGCGTTTTCGCTTTCCGTTCTCTACCTGCGGCATTGTCGTTGCCGGCACTTGTTCGGCACTTGGGGACGTTCCTTTTGTGCCGGCAGGTGGGGACACCCCTTTGCTAGAAGATCCGGCGCAGGTCTCCGCGGTTGAGGGCTTCGTCGAAGAGGTGCTTGAATACCACGCTGCCGTGCAGACCGTCGTGCTCGAGCTCGTTGGTCACCCAGGCATGCGAGTTGCCCACGCGTCTGAGCGTATCGAGCTGCAGGCCCGAATCGACGTACATGTCGTCGAAATACACCGCGGCCTGGAGCGGCACCTCGTTGCAGGCCAGGCGCTGCGGGTCGTAGATCTTGTCCCAGCTTGTGTCTTCCATCAGCAGGTCCATGGCGGGCTTGAAGGGCATAAGCTCGGGCATCTGCTCAAACATCCACGGGAACATGGCCTCGCCGGTAAACATGAGCGGACGCGCGAGTGTGTCGAACTCGGCACGATGGGCCTTCTCCTCTGCGGCCGCCCAGCCAATGGGCATGGTGTCGCCGTCGGCGTAGATAAACTCCTGCAGCGTCCAGTACAGCGGGTTTGTACGCGTGTTGGTGCGCTCGAAGGCGCGCATCAAAAAGCTGTCGGATACCGAAGTTCCGCAGCTCAGCGTGCCGTCGCCGTCAACAAACGCGTGATCGATAATCCAATGCATGCGCTCAAAGCTCGGCTTCATGCCAAAGTCGCTGCCCATGAGCTGTAGGCGCTCGACCGTCATCGGCGAGCCGTCGGGCAGTACGGGCTTCTGAGCCTCGAGCGCATCGGCCAGGGCTGCCACGCGCTCGACGTCAGCGGGATAGCGGTCATAATACTGCTGCGTCTTGGCGGCCATACGCGGGAAGGTGTGCGCGTAGACCTCGCTTGCGCTCGCCGGTACGTGGGGGATTCCGCCGCAGGTAAAGCTCGCCGCCACGCCCTCGGGGAAGAGCGACAGGTAGCTCAGCGTCAAAAAACCGCCGTAGCTTTGGCCGAGCGTGGCCCACGGCTCGCCGCCAAAGCCCACTAGGCGCAGGTACTCAAAATCGCGCACGATGGAGCTGGCGAGGTGGCGCTTGAGGAAGTCAGCCTGCGAGCGTGCGGCATCGGAGCCGGTCGCCGTCGCGCGCTCGCCCAGTGCGGCAATCGTGCGCCCGTCTACACAGCTGCTGCGCCCGGTGCCGCGCTGGTCGGGAAGGACCACGCGGAAGTGCTTGACGGCCTCCTCGATCCAGCCGTCGCTTGTGGGCGACAGCGGACGCGGGCTCTCGCCGCCGGGGCCGCCCTGCAAAAACAGGAGCAGTGGCAGATCGTCGTTGATGCGGTCGGGCGCGCAAACCACGCGGTAGAAGAGCTTGATGCTCTCGGGCGCGCCGGCGATAGGTGCCGGCATAGCGCCGCGGCGCATGGTGCTGCCGACGGCCAGGAGCATCGGCTCCAGGCCGCGCCAGTCAAGGGGGACGTCGATGCTGTGGTCCTCGACATAAAGGCCGGGGACGTGGTACGAAGTGATGAGGGCCATGTGAGTCTTCCGTTCGTTGCGGTGTTTCGGGTTGACCAATTCTACCGCCGTGGGCGAGGCCATGCGCAAATCGGCTACCATGGTTGCAAACTTCTAGGAGAAAGGGCCGCCCATGTCGGTCGATATAGCCACGTACGTCCACGATCTTGCCGTTACCGCCAAGGCAGCGTCGGCCTCGCTTGCCACGGCGAGCGATGAGCAGCGTCAGGAGGCCGTGCGCGCCATGGCCGCGGCGCTGCGCGATGGCGTCGATTCCATCGTTGCCGCCAACGAGCTCGATATGTCCGCCGCGCGCGATGCGGGTACCTCGGCCGGACTGCTCGATCGCCTGCTGCTGACGCCCGAGCGCGTCGAGGGCATGGCCGCCGGCCTGGAAAAGCTCGCCGAGCTGCCCGATCCCGTGGGCCGCGTGCTCGACCACCGCGTGCTTGCAAGCGGCGTGGACCTGACCCGCGTGAGTGTGCCGCTGGGCCTGGTCGCTATGGTCTACGAGGCGCGCCCCAACGTGACGGCCGACGCCGCAGGCATCTGCATCCGTACCGGCAACGCCTGCATTCTGCGCGGCGGCTCGCTGGCCTATCACTCGTGTGCCATGATCGCCGAGCTGCTGGCCGATGCGCTCGAGGCCAAGGGCTTCCCGCGCGAGGCTGTGTCGATGATTGAGTCCACCGACCGCGAGGCCACTGGCGAGCTCATGAAGCTCCGCGGCATTGTCGACGTACTCATTCCACGTGGCGGTGCAGGCCTGATCCAGCGCTGCGTGCGCGAGTCGCTTGTGCCGGTGATCGAGACGGGCACGGGCAACTGCCACATCTACGTGCATGAATCCGCCGACTTTGATAAGGCGCTCAACATTATCGTTAATGCCAAGACCCAGCGCGTAGGCGTGTGCAATGCCGCCGAGTCGCTGCTGGTCGACCGTGCTGTGGCCGATGCGTTTTTGCCTGCGGTCGTGACCGTGCTGCATGACCACGGCGTGCTCATTCACGGCGACGAGGCAACCTGCGCCGCATGCGCCGATGCCGGGCTTGTGGAGGGCGATGACTACGTCGCCGCGACTGAGGAGGACTGGGGTCGCGAGTACCTGGCGCTCGAGATGAGCGTGAAGGTCGTGGCAAACGAGGACGAGGCCATCGCACACATCAACCGCTACGGCACGATGCACTCCGAGGCCATCGTTGCCGAGGATACGGATGCTTGCGAGCGCTTCCTCGATGCTGTCGATGCCTCGGCCGTGTACTCCAACGCCAGCACTCGCTTCACTGACGGCGGCGAGTTTGGCCTGGGTGCCGAGATCGGCATCTCGACCCAAAAACTCCACGCCCGTGGCCCCTTTGCCGCCGAGGCCCTCACCACCTACAAATACAAGCTCCGCGGCACCGGCCAGGTCCGTCCCTAACGCCCGCGCAAACAAAAACCACCACAAAGGTGCCTGTCCCCTTTGTGGTGGTTTTAGGTGGCGTTGACGGTTAGGCCTGGAAGGTATCTCGGTCGGGGGCGAAGGACTGCATGGCCGCGATGGTGCGGTCAAAGAGCTCGGGGAGCTCCCAGCCCAACATCTCGGCGCCCTGCGAAATCACGTCGCGCGAGCAGCCGGCGGCAAAGCGTTTGTCCTTGAACTTCTTCTTGAGCGACTTGGTCGTAAAGTCCATAACGCTCTTGCTCGGGCGCATGATAACTGCAGCGCCGATCAGGCCGGCGAGCTCATCGCAGGCAAACAGTATCTTTTCCATCTGCAGCTCGGGTTTGGGCAGCGAGGTATTGAAGTCCGACGTGTGCGTCTGGATGGCGCGAATGAGCTCGGGAGACGCACCTTCATCCTTAAGAATCTTGGCAGCATAGATGGTGTGGTTCATGGGGTCGTCCTCATGCTCCTCCCAATCCAGGTCGTGCAGCAGACCGACGATGCCCCAAAACTCCTCGTTTTCGGGGTCGAACTCGCGCGCAAAGTAGCGCATGGTGCCCTCGACCGTCTCGCCATGGGTGATATGGAACGGGTCCTTGTTGTGCTCATTGAGCAGTTCGAACGCGCGGTCGCGGGTGATTCCGGCGGTAAGCGGCTCTGCCATAAGAGACTCCTTGTGCTCGTGGGTATCGATAAGAATGAATACTACTAGAACAAGAAAACCACCACAAAGGTGCCTGTTCCCTTTGTGGTGGTTTTTGGCGCGGATGGGTTAGTTGAGGGCGGCTTGGGCTAGGCGGGCTTCGGCGGCCTCCTCGGTGACACCAAGGGCCACGGCGAACTCCTCGATGGAGCGGCGTTTGGCCTCCTTGAGTACGCGCATGTAGTAGGAGCTGGGTTTTTTATCAGCTTCCTCGGCCTGGCGAATGCGGTGCATCATGGTCTTTGCCACGCGGACCGTCTCGGGCGCGCCCAGCTTGAGCTGCTGCTTAAAGTGCGTCTCCTCAAGTGAACTGTTGCGCTCGGTAAAAGTGTCGCACTCCAGCTCGTCATAGTGGCTCAGCAGGTGCTCGGCATCTTGCTGCGAGATGGCGGCGTGCAAACGGTCGGCCTGCGCCACGGGGTACATGAGGATCGTCTGCGCATGTCCCTGCTTGGTCTCGAGCAGTAGCATGGGCTGCGGTGTGTCGTCCCTAAAACCGACGACGGTGCAGACTCCCTGACCCGGATGAATGACGTGTTGACCGATTGAGAACATGCTACCTCCAACTTATACGAATTTACGTATGTCTAGAATAACACGCTGACGTGCGCAAACCCTTACTTTATGCAGGAAAAGCACACAACTCCGATAGGTAAGAGTATTCGATAACAGGCGCAGCTCATTCACACCTTTATGCATTTTCAACGCCTGCATAATCTGCAGGCAGACTGGCATCTTTGAGTGACTCCATACAAGCTGTAGTCAATTTTGTGCATATGCAATATCGATTGGCTTTACCCTGCGACAGTGCCCGTCGCTTGTGATAGAGTGCTACAAACTCTGGCTTTTGCCCTACGAGTGACCAAGAGCTCGGGGGCTTTAACACAAGGAGGATCTATGCCCGAGAAGATTGAAGAGCTGGTACGCGCTGCGCTTGCTGCGGCCCAGGAGGCCGGCGACCTTTCCGCATTTGAACTTGACGATTGCGCTATCGAGCGACCGGCTGACACTTCTCATGGCGAGTGGACCTCTACCATGGCCCTGAAGTCCGCCAAGCTGGGCCATTGCGCCCCGCGCAAGATCGCCGAGGCCATCGTTGCCCATATGCCCGAGGACCCCGCGATCGAGAAGGTCGAGATCGCAGGCCCCGGCTTCATCAACTTCTACCTCTCCGTTGCCGTCAAGAATGCCATCTTTGGCGAGGCTCGCGAGAAGGGTATGGACTTCGCTAAGTCCAACGTCGGTGGCGGCCTGAAGACCCAGGTCGAGTTCGTCTCCGCCAACCCCGTCGGCCCCATGCACATCGGCCATGGCCGCTGGGCCGCTCTGGGCGACTCCCTTTGCCGTGTGATGGACCACGCCGGTTACGATATCCAGCGTGAGTTCTACATTAACGACCACGGCTCTCAGATGAACACCTTCGGCAACTCCATCAGCACGCGCTATATGCAGCTTGCCGACATCATCGCCAAGCAGGGCGTGGATATCGACGAGGCTCACAAGCTGCTGATCGCCGACCGCGACGCCTTTGTTGCCGATGAGAACGACGAGCATCCCGAGGCCCATCCGTATCAGGACAACTTTGCCGAGACTCTGGGCAAGGACTCCTACGGCGGCGACTACATCATCGACGAGGCCGCCGAGTTCTGGCGCACCGACGGCGATAAGTGGGTCAACGCCGATCCGCAGGAGCGCATGGAGAGCTTCCGCGAGCGCGGCTATGTAAAGATGGTCGACAACATGCGCGACCTTTGCCATGCCGTTAACTGCGACTTCGATCGTTGGTTCTCCGAGCGCTCGCTGTATGTGAAGGACACCGAGGGTGAGACCGCCGGCACCTCCGCCGTCGACCGCGCCTTTGAAAAGCTCGACAAGATGGGCTACCTCTACACCAAGGACGGCGCCCTGTGGTTCCGCTCCACCGACCTGGGCGACGACAAGGACCGCGTGCTGATCAAGTCCGACGGCGAGTACACCTACTTTGCCTCCGACGTCGCCTATCACTGGGATAAGTTCCAGCGCGTCGACCACGTCATCGACATCTGGGGCGCCGACCACCACGGCTACATCGAGCGCGTCCGCTGCGTCTGCGATGCCTTGGGTTACCCCGGCAAGTTCGAGGTTCTGCTGGGCCAGCTCGTCAACCTGCTGCGTAACGGCAAGCCCGTCCGTATGTCCAAGCGCAAGGGCACCATGGTGACCCTGCAGGAGCTCGTCGACGAGGTTGGCTCCGACGCCGCTCGTTACACGCTCATCTCCAAGAGCTCCAACCAGATGGTCGACTTCGATATCGAGGCCGTCAAGAAGCGCGACAACTCCAACCCGGTCTATTACGTGCAGTACGCTCACGCCCGCGTGTGCTCCATCCTGCGTCGTGCCGCTGACGTTACGCCCGAGCAGGCTGACGAGATGGGCATGAAGGCCGTCGCCGCCAAGGCCATCGGTGAGAACGTCGATTACTCGCTGCTGACCGACCCGACCGAGCTCGCCCTTTCGCGTAAGCTCAACGAGCTCACCGACCTCATCGCCAGCTGCGCTCGCGACCGCGCCCCGTTCCGTCTGACGCACTTTGCCGAGGAACTCGCCGGCGACTTCCACAGCTTCTACGCTGCCTGCCAGGTGCTGCCGAGCGGGGGCCGTCCCGTCGACCCCGAGCTTTCGCGTGCCCGTCTGGCCGCTTGCGACGCCGTCCGCGTGACGCTCGCCCTGGTTCTCACCCTCGTTGGCGTTTCCGCTCCCGAGCAGATGTAATCTGCGAGTCATTTGACCGTACAGACTTGGTTTAACTAAGCCTTGAAAGCCCGATCTCCCACGGAGGTCGGGCTTTTTTGCAAACGCCGACGTATTGACGAATTTGGAACTGCTGGAAATACGAAACTATGCCGGTTTACTACGATGAATTGAGATATTCCAACCACGCCGGCTTTTAGCTAAAAAGTGCAAGCTTTCTACCTGCACTGATAATTGTTCTCGGGGGAAGCGGGCACTGCGGGGCGCGGCAACGG
>UQIE01000020.1 GCA_900541065.1 uncultured Collinsella sp. | reverse complement strand
CCAGGCGGCCGAGCATGGCGAAGCCCATGGCCGGCAGGATGTTGGCGGCAACGCCAAAGCCAGCAAGGACAAAGGGCGGGATGAAGTCGAGCATGCCCTGGATGGCGTCAGCACCCAGATAGAACGACAGCGAGCACAGCAGGAACGCCATGATGATACCGGTCAAACCGATCAGGAAGTGCATCGCATAGACACCCTTAAGGTTGCCCTGGCCGGAGCAGACATCAGCGCGGTCAACCAGAATCGGCAGGGCGGCGTTGAGGATGTTCTTGATGGCAAGGCACAGCGTGGCGATGGGCATAGCGAGCGCGATGGCTGCCTCGGTGCTCTGGCCCAACTGGATAGCGAAGGCGCAGGCGAGCACGCCGCCGATCGTCTCATCAGGCGGCACGTAGGCGCCGATGGAGATCGAGCCCATGAACAGAAGCTCCAGGCTGGCGCCGATCGCGAGGCCGGACTGCAGGTCCCCCAGCACCAGGCCCACGAGCGGGCACAGGACGATGGGGCGGAACGCATAGAGCGTACCGAGCTGGCAGTCGAACTTACCAAATGCGGCGATAAGTCCGATGAGGATTGCTTGGGTAAGCATATATCCCCCTTTCCTAATAGGACACTACGAAGAGCTCAGACTCTTCGAAATTGAACGCCTAGAGCACGCTTGCGCAGTCAACCTTGGGGTCATCGGCCAGAGGACGGATCTCGACCTCGACGCCGTTGTTCAGCATCTCACGCACATCGGCCTCCTCGGCTGCAGTCAGGAAGATCTGACGAGAGACCTGACGAGCATCGGGGCGCTTCTCGTCCTTGGGCTTGGTGTTGCCCAGGTTGACCGACTTGATCTGCGGGCAGCCTTCAACAAGCTGCTTTGCCTCAGCGATGGTGGCGACACAGATAATCATCTTGTATTTGTCAGTCACACCCGAGTTAATGGCCTCGATGGCATTCGCCATATCCTTGATGACGAGCTTGCAGCCGGCAGGCTTGCCCATCTTGAGCGTCGTCTTCCATACCGGGTCGTTGGCGACCTTATCGCCCACGCAGAAAATGCAGTTGGAGCCAAGGCCCTGGACCCAAGAGACCGCGACCTGGCCATGAAGCAGGCGATGGTCGACGCGAAGTAGCTGAATCATAATGTGACCCCCCAAAGGTCTTGTGCCGTCTTACGGCGTGTCAGTAGGTGCTGCGGATTAGAACTCTTCTTCCTCTTCGTCATCGACCAAAAGATCGTTGACAAACTTCACGCGCGTATCGTCCGCAGCGACGATGGCGCGAATCGTCTCCTCAACCGGCGCCGACTCGTCAGAGAACAGCAGCTGGATAAGCAGAGGAAGGTTCATGTTGGTAACGAGGTACGTGCGGGGACGCGTCTGGACGATCTTGGTGAACTCGTTGTTGACGCTGCCGCCAAAGAGGTCGGTGCAGACAACGACATCATCGTCGGCAGCCATGCCTGCCAGCAGTTTTTGGGCCTCCTCGGCCACGTCCATGCGGTCATCGACGAACATCGAAAGATCGTGGACGTTGTCGCGAGCGCCCGAGAGCAGCTCGACACTCTCCTTGATGCCGGTAGCGAAGTGCGCATGGCTGGCGATGATGTACTGCCTCATTCTGTGTTCCTCTCAATAGCCCGGCGCGTTCCCGCACCCGTTTTCTTTAGTAGTCGAACTGGTGATAGTAGCGACGATACTTGAGGTTGTGCTTGGTGACCGTCTCGTAGTAGCGAGCCAGGCGGTCGGTAACGAGCACCGTCAGAATCCACGGAGACACGATGACGCGGAACTCGTCGTCAAGGCCGGGGATCGCGAACTCGGCGGTGTCGATGATGTTGATGTCGGTGTCGCCGGTCACGCCGCGGTTGAGGAACGCGCGGACGCGCTCGTCGAGCTTGCGGTTCTCGTCCTCGCCCATGAACAGGAACACGGGGACGCCGGGCTCCACGAGCTCGAGGGTGCCGTGGAAGAAGTCGGCCGAGGTGATGTAGCGGGTGCGCTTCCACTGCATCTCCTCCAAGATGCACATCGAGAACAGGATGGTCTCGCCCCACAGGGCGCCGGAGCCGATGAACATGGTGTAGGGGGCCAGGGCGTACTTCTTGGCGAGCTCCTCGGCGCGCGGCTCGAAGCGCTTGCGGATATCGAGCATGTCCTTCCAGATGTCCTTGGTCTGCTCGATAAACAGATCGAACTTGGGGAAGCAGCCGCGGCGGTTGAGCAGGCGCAGGCCGAAGCAGTCGGCGAGGTAGTAGCCCATCTCGCAGCCGCCGTTACCATGATCGGAAGCCATCTTGACGCAATTCTCGGCGCCGACAGCCTGGCCGATGGGGCCCTCGGGCTTGGTCATGGCGTAGACGCGCACGCCCATGCCCTTCATCTTCTTGACGGCCTCGAGGACCTCGGGGGTGGTTCCGGACTCGGAGGCGGTGAGCACGACGGACTTCTCGGTCATGCGCTTGTGGCCCATGACGTTCCACTCGGCGGCGTGGATCAGGTAGACCTCGAGGTCGCGGTCGCCGAACTTGTTCATGAGGTACTCGAGCTGCATGAGCTCGTCCCAGGTGCCGCCGACGCCCATCAGGAACACGGCGTCGTAGCCCTCGTCGGCGACCTTGTCGGCGAGCGCGGTCATCTTCTTGCCGGTCTCGTAGAGCGCCTTGCCGTCCTCGAGATAGCCCTCCTGGTCGAAATGCATGATCTCGATCTTCTCGGTTTCCTTCATTTGTCTCTCCTTTCTGGGGTTGTTTCCACATCCCCCATGCCAACGGGCATCAAAACCCGCTTACATTCCGTAACACTCAGCCGCTTTGGCCTTAAGCGCATTGACTGACTCTTCGTAGCCCTCTGCCTTGACCTCCATTTGCTTGGAGACGGTATCGAGATACGGGTGCACGTTCCATGACTTCAGACGCTCGGCGATCATGGCCGCAATCGTCTGGAAGAACACAAGATTGGGAATTGCGCTGAGCAGCGGAGCCACCTGAGGCACCGCAACCTCGTGAGCCCTACCCTTGGGATGGGCCGTGAGCAGCACCGTTTTTGCCGTAACGTTCGATAGCGCATCGGCGATATTCGCAAGACGCTCCGACCCCTGCGGATCGTCGACGATAAACACCAGATAGCCCGGAACGATCTGCATCTCGGGACCGTGGACGAACTCCTCGCCTTCGTGATGCATGGCAGGAATCTTGATGGTCTCGCTCAGCTTGAGCGCTGCCTCCTCGGCAACACCATAGTTGGGGCCGTTGCCGACGACCATGGCGGGCATGTGCTCAGAAAGCTCGAGCATGTGATCTTGGACATATGCCTCGGCGGTCTTGCACATCACGGCATTAGCCTGGATAGCCTCGCGCAGGTCATCAAGACGCTGGGTAACGCCCTTGGCGTCAATCGTTCCGCGCGCCTGACCGCCGTAAATACCAAAGAGCACCAGGTACTCAACGAGAACCTCGACGCCCAGAGTCACAAAGTCCACCGACTCGACACCCACACCGTAGTCAAGAACGATGTCAGCGTGTTCCTTGATGGGTGCCTCGACGTTTGCCGTGAGCGCAACTGCAGCCATATCGTGTGCACGCATGTAATCGAGCGCCGCAATCGTATTGGTCGAATAGCCGCTCTGCGAGACGGCGATGTTGAGCGCATGCTGCGGATAGGTGTGTTCAAAATCGACGAAGGCCTCGGGCGTCACAACGGACACCTGCATCTGCAGCGCATCTTGCAGGTAATCGCGGGCGCAATCGGCGGCATGGCGCGACGAACCCGAAGCAACGATGCGCAGTGCATCAAAAGAACCGGACTGGAAAATATCAACGAGCTGCGCTACCAGCTCAGACGAACGCTCGAGGTTCTCCCCCATACGCACATGGGCAAGCTGAACGTAATCGAGCATCTTCATCGTCTCACCTCGTAACAAATCATTAGTATTTGATACCAATCACAGTTTCAGGTTACGGCTTTTTGATACCTCTTTGTCGATTAATTTATCCCCATCGGCGAACGGTCGATTTTGAGCCATGTAAGGTTGTATATACGGTCTGCTCAACGAATCAAAATTCCGTCAACTTTTCAGCCCGTTATGCAAAAAACCAGCTAGTACGTATAGGTATATCCACCCGCATCACCGCGGTTAAACGACTTGACGTACTCGATCGCCTGGCCGCTCGCATCGAAGCTTACGCACTCCAGCGTCAAGGCAAGATCACCCTGCTCCAGTCCAAGCAGGCCGGCATCTCGTGCGCCCAGCGCTTCGATATCGAGCTTTTCCTGTGCCATAACTGGCTTTCGGCCCAGCATCTCATAGGTCTCGTACAAGCTGAAGACCGACACGTCAATATCTTCGATGGTTGGGAACAGCAGGCAGGGAATCAGCGCCGTCTCAATCGATACGGGGCTACCGTTTATGCAGTTCAGGCGTCGAATGGAATAGAGCAGGTCGTCCTCGGCGATGCCAAACAGGTCAGCGTAGTATGGCCCCGCATAACGCTTGGAACGTGCGAGAATACGGACGGACGGCTCGCCGCCCGAAGCACGGACCGATTCACGGAAACCGCCCGTGCGTTCAAAAAAAGCAGGTACTTTCTGCGCCACAAAGGCACCTTTCCCCCGAACACGGCGAATCTGCCCGCGCCGAACCAGCTCATCGACAGCGCTTCGGATGGTCAAGCGTGTCGTACCAAATTCCTCGGCGAGGTCTTTTTCGGACGGAATCATGGAACCCGTGGGATATATACCGCGTTCGATACGCTCTTCAATGCGACGTCGTATGCGCATATAAACCGGGGTGGCATCTACTGTTTCAGCCATTGTTCACCTGCCACGCTCCTCATGCCGTTCTTTTCACCGTTATCGGCAAAGCGGAACTTTGTGGGCAAAATCACCGATTTGCAATGCTCCACAAAACGCATGTCCTTATCAAATTCGATCGTGCTCTCATAGAACACCGGCGTCCCCTCTTCTTGCTGGAGCAGCTCGGCCTCTTCGACGTTCAAACGCGAGATGGAGATATGCTCACGTCCATGCTCAACACGCACGCCACCTTCTTTGAGCAAGACATCGTAAAGGCTCTCACACTCAAAATCGTGCTCGGGAAGCGATGGGCACAGGGACAGGTTAACGTGAGCGGTCTCGATTGACGCCGGCTCGCCCTCAATAAGTCGAACGCGCTGCATGCGGAGCAAGGGAGCGCCTACAGCCACCCCAAGCTTGTCGGCAAGCGCCTCATCCGCCTCGATGGTCCCGGTGGAAACCAGACGAGAAGAGGGGTGCAGGCCGGCAGTCCGCACAGCATCGGAAAAGTTATACGTTTCCTGGAAGATGTTCAGCGGCTTGGGAGGACACACATACGTGCCCGATCCGCGACGGCTCTCGAGCGTTCCACACGAGATAAGCCGCGTGATACCGGCACGCAACGCCGTACGCGAAACGCCAATCTCTTCGCACAGCACGCGCTCGGCCGGCAGGCGATCGCCGCCGGCAAGCTGATGGTGCTGGATATACCAAAGAATTCCCTCAACAGCACGATCTTTGGGGGGAATTGCATAAGATTCGCCTGCCATTGCACAGACTCCTCATTCAGAAACGTATGCCGCCAAAATTAGGCCAGCCCTCCCATGGCATCAAATTCTGCCTTGATCTTCTCGGCGACATTCCGATACGACTTATATAGACTTGAATCGCGTTTGACCTCGTCGGTCATAACGGGAATCTCTAATTTGGAAACCTCGTCTTTTCCCGTCTGAACCGCCACAACAACGCCCATACCAAGACACATATTACGCTTGGCAGCATTTATTTTTGCTGCCTTGGCAGGATTTGCCAGGATACGCCGGGCAAATTCCTGTTTAGAGACCGCTTCTTCGGCCTCCGGATCGCCCGCCTCGGCTACTTCGCACTGCAACACGTCCGCATAGTCAAAAATCTTCGGCTCACCGCCGCGCTGATGCACGGCCCACTTGCGGCGCGTGGCATCCTGGTAGATAGCCGGCAAAAATGTAAACCGCGGCGGGTCCAAAATCGTATCCGTGATGGTAAACACATCGGAATCAAAGGCATCCTGCGGGTTTTTCTTCTTGAACAGCCCCATATCAGCCTCCCGTACTAGCATTAAACAACTCATGCTGAATATAGCACCAATTTCAAGCCACTGCTTTATCGCATCGGTGCGTGGCGTCTATGGCTCGCCCAGCGGAAGAGTTCACGGACGAGGGCCGGGGTGCCTGCCGGCAAATAGCAGACACTCCGCATGCAATCTTTGCAAACAAACAAGTACGTTTAGCTACATTCGGTAAGTTCGAGCACGCTGCCCTTAACGATAAGCGCCGGCTCCAGGACGACCTCTTCGGCACGCCTGCCGCCCCTACCGGCAAGACGCTTGGACATGCAGCCAAAAGCATGCTCCGCGAGGACACCAGGATCCTGCTCAATCGCGGTCAGCGCCGGCTCAAAGAGAACGTCGGCCGCCGAGTTGTCATAGCTCACCACCGAGATATCGCCCGGGATGCTCTTCCCCATCTCGTGCAAGCGCTTGAGCAGACCGAGGGCGATGTTATCCGAACTTGCGAACACAGCGGTGGCATCAGTTGCGAGCACCGCCTCCGAGGCCTCATAGGCACTCGGAATGTAGTACTCGCTCTCAAACTCCAAACGTGCGTCGATAGGCAGGCCAACCTCGCGCAGCGCGCGCTCATAGCCGGCAAGTCGCTTACGCCCCGTATTGGAACGGCGCGCGTTAACCAAGCAGGCAATGCGACGGTGGCCCCGCTCGATCAGATAGCGAGTGGCCATGTAGCCACCCATCTCGTGGTCGAACATCACCTTGTCGCACTCGAGCCCCTCAATGGCACGATCGACCATCACGGCAGGGATAGGCAGATGGCTGACTTCTTCGCGCAGGGCGCGGTCGTCGGAGAACTCGTCGCCTACGACCAGGAAGACGCCATCAACGCCGCGCGTCACCAGCTGGCGCAGCAGCTCCAGATCGTCATCGGCGCTTCCACCCGAGCTGGTAATGAAGAGCGCATAGCCGTCCTCGCGACAGCGCTTTTCCAGGCTACCGGCGAGCGAGGCAAAAAAGCGGCTCTCAATGTTAGGGACGATAAGGCCCAGCGTGCGCGACTCGCGCATGACCAGGCTGCGCGCGATCTGGTTGGGAACATAGTGGTTGCGCGCCGCGACCTCTTTGATGAGCTTGCGGTTTTCTTCCGAGATGCGACAGGGCCGATTATTGAGCACAAGCGAGACCGACGAGGGGGAAAGCCCCACCTCCTGGGCGATCTGCTTGAGGGTGACTTTGTTGGCCATCTCGCTCCTTCCGGGTTTACGCGCAATCTCTTGAAAGTATAGCGACTACCCCTCTACCTCGGTGATAAACACTTTACCAATCCGGTAGACGGCTGTTTTATCGCCGCCAGCGCACCAAATCCGTCCGGGTAGGGTATATTGCAATCGATTGATGACAACGACCACCAAAAGGCGGATATTCGTATGCACGAGAACGACTTTTTTAACGAGGACCTGCTGTGCGCGCTTGCTGGCGTTGCCGGCGAGGACAACGTGCTGATGAGCGAGCCCATGCGCGAGCACACCACGTTTAAGATCGGCGGCCCGGCCGACGTCTTTGTCACGCCCGATACCGAGCAGGGCCTCGTCGCCACGCTCGATACCTGCTATCGCTGCGATCTGCCCCTCACCATCGTGGGCAACGGCTCCGACCTGCTCGTCGGCGACAAGGGCATCCGCGGCGTCGTCGTGGCGCTGGGCGAGGGACTCTCCGACATTACGGTCGACGGCACGCACGTCACGGCGGCAGCCGGCGCCTTGCTTTCCGATGTCGCAGCCGCGGCAGCCGAGGCCAGCCTTACCGGCATGGAACCCATCTCGGGCATTCCCGGATCGGTCGGCGGTGCCTGCTACATGAACGCCGGTGCCTACGGTGCCTGCATGGCCGATGTGCTGGAGTCCGTGCGCGTCTACAAACCCGCTCGCCAGCTCGACGACGGCACCCGCGGCAGCGGCAATATCATCGAGTTCGATGTCGACGAGCTCAACCTGGGTTATCGAAAGAGCCGCATCGCCGATGACGGCTTTATCGTGCTTTCGGCCACCTTCAATCTCGCCCCGGGCAACGCCGCGATGATCAAGGCCGACATGGACAACTACCGCCAGCGCCGCGAGGACAAGCAGCCACTCGACATGCCGAGCGCCGGCTCCACCTTCAAGCGCCCCGAGGGCTACTTTGCCGGCAAGCTCATCATGGACGCCGGCCTGCGAGGACACGCCGTTGGCGGCGCGCAGGTGAGCGAGAAGCACTGCGGCTTCATCGTCAACGCCGACCACGCCACCGCCGCCGACGTCGACGAACTCATCCGCGACATCCAAGCCAAAGTCAAAGAGCAGTTCGACGTAGACCTAGAACCCGAAGTCCACCGAGTCGGCGAATTCCTCTAAAAGAGAAGGCCCCGAAAGGGGCCTTCACCATATTTATTCAGATAACCCAGTCCGGTGTGTCGCGCCCCGAATCCGAGAGGGCCGGGACAGTCCGAGAGGCATAAGGTTGATCGCGAGTTCCGCACGAGCCGGAGAGCACTTAATGTGCTCTCCGTGCGAGCAGGACTGCCCGAGCAGGCAACCTTATGCCTCTCGGACTGTCCCGGACCAAGCCGCAGCTACGACAGCGCAATACCGCCGAGCCAGCCCCAACGCACGCCAGAGCCAGTGCCATAGAAGCTAATAAACGAATCAAGCGACTTAGACGTAATGGCGCCCTCATTGCTCATGACGATGCCGCCGCCAACATAGATGCCCACGTGGCCATAGATCAGACCCGGCATGCCGGTGCCGCTATGCGATGAGTCGGCCACGATCATGCCCACCTGCAGCGCCGAGCGGTCGGAGCTATAGCACCAGGCGTTAAACATGTCGCACGCATTGCCGCCAAAGTAGCCAACGCCGGCGTTACGGAAGACATTGGTAACCCACGCCGCGCACCAGTTCTGGCCCGGCGAAGGCGTGGAGTAGCACGCGTTGACGACGGCCTGTTGCTTGCCCGAGCCGGCATTCTGCTGCGGAGTTCCGGGCGCATACGATCCGCCACCCGAGCTCGAACCACCCGAGTAGGAATTGTTCTTGTTCGCGGCAGCCGCGGCAGCGGCAGCCTTCCTAGCAGCCTCCTCGGCCTGGGCGGCAGCGAGGATCTCGGAATCGCGCTGAGCCATGAGCTCCTTGACGTCGTCGGAAAGACCGTTCAGCACGGTCTGGACTTCTTGCTGCTTGGCCTGCATATCCTGCATCTGAGCCGTCTGCTGGTCCTTGAGTTTCTCCAGGTCGGCCTTTTGTGCTTCGAGCTCGGTCTTCTGTGCGTCGAGCTCAGCCTGAATCGTCTGGATATCCTCGATGGCATCGCGGTCGCTCTTGTTGATCTTCTCAACGTAATGCGCGTTGGCGACGAGTTCCTCAAACGAGCCAGAGGCCAGCAGCAGCGACAGGATGTTCGTGCCGCCGGACTTGTAGCTGGCGGCCACGCGATCGGAAAGGTCGTTGCGCTTCTTCTTGAGCTCGGCCTTCTTTTCATCGATCTGGGCCTGCGTGTCGTCAATCTTGCCCTGGACATTCTCGATGTCGTTGAGGGTCTGGGCATTCTTGTTGGCCAGCGCCGCATACTCATTTGCGATGCTGTCGAGCTGGGCCTGAACCTCGTCGAGCTGGGCCTGGGCAGCATTCAGTTTATCGGTGGTTTCTTTGGAAGCCTCCGCCGCACGGGCGCGAGCGGGCAGGCCAAAAAGAACTGCCGCAGAAGCGGCGCCGAACAGGGCCTTGAGGGCAGTGCGGCGCGAGAGCTCCTGGGAAAGGATGGAATCGCTGTTTGGTGACATATGTACTCCGTTACATGTTTATTTATATGTCGCTCAACTCATACATATTAGCGTACATATGGCGCGTCCCAACGATTTCCACGAACGGCAGGAAACTGCAAGGTCAGCGGCTCGTAAGCAAATGCCAAAGATCAGGTTATGCGTACGCAAGCTCTTCTATGAGTACGTTAGCACAATCCTCTGCTTTTCCTACAGCGCACGATTTGGGCGTCCCTGCCTGCGCTATACTCCCCTGAAGAAGTGTTCCTGATTCGATAGGAGACTACATGTCCAAAGCACTCGACCCCAAAGAAACCTGTGTCCTCGTTACCGGTGGCGCCGGCTTTATCGGCTCGCACACCGTCGTTCAGCTGCTCGAGGGTGGCTACCAGGTCGTCATCGTCGATGATCTCTCCAACTCCAGCGCCGTCGCCGTCGACCGCGTCAAGACCATCGTGGGCGACGAGGCCGCCAAGAACCTCACCTTCTACGAGGCCAACGTGCTCGACCGCGATGCGATGAACAAGATCTTCGATACCCATCAGATCGACCGCGTCATCCACTTTGCCGGCTTTAAGGCCGTCGGCGAGTCGGTGAGCAAGCCCGTCGAGTACTACCACAACAACATCGAGAACACCCTGGTGCTCATCGACGTCATGCGCAACCATGGCTGCAAGTCCATCATCTTCTCGAGCTCCTCGACCGTCTACGGCGACCCGGACAACCCGCCCGTCACCGAGGAGGATCCTAAGAAGCCCGCGACCAACCCCTATGGTTGGACCAAGTGGATGATCGAGCAGATCCTTATGGACGTCCACACCGCCGACCCCGAGTGGGACGTCGTGCTGCTCCGTTACTTCAACCCCATTGGCGCTCATCCGTCGGGCCTGATCGGCGAGGACCCCAAGGGCATCCCCAACAACCTGGTGCCCTATGTCGCCCAGGTTGCCGTGGGCAAGCTCGAGGCCGTTCAGGTCTTTGGCAACGACTACCCCACCCCCGACGGCACCGGCGTGCGCGACTACATCCACGTGTGCGATCTGGCCTCTGGTCACGTTGCCGCCCTTAATTGGATGAACGGCAAGACCGGCGTCGAGATCTTTAACTTGGGCACCGGCACCGGCACCTCGGTACTCGAGGTCGTCGCCGCCTTCTCCAAGGCTTGTGGCAAGGAGCTGCCCTACGTGATCCGCGAGCGCCGCGCCGGCGACATCGCTGCCAACTGGTGTGATGCCTCCAAGGCCGAGCGCATGATGGGCTGGAAGGCCCAATACGACATCGCGGACATGTGCCGCGATAGCTGGAACTGGCAGAGCCACAACCCCAACGGCTTCGCCGACGCCGAGTAGCAAAAACCTACATACCGCTCTTGCCCCGATCTCACGTTGTGAGGTCGGGGCTTTTTCATGGCATGTAACCATTCGCCGAAAATCGACCAACTTTTTTATCTTGCCTGTACATGTTTAAACAACATGTTTTACAATAGGCGTATCGAATCAGAACATCGGAGGCGGACTGCACACCCATCGACAGGCCGACCCCACGACAAAAAGGTTGGTGAGCGCATTCATGGAGCGTGCAAGCGGTGTCCTCATGCCCGTCTCATCTCTGCCCGGCCCTTATGGAATCGGCGGCTTTGGTTGGAATGCCTACGACTTCGTCGATTTCCTTGCCTCGTGTAAACAACACTACTGGCAGATTCTGCCCCTTACGACGACGAGCTACGGCGACTCGCCCTACCAGTCGTTCTCGGCCCGTGCGGGAAACCCCAACTTCATCGATTTTGCCGAGCTTATCGAGGCGGGCTACCTGGAGCAGCGTGACATCGATGGCGTGTACCTGGGCTCCGATCCCAGCAATGTCGACTACGGTGCCATCTTTGGCGGCCGCCGTCAGATTCTCGATCGCGCCGCCGAGCGCTTCGCTGCCGACAAGCCGGCTGATTTTAACGACTTTGTCCAGGCCAACGAGGACTGGCTCGCCCCCTACTGCGAGTTCATGACCGTCAAGGAGGAGTGCGGGCTCAAGGCCTTTTGGGAGTGGCCCGCGGAGCTGCGCACCCGCGGCGAGGCTTCCGCTCAGGTCTGCGCCGCCCATCCCGCGCGCATGCTCTACCACCAGATGACGCAGTATTTCTTTGACCGCCAATGGAGCCGCCTCAAGGCCTATGCCAACGAGCGCGACATCCTGATCATCGGCGACCTGCCCATCTACGTCTCGCGCGACTCCGTCGAGATGTGGGCCACACCCGAGCTCTTTAAGATCGACGCCGCCGGCAACCCCGTCAGCGTCGCCGGCACACCGCCCGACCAGTTCTCGGCTACCGGCCAGTACTGGGGCAACCCCATCTACGACTGGGACGCCATGGAGGCCGACGGATTCTCCTGGTGGGAAGGCCGCATTCGCGCCGCTCTCGACATGTACGACGTCATCCGCCTGGACCACTTCCGCGGTTTCGAGGCCTATTGGGAGGTTCCGTTCTCCTCGCCCGATTCGTCCTACGGTTCGTGGACGCAGGGCCCCGGCCTCAAGCTCTTCAAGACGCTCGAGGAAAAGCTCGGCACGCTGCCCATCATCGCCGAGGATCTGGGCTTCCTCACCCCCGGCGTCATCGACATGCGCGATAACTCGGGCTTCCCCGGCATGAAGATCCTGCAGTTTGCCTTTGAGGGCACCAACTCGTACTACCTGCCTCATAACTACATCGCCAACACCGTCGCCTATGTGGGCACGCACGACAACGAGACGGCGCGTGGCTGGTTTGAGGGAACGGCGACCCCGCGCCAGCGCGAGCAGGCTGCCCTGTACACCCATCAGCAGGCCGGCGAGCCCATGGCCGATGCACTCAACCGCACCATCGCCGCCAGCGTGAGCGATACCTGCATCTACACCATGCAGGACCTCCTCAATCTGGGCAACGAGGCGCGTATCAACACCCCCGCCACCCTGGGCGGCAACTGGACGTGGCGCATGCTCGATGGCGCCATCACCCGCGAACTCGAGCACAAGCTCACCGACTGGACCGAGACCTACTTCCGCATCCCGTCGGAAGCCGAAGTCGAGCTTCCCCAATAGGAGCCATCGCGCCCGACCCCACCCCACCGTGCGGACGCGCTTGCTTTTCCCGCGCGAGGCCACCCCAATCCCCTCGCGCGGGCTTCTTTTGTATTTCTGACATGTAGTCAACCCACCACAGGAGGAAACATGCCCCGTATCAATCTGGCAGAACTCGCCGAGCAGTCCTTTGGCACTACGCTCGAGCAGCTCGATGACCGTCGCATCTACAAACTGCTGGTCAAGCTCGTGCAGGAGCGCTCTGCTGCCTGCCCGCTCAACAACGGCAAGAAAAAGCTCTATTACATCTCTGCCGAGTTTTTGATTGGCAAGCTGCTCATCAACAACATGATCGACCTTGGTATCTATGACGAGGTCAAGGACCAGCTCACCGCCGCGGGCCATGATCTCAACAAGATCGAGGAGTTCGAAGTCGAGCCTTCGCTGGGCAACGGCGGTCTGGGCCGTCTGGCCGCGTGCTTCCTGGATTCCATCGCCACGTTGGGCCTCACCGGCGACGGCGTGGGCCTTAACTACCATTACGGCCTGTTCCGCCAGCGCTTTGTCGACAACCAGCAGAAGGCCGTCCCCGACGAGTGGCTCGGCGAGCAGTACATTTTGATCGATGACGACCGCTCCTACACCGTCGAGTTCGGCGATTTTGCCGTTACCTCCAAGCTCGTCAACATCGATGTGCCCGGCTACGGGCAGTCCACCAAGAACCGCCTGCGCCTGTTCGATCTGGCAAGCGTCGACGACGGCTTGGTCCCGGGCAGCTCCATCGACTTCGACAAGACCGAGATCGCCAAGAACCTCACCCTGTTCCTGTACCCGGATGATTCCGACGAGCAGGGTCGCCTGCTTCGTATCTATCAGGAATACTTCATGGTGAGCAACGCCGCCCAGCTTCTGATCGACGAGGCCGTCGAGCGCGGCAGCAACCTGCACGATCTGGCCGATTACGCCGTCGTCCAGATCAACGACACGCACCCCACCATGGTCATCCCCGAGCTCATCCGTCTGCTCACCACCGAGCATGACATCGAGTTTGACGAGGCCGTTACCATCGTGCGCTCCATGGTCGCCTACACCAACCACACGATTCTTGCCGAGGCGCTCGAGAAGTGGCCGCTTGCCAGCCTGCAGAAGGTCTCGCCCGCCATCGCCGACATCATCGTCAAACTCGACGAGATCGCCAAGGCCGAGCACGACGATCCCCGCGTCGCCATCATCGATGAGCACGACACCGTCCACATGGCCCATATGGACATCCACTTTGGCTTCTCCATCAACGGTGTCGCCGCACTGCACACCAAGATTCTGGAGGACACCGAGCTTCACCCGTTCTACGAGATCTACCCCGAGAAGTTCTCCAACAAGACCAACGGCATCACCTTCCGCCGCTGGATTCACGGTGCCAACCCCGCGCTCGCCAGCCTGCTCGACGATGCGATCGGCACCGACTGGCGCAGTACCGGCGACCTGAGCAAGCTTGCCAAGTTCGCTGACGACAAGGACGTTCTCGATCGCCTGGCCGCCACCAAGGTCGAGGCCAAGGCCATCATGCGCCAGTTCATGGCACTCGAGCAGGGCGTAACGATCCCCTCCAACGCCATCATCGACGTCCAGGTCAAGCGTATTCACGAGTACAAGCGCCAGCAGATGCTCGCGCTCTACATCATCTGGAAGTACCTCGACATCAAGAACGGCAACAGGCCCGAGCACCCCGTCACCATCATCTTTGGCGGCAAGGCGGCACCCGCCTACACCATCGCGCAGGACATCATCCATCTGATCCTGACGCTGTCACAGTGGATTGCCAACGACCCCGACGTGGCCCCCTACCTGCAGGTCGTCATGATCGAGAACTACAATGTCACCGCTGCCGAGCGTGTAATTCCCGCCGCTGACATCTCCGAGCAGATCAGCCTGGCCTCCAAAGAGGCGAGTGGCACCTCCAACATGAAGTTCATGCTCAACGGCGCCCTGACCCTGTGCACGCTCGATGGCGCCAACGTGGAGATTGCCGAGCTCGTGGGCGACGAGAACATCTACACCTTTGGTGCCTCGTCCAAGCAGGTCGAGCAGCTCTACGCCGACGGCACCTACGATGCCGGCGCACTCTACCGCAAGCCCGGCATCAAACTGCTGGTGGACTTCATCACCAATCCCGCCTTTATGGCGACCGGCAACGCCGAGCGCCTGCAGCGCCTGCACGACGACATCAAGGGCAAAGACTGGTTTATGGCCCTGCTCGACATTGAGGAGTACATCCAGACCAAGGAGCGCGTGCTGGCCGATTACGAGGATCAGGACGCTTGGATGCGCAAGGCCCTCATCAACATCGCCAACGCCGGCACCTTCTCGTCCGACCGCACCATCTCCCAGTACAACGACGAGATCTGGCACCTGAACTAATTTCGCTTCCCTTACCCATCCTCTTGAGAAACGGAGTCGTGGCAACACGGCTCCGTTTTTTGTGCCCGCACGTTACCCTGTGATCCGACTCGGCCAAACAATCTCGATCCGTAGCAATTACTCAACCAAAACGGTCCCAGCCGTTACAGATTGAGACATACCGGCCCCTCCCCTTGGGTTTATCTCAATCTGTAACATCTAGCAGGTGTAATTCGCCTTTGGTGTTACAGATTTAGATGAAATGGTTAGCTCAGCGGAACCGTCTCGATCTGTAACATCTAACGTCCGAAATCGGCCCTACCTGTTACAGATCAAGACAAACTGACAGACGGAAAGCCCCAACACAAAGAAAGGCTCCCCTCTCGCCCAGTGGACGGGAGGGGAGCCTTATATGTGACCGCGGCAAAAGGATGGCAATACCGCAGTCGCCCAAAGGGAGGGCCCGGATGCACCGGGCCTAGATAAGGTTCTTGCCAGAGACCTTATCGAAGAGGTGGGTCGCGTTCTTCTCGAACTTGAACCAGATGGGGTCGCCCGCCTTGAGCGCACCCTTGGCCTCAAGGTCGACAACGGGAATGATCAGGACGAACTGGCCATCGGGAGCAGTCACGTGGACATGCTCGGTCGAACCCATGAGCTCGGTCACCTCGACGGTACCCTGGAGCGCGCCCTCCTCGTCCTTGTCGGCAAGCAGAATCTGCTCGGGGCGCACGCCAGCCGTGATCTCCTTCACGTCGCCGCCGTCCCAGTTGAGGGCAAGCTGAGCGCAGGTCTCGGGGGCGAGCGCCACGTTCATATCCTCGGTCTTGACGGTAAAGCCGTTGCCCGAGCGCACCAGCTGGGCATCGAAGAAGTTCATCTGCGGCACGCCGATGAAGCCGGCGACGAAGATGTTCGCGGGATGGTTGAAGACCTCCTGCGGGGTGGCGATCTGCTGGACGACGCCGTCCTTCATGACCACGATACGGTCACCGAGGGTCATAGCCTCGGTCTGGTCGTGAGTAACATAAATGAACGTGCCCTTGATCTCGTGGCGCAGCTTAATGAGCTCGGCACGCATCTGGTTACGAAGCTTGGCGTCCAGGTTGGACAGCGGCTCGTCCATCAGGAAGACCTTGGGGTCACGCACGATGGCGCGGCCGATAGCGACACGCTGGCGCTGGCCGCCCGAAAGCGCCTTGGGCTTACGGTCGAGGTACTCGGTGATACCCAAGATCTCGGCAGCGGAGCGAACCTTGCGGTCGATCTCGTCCTTGGGGACCTTCTTGAGCTCAAGCGTAAACGCCATGTTCTCGTACACCGTCATATTGGGGTACAGAGCATAGCTCTGGAACACCATGGCAATGTCACGGTCCTTGGGTGCCACGTCGTTGACGCGCTTGCCGTCAATCAGCACGTCGCCCGAGGTGATGTCCTCTAGGCCAGCGACCATGCGCATCGTCGTGGACTTGCCGCAGCCAGAGGGGCCAACGAGGACGATAAACTCCTGGTCGTGAACGGTGAGGTTAAAGTCCTCCACCGCGAGCACGCCGTCCTCGGTAACCTTGAGGTTGTGCTTCTTCTCCTCGGTCTTCTTCTTTTTGCCAAAGAAGCCCTTCTTTTTGGACTCGTTGTTGGGATACACCTTCTGAACATGCTTGAGAACGATCTCGGCCATGTCTTTACCTTTCGATATGCGGCGCCATGTTGAGGGCGCCGCAGAAACTTGCAAAACAGTTACGGCATCAGCCCTTGACGGCACCTGCCACCACGCCGTCGATGATGTACTTCTGACAGAGGATGTACATGATAACGATGGGGATAACGACCATCATGATGCAGGCCATCATGGGGCCGAGCTCGACGTGGCCGTAGCCGCCGCGGAAGTACTGGATCAAGATAGGAATGGTCTTGTACTTGGTGGAGTCGAGCGTAAGGTAGGGCAGCAGATAGTCGTTCCAGACCCACATGGTCTCGAGGATGCCGACCGAAAGATAGGTGGGCTTCATGATGGGAAGGACGATCTTAAAGAACACCTGGACCGGGTTGCAGCCGTCGATCATGGCCGCCTCCTCGATCTCGAGCGGGATGTTCTTTACAAAGCCGGCGAACATAAAGACCGCCAGGCCCGCGCCAAAGCCAAGGTAGATAAAGCAGATGTTGAACGGCGTGTTGAAGCCGATGCGGTCCGCCAAATTGGACAGCGTGAACATGAGCATCTGGAACGGCACGACCATCGAGAACACGAACAGGTAATAGAAGAAGTTCGAAATCTTGTTGTTGACGCGCACCACGTACCAAGCGCACATGGAGCAGCACACCAAAATCAGCACGACCGACGTGACCGTGATAATGAGCGAGTACATAAACGCCGAGGCAAAGCCCTGCTCGTTAAGAGCGTGCACGTAGTTTGCAAGGCCGTTGAACGTCTCGGGCGTGAGCAGATCGAACGCCGTGGTGGTGCTGATTGCGGTCGCTTTCTTAAAGGAATTGAGCGCGATCATAAACACGGGGTAGATCCACGCGAGCGACAGGATCGTAAAGAAAATCGAGAGCGCACGGTTGATAACCTTATCGCGTTTCATTACTGCTGCACCTCCTTGGACCTCGTGGCCTTAAGCTGAATCATGGAGATGGCTACGACCAGGATGCAGAAGATAACCGCCTTGGCCTGACCGATGCCCTGCCATGCGATACCGGCACGCGAATAGAACGTGTTGTAGATGTTCAGGGCGAGCATCTCGGTGGAGTGCGCGGGGGCGCCGCCGGTAAGGGCGAGGTTCTGGTCGAACAGCTTAAAGCCGTTGGTGATGGACAGGAACAGGCAGATGGTGATGGTCGGCATCAGGTTAGGGATCTTAACCTTCCAAAACGTCTGCCATGCCGTGGCACCGTCGACCTTGGCGGCCTCGATGTAGTCGGACGGAATGGACTGCAGACCAGCGATGTAGATGATCATCATGTAGCCGACCTGCTGCCACAGGGTCAGGATGATAAGGCCCCAGAAGCCAGCAGCAGAGTTAAGGGCGATGAGCTGGGCGCCCACGTTGGAGAGCAGGCAGTTGATCAAGATCTGCCAGATGTAGCCCAGCACGATGCCGCCGATCAGATTAGGCATAAAGAAGATCGTACGGAAGATGTTGGTGCCCTTGAGCGCCTTGCGGGTGAGTGCCTGCGCGATGGCCAGGGCGATCACGTTGATGAGCACCGTCGACAGGAAGGCAAACGCCACCGTAAAGAAGAACGACGTGGCAAACTGCGGATCGGACAGCGCGCGCACGTAGTTCGCGATACCGACAAAGTGCGCGTTGTTAATGGTAATAAACTGGCAGAACGAGAGATAGAAGCCCTGGATAAAAGGGATCACGAACCCGATCATAAACGCCAGGCACGTGGGCAGCATAAAGAGCGGCCACCAGCGCTTGAGTGCTTTGCCCATAGAAGGGTCCTTTCAATATGCAGGGGGCGGGCAAACCTACGTCTGCCCGCCCCCTGTCGCTAATCAGATAGCTTGGGCAGCAACTGCTTACTCGGAAGCAGCCTTCTCGGTCTTCCAGCCATCGACGAAGGCGTTCTTGACGCCGTCCCACTTGGTGTTGTCGGCAGCATAAGCAATGAGAGCCTGCTTGAGGTTCTTCTTCCACTCCTCAGAGGGGATGTAGACGAAGTCCCAAGCGACGGTCTTCTTGCCGTCCTTGGCCATGGCAACGGCCTGCTGCGAGAAGACGTTGGTGGTCTCCTTGGCGCTCTTGAACGGAGCGGTCAGACCCATCTTGTCGGCGATGATGCTGGTCGGGGTGTCAGCGGTGACGCACCAGTACATGAAGTCCTCGGTGGCCTTCTGAGCATCCTCGGAAGCCTGGGAGCTCACGCACCAGTAGTTCTCGCCGCCGGAGCACAGGCCCTGGTTCTCCTCGCCGTCGACGCCGATGTAGATGGGCATCATGCCAATCTGATCGTCGGTCATGCCGGCCTTGACGAGGTCAGAGTAGGCCCAAGAGCCGTTCTGGTAGAAGACGGCCTTGCCGGTTGCGAACTCGTTGGTGGCGTCGTCGCCGGTCTTGGAAGCAAGCTGCGAAGGATCGCAGGTAGAGTCGGTGATGTACAGGTCGAAGATCTGCTTGTAGTTGTCGAGGAACTCACCCTTGATCTCGTCGTCCTCCTGGTTGTGCTCCTTCTCAAACTCGTAGTAGAGCGGCATGTTGGCAAGGTGGGTGGTGTAGCGCCAGCTGGAGGAGTCGTCCATGCCGGCGGAAGTGAAGGCACCCTCGACACCAAGCTCGTCCTTGCGGGCCTGGATGTCGTCGGCACAAGCCTTCAGCTTGTCGAAGGAGTTGATGTCCTCGGCCTTGTAGCCAGCCTTCTCGAGCAGCTGCTTGTTGTAAATAATGCCGAAGCTCTCCTGAACCCAGTCGATGCACACATCCTTGCCGTCGGACTGCAGAGCCAGGGAGTCGTCAATGAGCTCACCGCGGAGCTTGGTATCGGACAGGTCGGCGCAGTAATCCTTCCAGTTCTTAAGACCGGTGGGGCCGTTGACCTGGAACAGGGTCGGAGCGGAGCTCTTGGACATCTCGGACTTGAGCTTCTCCTCGTAGGTGTTGGAGGCGGCGGTCACGATCTTGACCTCGACGCCCTTCTCCTCCTTGTACGCCTTGGCGATCTCCTTCCACTCCTTGTCGACCTCAGGCTTGAATTGGAGGAAGTAGACCTCGGCAGCGTCACCAGAAGCAGAGGAGCCGGAGCCGGCGGAGCCACCGCAGCCCACGAGACCCAGACCAAGAACTGCAGCCGCGGAACCAGCAAAGCCCAGGAACTGCCTTCTGCTCATTTCGTTCTTCATTACAATCCACCCTTTCACACCGTGGCGGCACCCTTTGCCGCCGCCTTCGGAGATTGGCTCGGGGACTTTGCCCCTTTTGCTGATTTGAACGATACGCTATTTGGCTAGTTGTTTGAACAAGTATTACTAGAGCGGTAGAAAAACTTCGGTGAACGGTAATTTCAACTTGATACTTGACAAGTTTTGTATAAACAATTATTTGTTATCGAATGCAGAGAAAACGCCCGGTCAAACCGATGCATCGTCGGTTTGACCGGGCGTTTTCGCTTTGAGGACATGAGTCTCGTCAGGCTGCGAGCTGGCCGGCTATCGCTTGGAGTTGACGCGGTAGTGGAAGATCTCGGGGTGTGTGCGAGTGTGCGTCACCTCAAACAAGATGCCATCCGAGGTGTACGACTGGCTCTCCATGACGGCAACGCAGTTGTATTTGCCGAGGTCAAGATAGCTGCAGTCCTCATCGTTGGCGAGCTCGACACTCACCGTACGACGGCTCGCCATCACTTTGACACCGCGCTTGTGCTCCAGATAGCCGTAAATAGAATCTGCCGCGATCTCGGGAGTCAGGCCCTTGGCGATCGACGCCAAAAAATAGCCATGGTCCACTTGGCGCGCGTTGCCGTTGAGGCTTCGGACACGCACTACGCGAATCAACTCCTCGCCCACCTTAAAGCCCAGGTGACGAGAGAGTTGCTCGGTGCAAACCAGATGTTCGAAAGACTTAACGTCCGTCGATGCAACGGCATTGTTGCGCTTTGCAAACTCGCCAAACGACTCAACCTCTTCGAGTGCGCCCAACATGTCGGTTTCGCCCTTAAGCCAAATAACGCGCACGCCCTTGCCGTGTATGGGCTGCACAAACATCCCGTCGGCCAGCATACCCAAGGCGCGACGGACGGTATTGCGAGTGCATCCGAACTCCGCGGTCAGCTCGGCTTCGGTTGGCAGCATCTCCTGAAACGCATAGGTCCCATTAATGATGCGCGAGCGTATTTCTCGGTAGATTCCTTCGTATATCGCTTTTGGCATTGTTTCACCTCTACATTATTCATTTCCGGCTAGGCACGATAGCATTTCTTAAAGTTGTTTAAACTGAATATCGGTAAAGCGACAGGATTTAACCGTTGACGGTTTCTGTCATGCCCAAATCGGTTTCGCTCAAAACTGCCGGTACGACAATCGTCTGGTCCTCTACAATGAATCCATTGTTTAAACGTTTCCCCACGCGCAACGCGCCTCGATATTCGGAAGGCAGAACATGCTGCAAAAAATCCAACGCTTTGGCGGGGCAATGTTCGCGCCCGCCATGCTGTTTTCTATATCGGGCCTCATGGTCGGCGTCTCCGCTCTCGCAACGACTGCGGACATCGTCGGCGATCTCGCCGTATACGGAACCCCTTGGTACGTTTTTTGGACCATCATCCAGCGCGGCTCGTGGACGGTCTTTAAACGCCTCCCGCTCCTTTTTGCCGTAGCGCTGCCCATCGGTCTTGCCCAAAAACAACCGGCTCGTTGCTGTCTCGAGGCTCTCGTCGCCTATTTTGCCTACTGCTTCTTTTTGAGCGAGATCATTAAGCTGAGCGGAGACAACCTTGGACTTGAGTACCCGTCATCTTTGACCTCCGCCAGCGGTATCACCGTCATCGACGGCATCAAGACGCTCGACACCGGCATTATCGGCCCGCTGGCGGTATCGGCAACCGTCGTTGCCATCCATGACCGCTTCTACGATGCCAAGGTTCCCGATTGGCTCGGCACCTTCTCGGGCTCCTCGCTGGTCTACCTCATCAGCTTTTTTGCCGTGTTTGCCCTTGCCGCTATCTCGGCCGCCATCGTGCCCTACGTATACGATGTAACCGATACGCTGCGTCACGCGCTTGCAGGCGTCGGCCCCTTTGGCGTGGGCATCTTTGTCTTTTTAGAACGAGCACTCGAGCCCTTTGGCCTGCACCACCTGCTCTACATGCCGATCTACTACGACAACCTGGTCATTAACGACGGCATCTACGCCACGTGGAGCAGTTTGCTCCCCATCCTCTCCCATAGCACGCGCCCCCTTAATGAGCTTGCGCCGTGGGCCGGTTTTACCGCCACCGGCTGGGTCAAGCTCTTTGGCCTTCCTGCCATCGCAGCTGCGTTCTACTCCACCGCAAAACCCGAGCGCCGCGCCGGCCTCAGGGTCATCCTTGTTCCCGCCATCATCGCCTCGGTGGTTTGCGGCGTTACCGAGCCACTCGAGTTTCTCTTTATGTTCACCCACCCCGGGCTCTTTTTGCTCTACGCCGTCTTATCGTCTTGCCTTGCCACAACCATGAATCTCTTTGGCATCGTCGGCATCTTCTCGGGCGGCCTGATGGAGATGGCAGCCTTCAACTTTATTCCGCTCATGCGCACGCATGCCGGTGCCTATCTTTTGGCGCTCGGTATCGGCCTTGCCTTTAGCCTCATCTTTTTTGTTAGTTTTCGAGCACTCATCTTGGTCTATGACCTTAAGACACCGGGCCGCGAGGATCATGTTGCCAATCGCGCGGCAATCGATTGTTTAACGGGAAGCGACTTTGCCAAAGAGCAATCTCCCAATGACGAGGTCAATAGTCGATCCGATCAAGATCACGTCCTCGCTGAGCGGGTAATTCAGCTTTTAGGTGGCGTTGGCAATATCGTGGGCGCAACCAACTGCGCCACGCGCCTGCGCGTCGAGGTCGCAGACCCTTCCATCGTTGCAGATAACGCGTCGTTTGTCGCGGTGGGCGCCAAGGGCCTCATCATTACGGGCAAGACCGCCCAGGTGATCATCGGCATCTCCGTTCCCCGCGTTAAAGAGCATTTTGACCAGATCATGGGCCTCGAGCCGGAATTTGTGCCCACCACCTCGGCCTCCCCTGCCGCCAGCGCAGCCCATAAGCGCGGCGATATTTGCTTCTTCGATATCGACGGAACGCTCGCCTGGCAAGACCCCAGGCTCGCCCAAGACCTTCCCGAAGACGAGCGGGACCTCTCCCCCTATCCCAACGAGGCGGTTTCGCAGGCAATCCGCGAGTTTGTCGCCAACGGCAACATGGCCTTTATCTGCACGGGACGTACCCTGAGCTGCATCCACCCCAAACTTCTTGAGCTGCCCTGGACCGGCATCGTCTGTCTTGCGGGCGGTTACGCCGAGATCGACGGACACGCAATTCGCGATCTGTCGATGACGCCCAGTATGTTGCAGCGTCTTGCCCCCTACCTTGAGCAATCGGGCGAGGTCATCCGCTTTGAGGGCCTCAACGGCGTCGTGCGCATGAGTGCCGATGCGCCCGATGCTCCCGGATACGCGCGCACCCTGGGCGACGCTGTCACGCAGCTGCAACATTACAGTGTCTACAAGATCTTGATGTCTACATCGCTCGCCAACCACATCGCTCAAGACAAGGCACTTGAGCCGCTGCTGTGCTTTAACGAGCTCGAACTCGAGGTAACCGAAATCTCGCCCCGCGAATGCACGAAGCGCGGGGGCATCCAGTCTGTACTCGACGCCCTCGATCCCCACCACGGAACCGTATACGGCATCGGCGACGCCAGCAATGACGTCTCGCTGATGAACGCCGTCGATGTCGGTATCGCCATGGGCAATGCGCCGGACTATCTCAAAAAGCGCGCCGACTACATCACCGACTCGGTCGACAAAAATGGCGTCGTCAAGGCGCTCGAGCACTTTAGGCTTATATAAGCAGCCGGCACGCGCACGCGTCCCGTTTCCCCAAATCGCCAAAACAGACGCGCCGGCAACTCCAATGTGGCAATATGGTATCTGCACACCGCAACGATGCAACCTAAGAAAGAATGCGAGAACCCGTGTCCAGTCCGTTTACCAGCTTTTTAGCCCAGCACTTTGACCAGATCAACGACTATCTGGCCACGTTCTTTGACGGACAGGCGACCTCTGCCGATATCGAGCGCTACCTGTATACCCCGCTCTCGACATTTACGGCCAATGCCGGCAAGCGCCACCGCCCGCTCATCTGCATGCTCGCCGCCACCGCGGTAGGTGGCAGCTTTGAGAGCGCCCGCAGCGCGGCGGCAGCTATCGAGCACTTTCAGTCGGGAGCGCTTATCCATGACGACATCGCCGACAACGGACAGCTTCGTCGAGGTAAGCCCTGCATGCACCTTACCGAGGGCACGGGCCTTGCCATCAATTGTGGCGACCTGGCGCTCACCATGGTCACCAAGACGGTTCTCGACGACCCCACGCTGGAGTCCGACGTGAAGCTGCGTGTGCTCCACGAGCTTACCGAGATGATCGTCCGCACCATCGAGGGTCAAGCGCTCGACCTGGGTTGGGTCCGTGACGGGCGCTTTGATATCTCGGTTGATGACTACCTGGACATGGCGACGCACAAGACCGCGTTTTACAGCGGAGCCACGCCGCTTGCCGCCGGGGCCATTATCGGCGGCGGCAGCGATGAGCAAATCGAAGCGCTGCGCGCCTTTGGCCTGCACACGGGCCTCGCCTTTCAGATTCAGGACGACCTGCTCAACCTTGTCGGCACTAAGGAAGCCGCCAACAAGGACTTCCGCACCGACATCACCGAGGGCAAGCGCACGCTTGTCGCCGTACACGCCCTCTCTGATGAGCGCCACCACGACGAGATCGAGGCGATTCTTTCCTCGGGCACCGATGATCCCGCGCAGCTCGCACGCGCCGTGGAGATCTTCCAGGAGACCGACTCCATCGATTACGCCCACACTTACGCGCTCGACCTGACCGCTAAGGCCAAAGCGGCCATCGAGAACGTTGAGCTTGATCCGCACGCACGCGAGCTGTTCCTCTCCATGGCAGATTTCTTTGTGGAGCGTCTTAACTAACGGGGGTTATAAAACCTGTCAGCAGCGTATTTAGGCACAACTTGCTACACTGTTGAGTGCATGTTTATGCATCCCTTTGCGTTGTCTATCCGACAGACGCTCAAATAGTACGAATGGTACGCCGAAAGGGGTTCGTTCATGGAACCTATTACAACGGGCATGCAAGGAGCAGCCGTCGAGGACGTGCAGTCTCGTCTCCTGCAGCTCGGCTACACGATTGATGCCGCCGAAGTCACCGACAAGTACTTTGGAGCCACCACTGAGCAGGCCGTCAGCACCTTCAGGCTCGACAGCGGCCTTGCTGCCGGTCATGCCGTCGATATCCCCTGCTGGAGCGCCCTTGTAGACGCTTCGTATAAGCTGGGCGACCGCACTCTCTATCTGCGCATGCCCAATTTCCATGGCGCCGATGTGCAGGCCCTGCAGCGCGCTCTCAACGTTTTGGGCTTTGCCTGTGGCGAAGACGACGGCTACTTTGGTCCGCATACCGAGGCCGCCCTGCAGCAGTTCCAGGAAAATGTCGGCCTGTTTGCCGACGGCATGGCCTTCCAGGACACCTACGCCTACATCAACCGCCTGCACCATGTGTGGGAGGGCAAGCCCTCGGTCACCGAAGCCGAGTCCCGTATCGGTTTTGCTCGCGCCGCCAACGTGCTCGAGCGCTTCCAGATTGCCGTTATCGGCGAGGACCCCATCGCACGCAGCGTTGCGTCGCGCATGTGGAATATCGCCACGGCAACGACCGACAACAGCGGCATGATGCTCTGCGACTCCGAGGTCCCAACCGACGTTGACCTGGTGCTCGAGATCGCAAGCGATGAGCTGCCCGCAGATGCAGCGCCGCGCGCCACGATCGCCCTCGCCGAGTGCCACAACCTGGCCCAGCGCATCCGCACCGCCAATGTCGCCGCGCAGCAGAAGCCGGCTCGCATTCGCATTGAGCTCACGGGCATGACGCGCTACAACGGCACCTTCACGGCCAGCGACGCGCAGACACTCGCCGTACGCCTGCTCGATGGCGTTTGCGATGCCCTCGCAGATTAGGTAAACTAAACGAGTTGCTTTTGGGCAACGCCACACATTGGGACGTAGTTCAACGGTAGAACTCCGGTTTTTGGTGCCGGCTGTTGGGGGTTCGAATCCCTCCGTCCCAGCCATTAAAATTGAGCGCCCTGAGCCCATAACGGCCCAGGGCGCTTTCTTGTGGGCAAGCAGAGGGATTCGAACCCGCAAGGGTGCGGAGCTGAGGAAACGCGAAGCGTTTTCCAGCGCAGCACGCAAGGAGCGAAGCGACGCAGCGGAGCGCGGCCGCCGACCAGGCGGACGCGGAATCCCTCCGTCCCATACCAGCAACGGGCTCCCCACATCTCGACTTACCAGCCAAACCGGCACTTAGGGACGTTCCTAAAGCGCCGGTCATCAACATGGTGCCGTGCGGCCCCGGCGGGCCGGCGTAGCATTACAGACCAAGCGACCATTTCCATGCGGGAATAACCTCGATGACGCCATGCTCCGTTTTGATCTGGGTCGCCTCGCGCAGCGTGATGATATTGGCATCCTTGATACCGGTTTTTACCATAGCAACCTCAAGGGAACCAACTTCACGCCTGCGCGTTTTCTCTGCCGTCATATCGACTGTCACCTGGTAAAGCGCGTATGGTTCCGATGCCAAAGCGTCGCCGACCAAGAAATCAACTTTTTCTCGTGCTTGCGTTGGAGCCGTAAATGAAGTCACCGTTTCCAACCGGCCGTTTGCCGTACGGCGCATGAGTTCAGCATAAATCGCAGTCTCCAAACGCTTTCCTATATCCTGCTGATTAGCACGCGATGTTGCATATGCCATCCCCTGGTCGACGGCATAGACCTTGTCTGTTGTCGTTGTCTTAGGAGCCAAAGAAGTTGAATACTCCGGAAGTAATCCAATGAGATGAGCCTGCTGGAATAAACGAACGAGTTCGTTTGTTTTTTCCCATGACGCTCGATATCCGACAGACTTTAAGGCTTCCAACAAACTGTTAACCGAAAGGTCGCAACCCGTGTTTCGAAGGCAGAAGAGCCCTACTTGGTTGGCAAGAGCGATATCCGTGCGCCCGCTCCGCTCGAGAATGTCTCGTGCAACAACATCTCGCAAATAGGCTTGAAGCATCTGAATACGCGAACCGGCATCAAGCTCCTGAACCCCAGGAAAGCCACCCTCTATGAGATAACGGTCATATGCCGATTCCAGATCAGTTCGCCGCTGCGGAGAAACAGCTGGAGCCCCAGCACTAGTAGACATATCCGGCGTTTCAATGTGATGAAACGCACAATACTCGCGGAATGAAAGCGGATGCATAGCGTGCTCTTGCGAGCGACCGCGAAACTGCGTCGCTATTTCATCGGCAGATAGTTTTGAGGACGATCCGGTGATAACAAGCGTTACGCTCTCGTGCTCCGCCAAACGCTGACAAACGCCCTGCCAGCCATCGGTCTCCTGCACCTCATCCAGAAAGAGATAACAGCCTTTCGTTCGCGCTGAGGGAACCTGCCGCCAATACTCTTCCAAAATGTCGCTCATGAGCGTGTCCGGCGCCGGTCGAAGACGGTCATCAGCAAAATTGAAATAGAAGATACGCTCGGCATCGACACCGCGATCGATAAGGCGACGAATCCATTGAAACGCATAGAACGTTTTGCCGCAGCGCCTGATACCCGTGATGATATGGACAAGATTGAACGGCTTTGGCTCAGGAAGATCACTGATGGCATCGTCTCGATGCACGACGTGAGGAATCTCAAAGGAACGGGCCTCGGCAACAATCTCTGCAATACCCAACGCTGTAGGCGCCATAATGCTCTCCTTTCAACATCTTGAGTATATAACTTCTCGTCCTACAAGAGAAGTTTCAGCTACAACTTCTCGTCCTACACTAGAAGTTTGAGGTAGATTTTCAGGCATGTCCCAAAAATCTACCTCCAAAAGATAGGCACCCCAGGCCCGTTAGGACCAAGAGCGCCTTACATCTAGAAATCATCAGCCCAGTTCCGAAAAGCGAGCCGCTTGCGACAACCAAGTAGCCACAGGCCCCGGGAGAGCGGGGGCACCAGCTTAGGTTTATCGCGAGTTCCGCACGAACAGGAGGCCACTAGCCCCGATGTTTTGGACGTGACAGCGAGAGGGGCCCTGGCATGGCAAGGTGACGTGAAACAAGGCGGCGCCGACCTTCTGGTCGCGCCGCCGAAGTTGAACGTCAGATTGCCGTGCCAGGGCCCCTCGCAGCGTCGAGAGGACCGCCGTTCGGTAGAACGGCGGAACTAATTGTTCAGCATGCGGTCGAAGCTTCCCGAGTCGCCATCCCGATAGTCGGCGGTCATCAGAATCTCCTGTGGAATGCGTCCGCCCTCGCGCAGCACGTTGCGGAACTGCACGCGCGTGACCATGGGCAGATCCTTGATCGTCGCCGCCAGGTTCTGCGGCACACCCTGGTTGGCAGCTGCGGGTTCGCACTCTCCGCCGGCCTTCACGCGACGCTTGTGCTCGGCAAGCATGGCGCGATACATACCGGCATGCAGGCGAATCTCTACCACATTGGCGTTACGGGTCTGCTCGACAATGCGCGCACCCTCTCGGTCGATGTCGCCCACGTAGTAGACATAGTTAAAGCGATAGCCGATCTCGGCCAGATAATCATCCAGTGCGTGCGAAACGCTCGCCTTGCAGCCACCGCCAAAGATCACGCCGCCCACCTTGGTGCCAAAAAGCTTGGCGTGCTTGCGGCCGCGCAGGAGCTTGACGATTTCGTCATAGGTGTCTAGGTTCTCGACCATAATGAACGGCTTGTCGGCGCCCAGCGTAAAGAAACCCGTAAAGTGCACGGGGCGGTTGGGGGCGACCTTAATCGCCTGCATGCTGATACCTTTTTCGGTCATACGCCGAATCAGGCGCTCGCCGTGCTTGCCGTCAAAGGCCTTCTCATCGTTAAAAATCTGGTAGGCGCGCTGGCGACGCGAAGCGACCGGCGTGTCGGCACCGCGATTCTGCTCAATCCAAGCCTGGATGATCGCAATTTCCTCGGCAATCTTGCGGTTGGACATCTCGTTGTGCTGAGTGCGCTGCGGAGCCTTTTTGCCGTCCTTGCCCTCGACCTTAACAATTTGAGTCTGCTGCTCCTTGATCTTAGAGAGCGCCGTGGGCGTAGGGACAACTTTGAGCAGCTGCCTGCCTAAAACGCGGGCAAGGGCAAACGCCGAGACCTCGCCGTGAACGGCCGACTTGGGCTGCTGGGCAGCAGTATCTGCTGCGGCAGACTCCGGCTTCTTCTGAGACTTGCGCTTAGAATCGCCTTGGGAATTGCGCTCGCGCTTCGGCATAGACGCCTGCTTCTGCGGACGATCGGACTTACTCTCCTTCGCCCGCTGGCGCTTAGGCTGCCCCGAAGAAACCTCGACCTTCGCATCCTCGTCCTGCGGCGTGGTCTTCTCGGCTGCAGTCTCGGCATGGGAACTGCGGCCCCCACGATGGCGACGGCGGCGAGGCTTGCTCGAAGCACCCTCCCCCGCCTGTTCAACCGCAGGTTGCTGGCCCTGGGTCTCCGTATCGGACGCAGTCTGCTCATCAACAGGCTTCTGTTCACGAACTCCCGACTCGGCAGGCTTCACGGCCTTCTCGGCCCGCACCTCCGGAACCTGATTAACCTTCTCCTGGCGCTTTACGGGGTACGCGCGACCTGCAAAACCGCGACCGGGACGACACGAGTCTGAGGCCTTCTTGGCCGGCTTCTCAGAATCGTCCGCAACTTCGGCAGTCTCTTCGGCCTCGCGCACAACATCCTGCTGCTCGGCCCTAAAATGCGCACCGCGGCGACGCTTGGGGTCCTGAGGCTCAGCGGACTTTTGCTCTTTCACAGACTCCTGCGGCTCGGAGACGGGCTCGTTCTCGACAACCTCGGTAACGGCCCCATCCTTTTGAGCGACGGCGCGACGGAAGCGCTCCTGCTGGGCGCGGCGCTGCGCATCGCGCTTGCCACCCCCGCCAAAACCGCCGCGTCCTGCCTTGGCCGTAAAGGCACGCACGACGTTCTCATCGAGCAACTCATCGGTATCGACATGCTCACGCGGAGCAACTTCTTCCACAGCAGGCACGTCAGCGGAATCCTCGACGGACTCGGCAGGCTGCTCCTGGGCATCGCGGATCTCGGCATTGATGGTATAGAACGCCGGGCGCCCGTTAATGCCGCTACCCTCGATCTTGGTCACAATATTGGCCGCGATAAGCTCATCGCGCATCGCCTTGGTGTCACATTCCTTATCGACGGAGCGGAAAATCTGCGCCAGCGCACTCGACTTAATCTTGAGCGCCTTGCGGCAGAGCAGGTCGTAGGCAACCAGCTTGGCACGCTCGGCAGAAAGCGACGTCTGGCTGCTCAGACGTTCAGCCAGGGCATCGACATTATTTTGGTTATCGGAATATACCGTCTTGGCCACGGGGCCCCTTTCATATGTACACATATACGTCTATATGGTACAACGCACGCCCTTATCCACGCAAAACATCTGCGAGAACACTCGAGCGTCACCAGCTTTTGCATGAAAAAAGGACCGAGCCCGCGAAGTCGCGGACCCGGTCTTTCCGAGTCATATAGATGTGACGTTCAACTCGTCAGGTCGACTAAGCCTTGGCGGCCTCGGCGTCGGCAGGAGCCTCAGCGGCAGCGGCGCGGCCGTACTCGGCCTTGCCCATCTCGGACCACTCGGGCTCCTCGTCGGGCATGGAACCGGCCTCCTTGCCGAAGAGCTCCTTGAGGCAGTTGACGGCGACGATGAGGCCCAGGACCATCAGCAGGACGGCGAAGACAAGCTGCAGGCCCTTGGTGGCGGCGACGGAGACGGCGGCCGTGGTGGCGGTAGCCGGGATGGTGCCGAAGAAGCCGTAAGCCTGGACAGCGGCCATGCAGCCCATGGCGCTCTGGACCAGCGAGGTGAAGGTGCAGCAGAGCAGGAAGACGACGGGCACGTAGAGCATCCAGCCCTTGCGGCCGGTACACTTGCAGAACACGGCGAGGGTGATCATGGTCATGCCGCCGAGCAGCTGGTTGGAAGCACCAAAGAGCGGCCAGATGTTGGCATAGCCACCAAAAGCGAGGGCGAGACCGGGAAGCAGGGTAACGACCGTGGCGAACCAGGGGTTGCCGAGGACCTTCATGTAGCCGGCCTTGGACTCGATGGCCAGGGCATCGTTGGTCTGGGCAAAGAACTCGGAGAACGAAGTGCGGGCGATGCGGGCGACGGCGTCGAGCGAGGTCAGGGCCAGAGCGGAGACGTTCATGGTCATAAAGACGGTAGCGAGCGTGCCGTCAACACCGAAGGCCTGCATACCGCGGGAGATGCCAGCGGCGAAGATCTGGAACGGGGTGGAAGCGACACCGGCGTTGAGGGCGCCGGTACCGGCGGTATTCATGTCGGAGAACATGATGCCGGCGACGATGATGGCAAGGATGCCGACGAAGGACTCGACGATCATGGCGCCGTAACCGACCTTGACGGCGTCCTGCTCCTTCTCGACCTGCTTAGAAGAGGTGCCGGAAGAAACGAGGCTGTGGAAACCGGAGAGAGCACCGCAAGCGACGGAGACGAACAGGACCGGGAACATCATGCCGGAGGCAGTGGAGAAGCCGGTGAAGACCGGAGCGGTGATAGTGGCCTGACCGTTGACGCCCAGGACGACGATGCCGAGGACAGCGCAGACGATCATGACGATCATCATGATGGAAGTGAGGTAGTCACGCGGGGTCTTGAGCATCTGGATGGGCATAGCGCCAGCGAAGACCAGGTAGACCATGACGACGGCGAACCACTGGAACTTATCCAGGTAGACCGGGAACTGCATACCGACGGCGAACATGAGAACCATGAGGACCACGCCGGTGACGAACTCGGCAGCACCGGTGAGGTTGAACTTCTTCTGGGCCCAACCAAAGGCGATAGCGACGAAGGTGAACAGGATGGAGATGGTACCAGCGCAGCCGGCGGCATAGGACTTGGTGAAGTCGATGGCACCGGTAGCAGCACCAGAAGCGTCAACGGCCGGGGTGAACATGAACGTCTTGCAGACCATGTCGGTGAAAGCGGCGATGACGATGATGCAGAACAGCCAGCAGAACAGCAGGAACAGGCGACGGCCGGTCTTGCCGATGTACTTCTCGATGAGCTGAGCGAGCGACTTGCCGTTGTTCTTCATCGAAGCGTACAGAGCACCAAAGTCGTGGACGGCACCAAAGAAGATACCGCCGACGAGGACCCAGAGCACGACGGGCAGCCAGCCAAAGGCCATGGCGACGATCGTACCCGTGACAGGGCCAGCACCGCAGATCGAGCTGAACTGGTGCGAGAACGCGGTGAAGGCAGAGACGGGCGAGAAGCTCTTGCCGTCCTTCATGCGCTTGGCCGGCGTGAGGGCCTCTTTGTCAACGCCCCACTTGTTGGCCAGCCAGCGGCCGTAGCCCAGATAGCCGCAGGCGAGCACCGCCGCAGCCACAACCATGAGCAAAACTCCGTTCATTACATTTCCTCCTCTAAAAAGAACTGCCTAGACATAAAAAATGAGGGCCGTCGGTTGCGCTCGACGGCCCTCATCTTCATCAGCCGCCCGTTATCGTACGGGCTAGCTGTATGTGCTAACCCGCATCAGATAATTACTACGCTGATAATGTTTAGCTGATGCGTGAACATGTCTAAGAAATCCTCTTCAATCATGATGCGAACGATCCGTGCGTGTTCACATCCCCCAGTGGTTGAAAAGGAGTATGAAACTTTAGTTACCTAAAGTCAACGCAAATTTGTAATGAATTTTCAACTTTTTTGGATTTCTCGGTATAAAACGCCACTGACCTCGGACTTTACCCCACGACAGTTTTTGCATGAGAGATGCCCCTGAGAGCCGCGGGAGCCGGGCGGCGCATATGAACTTTATCGCGAGTTCCGCACGCAAAGAAGGCCACTTAATGTGGCCTTCGTCTTGCGCAGGACTGTAGAGCAGGAAACCTTATATCCGGCCCCTCCGTCCGGGGACCGCGCCGTACCAGCTACAGCGTCATGTTCGGATCGGCGTCGACATCGAACGGCGAGATTTCACCTCGGTCGAATTTACGGCGGGCGACCTCCGCGATCATGGCTGCATTATCGGTACAGGCAGACAAGGGCGGCACCGTTACGCGAATCCCCTGACGTCCAAGCTTCTTGATCATCATCTCGCGCAGATGCGGGTTGGCCGAGACGCCGCCACCGATGCAGTATTCCTTGCATCCGGTAGCGTGCAATGCGTTTTTGGCCTTCTTGTACTGCACGTCAAAGACAGCTGCCTCAAACGAAGCTGCCAGATCGGGCAGGTGAATCGTGCGCCCGGCCTTGGTCTCCTGTTCAATGTAGAGCGTCACAGCGGTTTTAAGGCCCGAAAGCGAGAAGCGATAGTCTCCCCTGCTGTTAAGCGCACGGGGGAAATCGATCGCCTTGGGGTTGCCCGTCTCGGCCAGCTTGGAAATGATGGGGCCACCGGGATAGCCCAGACCCAACGCCTTGGCTACCTTGTCGAAGGCCTCGCCCACAGCGTCGTCGAGCGTCTCACCGAGCACCTCGTAGTCGCCCCACGCCTTCACGTGCACGAGCATGGTGTGCCCACCCGAGACAAGCGTGAAGATAAACGGCGGTTTGAGGTCGGGTTGCGCCAGCAGGTTGGCAAACAGATGCCCCTCCAGATGGTTGACGCATACGAGCGGCTTACCGGCAGCGTAGGCAAAGCCTTTGGCAAAGGCAACGCCCACCACGAGGGCGCCCACCAGGCCCGGACCCTGTGTCACGCCCACGGCGGCAAGCTCGCTGGGAGCAATGGCTCCACCCTCAAGACCAAGCGATGCTGCGGCATCCTCGAGCGCCGCATCCACGACACTCACAATCACCTCAACGTGTTTGCGCGAGGCGATCTCGGGCACCACGCCGCCAAAGCGGGCATGAAAATCAATCTGTGTCGACACCTGGTTGGCCAGCATATTGCCATCCGCATCGATAATCGCCACGGCCGTCTCGTCGCAGGAACTCTCGATAGCGAGCACCAGGCGGCGGCGCTCAATTTCGGCGCGCTCCCCCTCGGAGCGCCCAGGCGCAGGCAGCGGCCATACGCGTTGCTCGGCTGCCGTCGGCTCGGGCGAGGCGTTATCGACCGGAAGTACGAGGGGAAGTGGGGCCGTCATGACGATGGCGTCTTTGCCGACACCGTAGTAGCCACGACGACGACCCACCTCGGTAAAGCCCAGAGCGGCATAGAGCGCAATCGCGCCCTCGTTGCCGTCCTCGACCTCGAGCGAAGCCGTGGTGCAGCCGAGCATCTGGGCATCATAGCTCACATGCGACAGCAGCTTGCGGGCAATGCCCTCACGGCGATGTGCCGAGTCGACGGCGACATCCAGAATCTGCACATCACCGTCCACGACCATACCGCCGGCAAGGCCCAGCAGCTTGCCGTCGTCGTGTGCCACCCACCAACTGCGCGGCGCAGCGACGTCCTCGCCCAGTTCGGACAGGAACATGCCCGGCGTCCACGCCTCGTGTCCGGCACCTTCAAAGCAGGCAGCCTCTAGCGCGCTCGCGCCCTCGGCATCCGCCGCGCCCATGGGACGGAACTGCAGATGACGACCGGCGAGCTCATCGGCAACGCCCGTAATTTCGCTCTGCGCACTCTCGGCGAGACCAAGACGCTTGCGCTCGTTTTCCTCGGCATCCGAAAGGCGCGTGTAAATCGGCAGGACACGAGCCGGATCGCCGTCACCCGCAGCGTGCGCGAGCAGCAAGCCCTCGCCCGAAGGCCACCACAGGTCGCGCTCCACGCAGCGGGCGGTCTCGTCCTCACCCAGCAGCTTGCCATAGCGCACGAGACCGTCACCGGTCAGCTGAACCTGGTCCCAGTCCGCTGCTTGGCGCCACTCATCGAGCGCCACGGCGGCCTTGACCACGTGTTCGCGCTCAAATTGACGCTCGGGGCCCTCATCGACCAGCATATACAGCGCCGGATATACCTCACCGCGCATAGCATCGGCCAAGATACCAAGCTTGCCGCGCACGCCAGCCTTCCACGCCGTCCAAGCGCAAGCGTCGAGCGTCGACACGCCCAGCAGCGGAACATTGGCACCACGCGCGAGGCCCTTGGCAGTGGAGATGCCGATGCGCACACCCGTAAAGGACCCCGGGCCGCGGCCGACCACATAGCAACCAACATCGCTGCGATCCAGACCGGCTTGAGCCAGCACGCCATCAACGGTATTCACGAGCTCAACGTTGGCGTGACGGCGACACATGTGGTCGCCACTCACGAGCTTCGTCTCGCCCGTCTGCCCATCAATCCAGCTTGCCGCGCAGGCAAGCATGTCGGTCGAGGTATCGAGCGCCACCACCAGCGCGTTGTCGTTATGCAAGCTCATCTTGTACAGCCTTATCAATCAAATGGGAAAGCTCCATTGCGCGGTCACCGTGCGCCTCAAGCGTTATCGTTCGCACATCGCTGTCGCCCTCATCACGCTTGAGCGTCACCGAAAGATACTCATCCGTCAGCTCGTCCTGGAATTGTTCGCCCCATTCCAGCAGGCAAGCACCCTCATAGCCCAGCACATCGAAAATGCCCGTATCCTCGAGCTCGTAGGCATGCTCCAGGCGGTATAGATCAAAGTGAAACAGCGGAATACGACCTTGATCGTGAACGGCCATGAGCGCAAACGTAGGGCTCGTAACCATATGCCCATCGCCCAGCCCGCGCGAGACGCCCTTGGTAAAGTGAGTTTTGCCCACTCCCAGGCCACCGGTCAGGATGAGCACATCTCCGTCCTCAAGGCACGGTGCAATTAGCTCGCCAAAGTACTCCGTATCGGCAGCGCAAGTCGTTTTGTAAGTACCTACCCCCAGGCGCTCCAGGGACATATATGCTCCTTATTATTCCGAGGCGTCCTCTGGTGCGGGATGTCGCTCCAGATAATCGCCCAGCATCTTAAAGTCTTCCTCCAGCAGCTCCTGCCACGCCGGATTGCGCAGCGCTGCTGCCGGATGAAAAGTGGGCATTACTACAAAATGCCCCATCTGGTGGAACCTGCCGCGCAGCTTAGTAATGCCAATCTCGGTCTTAAGCACAAAGTGCGTCGCGGGGTTGCCGAGCGTCACGATAATATCAGGCCAGATGCTTCGAATCTGCTCACGCAAAAACGGCGAGCAAGCCAACACTTCCTCGGGACGCGGATTGCGGTTTCCCGGCGGGCGGCACTTAAGCACGTTGGCAATGTAGACGTCTTCGCGTTTGAGGCCCGCCAGCGACAAAATGCCGTTGAGGTCCTCGCCTGCCGCCCCCACAAAGGGCTCGCCCTGCAAATCCTCATTGCGGCCCGGCGCCTCACCAATAAACATCACGCGAGCGCGGGGATTTCCCACGCCAAACACGATATTGTGACGCGACTGGTAGAGCTGGCAGAGGTGACAATCGCCCAGAACGGCCTCAATTTCCTCGAGTGCGACCTCACGTGGTGCCTGATGGGTATGGCCGGGGATGTGCATGACGCCCATAGCGGCTCCTACACGTAGACCTTGTCGAGACGCATGCCAAAGCCGCAGGCGACCTCGTAGTTAATCGTTCCACGCAGTCGGGCCATCTCGTCCATAGTGATCTCGGCATCGCCATCGCGGCCGACAATGATCATCTCGTCACCATACTCGGCCTCGGGAATCTCGTGTGCCGGGTTGGACTGAATGGCGACCATAAACTGGTCCATGCAGATATTGCCAACCTGATGCACACGCTCGCCGCGATACAGCACATCCATACGATTGGAAAGCGTACGCGATAGGCCATCGGCATAACCGATCGGCAGCGTGCAGATCTGAACGCGCGTACGCGGTACGCGGTAGGTAAAACCGTAGCCCACGCCCTCACCCATCGCAGGGTGTGCCACGCGCGTCACGCGCGCATGGACGCTCATAACGGGATCAAGCTGCATCACGCGGCCACTCAGCTCGCACGGCTGCATGCCATACAAGCCAACGCCGGCACGAATCATATCAAAATGCATCGAGGGGTCGAGCATCGAGGACGGCGTGTTGGCGCAGTGCACGATACCGCACTCAAAACCCGCATCCTTAATGGCCTGAACGGCCTCGGTAAAGCGCTGACACTGCAGCTTGTAGTCCCAGCCCGAAGGTTCATCGGCCGTGGCGAAGTGCGTAAATACGCCGTCGCACTGAATACCGCGATGGAAATTTATACCGCGGACAAAGTCGAGCACCTGCGTGTAGTGAACGCCGATACGATTCATGCCCGTCTCGATGGCGAGATGATACTTGCCCACTTTGCCCGCCGCGACGGCACATTCGCCATACGCAAGAGCAAAATCAGACGTATAGACCGAAGGCATGATATCAAACTCGAGCAACGTCGGAATGGCCTCGATAGGCGGCTCGCTTAGGATGAGGATGGGTTTCGTAATCCCGCCCTGTCGGAGCTCAACGCCCTCGTTAACCGTCGCCACGGCAAACATGTCGGCACCGGCCGAATACATGATCTTGGCGCACTCAACAGCTCCATGACCATAAGCATCGGCCTTGACCACGCAGCACAGGCGCTGACGTGGATTCAGCAAGTTCTTATAGGCCCTCGTGTTGCGACGGAGCGCCCCGCGGTCGATCTCGACCCAGGACCAGCGCGTCAAATCGGCTTTATTCATGATTAGTCATCCGACCCTTCGTCCATGATTCCCAGATCTTCGAGCGCATCCTTTGCCGCCAGTTCCATGGCCGGACCGATCAAGTCGATAAGATCGGTCGCGATGACGCTCTTCTCACCATACTCCGTCGCCGCGGCAAAACCGGCGTAGCTGTGAAGTGCGACGGCGTACGAATACAGCAACTCCCAACGATCCATCTCGTCGCGCATGGTGGCAAGCGTGCCGGCCAAAATACCCGCGAGAACATCACCCGAACCGGCAGTTGCCAGAGAAGCCGGACCCGAGAGCGGCAGCAGCACACGCTCAACGCCACAGATAGCCGTCGTCGGCCCCTTGGCAATGACAACCAGGTTGTCGGAGCCTGCAGCCCAGACAACCTTCTGCGCGGCTGCAATCGCAGTACCAAGGTCGTTCACCTCGTCACCGGCAACCAGACGCGAAAGTTCACGATAGTGCGGCGTCATAACCAACGGCTGCTCGCGACGATACATCTCGGGATTACTATCAATACCGTCAATGGCAATCTTAGCAAGGCAGTTGAGTGCATCGGCGTCCAAGATAAGCGGCACATCAAGCTCGAGCAAGCCCGAAACCACCTGCATAGCGCCGGCAGATGTCGTCATACCGGGACCGCACAGTACACAGCTGTACTTCTTTGCAATCTCGCACACCGTCATGCGCGCAGCGGCGCCAAAGGAGCCGCGGGAATCAGACGGAATAGCAAAGACGGGAATCGAAGGAAGTGCCATGCGAATAAGATTGGCGCAGGCGTCAGGAGCCGCGACTGCCACGTAACCAGCACCCGCGCGAGCTGCAGACTTGGCCGCCATAATGGCAGCACCAGGATATTGCGCAGATCCGGCGACAATAAGCACAGAGCCACGGGAATACTTATCGATATTCGTAGGTAGTGGGGCAAAGTAATCAACTAAGTCACCGGGCTCGACAATCTCGGCGGCGTGGTCGACATCATCGATGACCTCGTCAAGACGGTCGTAAAGATTGCCGCAGATCAAATCGCCAGCATACTCAGGACCATCAGCGCTATACAGACCAATCTTGGGCGCAATCATCGTCACCGTATGCTCGGCACGAATGCAGTCGTCATCAACAACGCCCGTCTCGGCATTCAGGCCCGAGGGAACATCAATGGATACGACACAATCGGCGCATTCATTGACCGTAGGAATCCAGATGGAGAACGGCGCACGCAGATTTCCGTGGAAACCGGTACCAAAAATGGCATCGACAACAACATCGGCCTTATCGATCAAAACCTCGAGTTCGTCACGCGAGGGGCCGACGCAAACGTGCACATCGCGGCCGGCAGTACGACGAGCAACATGACGTGCCAGAGCAGCAGGAATCTCATCCGGCTCAACCGGAGAAACGATATCCACGTCCACACCCTTATGGCTCAGGATATCGGCGGCAACCCAACCGTCGCCGCCATTATTACCAAAACCGACCAGAACGAGAACCCGATCGGGATTGAGCTTCAAGACCTCGTTGGCGGCAAACTCACCCGCTAGCTCCATAAGCTCGGCCTTCGAAGTCCCTTCGCGTTCGATGATATCCTCGAGACGAACGACTTCTTCGGTACTCAAAACCGGTTTCATCTATGCTCCTAGCGTATCTAGCGAAGCATCGCCCAGGTGCTCCGTCAATGCTGAATTCTGCAGCTGCTCAAGCTCATCTAAAACAGAGCGAGCCTCTTTAAATGTCTGCGCTACGCGTTCCTTGGTGCTCACCTTTTCTTCCTTAGGCTTAGGTCGAGCATCTTCGGTAATCGCGATGGCATTCGCAACGGCTAAGTCTCCTGTAAGCGTAATGGAAAGAGCGACCTCAACAACACCCAGCTCTTGAGCGATCTCGAGTGCACGGCCCGAAAGCAGCGCCTTCGGTTTGCCGAGTTTATCACGCGTTACCGAAACATCCTTGCGACCTACGCCTTGACTAAAACCCGTGCCAAGAGCTTTAAGCACCGCCTCGCGCGAAGCAAAGCGGCTGGCATAGTGAGCAGCGGGACGCGATGATGCATCGCAATAAGCACGCTCTTCTTCGGTAAACACACGCCGAGCAAACGACGGCGTCTTTTCAAGAATTGATTTCATGCGGGAAATCTCGACGATATCAACGCCGATACCAGCTTCAGCCATGTTCACCTCCATATCGCACAGACTAAGTTATTGTAGCCCGTTCACAGAAGATGCGACAAACGAGGGTTATAAAACACAGCTACTATGTGAGACAAAAGCCCGCAAACGCAAAAAAAGGGGGAGGCCGCGAGGCCTCCCCCTTCTCAGTTCAAGCGTACGGCTCGGTGCCGTCCACCGGTCAGCGGCGCCCTGGCCTCCCACGGGCTGACCC
>UQIE01000019.1 GCA_900541065.1 uncultured Collinsella sp. | reverse complement strand
CCGTTGCCGCGCCCCGCAGTGCCCGCTTCCCCCGAGAACAATTATCAGTGCAGGTAAAGAGGTCTTTTAATTTAATACCAGTTGGTATTTACCTGTTAACGGGTTTGCATTAAAGCAGTTATATTCTGTAGAATTATGTATATGTTTAAACAACTTAACTTTGACCGGAAAGCCGCTCGGAGGGATAACCGCCCCAGCTGTGGTGCAAACGAACCTGTCCACTGCACAAAAAGGGCGCCGACCGCGATGGTCGACGCCCTTTCTTGTTAGTCGCTATAAAGCCCAGCGCTTATTTGTTGACCTGGCCGGCGCGAACGGCAGCCTTCTTGCGGTCGGTGGCGTTGAGCAGACGCTTGCGCAGGCGGATGTTCTTGGGAGTGATCTCGACCAGCTCGTCGTCGGCGATGTACTCCAGCGCCTCCTCCAGCGAGAAGGTGCGGGGCGGCACCAGCTGAACGGAGATATCGGAGGTCGAGGAGCGCTGGTTGCCCAGGTTCTTGGTACGGGCGATATTGACGACCATGTCGCCAGCCTTGCTGCGCTCGCCCACGATCATGCCCTCGTAGCACTCGGTGCCTGGCTCAACAAACAGCTGACCGCGCTCCTGCAGCGTACCCAGGGCATAGGCAACGGCCTTCTCGGTGGTCATAGAGATCATTGCGCCGTTCTGGCGGTTGCCGATCTCGCCGGCATAGGGGCCGTACTCCAGGAAGGTGTGGTAGAACACGCCCTCGCCGTGGGTGACGTTCATGATGCGGTTCTTAAGACCCATGATGCCGCGGGTCGGAATCTTAAACTCGAGGTGCGTCACGATGCCCGAGGTATCCATGCTCGTCATGATGCCGCCGGAGGTGCCGAAGACCTCAACGACCTTGCCCGAGTACTCGTCCGGGCACTCGACGACGGCCTGCTCGACGGGCTCCATCTTGTTGCCGTTCTCGTCCTTCTTAAACAGAACGCGGGGACGGCCGACCTGGAACTCAAAGCCCTCGCGGCGCATGGACTCCATCAGAACGGACAGGTGCAGAATGCCGCGGCCCGAGACCTCGACGCCGCTCTTGTCCTCGAGTTCCTCGATCTTCATGGTCACGTTGTTCTCGGCCTCGTTGAACAGGCGCTCCTTGAGCTGACGGGCGCCCACGATGTCGCCGTCGCGGCCGACAAGCGGGGAGGTCGAAGCCTCAAAGACGATGGACAGGGTCGGCGGGTCGATCTCGATGGGCTCGAGCTCGACAGGGTTCTCGGGATCGGTGTAGACATCGCCGATATCGGTGCGGTCGATACCCACGACAGCGGCGATGTCGCCGGCGCCGACTTCCTGGCACTCGGTACGGCCCAGGTAGTCGAAGGTAAAGAGCTGCTTGACGGTGGCGGTAGCGCTGGAGCCGTCGTTCTTGATAACCAGGATCTGGTCGCCCTGGTGGATGGCGCCAGAGTACACGCGGCCGATACCGATGCGGCCGACGAAGTTGGAGTGGTCGATGGTCACGCACTGCATGGCCAGCGGGGCGTTCTCGTCAACCTCGGGCGCGGGCATGTCGTCGATAATCATATCGAGCAGCGGGTACATGTCCATGTTGCCGTCGTTAGGGTCAAGACGGGCAAAGCCGTTCATGGCGCTGGCGTAGACCACGTGCTCCATGGCGAACTCAAGCTGGTCGTCGGTGGCGCCCAGGTCGGCCATGAGGTCCAGGCAGTCGTTGTAGGCCTTCTCGGGGTTGGCGCCCGGACGGTCGATTTTGTTGATGACGATCATGATCTTAAGGCCGGTGTCGATAGCGTGACGCAGCACGAAGCGGGTCTGGGGCATGGGGCCCTCAAAGGCGTCGACCAGCAGCAGGGCGCCGTCGGCCATACGCAGCACGCGCTCGACCTCGCCGCCAAAGTCGGCGTGGCCCGGGGTGTCGATGACGTTGATCTTGACGTCCTTGTACTCGATAGAGATGTTCTTGGCGAGAATCGTAATGCCGCGCTCGCGCTCCTGGTCGTTGGAATCCAGGACGCGGTCCTCGACCTGCTGGTTGGCACGGAAGGCGTCCGTGGCACGCAGGAGCTTGTCGACCATCGTCGTCTTGCCGTGGTCGACGTGAGCGATGATGGCGATGTTCCTCAGATTGTCTACGCGCATGTAGTTCCCCTATCTTCTATCTATATACAACCGGCACGCGTATGCGACCCACCCAGCAATGCAACGCTCGGCGGGAATATTGAGCCTTTTACCGAAAACTCGTTTATTTTAGCGATTTTAGATGAGAGGGGTTTCCTCACCTGCAGGTTCAGGGTCGCTCCACATAAAACCATCGCCGGCGCCCATGCCCTCATACAGCACATATGCCGAAAAACCGCTCTCGAGCGTGGTTTCGAAGAAGCTCACGAGCAGAGCATCGTGATAGCCGCCGTCAATCTCGACGCAGCCGGTGTAGCCGATGGCATAGCGAGCGATACGGCCCAGGCCCTCGTCCTTAAGACCCATCTTGTGCTCGGAGATAAAGTTGGTGGCCGCCTCGAGGCACGCCTCTTCGCCGTCCTCGTCGAGCGCCGCCAGATAACGGTTGGAAGCGGCGTCCTCAATTGCCACGACCACGCCAGGGTTTTCACCGGCGGCAAGGTCGTCCAAGAACGCGCCGATCAGATCGCACACCATGGCGTCGAGCTCGGCGGAGACGTTACCGGCGTCCTGCATATCCTGTGCCATCTTTAGACCTTCCCATCGAGTCTGGCGTCGTTACAGTTCTTGTGCCTCAGCAGCGATCTTAGCGGCAGCGTCGCGGGCGCGCATCATATCCATCGCGCGCTTGTCGAGCACCTTGATCTGACTGGTCAGCATGACCGCATCGACCACGCCCCAGATCATAAGGCCCGTAGAGATCGAAAACCCAAGCGCACCAACTGTACCACGAAGGCGCGAACAGATTGCCGCGACAAGGGCGGAGACGACAACCATCTTGATAAACGAGCCGCGGCGTTCGCGAAGCGTGCGGGTCTGCGTCACATAGGCAATGCGAGCCGCCTCAGAAGCCTCCGAGCGCATCTGGGCCTCGCGCGCAATGGTCGCCGCCTCAGCCGACATACCGCCGGCCATCAGCGAACGCTCCGCAGCCTGGACGCCCCGCATTTAGAAGTCATCGGGGGAGAGCGTATGGACGAACTCGTCGAACTTCTCGAACTCTTGCTCGTCGTCGACTTCCTCGGCATGGGCAGAAACGGTGCCCAGGCGATTCATGATGTCGTCTTCAACGAACATGGGGGCATTACTGCGTACGGCGAGGGCAATGGCATCACTGGGACGCGCATCGATCTTATGCTCGTTGCCATCGGCCAACACGACAACCGTCGCGTAAAACACGGGCGGCTCGGCGCGAACGATTTCGATGCGCTCGAGCTTGGCGCCCAGGGCGCCAACAGTATCGAGCAACAGGTCATGGGTAATCGGGCGCTCGGCGCGGCCGCTATCGATGCCGCGGCTGATGGCAGCGGCTTCAAACGAACCAGTTTGAATGGAAAGGGAACGCAGTGGCGCGGGCGAGTCCGATTTGCTGCAGCGCTCGCGAAGCACGATAAGCGATGGCACGGGACCGGCGGCCATGACGATGGTCTCTATGTCGACACGAACCATGGAACACCTCCGGTACGTAGCGGTTAACACGCGGCAAGGTCGCCGCATTGAATAGCTATACTACCCAATCTTTCGCACAGCACACAAAACCAAAATGAGATTTATCGCAGACAAGAAAAAAGCCCCGAGGCAACGCCCCAGGGCTCTTCACAGTTTTGATGGTGGACCTGACAAGATTCGAACTTGTGACCTCCCGGTTATCAGCCGGACGCTCTAACCAACTGAGCTACAGGTCCATCATGGTGGAGGTTAGGGGGATCGAACCCCTGACCTCAGGCTTGCAAAGCCCGCGCTCTCCCAGCTGAGCTAAACCCCCACGGAGACAGTAATAAACACCCCAGCGGCGACTCGGCTCTCGCTGGGGTGTTTATTGCGAAAGAAAGTGGTGGACCTGACAAGATTCGAACTTGTGACCTCCCGGTTATCAGCCGGACGCTCTAACCAACTGAGCTACAGGTCCATCGCGCAAGGGATATATTAGACGAGTCGTTACGCGCGCGTCAACAACTTTTTTGAAAATCTTTGGGAGGGGTGGTCGCTGGGCTGGCGAGATGGTTTTGGTTTGCTGCTCGGACAGTCCTGCGCAAGACGAAGGCCACATTAAGTGGCCTTCTTTGCGTGCGGAACTCGCGACAAACCAAAACCATCTCGCCAGCCCAGCGACCATGGGGTCCCAAGGTTTTCAAAAAAGCGGTCGGCGCGCAGTGCGCCGACCGCCGATATATGGTGTCTGATATTTTCTACCAGCTAGGGCCTCTTACTCGTCTAGGAGATCTTCTGGCATGTCGTTGCCGTCGCCTAGATCGACAGGGGTTTCTTCGGAAGCAGAGCCGTTTTCTGTGGCTTCGCCTTCGGGCCTCTCTTTGGCGGCCGTCATGCGGGCCACGGCGCAGATGCGGTCGTTGTCGTCGACGGTCATCATCTTGACGCCCTGGGTGGCGCGGCCGGTCTGGCTGATCTCGTCGGTCTTGACGCGAATGACCGTCGCGCCCTCCGTCACGATGAACAGCTCGTGCTGCGGGCCCACCGTCTTCATGGCCGCGAGGTTACCCTTACGTTCGGTCATTTGGATGGTGTAGACGCCCTGGCCGCCGCGATTCTGCTCCGGGTAGTCCGCGACCGGCGTGCGCTTGCCGTAGCCGCGCTCGGTGATGACGAATAGATCGCCGTTGCCGTTAGTGACTTCCATGCCCAGAACGCTCACGCCGTCCTTCAGACCGATACCGCGAACGCCGCTGGTATCGCGGCCGGTGGCGCGTACCTGCTCCTCGGAGAACATGATCGCCTTGCCCGCGGTGGTGGCCAGGATAATCTTGTCGCCCTCGCGCACGCGGCGCACGTTCAGCAGCGCGTCGTCGTCACGCAGGTTGATAGCGATCAGGCCGTCGCGACGGCTGCGGTCATATGCGCTCATCACGGTCTTTTTGACCATGCCGCTCTTGGTGGCAAACATCAGGTACTCGTCGGCCGGGAACTCGCGGCAGCTGATGACGCTCGCGATCTTCTCGCCTTCCTCGAAGGGCAGCAGGTTGACGATCGCGGTACCGCGCGCCTGGCGCGTACCCACCGGCAGCTCGTGCACCTTCAGGCGATAGACCTTGCCCTTGCTCGAGAAGAACAGCACGTACTCGTGCGTGGACGCGATGAACATCTCGTCGATGACATCGTCCTCTTTGAGGTTGACGCCCGACACGCCCTTGCCACCGCGCTTCTGGGCACGGTAGGCAGCCACTGGGATACGCTTAACGTAGCCGGTGTGGGTGATGGTCACGACCATATCCTCGTCGGCGATGAGGTCCTCGACATCCAGGTCCTTCTCAACCTGGCTGATTTCGGTACGGCGCTTGTCGCCAAACTTCTTGGAGATCTCGCGCATCTCTTCCTTGATGACGCCCAGAATCTTCTCCTCGTGCGCCAGCAGGTCCTCGTAGTAGGCGATGGCGCGGCGCAGGCCGTCCAACTCTTCTTGGATCTTGTCGCGCTCCAGGCCGGTCAGGCGGCGCAGCTTCATCTCGAGGATGGCCGTGGTCTGCTCGGGCGTAAAGCCAAAGCGTTCGATCAGTCGGCTGCTGGCCTCGGAGTCGGTCTGCGAGGAGCGGATGATGCTGATGACCTCGTCGATATGGTCAAGGGCCATCAGGTAGCCCTCGAGGATATGCGCGCGGGCCTGGGCCTTCTTAAGGTCGAAGCGGGTGCGGCGGGTGACGACGTCGACCTGGTGGTCGATGTAGTGCTGCAGCATCTCGCGCAGGCTCAGGCATTTGGGAACGCCGTTGACGAGTGCCAGGTTGTTGGCGCCAAAGGTCGTCTGCAGCGAGGTGTACTTATACAGGTTGTTGAGCACGACCTGCGGAATGACGCCCTTCTTGAGCTCGATGACCAGACGGATGCCCTTCTGGTTGGACTCATCGCGCATATCCGAGATGCCCTCAATGCGCTTGTCGTTGACGAGTTGGGCGATCTTCTCCTGCAGGGTGCCCTTGTTGACCATGTAGGGAATCTCGGTAAAGACCAGGCGGCTGCGGCCGGTCTTGGTGGACTCCACATGTGCCTTGGCACGCACGGTAATGGAGCCGCGGCCGGTCTCGTAGCTCTGCTTAATGCCGGCGCTGCCCATGATGATGGCGCCGGTGGGGAAGTCCGGACCGGGCATGATCTGCATGAGCTCGTCGACGGTGGCGTCGGGGTTGTCGATCAGGTAGCAGGTGGCCTCGATCGCCTCGGTGAGGTTATGCGGGGCGATGTTGGTGGCCATGCCGACGGCGATGCCCTGGCTGCCGTTGACCAGCAGGTTGGGGAAGCGCGCAGGCAGTGCCACGGGCTCGGCGAGCGATTCGTCGTAGTTGGGCTGCCAGTCGACGGTATCCTTCTGCAAGTCACGCAGCAGTTCCATGGCGGGCTTGGCCAGGCGGCTCTCGGTGTAACGCATGGCCGCCGCGCCGTCGCCGTCGATGTTGCCGAAGTTACCGTGACCGTCGATGAGCGGCGTGCGCATGGAGAACCACTGCGCCAGGCGGACCATGGCCTCGTAGACCGCAGAGTCACCGTGCGGGTGGTACTTACCGATAACTTCGCCGACCGTCCAGGCCGACTTCTTGTGCGGGCGGTTGGGGTAGATGCCGCTCTCGTTCATCGCGTACAGGATGCGGCGGTGCACCGGCTTTAAGCCGTCACGCACGTCCGGCAGGGCGCGCGCCGTGATAACCGACATCGAATACTCGATGAACGATTGCTTCATCTCGCGACCGAACTCCGAAATCTGGAGCTGGCCGCCGTTGATATCCTCGCCGGCCGAGGCGCCACGGTCGACTTCGCCAAAGCTCTCCTCGAGCTCACCGTCGTCTTCTTCCTCATCATCATCGGCATCGGGGTTATAGGCGTCCGGGTCGCCGTCCTCGCCCTGCTCAGCACGGGCAAGCAGGCGCTTCAGATCATCGGGCATACCGGCATCGCCGGCATCGTCCATACCCCCGTTATTGTTGATATCGTCTGCCACGTTACCTCCTCTTAAGCGTCAAGGAAACGCGCGTCATGCGCATGTTTTTCAATGTACTCGCGGCGATAGCCGACCTCGGAACCCATCAGCTCGCGCACGGCGCGGTCCGCCACCACGGCGTCCTCGATCGACACGCGCTGCAGGATGCGGGTCTTGGGGTCCATCGTCGTCGAGGAAAGCTGCTTGGGGTCCATCTCGCCCAGGCCCTTGTAGCGCTGGACGGTATAGCCCTTGCGCTTCTTGGTGATCTTGCCGTCCTTGGCCTTGCCGTCCTCGTCGTTATCGTCGGGGTTCAGGCCCAGACTCTGGATGGTATCGCGCAGGATCTCGTCTTCGGGCTGGCGGCCGTTGGGATACACGTAGTGGATCTTGTTGCGCACCTTAATGCCAAAGATGGGCGGGCAGGCAACATAGACGTAGCCGGCATCGATCAGCGGACGCATGTACTTGTAGAAGAACGTCAGCAGCAGGATGCGGATATGCGCGCCGTCGACGTCTGCATCGGTCATGATGATGATCTTGTGGTAGCGCGCCTTGGTGATATCGAAATCGCCGCCGTCGCCGGCACTCGTCGTGACGCCGCAGCCGATCGCGGTAATCAGCGACTGGATGGTGTCACTCGAGAACGCGCGATGGTCACCAACGCGCTCGACGTTCAAAATCTTGCCGCGCAGGGGCAGAATCGCCTGGATGTCTCGGCGACGGCCGTCCTTGGCCGAACCGCCTGCCGAGTCGCCCTCTACGATGAAGAGCTCGGTCAGCTCGGCATCGCGCACCGAGCAGTCAGCGAGCTTACCGGGCAGGGACGCCGTCTCGAGCAGGCTCTTGCGACGGGTCGCTTCGCGCGCCTTGCGGGCGGCGTTGCGCGCCTTGCAGGCCTGTTGCGCCTTCTTGACGATCTCGCGGGCGGGCTTGGGATGCTCCTCCAAGTAATCGGCGAGGCCGTCGGTCACGATCTTGAGCGTCAGCGCGCGCATATAGGAGCTGCCGAGCTTGGCCTTGGTCTGGCCCTCAAACTGCGGATCGGGCAGCTTGACCGAGATAACGGCCGAAAGGCCCTCGCGCACATCGTCGCCGGTCAGATTGGCGTCTTTTTCCTTGAGCAGGTTCTGCTTGCGCGCATAGTCGTTGATCACGCGGGTGAGCGCGGTGCGGAAGCCCTCAAGGTGCATGCCGCCCTCGGGGGTGTAGATGTCGTTGGCAAACGACATGACGTTCTCGCCGTAACCGCTATTCCACTGCAGGGAAACCTCAACCTCGCCCATCTTGGTCACAGGCGCGTCCGGGTCCGATTTGCCCTCGATGTAGATAGGCTCCTTAAAAGCCTCGGGGACGTCCTTGCCCTCGTTGAGGAACTTGACGAAGTCGATGATACCGCCCTCGTAGCAAAACTCCTCCACGTGGGGAGTCGCATCGCGCTCGTCGGTCAGCACGATTTTGAGGTTCTTATTGAGGAACGCCGTCTCCTGCAGACGGTTGTGCAGCGTATCGAAATCGTAAATGCAGGTCTCGAAGATCTCGTCGTCGGGCCAGAAGGTGACGGTGGTGCCTGTCGAATCCGAGGTGCCCACGACCTCCATCTTCTTGACGGTCTTGCCGCGCGAGAACTCCATCTCGTAGGTGTTGCCGTCGCGACGAACCTGAACGACCACGCGCTTGGACAGTGCGTTGACGACGGAGATGCCAACGCCGTGCAGGCCGCCCGAGACCTTATAGGCCGAGTTATCGAACTTACCGCCGGCGTGCAGGATCGTCATGACGACCTCGAGCGTCGGGATCTTTTTAACAGGGTGCTCGTCGACGGGGATGCCGCGCCCGTTGTCGACGACCGTGATGGAGTTGTCGGCGTGGACCGTCACCTGGATCTCGGTGCAGAAACCGGCCATGGCCTCGTCGACGGAGTTGTCAACGATCTCCCACACCAGGTGATGCAGACCGCTGGCGCTCGTCGAGCCGATATACATGCCCGGGCGCTTACGAACGGCCTCGAGACCTTCGAGAATCTTAATCTCGCCGCCATCGTAATCGTTTTCGTTTGCCACACGTCCTCCTTCAGCCAAGAAAATGTGTACAGCCTTACTAGTTTATCGTAAAAAAATGCCCTCGGGAACGAGGGTATTTGGCTCTACAAGGCCACCAGATGCGATTTAAGGCTCTTTTTTGCTTTGCACGCCCTTGGCCCACTCGGCACTGGCTCTCATGGCGTTCTCGAGGGCCTCGCGCAGTTTTTGGTCTTCGATGGGCGCCACTTGGCGCTCAATCTCGGTGCGCTCGGCCTCACTTAGGTCAGCATGCGGAGCCGGCGGGCGCTCGGCCACGGCAGGACGCAGACGCTCTTTGGCAGCGGGCGGCGTGTGACCGGGCGCGGTGGTTTTGAACACCAGGCCATCCACATGCGCACCGGCGCGCTCCATGCGCGCGCGGATGATCTCGCGCAACAGCGTCATTTCCTGCGTCCACGAGGGCGAATCGAGATATACCAGCAGCTCATTGGACTCGGGCAGGTAGCGCAGGCCCGTCACATGCCGCCCCTCGCGCGTGCCCGAGCACACCGCGTTCCACGCGCGATAGACCGCGCGCGACTCCTCGGCAGCCTCCATCTGCGCGCGGCGCTCAGGTGTTGCAGCCGCCAGGATGCGCTGGCGCTCTGCGTTTAAAAACCCACTGAAGGCGACCGTTTCGCTCTCGCGCTCGTAATTAGCACGTCTCACCCATGCTCACCACCTTGGATCGATCAAGCAGGTCATCGGTAAAATACCCCAGGTTGGTCGTGGTTATGACCGTCTGGATATCATCGCCGATCAGCCGCAGAAAAGCGCCGCGACGCTCGCCGTCGAGCTCGCTCATCACGTCGTCCAAAAGCAGCAGTGGGGCGGTGCCCAGGACATCGCGAGCCACGGCCACCTCCGCCACCTTCCAGGCCAGAACCAACGTCCGCTGCTGACCTTGGCTGGCAAATGAACGGGCGGATCGACCCGCCACGGCAAACTCAATCTCATCGCGATGCGGTCCCACCAACGTCACGCCGCGGCGAATTTCCTCGTCGGCGTGCTCATCAAGGGCAGCCAGCATGCGCTCGTACGCCCAGCCCTTCAGCTCTTCGCGATCCTCGACCTGGGGCAAATCCCCCAGCGTGGACGTATAGGTCACGTTGGCGGCCTCGCCGGACGCCACTTGCCCGTAGGCAGTGTGCACATGGCCCGCCAGCCGGTCGAGCAGGGCCAACCGGTGCACGAGCAGGGCCGAGCCCGCGCGGGCAATCGAATCGTTCCACGCGCCGAGCATCTCGCGGCAGCACCAGGCCTCCTTGAGCAAGGCGTTACGCTGGGTCACGCAGCGCCCATAGGTGCTCGCAAGATCGGCATAGCGTGCGCTCAGTTGCATGCCAAAGTCATCGAGGGCGGCACGGCGCACACTGGCGCCTCGCTTAACCATGTCCAGATGGTCGGGGCAAAACAGCACGCTCGGCAGGACCCCGCGCACACCGGCGGCAGAGCATCTCTTGCCGTTGCGGCTAAACGAGCGCTTACCGTCCTCCGCGCTCAATCCCATATCAAGCACGCGGCCGTCGCCCTCGAGCCTCAGCTCGACCTTGCACGAACCCGCGCCGTCATGGACGAGCTCGGCGGCGGTCGGATGCCTAAACGAGGCGCCGCTCGTCAGCAGCTGCAGCGCCTCTATAAGATTGGTCTTTCCCGCCGCGTTGGGTCCCGCAAGTATCGTCACGCCCTCGTCCAGGGCAAGGCGATAGCTATCGAAGCTGCGGTAGTGCGCGACGGAAAGATCGCGGGCGAACATGGTCATGGCGCAACGCTAGATGCGGACCGGCATGACCAGGTACAGGTAGTTGATCTTGTCGTAGGACTTGAAGATGCCCGCCTGCGAGTAGCTCTTGAGCTCCAGCGTGATCTCCTTCTCCTTGGATAGGGCATTGAGGCAGCCGAAGATGTAGTGGTAGTTGAAGGCGATGGTGCCCGACTCGCCCTCGGCCTCGACATCGATCGTCTCCTGCGCAAGGTCCTGGTCATTGGAGATGGAGGACAGGCCCATCTGCCCGTTCTCGACATCGATCTCGAACTTGACGGCGGGGTTGGCGCTCGCGATAACGGCCACGCGCTTGAGGGCGGCGTTAAAGGCGGCGACGTCGATCTTGACGCTCGTCACGCACGAATCGGGGATGAGCTGCTTGTAGTTGGGGTACACGCCCTCGATGCGGCGCGACACGTAGGTGGTGTTGCCGGCCTCGAAGACGACCTGGGTGTCGGTAGCCCCGATCATGATGGTCGCCTGGCTGGCCATGATGTTCAGTGCGTCGTTAAAGGCGTCAGCCGGAACGTTGAGCTCAAAGGAGCCTTCGAGGGTCGAGGTCTCGACCTGCGTATCGCACACGGCCAAACGGAAGGAATCGGTCGCCACCAGGCGCACGGTGTTGTTCTCGACCTTCATGTGCACGCCACCCAGGATGGGGCGGGCCTTGTCGGTCGAGGTGACGCGCCACACGCGGCCGACCATCTCGGACAAGATATCGGTCGGCAGCTCCACGGCACTCTCGATGGCATAGGCCGGAAACTCGGGGAAGTCATTGGCATCGAGCGTGTTCAGCCTAAAAGAGCTCTTCTCGCAACTGATCAGCACTTGGCGCTCGGACAGCTCAAAGGTGACCGGGGCATCGGGGAGGGTCTTGGTGATATTGGAGAGCATCTTACAGGGGATAACCATCTCGCCCTCTTCTTCGACATGCGCCGCGATGCGATGACGGATCGAGATGGTGTAGTTAGAGGTCTGGAATTCCAAGATGCCGTCTTGCGCCTTAACGAGCACGCCCGACAGGATGGGAAGGGTGGATGCCGAAGCGACACCCTTCATAACGACGCCGATGGCTTGTGTGAGCGAGCTCTGGCTGACGGTGAACTTCATCTTTTAATACCTTTCTTTAGATATAAATATCTTAATAATAGTAATAGCACTGACGAAACTGTTGATTACTCCCAAAGACGCAGGTCAGACCCAGAAAGAAAATCGACAGCAACCTGTGTGCAACGGGGGTGGTTTTCCACGTTCAAAACCTGCGCAAAACTTTTCATCACCGCGGGTTGGGTTTTAGACACCTTATGCCCGTGGTTTTGACAAGTTTTCAACAGGTGTCTCTATTTCCCTACGAGCGCAGTGTAATTTTATCGCGCAACGATTTGAGATCTTCGGTGACGGTGCGGTCTTCCTGGATCATCTTCTGAACCTTTTTGTAGCTCGTGCTGACGGTCGAGTGGTTGCGGTTGCCAAATTCGGCGCCCACCGCCGTGGTCGTCATCTCGCACATCTCGATGGCCAGATAGATGGCAATGTGGCGTGCCTTGGCGATATTGGCGTTGCGTCGCGGGCCGATGAGCTCCTCGTGCGTCACGCCGTACTGCTCTTCAATGACGGACTGGACCGTTTGCACGTTGATCTTTTTGGCCGATGTGTCGAAGTACTGGCTGGCGATGGCGTCGATATCGTCAAAGGTGAGCTCCCCGCCCTCGCGCTCGCGGTCGCCCGCCTCGCCGGCGCAGCGCTCGCAAAAGCTCTCGAGTTCGCGGATGTTGGTGCCCGAGACCTCGGCCATGTGTTTAAAGTGCTCGTCGGTCAGGTGTCCGCCGTCGCCCCCATAGGCCGCCAGCAGCGAGTCGTCGCCTGCCTCGGGAGCGGCGACGATGGTGTTCTCGTAATAGCGCTGCAAGATCTTGTATTTCATCTCGTAGCTGGGCTCTGCGACCAGGCAGAGCATGCCGGCGTTGAAGCGGCTGGTCAGACGCTCGTCCATGCTCAGGTCCTTGGGGGCGCGGTCTGCCGCGATGACGACCTTCTTGTTGTTGCGGATGAACTCGTCCATGAGCTGGAAAAAGTAGTCCACGCTCGCGCGCTTGCCGATGATGTTTTGGATGTCATCGATGATGAGCACGTCCACGCCGTGGTACGCCTGCATGATGGGGGCGTTGCTCTTCTTTTGGCGGTCGAACTCGGTCATCAGGTCGTCCAGATATGCCTGGGAGTTGGCATACTTGACCTTGATCTCGGGCGACTTCTCGGCGAGCTCGTTTTTGATGGCAAGCAACAGGTGCGTCTTGCCCAGGCCCGATTTGCCGTAGATGAACAGTGATGTGCATGTGCCGCGCTCGTCCGCGAGGGCGGCAAACTTGAGCGCCGAGCGATAGGCATGGCTGTTCTCGGGGCCGTAGACAAAGTTCTCAAAGGTAAATTTTGAGTTCGCGGCGAGCGGGGCTCCATCCGTATTCTGCTCGGCCGGCACGGTTGGTGCTGGCATGGGTGAAGCGGGGGTCGCAGCTTGCGTGGATTTGGTCGGCGCTCCGCCCTTCATCTGGTTCATCATGCGACGAAAATCGTCGGCCGAGAGCGTGTTCTTGATTGCAATGCCCGAATCCGCGCCCGCCGCTGCGTCGTGAGCGATGGGCATGTGCGTGACGGGTGCGCTCGTTGACGTCGCCGCCGCGGTCGGCAACGGTGCCGTGGTTTCACGGGAAACATCGCTGTGCTGGTGCTCGATTGTCGGCACGTCGTCTGCGGAGGCCGGCACCGACGGGGAAGCGGCGGGAGCCGTGGCGGGCGCCGTCGCGGCAGTGGATTCCGTCGCGGCGCCTTGCGGTGCCACGATGTCGAGCGCAATCGGTGCAAAGGCGATTTCTTCCAGATAAGCCTCAATAGTCGGCTGATGCTTTTTGAGCTGCGCGATGGCAAAGCGCGAGGGGGCCTCGATCGTGAGCGTATCTTCGGTCAGGCTTATGGCGCGCGATTGCCCCAGCATGTTGATGAGGCGTGCATCTTGGCCGTCGCGCTGGCAAAAGGCGATGGCATCCCCCAGGATGATGCTTGCTTCCTCGTCCACTGTCTCTCCCGTTCTTTAGCTCTGAGCTCGCACGCGAGCGGCGCCGAGTTCGGTCAGATGGTATTTCTGGCCATGCTTGATGACCAAGCCGGCCTGCGCCAAGTCATTGAGCGTGCGTGACCAAGTGGGGGCCGAGTTTCCAAATGCCCTCGCCAGATCGGTTGCACCGCACGCTTGATTTTGCGCCAGATAGCCCAGCGCGGCGTTGCCGCGATCGCTTACGAACACGTCCGGTTGTGGCTGTGCATACTGATTTGCTGCATTAGGATACATCATTTGAGCTGCTGGTTGTTGAGAACTCTGCATTGGCGGCATTTGCTGTTGAAAACTTTGAGGCCACTGTTGGTAAGGCTGCGGAGGCGTCTGCTGGGCCCAGGGGTTGTACTGCTGCTGCGGCATCTGCTGGTACGGCTGCTGATATCCCTGCTGGTACTGCTGCGGGAACTGCTGGTCATACCCCAGTGGCGGCATCTGCTGATATGGATATCCCTGTTGGTACGGCTGATAGCCCATTTGCTGGCCACCCGGCGCCCCCGTCGCCTGCTGCATTGCTGCTGCATCCTGATCAGCCAGCGGCATGGCCTCTGGCATGTTTGGAGGCATCGACATAGATGCCGCCTGGGGCTCTTGTGTGGGAAGCATTCCGGGCTGCTGCATCTGCCCCACGGGGGGCTGCATCTGCTGCGTTGCCATGGGCTGCTGCGCAAAAGCTCCCGGCAGGGGATATGTGGGCTGCTCCGTCTCGGGCCGCACGGCAGCACCGCGTCCGCCGGCACGCTCGATTTCCTGCACGCGTTTAGGGTTCAGGCTTACCGTAACCACGGTGCCGTTGCCCATGTTGTCCTCGATGGATACGGCACCGCCGGCGTTTTCCAAATACTCCTGCACCATGGGAAACCCTGCTCCGGTTCCACGGATATAGCGCTTCATCTTGCTGTTTGCGCTGGTAACGCCAAAGTCGAAAGCGCGTTCCTTGTCGTCGATGCCGGGTCCTTGGTCAGCAAAGCGGATGGTGTCTCCGCCGTCCAGAATCGAGATGATGGGCTCTGCAAAGTGTGCGTGGATAAAGTTTTCGACAATCTCGCGGATGACCATGAGCGAGATATGGCCACCTTGTTCTTTCATGCACTGGTAGACGGTGTTGGTCGTCTCTTCCAAATACGTGCGGACATCTTGCGGATCAATGACGATCACACGCGGTGTCGACAGCATGTCGTCATAGACGGCGATGCGCGCGGCGTACATGGCTTTTGGCGCCTGCGTTGTCGTCTGTTCACCTTCGTCACGCTCTTCGCGCACGCCGGTGATGTGCTCGTTGTCGGGTGCCGGGTCTCCGGAATCGACCATGGTGTAAAAGTCGTCAGACATGCCGCTCGCAATCTTCCAAAAGGTTTCGAACAAATAGTAGCTCACCGTGCAATGTTTCTCATCTTTCGACAAACTTTCAAAACCTGTTGAAAACTTTGGAAAACGGACGAAAAGTTCTCAACATTGCCAACATGACCTGTTGAAAACTCGATGAAATATCGTGAAAAGTTGCCATGCACCGCTAAATCGAGCTTGGCTTATGGGGGAACCGTGTGAACTGCGCAACCTTTTACCTTTGATTTCTTGACATTTGAACATTGATTTCCCTACAATCTTCAAGCTCACGTGTCTATATCTGCGTCCGCGTCCCCGCGGACACTCGAAATGCAGCAGGAGGAACTTAAGATGAAGCGTACGTATCAGCCTAATAAGCGTAAGCGTGCCAAGACCCATGGCTTCCGTGCCCGTATGGCCACTAAGGGTGGTCGTGCCGTGCTCGCCCGTCGTCGTGCCAAGGGCCGCAAGCGTCTCACTGTCTAGCAGCGATACACACATCTCGCATGAAGACTATTAAGTCTCGGCAAGATTTCGAGCATGTGTTCAGTCAGGGGCGTCGTTTCAATCACCCTCTGATTCGAATGACCATATGTGAATCGGTTGGCGAAGGCGACTCCGGAAGGGTCGCCTTCGTTGGTGCTAAGCGACTCGGTTGTGCCGTCGTGCGCAACCGATCTAAGCGTGTGATGCGCGAGGCCGCCCGCAGCTGCGGATTTCCCGTTGCGGGTTATGACATCATCTTGTTTGCAACTCCCAAGACGAGGGTTTCCTCGCCGCAGGAGATGGACAAGGCGTTGCGTTCGCTTATGAAGCGCGCCGGCGTTGCCGGGGAGGAGCGATGAGCAATCACGTTTTGCGACGTGTTGCCATCGCTCCTATTCGCATATATCAACAGGTTATTTCGCCCTTATTGCCTGACGCCTGCATTTATTACCCAACGTGCTCGCAATACGCCGTCCAGGCGATTGAGAAGCACGGTGTTTTGAGAGGCTGCTGGCTTGCCGTGAGGCGCATCGCTCGCTGCAATCCCCTGCACGTCGGCGGTTATGACCCTGTGCCCTAGCGGGCACTCGCTATCGGAGGAAAACTTACATGTGGGATTGGATCGTTAACATCCTTTTCGAGCTGCTCAAGCTCATCCAGACCTTTGCGGTCGACTGGGGCCTGTCCATCATCATCCTGGTGGTCATCATCCGTCTGCTGCTGACGCCGCTCATGCTCAAGTCGACCAAGTCGACGGCTCGCATGCAGGTGCTGCAGCCCAAGATGCTCGAGATCCAGGAGCGCTATGCCGACGATCCCCAGCGTCAGGCCGAGGAGATGCAGAAGTTCTACAGCGAGAACAAGTTCAACCCCATGGCTGGCTGTCTGCCGCTGCTGATTCAGATGCCTATCCTGTTCGCCCTGTTTACATTGCTGCGCAACCTGCCGCAGTACTTTAACGACGGCACGTTCTCGTTCTTCAACATCCTGCCCGACCTGACCACCACGCCGAGCGCTTCCTTTGCCGATGGCTTTATGGTTGCACTGCCTGCGCTGGTTTGCCTGATCCTGTTCGCCGTCCTGACCCTGATTCCGCAGCTCTATATGTCGCGCAACCAGACCGGCCAGCAGGCTCAGAGCATGCGTATGATGGCCGTTGTCATGACGGTCATGATGCTTTGGATGGGCTGGAGCCTTCCCGTTGGTGTTCTGCTGTACTACGACGTCTCGTCTGCTTGGCAGGTTATCCAGCAGATTTTTGTGACGCAGAAGGTCATCGACAAGGCGAAGGCCGATGAGGAGGAGCGTCTTAAGAACGCTCCGCTGCAGGTTGAGGTCACTCGTCGAGAGAAGAAGCCGCGCCCGCACAAGAAGAAGTAACGGGATATCAATCTTATTTAGGTACCTAACTTTTGGAGTACGTTATGTCTGAAGAGATCATCGAGGATATGCTTGAGGAGGTTGCCCCGCAGGTCGCGGGCGATTATCCCGAGATTGCACAGCGCTACAAGGCTGGTGAAGAGCTGACCGATGAGGAGCTCGACACCATTGCCGATGTTGCGATTTCCATCCTGCGTTCCATCCTTTCGCACTTCGATGCCGCCAACTCTCCTATCGATGAGTATGAGGGCGACGAGGGTGAGCTGATTTTGGATGTAACGGCTCCCGACCTTGCTGTTCTCATTGGCCGTCATGGTCGCACCCTTGATGCCCTTCAGGTTATGTTCTCTTTGCTGGTGAGCCGCAAACTTGGCTTTAGGTATCCGGTTGTAGTGGACGTAGAGGGATACAAGAGTCGCCGTCAGGACAAGGTTGCTTCCATGGCTCAGTCTGCTGCCGAGCGTGCCATCCGCACTCATAAGAGTGTTTCGCTTCCGCCCATGAATGCCTACGAGCGTCGACTGGTTCACATTGCACTTCGTGGCAATGATGCCGTCGATACTCATTCTGAGGGTTCTGACCCTGATCGCCATGTGGTGATTGTTGCTCGATAATCTTCTCGAGCTTATGCTAAGGGGACGTGGTTTCCACGTCCCCTTTTTTTGTCAAAAGTTCTCGATATACTGATTTTTGTCAGAAAGGAGCTTTCGTTGTTAGTACTTACTGATCAGCAGGCTGACGAGATGTTGAGTCGTCTAACTTCCTATTGCAAAGAGTATTCCTTGAGCGTAACTGATGTTGAGCTGAGGAAATGTATTCAGCATTTGGATTTGGTTCTAGAAACAAATAAGACAACCAATCTCACCCGTATTCTTAACGTAGAAGATGCTGCAGTACTTCATATCCTCGACTCACTTGTTTTGCTCCCCTATATCAACAAGGCTCCTGAGGGAGCTTTACTCGATATGGGAACAGGTGCGGGCTTCCCTGGTATTCCATTAACCATAACCACGCATCGTAAAGCTACTTATATTGACTCTGTTGGCAAGAAGGTTGATGCGGTTAATTCCTTTGTCCATGCTCTTGGATTGAAACATGCTCATGCGGTTCATGATCGTCTTGAAGAATATGCTCGAAGCCATAAGAAGCAGTTCTCTGTTGTAACCGCCCGCGCACTGGCCCCTCTACCGATTCTTGTTGAGTATGCGGCTCCGTACCTGAAGGATGGAGGGCTATTTGTTATAACCAAGGGCAATCCTTCGGATGAGGAGCTTGCTTCCGGCATGTCAGCAGCTAAGATTTGCGGCTTCACTTTGCTTCTGAATGACGCAATTGATTTGCCTGAAGGCTTGGGTCACAGAGAATTCATTCTTCTTAAGAAGAGTCATCCAGCATCCGTCTCATTGCCTCGTGCAAATGGCGTGGCAAAGAAGAATCCGCTTGCCTAGATGTTTCACGTGAAACATAATGGATACTAACAACTTGCAGTGTTTCACGTGAAACATGGCGGTTGATATCGATTCGGAATGTTTCACGTGAAACATCCTCCGTTTGACAGCTTTAATACACACCAGGAGGGACCGTGGGATTTCGCGACGTTAAGCGTTCTAAGAGCGCAAAAGACACGCGTATCATTGCAATCATCAATCAAAAAGGCGGCGTCGGTAAGTCAACGACGGCTGTAAACCTTGCAGCAGCACTGGGTGAGCAGGGTCGTAAGACATTGATTGTCGATTTTGATCCGCAGGGAAACAGCACCAGTGGATTCGGAATTGAAAAAGAAGACCTTGATCACTGCATCTATGATGCATTGTTGAATGATGTGCCGGCAGAATCGCTTGTTCTTGATACAAATTGTAAAAAGGTATTCGTTATTCCGGCTACAATTCAACTTGCAGGCGCGGAAATTGAGCTCGTAAGCGCAATTGCTCGTGAAACCCGCCTCAAAGATTTGCTTGAGCCGATTCAGGACGAGTTTGACTTTATTTTCATTGACTGTCCTCCTTCGCTCGGCCTGCTTACTATCAACGCTTTGACCGCAGCAGACAGCGTTTTGATTCCGATCCAGTGCGAATATTACGCACTCGAAGGCGTTACGAAGCTGCTTGAGTCAATGAAGATGGTCAAATCACGGCTGAACAAGGGCTTAGACACCTATGGTGTGCTTATGACCATGTATGACTCGCGTACTTCACTATCGAATCAGGTTGTTGAGGAGGTTCAATCGTACTTTGGTGATAAGGCGTTTAAGACGCTAATCCCCCGTACGGTTAAAATCTCCGAAGCTCCGTCTTTTGGAGAACCGGTAATTACCTATGCACCTCAAAATAAGGGTGCAAAAGCATATATGAACCTTGCAAAAGAGGTGATCAAGCGTGCCTAGTGTAAAGAAACGTGGCGGATTGGGACGTGGACTCAATGCTTTGGTCTCAGAGGCCGAGTATGAGACCGGCGGTTCGGCTGCATCGGCTTCAAATGCTGCATCTGAAACAAAACTACCTATTGAGGATATCGTTCCCAACCCTAATCAGCCGCGAATTCACTTTAACGAAACTGAACTTCGCGAGTTGAGCGAGTCAATCCAAGAACATGGCGTTTTGCAGCCGCTTTTGGTTCGCAAACATGGAAACGGCTATGAGATCATCGCTGGTGAGCGTCGTTACCAGGCGTCAAAGCTTGCTGGCCTTGAAGAATTGCCAGTCATCATTAAAGAGGTAAATGATGAAGAGATGCTGGCTCTTGCTCTTATCGAAAACCTTCAGCGTTCTGATCTGAATCCCGTCGAAGAGGCTAAGGGCTATCGCCAACTCATTGATGCCAGCGGGATGACCCAGGAGGCATTGTCGAAGGCAGTAAGCAAGTCACGCTCTGCAATTACAAACTCGCTGCGTCTTCTCGATCTCCCCGAAGTAGTTCAGCAGATGATTTTTGAGGGCAAACTTACTGCTGGTCATGCACGTGCGATTCTTGCAGTTCCCTATGAGGACGCGCGTATTCGACTTGCAGAGAAAGTTGTTACAGAGGGCCTTTCCGTAAGAGCGACAGAAAATCTTGCTCCGTTGTTTTCTGCCGGAGAGACACCTAAGACGCCGAGGCCTGCAACGCCTCAGTCTTTTAAAAAGGCTGCCCGCGTGCTTCGTCAGGTTTTTAATACCAACGTGCGTGTGAAGAGCTCGCGTGGAAAGAATAAGATTGAGATTGAGTTTAAAGACGAGGAAGAGCTCTCTCGTATTCTTGGCGAAATGATTCAGTTTGATCAAGGAGGCCAAGATGAGGAATAAGATTTTAACAGCGATTGCATTGGTGACGACTGTCGCGGCTGGTGCCTTTGCTGGCTATAGGATCGCTACAGACGATGAACTTCGAGGTCGTTTGCTTCGTAGCGCGCAAGATATCGTCGATACTTCCAAAAGGAAAATGGATGTTATGACAGAAGATGTTGCCATGCGTACTGCTCAGGTAACGAAGAATCCCAAGATTAATCAAGGTTGGGTCAGCAACCAATGGGAAAATGTAGGCTATTAGGTACCTAACAATTACTCAGCATATTTTGAGGGGTCCTTGTCTGATTCATGAGACAAGGACCCCTTATTTTGGCCGTAAAAATGGGACAGGTAGCAGCTGATTCAAAATTAAGGTCAATAAATGTAACGACCCCGGTTGCATATTCTGTAACCGGGGTCGTTCGATGTTTCACATGAAACGTTTTGGGATGCGACTCCCCTATGCGTTCTTCTGAACTTTGAAGCGCTGCTTCAGCTGTCCGCAAGCGGCGTCAATATCGTTACCACGGGAGTTACGAATCGTGGTCTCGATGCCACGGGACTCAAGACGACGCTGAAGATCCTCAACCTTATGAATCGGCGACGGCTTGAGCGGGCTACCCTCGATGTCGTTAAGCTGAATGAGGTTAACGTGGCACAGCGTTCCCTCGCAGAAGCCGCAGAGCGCCTGCATTTCGGGATTCGTATCGTTGACGCCTTCGATCATGGCATACTCATAGGTCGGGCGGCGGCCGGTCTTCTCGGTGTAGAGCTGAAGCGCTTCGTGAAGGCGAAGCAGCGTGTACTTCTTAACACCGGGCATGAGCTTATTGCGCGTCGACTGGATGGCGGAATGCAGGGAAACGGCAAGCGTGAACTGCTCGGGGATGTCGGCAAATTTGCGAATACCGGGAATAACGCCGCTGGTAGAGACGGTGAGGTGACGAGCGCCGATACCGATGCCATCGGGGTCGTTGAGGATTCGCAGCGCCTTGAGAACCTCGTCGTAGTTGGCAAACGGCTCGCCCTGGCCCATGAAGACAACGCTCGTGGCGCGCTCGCCAAAGTCGTTGGATACATGAAGTACCTGGTCGACGATCTCTTGAGCGGTCAGAGAGCGCTTGAGGCCGTTGAGACCGGTAGCGCAAAAGGCACAGCCCATGCCACAGCCTGCCTGGGTGGAAACGCAGACGGAAAGCTTGTTACGACGGGGCATGCCGACGGTCTCGACGGAAACGCCGTCGTGGTACTCGAGCAGATACTTGCGAGAGCCATCTTTGGAAACCTGCTTGGTGAGTTCAGTCGGCGTGTCAAAGGCAAAAGCCTCTTTAAGCTGCTCGCGGAAAGCCTTGGGAAGGTTGGTCATATCGTCAAACGAACAAACGTTCTTCTCAAAGACCCATTCGATGAGCTGCTTCGCGCGGAAGGCGGGCTGGCCAAGCTCGGCCACGAGCTCGCGAATATCGTTTTGGCTCAAGTCGCGAATGTCCTGAGATTTAGTCCTGGGATTCATGGAAGCCTTTCGATTTTGGGGAAACGTAGAGGGTATCGCTACAATATGGTATCAGCTGCAGAAATTATAGAGGAGGAGTCTGCCCATGCCGGGTAAAAGCTTAGAGAACATGCACGTAGCGGTCTTGGCGGGCGGTCATTCCGCTGAGCGCGAGATCTCGCTCAATTCGGGAAAGAACGTCGTGGTTGCCTTGAAGGAGGCCGGCTACACTTCGGTGGAGCTGCTCGACACGGCTGCCGATGATTTTATGGTAACCATGGCGACCGGCGGCTTTGACGTGGCGTTTATCGCCATGCACGGTGCCGGCGGCGAGGATGGCGCCATGCAGGGCGCCATGGAGACCCTGGGTATCCCCTACACGGCCTCGGGCGTGCTTGCCAGCGCCTGCGGTGCCGACAAGGAGGTCTCTAAGCTCCTGTACGCCAAGGCGGGCATTCCCATTGCCCCCGGCCTCGCGCTCGAGGTGGGCGATGAAGTCGATATCGATCATATCGTCGAGGTTTGTGGCGAGCGCTGCTTTGTGAAGCCGGCCGTCAACGGTTCCAGCTATGGCATTTCCCTGGTCCATGAGCCCTCCGAGCTGCCCGCGGCAATCGCCAAGGCGTTTGCGTACGGCGACAAAGTGCTGGTCGAGAAGTGCATCGAGGGTACCGAGATCACCGTCGGTGTGTACGGCGAGGACGACGTGCGCGCTCTGCCGATTGTCGAGATTCGCAAACCCGAGAACTGCGAGTTCTACGATCTGGACGTGAAATATGTCGACCCTACGGACATCCATCGCATTCCGGCGCAGATTTCACCCGAGAATTACGCTCGCGCTCAGGAGCTTGCCTGTGCTGCTCACAAGGCCCTCGGTTGCCTGGGTATCTCGCGCAGCGACTTTATCGTGAGTGAGGACGGCCCCGTTATCCTCGAGACCAATACCATTCCCGGCATGACCGATACGTCGCTGTATCCGGACGAGATCCGCCACACCGACGACATGACGTTCCCGCAGGTCTGTGACAGCCTGATTCGTATGGGCCTTCGTCGAGCGGGCATTGCATGCTAATCGAGGACGCGGTTTCGTCAGGAACGCCGCAGTTTGTCATCGACTCCTATGCCACGCTTGCCGAACGCGCCAAAACGCAGTCCTTCGGCCTTATCGAGGAAGATGTGATTGTCCTCGATACCGAGACCACAGGTCTTTCGGTGCAGGACAATGAGCTGATCGAGATCTCGGCGGCCCGTCTTTCGGGCCGCGAGGTCGTCGACCGCTTCGATACCTTCGTGCATCCCAAGCAGCTGATTCCCGCCGAGATCACCGAGCTCACGAGCATTACAAATGCCGATGTGGCAGATGCCCCGTCGGCCGTTGAGGCCGTAGCCGCTCTCGCCGATTTTGTCGGTGGTTGCCCGGTAATCGCACATAACGCCACGTTCGACCGCTCGTTTATCGAGTCGGTCAAAGGCGGCGTCAACGTGAGCGATATCTGGATCGATTCGCTGGCGCTGTCGCGCATCGCGCTTCCGCGCCTGGCATCGCACAAGTTGTCTTTTATGGCCGATCTGTTTGGCTGTGACTCGGTATCACACCGTGCCAATGCCGACGTCGACGCCCTGTGTGGCGTATGGCGCGTGTTGCTCGTGGCGCTCACCGACTTGCCTCAGGGCCTCATGGCGCGCCTAGCCGACATGCATCCGGATGTGCCTTGGTCCTATCGTCCTATCTTCTCATTCTTGGCAGGGCAGAACCCTGGTTCTATCTTCTCTCTCAGCGCCGCTCGTGCTGACGTTCTCAAGGCCGATCGCGCCGACGATCGGGTGGACGCCGACGAACTGCCGGTCCTCAAGATGCCGAGTCGTGAGGAGATTGAGGCAGACTATGCGCCAGGTGGCCTGGTCAATCGCATGTATCCCACCTACGAGCCGCGTGATGAGCAGATCGCGATGGCGCTCGAGGTCCGCGATGCGCTGGTCACGGGCACTCATCGTGTAATTGAGGCGGGCACGGGCGTCGGCAAATCGATGGCCTATCTGGTGCCTTTTGCCGAGGCAGCGCGCCGTAACAACATCACGGTTGGTATTGCGACCAAATCGAACAATCTTGCCGACCAGCTCATGTACCATGAGCTGCCAAAACTTGCCGAGCAACTGGACGGTGGTCTGTCATTTTGCGCTCTCAAGGGGTATGACCACTATCCATGCCTGCGCAAGCTTGAGCGCATGAGCCGCGGCCAGGTCGAGATTACCACCAAGCGCGATCCGGCGGACACGCTCACGGCGGTCGCGGTCATTATGGCGTACGTCTGCCAATCAGCCGATGGCGACCTCGACTCGCTCGGCATTCGGTGGCGCAGCGTCAACCGCCCCGACTTTACGACGGCCTCGCGCGAGTGTGCTCGTCGCCTCTGCCCGTTTTTCCCTGATAAATGTTTGGTCCACGGCGCTCGCCGTCGTGCAGCGCATGCCGACGTGGTGGTCACCAACCATTCCCTGCTGTTCCGCAATGTCGCGGCCGAGGGCAGGATTTTACCTCCGATTCGTCATTGGGTAATCGACGAGGCCCATTCCATCGAGCGCGAGGCGCGCCGTCAGTGGGCGCGCGTGGTGTCGGCGGACGAATCACGCGTTCTGTTTGAGCGCCTGGGTGGCTCGAGCACCGGTGCGCTAAGCCAGGTCTCCCGTGATTTGGCAACCTCCGAGGGCTCTACGCTCTATCTGGGCCTTACTGCCAAGGCGACGTCGACGGTTGCGCGCGCGAGCATGGCAATCGCCGACGTGTTCGATGGCGTTCGCGAGCTCGGCCGCCGTGCCCGTGGGGGTTATGACAATGCCAATCTATGGATTGGCCCCGAGCTGCGCGAATCTGACGACTGGCATGATTTCTTACAGTCGGCCTACGCTGCCATCGACGTATTGGAACAGGCTGACAAGAGCGTCGACGCGCTGGTGCAAGCCGTCGCCGCCGACAAGCCCGAGGTTGTTGTCGACCTGGGTGATATCTCGCGCCGCCTGCACGAGCTGGCCGAGAACCTCAAACTCATCATTGATGGCACCGATGAACACTACGTGTATTCGCTGCAGGTCAATCGCAGGCTGCGTGCCGGCGGAGAGTCAATGACCGCAGAGCGCATCGACATTGGCGAGGCCTTGGCAACCGAGTGGCTGCCCGAGGTTCACACGGCTATCTTTGCCTCGGCGACCATGACGGTGTCCAAAAGCTTCGAACACTTTAACCACGCGGTCGGCCTCGATCGCATCGGCGCTTCAACATCCTCATCGCTGCACTTGGACTCGAGCTACGACTTCGATTCGAACATGGCTGTAGTCGTTGCGGGCGATATCCCCGATCCGCGCGATCGCGAGAGCTATCTTACGGCGCTCGAGCGCGTGCTGGTCGACGCCCATCTTGCCATGGACGGATCGGTGCTCACACTGTTCACCAATCGGCGCGACATGGAAGACCTGTACGCCCGCGTTGAGCCCAAGATGGCCCGTGCGGGTCTGGAGCTCAACTGCCAGCAGCGCAACTCATCTCCTCGTCGCCTGCGCGATCGGTTTATCAACGAGCCGACTTCATCGCTTTTTGCGCTTAAGGCCTTCTGGGAGGGGTTCGACGCCAGCGGCGAGACGCTGCGCTGCGTCATCATTCCCAAGCTGCCGTTCTCGAGTCCCACGGACCCGCTCTCGTGCGAGCGCAACCTGCGCGAAGACCGCGCTTGGGCGCGCTATTCGCTGCCCGAGGCGGTGCTCGAGGTCAAGCAGGCGGCCGGCCGCCTTATCCGCTCGTCGACCGATTGCGGCGTGCTGATTCTGGCCGACCCGCGCCTGGTGACGAAGGGCTACGGAAAGAAGTTCTTAACGTCGCTGCCCACGAGCTCCTACCAGCGCATCGAATCGGCGCAGATCGGGCACTATCTGCAACTGTGGCGCGCACGCCACGAGCGGCGGCGCTAAAGCGGACAGACGAGGGTTTTTGCCATATCGCACAGGCGCTTTGACAGGGCGGGGTCATCCAAGATGCGGATGGCTCCGCCCGCTGCGATTACCTGGCTCAGTAGCCAACGCTCGGAGCCGTAATGCACAGTTACCGTTGCCATGTCTGCCCCGCCGCGCTCGATTAGGGTGATGCCGGCCCACTCCAGATGCTCCGCCATATCGAATGGCATCAAGAGCTTTGCGCTGCGCTGCGTCCGGGCAAGGGAATCGTGGAGGGATGCGACGTCCGGTGTGTGAGGCACGACGGAGTCTTCCGTCAAGGCGAGTCCCTCGATTTTATCCATGCGATAGGTGCGCTGCTCATCGACTGTGATGTCCCAGGCAATCAGGTATGTTTGGTCGCCGTTTGCCGTAATGCGCAAGGGGTCGACCAGACGCTCGCGTGGCCGTGCATCGTCCATCGAGCGATATGAGATGCGGCAGCGAACGCCGTCCTGAATGGCACAGCTCAGCTGCTGCCAGTGCGACCCGTGGTTGACGGTGTCAAAGACGCGCTGGTTATAGCCGAGCTCTTCGGGTAGAAGGGCATGTCGAATCCGAGCTGCCGTCTGCGGCTCGATCCCCAACGATTCAAGTTCGTGGTTGAGCACAGCGCCCTCGGCTGCACTCAAGCGCAACGGTAGCACACGCCCGGCGTCACCAGTGAGGACCACACGCTCGCCGTGGCATTCGCAGATGATGCGCGCACCAGATTCTCGGTCCGCGAGCGTCGAGACGATCTCGAGAATCTCGTCGAGCGATACTCCCGTGATGTCAAAGCGGCCGCAAATCTCGGTTCGTGTCATGCCGCTCTCGCCGGCGGCGTAGAGGGCCTCCATGATGTCGATGGCGCGTGAGAGTCTCTGCTCGCTGGTGAGTTTACGCACGGGCATACTCGTGCACCGTCCTTTCAATGAGGTGGTTCCACGCCTGCTTGAGCGATTTGGGGGCCATGGGCCTCATGCCGTCCATGGCGTGGGCCATGCAAAATGAGGCGGCGGCTTCAAGGTCGCGCACGTCAACGGTCCAGATCCATCCCGCATCGGTGTGTGTGAGCTCACCTCGCCCGCGCGTGAGGCCGTTGATCATATCGATCTGCGTCTGAGGGGCGAACGAGAACGTGGCTGCAACGGGCGGTCGGTCGGCGAAATCGAATTCAAAGAACAGATAGTCGTTGAGATTGAAGTCCGCAGGGATGGCGTAGGCCTTCGAAGGACGCCATGCGCGAACGATACGGTCGCAGCGGAATGTCCTGATGTCGTCGGTGACATTGTCGAGGCCGCAGAAGTACGCCACGCCCTCGCGTTCGAACATGCCGTAGACACAGACGGTACGTTCTTTCTGCTCGCCGCGTCCGTTCTGATATAAAAATCGCAGCGCGCATCGCTCGGCAAAGGCGCTCCATACCGCATCGACGGTGGGAGAGCGGCGGATCGGTACTTCGTCCACCGTCGTCCTGCCGGTGAGGTAGGCAATTTTGGAGCGAATATCGGCAAGCGGCGCGGCAAAGGTGGAAGAGCCGGCCGCTAGCGTCTGGTCGATGGCGTTGAGTAGGATATCGGCGTCGTCTGCGGTGATGAGGCCGCCTGCAGCAAACGTGTGCTCGCGGTCGATTGTCCACGAGCTTTCCTCGGTCTCCTGCGCACCGGCGGGGCGAACCTCCTTGATTAAGATGCCACGCTCGAGCAGTTTGTCACGATCGCGCCGAAACTTGCGCTTATCCGAGTCGATATTGCCCGAGCCATATCCCAGGTCAGAATCCAAGACGATCTGCTCGGTCGTCAGCGGTTCGGGGGAGCTGTTGAGCACAAAGAAAAGATTGAGGATGCGCTGAGCCGTTTTATCGAAACCGGGCTCCGAATTCCCCTTTTTAATTGTCGCGGTCGCGTCGCTTGCCGTCATAGAGTCCTCGCATGAGAAGGTGGTTTGCTGCCATGATTTTAGTCCGATATGGAGATTAGGCTATATCCTTGTCCGCTCGAGGCGTTAAGATGGCCCGAATTCGGTCGTTTGCGCTCGCTCGGGGTATACTTTCGACTATATACGGTTCTAATGTGCATGCATTGGGCCTATTTGTCGGATTATGGATGTGGAGCGCACATGGCGAACACCCAGAACTATATTAACCACCTGCTGCAGAACACCGGCATTACGCCGGCATGCAGCGAAGAAGAGCGCTTGGCTGCCGAGGATATCGCTCAGATCTTCCGCAACCACGGCTTTGATCCCGAGGTTCAGGAGTTCAATGCCCCGGCGCCCGGTAGGTTGGCATTTGCCGTTACCGGTATTCTTGCGTTTGCCGGCGCCATGCTGATGGGCATCGGCGGCGGTATCGGCTTGGTCGGCACCTTGCTGGCCGTTGTCGGCGCCGTTCTTTACGTGCTCGAGCGCACGGGCCACCCCGTGGTTTCGCGCCTGGGCAAGACGGGCGTGAGCCAAAATGTCATCGCCTACCACAAGGCCTCGGGCCCGCTCGCGTCTCCGCGCAACCGCCCGGTGGTCGTTGTCGCACACTACGACTCTCCCCGTGCTGAGCTGCTCGCCCGCGAGCCCTATGCTTCGTATCGTGCGCTCATCGCCAAGCTGTTGCCCGTTGCCACGGTTGCCCCTGCTGCCGTTGCCATCCTGCGTATCCTGCCGCTCCCCGGCGCGCTCAAGGTTCTGCTGTGGATTGTCGCGATCCTCGCTTCCCTCGTTGCACTTGCCAACGCGGCAAACATCATCTCTAACCGCCACATTCTTCCCTATACGTCCGGCGCGGTGTGCAACAAGTCTTCTGTCGCCGCTATGCTCGGTGTTATGGACAACGTTGCTCCCTTCCAGGGCGAGAACGAGTTTCCCGACGATGTTCCGTTCGATACCTATTTTGGGGAGCAGAAACGTCGTGCCGAGGAAATGGCGCGCGCGGCGGCGGAGTATGCCGCGGCCCAGCAGCAAAACGACTACGGCAACACCATCGAGTACGAAGAGCCTACCTACGCCGAGGACGAGTTCGGTCAGCCGATTGCTCCCGACGCTCAAACCGAGCCCGAACAGGGCGAGGCTTTTGACGAGCAGATCGAGGGCTTTGAGGGTGCGTCTGCCGACGAGACGCTGATTGGCGCCATCGTGCCCGAGGATCAGAATCAGGCTGTCCAGGCCGAAGAGTTCAATGACGAGGTTCCCGCTGCTGAGCCGGCGGAGGAGCCTGCCGCGGCCGAGCCCGAGCCCAAGCTCTATCGCAACGCCGCCGGCAACATCCGCTTTGGTTCGGATGCCATCCGTGCGCTCGGAATGCTTCCCGAGTCCTGCACGCTCGATTACGAGGAGGGCGAGGAGCCGACGTTTGAGCCCGAGCCTGCGCCCGTTGTCACTGCGGATGATGAGTCTGCTGCGGTTACCGCTGCCGTTGCCGAGCCCGAGGCGGTGTCTGCGATCGATCCCGCGGCAGGACTGGACATTTTGGCTCCCGCCGCGCCGGCGCAAGACGTTGCGGACGAGTCTGACGACGATTACGTTGAACAGCCGAGGCGCGTGTCTTACGAGAGCGATACTGATTTCTCTGCCGAGATTCCCGCGGCAACGCCCCATGCCGATATTGCATCCGCGTTCTCTTCGATTGGCGCCAGCGCTTCCAGCTTCTTTAAGGGTGCGCTTGCAAAGGGCAGGAAATTTGTCGACGATTTCGAGGAGAAGCGCGCTGCCGCACGCGAGGCTGCCGAGCAGGAGGCTATCGCTCAGCAGCAGGCAGCCGAGGCGGCACGTGAGCGCGCGGCGCAAGAGTTTGAGCAGAACGAGGCTATGCAGTCCGGGCCCGTCGACGCTGCCGAAGCTACGACGTCCTTTGAGTCCCAGCAACCGACGTCAGCGGATGTTGTTGAGGCAACAACGTCTTTCGAGGCTCAGCAGCACGTCGATAGCACCATGTCGTTTGATGCCGCGCAGTTCGATTCCACGATAACGTTTGAAAAGCAAGGCACCGCAATTGCCGAGCCCCTTCCTGTTTCCGATGAGCAAGGCGACGCGGCAGACGATGACGAGCCCATTGATGCTGCCGAAATCCAAGATGCCGCCGAGGACGAGTCCGTCGAGGCCAACTCTGACGAAGAGCAATACGCGGCAGCCGATCAAGGTGATTCGACCGAGGTCGAGCAGGAGGAAGTGCCTGCGGTTTCCGAGACTCCCGAGACGGATGAGTCGAGGCCTTACTCCACGCAGATTTTCACCATGCCGACCCCGAGTGGTTCCGGTGCCACGGTTGCCAATGTTGCTCCCACCCAGGACGAAACGGTCGATTCCCTTATGGCCCAGATTTCCTCCCAGGCATCGCCGCGTCCGCAGATAAATGTTCCCGATCCGGCGTCGGCACCGTCGCCTGCACCTTCCTCGTCTCCGCTGGCTTCGGTCCCCGATCCGTCGCTGCCGTCTATGAGGCAGGCAAACGTTGCGTCTCGCACGTCGCTGTTCGACCTTCCCGATCCCTCTGCCCAGGTCAACGACCCCTTTGCTACTGCCCAGGGTCCCGAACCCACATCGGCACCCGTTGCGCCTTCTATGCCCGTTGCGTCGGGCGCGCAGCCGATCGAGACCATTTCGGCTCCCGCCCCAGCGGCACCCAAGTCTCGCAAACGCGGCCTGGGTGGCCTGTTCGGTCGTAAAAGGAAAAACGAGCAGGACAGCATGAGTGATTGGCTGGGCGTCGAAGACGATTACGATGCCAAGAAGTCCGGTCGCGGTATCGGTTCGTGGGATAACTTCGAGGACGATAACGATGGCTGGAAGGGCGGCGCTACGTCTTCCGATGGCGCTTCTTCCGAAGATATGCTCTCGGCTGTCGCCTCTATGGGCGATGATGAGCTGCTCGGTCACGATATCTGGTTTGTGGCAACGGGCGCCTCGGATTGTGATGGCGCCGGCATGAAGGCCTTCTTGGCTTCGCATCGCGATAAGCTCCGCGGCGTATTCTTCATCAATCTTGAATCCGTCGGCGCCGGTAGGCTTTCGGTGGTGACGGTCGAGGGCGAACAGCAGCTGCTCAAGGGCGATCGCCGCATCATGAACCTGGTCAGCAAGGTGTGCAAGTCGTTCCATGTCGATTGTGGCGCGCTCGAGATGCCCTATGCCAAGACCGATGCCTATGCCGCGCTCGAGGCGAGCCGCCGAGCCCTCACCATCGCCGGCGTGGACGGCACGCGTCTGGCTTGCGCTCGTACCGAGGACGACCTGCCCCACAATGTCAACCCGACGAACATTGCCACGGTATCCGAGGTCGTGACCGAGGTTATCCGCCGTTCGTAGACGGAGCTCTAAGGAGTCAACGTGTTTTCGTATATTAAGCGCCATTGGCCTGTCTACGTGATTTTGACCTTGATTGCCATTGCGTTAGGATTTGGGGCTGCCTACATCGTGGGTGCAAAGGGCTCGACCCCCGCCTCCGCAATCAGCGAAGAGGTGGAGCAAGAACAGAGTACGGGTGCCGATGGGATTCCTGAGTCCGAGCAGGCAATCGTTGATGGTGGATCTTCGTCTGCAGAGTAGATACGGCGATTTACATGATTGAAAGCGGGCGAGCCAGGGGACTGGCTCGCCCGCTTTTTCATCGCGCTAGCGCTTCTTTGGGGTCGACCTAAGGCGAGCGAACCATAGGGCTGCGGCACCCGAGGTCAGGAGCGCGGTGATGCAAGCGGCGATGGGAACTGATCCTGTTGCCGGTAGGTCCTGCAGTAGGGTACAGCGTTGAATGACACGGTCCTCGTCATGTGACTCAAGTTTATCGCCGCCGCCGTTGCGGCAAAGATCGACGCGTGCGCTGTTGGTGAGTGCGGTTTGGGGCGTATAAGCCGACGTCGCCTGCATGTGCACGATTGCGCCCCGAGCGTCTGTGCCAAGGATTGCTTTGGCATCGTCAAGGTCGTCGTGCTCATCTTTGAGATCATCGCGGGTCCAAGAATCCGCATCGCTTCGAGTCGTAAAGTCGGCGGCTACCGCACCGTATTCAATTCGAATGCCCGTTACGACGGTATTGGGTGTAAGGTCGAGCTCTTCCGCCTCGAGTGTGGTGGATTCCGTGGTCGAGACATCCGCCTTCCAGAGGCGCCAGCCGTCGTAATCGACGAGGCGACAGTCCTCACCAAGGCTCTCTTTTACTTCGTCGGACTCAAGCCAAGGATTTTCGTGTCCATCGTCAAGTGTCGCGTTCGCCGGTTCATCGACGTCTGTCGAGTCCAACGGCGTCGTGCGATACCACACGTTGCACAGACCGTTGAGGTCGCCGATGGCGACGGGGGTTTCGATTGAGATGAATCTCGCCGTGCCGTCTTTGGCGCACTCAAGATCATCGGTAATCGTAAACTCATCAACCCAAGTAGCGGAATCGTTTCGAGCATCGATGGTATAGGAGAAAAGCCCATCACTATTGGTTTGCGTCGTGGCGCGGTTTTTACCATCGCCGTTAGCCAACAGGCCCTTTTCGATAGGTTGGACAAGTTCCTGACGCTTGTCGACCTGCCCCTTGATTTCGATGGGCGCATCCTTCATCGCGACGGATTGGACTTCTCCCGTATCCTTTATTTCAAACGTTATCTCCTCGGCAAGGTCATAGGTCCGCGGAGACATCATTTCGCGCAACGAGTAGGTGCCGGGTGCAAGATGTTCGACGCGGTGTGGCTTGTCGGATGAGGTCCAGGAGTCTATTTCGGTTTTATCGGGACCATATAAGGTGAGCTGTGCGCCTTCCACTTCCTGCTCACCGCTTGCATCGACCTTGGAGATATCAACCTTGGTGTAATCGTCGGATACGTTAAGCCGTGCTTCTACAACGGGTGTTTTCTGGTCGGCATAAGTAAGGTCGACAATATGGGTTGTCTGATCGAGCAAGAAGCCTGCCGGCGCTTGAGTCTCGACAACCTCGTAGCGTGCGGTGTCAGATCCCAGTGGGAGGTTGTCCGCGCGTGCTTCTCCAGTTTCATCCGTCGTGACGGTCGCGACAGTCTCACCGTCGAGCGCGGCAATGCTACCGTCGGGGCGCACGATATCACCCGAGGCACGGATCTCAAAGACGGCGCCCGCGAGGCTGCTCCCGTCTATGGCATCGGTTTTAACGATCCTGATGTTTCCGGTCGCGGCGTGGTCATAATACGAGGCGATTGCAACGGGCGTTAGGTTCATGTCGGTGGGTATGTTTACCTCGATCTCTTCGCCGACAAGATAGGGCTCTTTGGCCGAGGTTTCGCGTACATAATAGGTGCCCGGCACGAGCGATTCGGGCAGTGTGACGGTCCCGGTCGCGTCAGTCGTAAAGGTGTCCATTACGTTATGTGCTGGATACCAGCAAGTTTGTGAGACAGGTTCGTGATTGCTGTCGAGGAGTTGGAAGGTGAATCCGGCTAGGGGAACAGAAGCGCCTGTTTGGGCATCGCGTTTTACAATCTGGAGATGCGTCGACAGAGCGTGGTTGTCTACGATATATTGAAGCTCGGCGCCGTCGGAAATCTGATTGGCCCCGACGGTCCATTCCCCTGCACGTTTAAAACCCTCGGGGACGGTTTCCGGAACCTCGCGAACCGTGTAGCCGGCACGGTCGTATGGGACGGCTCCGTGGACACCGGCGGGTCGCTTGCCTGTGCCGAACCATGCTTCGGGCTGATCTTTGGTGGAGGCAAAGCCATAGATGTTTGTGGTCAGTGTGCCAACAACCTGCTGAGAGCTGTTGCTGACAACCTCAAAGACAACACCACCCGCCGGCTGCTCCAGGCCGGATTGGTCGCTATTGCCGTAATCCTTGAATTTGGAAATCTCAAGGTTAAACGCAATGGGGATATCGGAAACGCGAGATTCGATCTCGACCACGCCTGAATCGCCGAGTTGGTCGGCTCCAACGGTATAGGTCCAGCTGTCGTTGGATGGCAGGTAGCCCTCGGGGGCTTTTGATTCGTAGATGGTAAAGGTTCCTAAGGGGACATCGGCGAGGGTGGCCCGACCGCTTTCGTCGGTCGTGAGGATTTGTGCCCATCCAGGGGTTGATTGCGACACACACGTGAACTTTGCTCCTGCGAGCGAAGCTCCAACTTGGGGGCCTGCATTCGTCGCGGCATCGAGCTTTGCGATGCGCAAGGTAATGGTGCCGGGCTGTTCATCAATGGCGACCTGTCCACCGTCATTCCCCGTGGTAAAGGCGATGCGATCACGACGGGGGACATAGCCGGCCGGCGCCTTCGTTTCAACTAGGTAGTATGCCGTGTTGGGCAGAAGTGTTGCTTGCGCCCGACCGTTGCTGTCCATCTGGATGGTGCCGACATGCGCGCCGCTGGCGCTCTCAAAAATATCGAATGTTGCCCCGTCAAACTGATAAGTATTGTTTCCGCTGGTAATGGCGGCGTTTGCAGACTGTTTTTTGAAGGAAACAGAGACCGCCGGCAGTACATAGAGCATGTCTTGACGTTTGCTGCCGCCCGATACGGCTCCTAGATAGCGTCGCGCGCGGTGCGGAGCGGCTTTGATGCTTCCTGATTTTGCGCTGTCGTGGAGCCACCGCGCCGCCGCCACGACTTCATTGTCAGTGGTAAAGTGCCCACTCTTGGTTTTGCCCTGAGCGGTCGTGTAAGAGTAAGTACCGTCGACATGGGTAGTGCCGTTGAGCATCCATACGGCAAGCTGGGTTGCGGCGCGGGCGCGATCGGGTGAAAGATGGTAACCGCCAAACGACGTGGCGGTAGGATATCCGTGACAAACGATTGCCGCGAACTCGTCGTCGAGCCACACCCAGCCTTGATCAAAGTTGAGCCATGGGCCGCCCGGCTTGGTGGGGCCGGGGCGCTCCTGGTTCATGCAGTAGGCAATCGAGGCGTCTTGAGCTTCATACTTGCCGACGAAGAAGGGCCCACAATCATCGCTAATAGTGCGGAAGCCGAGCTGGTCGTAGCCATCGACGGCAAATGCGGCTCCCGGTGCCAGGCAGCCGAAAAGCAGGAAGAGGAGCAGGAGCAGCGGACCTGTTGCGATTGCGCTGTGGACAGAGTGCGTGGGTGCGTTGGACATGGCTGCTCCTTATCCCTCGTGCGCCGCACGGGGAGGCTGCGACGCGTAGGATGAGGCTACCCCCGAGGTTCATGCGGGTAAGTACCGGAGCCTGACCAAAAGCTTGCCCAATTCCTGACAAATTGAGCTCAAATTCAACAATCAAGCAAAAGTGCAGGTAGAAGATAGGGAGAACAGGAGGTTAAAGGTCCTCGTCTCCACAATTGACGCGATTTTCAAACGAATCTTCACAGCTAAAACAAGCATCGCCACCCTTGTATCGAACAAGACAACCGCGTTATACTATCCCCCACATATGCGGGCATCGCCAAGTGGTAAGGCATCAGCTTCCCAAGCTGACACTCGCGGGTTCGAGTCCCGTTGCCCGCTCCAGTAAAAAGCACAAGCACGGCAGCGTTACGTTGCCGTGCTTTTTACTACCAAGCGCCGGGACTCGAACCCGCCAGGGTGCGAGCGTTAAGCAAACGCGAAGCGTTTGTAGCGAGCAGGCGAAGGCGCCGACGGGCGCCTGAAGCCGGTGCGTATTTGCGAAGCAAATACGCGGATGTCCCGTTGCCCGCTCCATCGAGTACGGGGGACCTCGGGAACGTCGGGTCCAACCCGCTGTGCCCGTGCGTGTGCGCGGACCGGGTCTGCCGACCGCAGCCGGTGCGTATTTGCGAAGCAAATGCGCAGACGTCCTCATGGTCGCTCCAATTCCAAAATGTTAGGTTAATGCCTACTGCCCATACTTGCACCTGCGCACGGTACAATGGTTGGGTTACGACCAACGTGCCAATAACCAAAAAGGAGCCGCTATGATCGATCGCTATACCCGCCCGGAGATGGGACACATCTTCTCCCTCGAGAACAAGTACGCCATTTGGCAGGAAATCGAGGTTCTGGCCTGCGAGGCCCAGGCGGAGCTCGGCAAGATCGGTATTTCCAAAGACGAGGCCCAGTGGATCCGCGACCATGCCAACTTTGAGAAGGCGAAGGTCGATGAGATCGAGGAAGTCACGCGCCACGACGTCATTGCCTTCCTGACCAACATGAAGGAATACATCGATGCCGATGTTCCCGAGGACGACCCCAAGCCCAGCCGCTGGGTTCACTATGGCATGACCAGCTCCGATCTGGGCGACACGGCCCTGTGCTACCAGCTCACCCAGGCCTGCGACCTGATCATCGAGGACGTCAAAAAACTCGGCGAGATCTGCAAGCGTCGCGCCTTTGAGGAGCGCAACACGCTCTGTGCCGGCCGCACTCATGGCATCCACGCCGAGCCGATGACCTTCGGCATGAAGTTTGGCTCTTGGGCCTGGGAGCTCAAGCGCGATCTGGACCGTCTTGAGGATGCTCGCAAGAACGTTGCCTTTGGTGCCATCTCGGGCGCTGTCGGCACGTACAGCTCCATCGAGCCGTTTGTCGAGGAATATGTCTGCGAGCACCTGGGCCTGGTTCACGACCCGCTGTCCACGCAGGTTATTAGCCGCGATCATCACGCCTACCTCGCCGGCGTTCTTGCCACCACCGCGGCCACCTGTGAGCGCATCGCTACCGAGGTTCGCAATCTGCAGAAGACCGATACACTCGAGGCCGAGGAACCGTTCCGTAAGGGTCAAAAGGGCAGCTCAGCCATGCCGCACAAGCGCAATCCCATCACCATGGAGAAGGTCTGCGGTCTGTCGCGCGTCGTGAAGTCCAACGCCCAGGTCGCCTTCGATAACGTCGCCCTGTGGCACGAGCGTGACATTTCGCACTCCTCTGCCGAGCGTGTCGCCCAGGCCGATAGCTTCATCGCACTCGACCACATGTTCCAGTGCCTCATCCGCGTTATCGACGGCCTGCAGCTGTACCCTGCCCGCATGATGGCCAACCTCAATAAGACCCGCGGCCTCATCTTCTCCTCCAAGGTGCTGCTCGCCCTCGTCGATACGGGCATCACCCGCGAGGACGCGTACGCCATTGTGCAGGAGAACGCCATGGCAACCTGGCACGAGGTACAGGATTGTGTCTCCGGCCCCACCTTTAAGGAGCGTCTCGAGGCCGACCCGCGCTGCACCGTCAGCCAGGAGAAGCTCGACGAGATCTTTGATCCATGGGACTTCCTCACCCGTATCGACACGGTCTTTGATCGTCTGGAGCAGCTGAGCTTCGAGTAGGTTCGGGCATAACGTTAGCTTTTTAGGGCGCTTTGCTGGTAATGTGTGTTGCCGGCAAAGCGCCTCGTTGCATTTAGGGAAAGACGGGGATAATAGTCGTCTCGAATAACATTCTGAGAGGGGATCGCATGATTTCGTTTGATTACAAGCCTCAGGGCGTGTGTGCTCGCAATATTCACCTTGACCTTTCCGATGACGGCAACAAGGTGATAGGCGTTGAGTTTACCGGTGGCTGCGACGGCAATCTCAAGGCAATCTCCAAGCTGGTCGAGGGCGCTCCTGCCGATCGCGTAATCGAGGTTCTCGCCGGTAATACCTGCGGTATGAAAAAGACCTCCTGCGCCGACCAGCTTACGCGCGCCATCGAGGCCGCTCGCGCCGAGATCGCCTAATGGGTATCGCCGATCACATCAAGAACGGAATATCGCGTCGCGGCTTTGTACTCGGTGGGGCTGCCGCGGGCGCTGCCACGGTGCTTGCCGGATGCTCGAAAAAAACGGGTACCAGCGATGATGCCGCCGGCGAGCCGCAGGTTATCAAGGACGATTCCAAAATTATCTCGATTACGGATGAGTATGAGGCTGTCGACATCGATCTTGAGCCGGCGGCGTCGTGGACGCTGCCTCTGGGTACGCTGCTGTACTACTGCGACGGCGATTACGCCGCGGCGATGATGGCGCCCGCATCGGCATTGCACGCCAACACGCTCGGTGTGCTCAACCTGGGCGATGGCTCGCTTACCACATTAATCGAGGATCCTGTCGAGGGCACGGGATATGCATTCTACGATGTCCGCGCCGGCGACGGCGTATTCGCGTGGGTTGAGATGAACTTTGCCAATTCATCGTGGAAGCTCTACGCTCAAAATCTGTCGGGCGCTTCGCTCTCTGGCGATGTGGTTGAGCTCGATCGAGGTGGCAAGGACTATGATCCGCCCCTGTTTACGGCGTTCGGGTCATCAGTCATCTGGTATAAAATGCCTTCGGCAGGCGGCAATAAAACGAGTAGTGATTCGTTTTGCTATCGTCGCTCACTTGATGAATCCAAGGCCGAGACAATTTGGAAATCGACGGGCCGCTTTGCATCGGCCCCGCGCGCGAGCGACGGCATTTTGACCATCTCGCCGCGTGTCCGCAACGACGAGGGCGTCTACTACGGCATAACGGCAATCGATCTGACCGACGGCAACAACACCAAGCGTGCCCAGCTAGTCCTTCCCTCGTCAGTCTCGCCTTTCGAGGCCGTGTATATGGGCGATACCTTCGTGTTTTCTATCGAGGCGGCCTATAGCGGCGTGGGCAGCCTGGGCAATATGGGCACGTATATTGGTAATGAGGGAGGGCCGTACCTCTTTCTGTCACGCGAGCCGCTCGCATGTGCGGCTGGCAAGAAGAATAAATACCTTGTTAAGGTACAGGCGTCGCATTTCCTGATCGACACCTCTGCCAAGACCTATGGCTCGCTGCTGTCGCCCGACCGCGCTTTGGAGTATGGCGATTATCCAGCTACGGCGGGAAAATCGGACTCATTCCTTACGTACGCCACGGTGCGCAACAGCCAGGGTATACCAGAGACGGTCACTGCACGCCTATTCTCTCTTTAAGCTTAGAGGGGTTAAAAAGGCGCCAACAGGGGAATAAACGCGTTGTAATTGTGAGTACCGCCCGCCGAGCTGCCGCGTCATAGCGGCATCCGGCGGGCTCAGGTGCGTTAAAATGGGCTTGTTCTTAGCTAATTGAGACAGGGGGGCCGTGTTATGGCTTCAGATGCAAAAAAGATTCTGCTGGTCGAGGATGAGAAGGCAATCCGTGACGCCGTCGCTGCCTATCTCGAGCGCGAAGGCTACTGGGTTGTGGGCGTCGGCGACGGCCAGTCCGCGATCGAGGAGTTCGAGAAGCATCAGTTCGACCTGGTCGTGCTCGACCTTATGCTCCCCAAGATTCCCGGCGAGCGCGTTTGCCGCACCATTCGCGATACCTCGGATGTCCCCATCATCATGCTGACGGCTAAGGGCGAGATCGAGGACCGTATTATCGGTCTTGAGCTCGGCGCCGACGACTATCTGATTAAGCCGTTCTCGCCGCGCGAGCTCGTCGCCCGCGTTCGCGCTCTGTTCCGCCGTGCCCATCAGGCCGACGAGCCCGCCGTCGAGGTACTCGACTTCGGCGATCTGGTCATCGATATCTCGGGCCACAAGATCTTGGTCGAGGGCAAGGAAGTCGATCTGACGGCTTCCGAGTTCAAGCTGCTCACCACGCTTGCCCGCCATCCCGGCCGTGTGTATAACCGCATGGAGCTGGTCGAGAAAGTGCTCGGGTATGACTTTGAGGGCTATGAGCGCACCATCGATAGCCACGTGAAGAATCTTCGCGCCAAGCTGGGCGATGATCCCAAGAAGCCCAAGTGGCTCTACACCGTCCATGGTGTCGGCTATCGCTTCGAGGCTCCGGCCAAGACCGATAAGTCGGACGAGAAATAGGGAAATCACATATGACACCTGCGCGCTTTGAAATCGGACAAAAGCACAAGCAGGAGAGCGAGGCGGGTTCCAAGGCTAGTTGGAACACGCCTCGTTCCGATTCACGGCCAACGATGAGCTATCCCTCGCGCATGGCACTTGCTTTTGCTCTGACATCGCTCATGACGGTATTGGTGCTGGTGGGCGTTGTCTCTGTTGTGTGGGGCACGGTCTTTTCGGATTACACACGCTCCAATATCGTCGAAATCGCAAATTCCGCTGCCGAGAAGTTGGCGACCTCATATGAGGAAAACGGCTCTTGGACCGCGGGAGAACTGCGCACGGTCGCAACGTCGAGTTTGGTTTCCGACGATCTGGGCATGCAGGTCGTCAATAAAAAGGGTGTGATCGTTTATGACGATTCCTGGCCCTCGGCAAGCGCCACCGCCGATGTACGCGAAAACCAGGCTACGACCGACGACACGAGCGGCAAGAGGGCATCGCATAGCCCGGTCTCGTCTGCTCCAACCGACTCCGATAGCGTTGCTAACGTCGAGATTGTAACGTCTTCCGGCGAGCATGTCGGACAGGTAAAGCTGTGGGCCATCGGCTCCGACGCTCTGCTCACCAAGGCGGACTCTGCGTTTAGGGAGAAGACCTTTAACGCCATGGCCCTCGCCGCGGTTGTTGCAATCTGCATTTCGGTCGTTATCGGATCGCTCGTGTCGCGCATGCTCACCAAACCGATTCATCGCATCACCAGTACCGCAAAGCAAATCCGTGACGGCGACCTGTCGGCTCGCACGGGGCTGCGCGGTGATGACGAGATCGATCAGCTGGGTGAGACCTTCGATGAGATGGCCACCTCGCTCGAGAAGGATATGAAACACGAGAAGCGCCTGACCTCAGACGTTGCACACGAGCTTCGCACGCCGCTTATGGCCATGCTCGCAACGGTCGAGGCCATGCAGGATGGCGTGTATCCCACCGACGATGAGCATTTGGAGACCGTTGCTTCCGAGACGCGTCGCCTGGCTCGTCTGGTGCAGCAGATGCTCGACCTGTCGCGCATGGAAAACAGCGCGGCTCCGCTCAACCTTGAGCCGGTGGACATGGTTCCTTTCGTGCGTTCCATCGTCAATGCCCAGGAGCGCCTGTTTGTCGACCGCGATCTGCGCCTGCGTTTTGCGGACGAGACCCAGGGTCACGACGATGTCGTCGAGGCCGATCCCGACATGATCACGCAATGTGTTATCAACCTCATGAGCAACGCCATGCGCTACACCCCCGAGGGCGGTTGGGTCGTGGTGTCGGTGCTCAGTGACCGCAAGCACGTCAGCATTGCCGTTTCTGATACCGGCATCGGTATTGCCAAGGACGATTTGTCGCGCATCTTCGGGCGGTTTTGGCGCGCCGATGCCAGCCGCGCCCGCGAAGCTGGCGGCCTGGGCGTTGGCCTCGCCGTGACCAAGCAGATCGTCGAGCGTCACCATGGCTACATATCCGTGGAGTCGGAGCTTGGAAAGGGTACGACTTTTACAATTCATCTGCCCCGCGAGCACACGGCAGACGCGGCATCTACTACAATGGAGCACTAGCTTTTCGCTATTCGGTGAAGGAGGGGCCGCGTCCCTGCCGCTCCGAGTTTGCGAAAACATGCGGGAAAGAACCCGCATTTCTGTCGTATTTAGGTAAGGAGTGACTCACGTGACAACGATGGAGCGTCGTCCGGATTCCCGTGGCAAGGTTCGTGATATTTACGATGCCGGTGAAAACCTGCTGATGGTCGCCACCGACCGCATTTCTGCGTTCGACTTCATTCTTCCCGACGAGATTCCGTTTAAGGGAGAGGTACTCAATCGCATCTCGGCATTCTGGTTCGATAAGTTTGCCGACATCGTCCCCAACCATCTCGTTTCCATCGACCCGGCGGATTTCCCCGAGGAGTTTGCTGAGTATCGTGACTACCTCGCTGGCCGCGCCATGCTGGTTAAGAAGGCCCAGACGATTCCTATCGAGTGCATCGTCCGCGGCTATCTGACCGGTTCGGGCAAGAAGACCTACGACGAGAACGGCACCGTCTGCGGCATCCAGCTGCCTGAGGGCCTGACCGAGGCTTCCAAGCTTCCTGAGCCGCTGTTCACGCCGTCCACGAAGGCCGAGATCGGTGACCACGACGAGAACATCTCGTTCGAGCGTTGCTGCGAGATCGTGGGCGAGGACATCGCCACGCAGATTCGTGACCTTTCCCTCAAGATCTACAAGGCCGCTGCCGAGTACGCCGCGACCCGTGGCATCATCATTGCCGACACCAAGTTCGAGTTTGGTGTTATTGATGGCAAGGTCACGCTGATCGACGAGTGCCTCACGCCCGACTCCAGCCGTTTCTGGCCTGCTGCCAGCTACGAGGAGGGCAAGATCCAGCCTAGCTACGACAAGCAATTCGTCCGCAATTGGCTCAAGGCCAACTGGGATATGACGGGGGAGACCCCGCACCTGCCCGCCGAGGTCATCGATGGCACGTCCGAGCGCTATCGCGAGGCCTTCCAGATCATCACGGGCTCCCAGTTCACAAGCATGAAGGAGAACGCATAAGTGAGTACCCGTAGCGCCACGAACAAGCGCACGCAATCCCACGAAGTTACCGGGGTTGCGCGCAAGTCTGCCGCATCTGCTAAGCCCGCCCGCCAAGCAGCGAGCTCCGTTCGCGTCGTGCCGGCTTCGTCTAAGGCACGCCGCAAAGAGCTCGAGAAGGGCGAGAACCTCGAGGGCCTCTCTAAAGAGGAGAAGCGCGCCCGCAAGGCTAAGCAGCGCGCCAAGGAGGACCGCATCTATACGGTGTCGAATATCCTCCTCAAGCAGGACGAGGACTACACCAGGCGCCGTCGCATCTGGTGGATTGTGCTCGCCATTGGCATGGTGCTCGTCGTGGCAATTTGGGCCTCGCTGTACTTCGCTCCCGCTGGCATGGTGTCCAGCCCTGTCCAGATGGTCGGCATTGTTTTGTCCTACGTCATCATTTTGGGCGACTTTATCTATGACTTCGCTCGTATTCGTCCCTTGCGCAACATGTACCGCGCGCAGGCCGAGGGCATGTCCGAGAACAAGCTCAACGCTCTTATTGAGCGCGCGGCTGCCGAGGAGGACAAGAAGGACTCCAAGAAGAAGTAGCGTTTGCATACATACTTATCGCTAAGATATAAGGCGCGTCGTTTTTGCGGCGCGCCTTTTTACTGTTCTATAGATAGATGGAGTGGCACATGATTCGAGCTGCCCTGACGGTCGAAGAGGCTCTGGAGGGCATGAAGGCCCTGGAGCCCAAGATTAAAAACTACGCGCGCCTGGTCGTCCGCAAGGGCGTAAACGTCAAGCCCGGCCAGGAGGTCGTCGTTCAGTCTCCGGTCGAGTGCGCGCCGTTTGCGCGCGTGGTGGTCGCGGAGGCCTATGCTGCCGGCGCCGGCCACGTGACGGTCATTTGGGCCGATGATGCCGTGACGAGGCTCACGTACGAGCATGTCGAGAAAAGCTATTTTGAGCAGACGCCCGAGTGGAAGCGCATACAGCTGGATTCCTTGGCCCAGGATGGTGCCTGCTTTGTCTTTATCGAGGGTGCGGATCCTGCAGCCCTCAAGGGCATCGATCCAGCCAAGCCGGCCGCGGCATCCAAGGCGAGGAATACGCAGTGCAAAGTTTTCCGCCGTGGACTGGATTACAACATCAATCCGTGGTGCATCGCCGGCGCTCCGGTCGTGGCATGGGCGCACGAGGTGTTCCCGGGAGACGCCGATGAGGTTGCAATCTATAAGCTGTGGAATGCGATTCTGCACACCGCGCGCGCCGATGGCCAGGACCCGGAGAGCGACTGGGAACTCCATGACGCCGCATTCGAAAAGAACCTGCGCTTCCTGAACGACAATCGTTTCGACTACCTGCACTACACCGCGGCAAATGGAACCGATTTGACGATTGGCATGACGAAGGGTCACGAGTGGGCCGGCGGCAAGGGCAAGACGCCCGATGGACACCCCTTCTTCCCCAACATTCCCACCGAGGAAGTCTTCACCTCGCCCGATCGCATGCGCGCCGACGGTATCGTGTATTCTGCCATGCCGCTCATTCACCACGGTAACAAGGTTGACGATTTTTGGATTAAGTTCGAGGCAGGCCGCGTAGCGGACTACGATGCCCGCGTGGGCAAGGCGACGCTTGCGAGCATTATTGACACCGATGAAGGTGCCGCTCATCTGGGTGAGGTCGCGCTCATTTCCAAGAACACTCCGATCCGCGAAAGCGGCGTTCTGTTCTATGACACGCTCTATGACGAGAACGCTAGCTGCCACCTTGCGCTAGGCGTCGGCTTCCCTGAGTGCATCGAGGGTGGGTATGACATGTCCAAGGAGGAGCTCCTGGAGCATGGCGTTAACGTCTCGAGCACGCACGTCGATTTTATGATCGGCACGGACGACATCGATATTACGGGCATTACGCCTGATGGACGTGAAGTTGTGATTTTCCAGAACGGCCAATGGAGTTGGGAATAGTCCCAGACCGTGGTACAATGCCACCCGCGGGCCGTTAGCTCAGCTGGCAGAGCAGGGGACTTTTAATCCCAAGGTCCAGGGTTCGAACCCCTGACGGCCCACCCAAAGATTGTTGAGACGGTCAACTTCGGTTGGCCGTCTTTTTTGTCGCCCTTTCATGGGTTCGAACCCGTCGGGGGGCGCGGAGCTGAGTAAACGCGCGAGCGTTTGCCAGCGCAGCGGCCGCCTGCGAAGCAGGCTGAACCCCTGACGGCCCACCCAAAGAAAGGAAAAAGAAATGAAAACAGATAGATACGGAATTAGCGGCAGCACATTAAAGATAATAGCGGCCATCTCGATGGTTCTCGATCATGTAAGCAGGATCGTCCTGACCAATGGAATCATGACTCACGCATCGTACAATCAGATATCAGACGAACAGTGGGCGATTCTAAGCGAGGCTTCGGATGTGCTTCATGTTTTTGGCAGAATTGCATTTCCCTTATTTTGCTTTTTGATAGTTGAGGGATTTTTGCATACTCATAACATAAAGAAGTACCTGCGAAATATGCTTGTCTTCGCAATCATTGCGGAGCCCATATACGATTTCGTTCAAACCGGGCAGCTATTTGACCTTCGGCAACAGAATGTTATGTATGAGCTCCTGCTTTCCTTGGTCTTTTTGATTATTCTGGAAAAGATACAAAGTCTTTCAAAATGGAAGAGGCACATTGCAGAAATTGCTCTGATTGTTTTGACAGCACTGGCAGCTGAATGCACTAAGCTGGATGGCGGTGCGTATGGCATTCTGCTTGTGGCTGCATTCTATTTATTCCACGACAGCAAAGCTAAGATGTTCTTTGCTGCAGTATATGCAGTGCTCCTTTCGTCATGCCATATAATTGGCGGCGGATTTGAGTTCACTACAGCTAATATTTTTAATCCTGATGTTGCTGCCGCGATAATTTCGTTGTTGCTTATCAATCTTTATAATGGCAAGCGAGGGCTGAAGCTGAAATATTTCTTCTACATTTTCTATCCGGCACATCTTGCTCTGCTTTATGGTGTCTCGCTTATTGTTTTGAACTGTCTTTAAAAACTCTCAAACAAGTCTCTGAAAGCAGAAACAAATTGACCCTAAGACTGCTTGTGAATTTCCGGAAGACCTGAGAGATGCGAGGATAGACAACGAGGGCTGCAGAAAGATGCTTCTCAGTTCTCTGGCGGATCGCATGAATCTGTATGAGGATCACTTCTACACACTCATTGATAACAGTGATAAACACGGCAGATCCTCAAAACATGAGACTGCGAAGGTCGAAAGATGCTTCGAAAGCATGAATGGCAGCGAGAAAACGAGTTCGGAAGCACCCTCTGGATGCTCCAGCATAGAATAGAAAGCGGTCAACTTCGGTTGGCCGTCTTTTTTTGTCGCCCTTTCATGGGTTCGAACCCGTATCTATCTATATATAAGAACGCTTGGCGAACAAAACCCGCCTTTTACCGATGGGAAACAAATAGCTGATGCCTTTGGAGTAAAGTAGCGCTCCAGAGATGACCGATGTCTCAATACTCATAAAACAGCTGGTCATCGCCAATATCAGAAGCTGCTGCTTCGAATACGGCCTCAGTGAAGCAACTGAGGGTTCTATTCATTTGTGAACAAAATATGGAGTGCGTGATTCCCGCCCGCGGGGGCCCTCCGGTCTGGCAATATATCTCCTTGCCGCGCGGCCCGGTGGAACCG
>UQIE01000018.1 GCA_900541065.1 uncultured Collinsella sp. | reverse complement strand
GGGTCAGCCCGTGGGAGGCCAGGGCGCCGCTGACCGGTGGACGGCACCGAGCCGTCAATCGACTTGAAGAAGGGGGAGGCCTCGCGGCCTCCCTTTTTTTGCGTTTGCGGGGCATAAATGACTCATTTACGCCAGACGATTTAATTCTTTTTGGTATTGAGCTTTTATTTAAAGAAAATAAAACGAATAATAAGGGCAACTGCTATGGCCGCAATGATCAAAAGCAGGATTGCCAGTCGATGTTGCTTGCGTCGTTTACTTGACGAAACGAAGATTGATTTTCCTTGTTTTGGCGTCTCGAGATAACGAGCCGAATGCGTTAAGGTTTGCTTTGGTCGAGGACCTCTTTGTTGATGAGCGGCGGATGCTTTCAGTGGCTCATCACTAGCTGCGCTGTTTTTAGATAATGGTGCGTCTTTCAGATATACAGGGTCTCCCGAGGCGACGCCCATATGTTTACGTCCCGTTTGGGCATCCTCGAGCGTTTGATATCGATTTCTCGTCACATACTCGGGCTCAGGATCATTAATGGGCTCTTGCGAGATGTGGGGGCGATGGAACCGTGGCGGCTGCGTGGAAGTATCTTCCCCCTGCGTCTGCATAAACATTTTGTTCTGGTTTTGGTCGTCCATGATGCCCTTTAGCTCGTTACCAACAACGTGTACGCGCTCATTGTAAGCCCCTTGTTATTTGTAGCTGGGGACATACTCGGTATTTAAGCTCTGGTTCAAAGAACCTTAACCTTACTAAAACCTGAGTCATACACACTTAGATATGCTTATAGTACTGGACTCAAAAAACTTTATAGTCGATGTATATATAAGCACTGTGTGGGCATATATAAGAGCGTCAAAAGAAGTCCCAGTCACCTAGAAGATGGCTCGGCAGTCCTAAAAGGAGTGGTAAACATGGCAAGCATGGTTCCTTATCGTTCGGTTTTTGGCGTTCGTCCTTCTGCTAGCTCGCTGTTCGATCTGTTTGATGATATGACCGACCTTGCAAACAACTCGATTGCTTCCAAGGCGTTTCCCGTTGACGTTGAGGATAAGGGCGACGGCTATGAGGTCAAGGCCTATCTGACCGGTGTCGCCAAGGACGATATCGATGTCGAGCTCAATGAGGGCCGTCTGTCCATTAGCGTGAATGTCGAGGAAGACGAGGAGAACGAGGGCAAGAACTTCCTGCAGAAGGAGTTCAGCTCGTACAGCGCGACGCGTGGCGTGTATCTAAAGGACGCTTCGAGCGAGGGCCTCTCGGCTAAGTACGCTGACGGCATCCTGACCGTTACGGTTCCCAAGATCGTCGAGAAGAAGAACGTTACGAAGATCTCCATCGACTAACTTCGTTGGTGTTCTGCGCTATTAAAAGACAGCAAAAGGGGCTGGGAAGCGATTCTCGGCCCCTTTTGCTGTCTAGGACAGTCTATTGAATGGTTGCCGGCTGATACTGACTCGCAGGGCGTATCGAGAGTTTTCGCGATCCTTGGAGAAGGGTTGCGGAGCTGCCGACCTCGTCATCCAGGGTTGCGGCCAGAGCTTTGGCATAGCTTTTGACGGTAAGGCTCGGACGATTGTTATCTTGGCTGATATGCATGGCAATGAGCTGTTCGGTGCGATCGGTAACAAGTGCGCGCGCGGCTTCGGCGGCTTGGCCATTGGAGAGGTGTCCCCTTGCAGACAGGATGCGCTCCTGAAGAAAGCGGGGATATTCTCCCTCGCGCAGCATGGTCACATCATGGTTGCTTTCGAGCGCGAGGACTCGACAATCTTTGAGGGTGTTCATGGCTTGGCTCGATAGCTCTCCGGTGTCGGTGGCAAAGCCGATGGAATCATCGAGGGCGTCGAATCGATAACCGACTGGATTGATGACATCGTGTGATGTTGAGTAGGTTTGCACGTGGATGCCGGCAATGAACAGGGCGTCGCCGGGATCGAATTCCTCGACAGGCAGATGAGAAAGATTTTCTTTGTTCGAAAGAGTGCCCCTGCTGGCAAAGAGGGGGCCGTGCCAGTGCTTGCACCAGACATCGAGGCCCTTGATGTGATCGCTATGCTCATGAGTAATGAGAAGAGCCGAGACGTTGTCTGTCGAGAGCCCCAGTTCTGCCATGCGCTTTAATGTCTCGCGGCGAGACAGTCCGTCATCGACCATAATGAGCCCCTGCGGGCCCTCGATGAGTGCGCAGTTGCCTTTAGAGCCACTGCCGAGGATATGAAGGTGCAGACGAGACATAAGATTCCAAAGGATACAATGGGTGCGGACGAATAGGGGAGGAAGCAAATGCCTACGGTATCTCAGCATTATGGACACCATGCCGTGCCTGGGGCAGTCGATGAGTCCCGGACGAGGCAGCAGGCTGCTCCTGTCGTGCTCATGGTATCAGGCGGCGCGGACTCGACGGCACTGCTTCTTATGGCGTGCACATCAAAGCTGGATATCCAAGACGGACGCGGTGTTGCCCCCATTGCTCGCGAGCGCCTGCATGTGCTGCATGTAAACCATCATCTGCGCGGCAAGGCGTCCGATGGCGACGAGGCCTTTGTGCGTGAGCTCTGCGCGCAATATGGTTTACCGCTGTGTGTGGAGCACGCTTATTTTGATGGGGAGTCGGGCAATATTGAGGCCGCGGCCCGCGAGGTGCGCTATGCCGCGGCGCGGAGGTATGTTCGCGAGCTCTGCGCCCAGACGGGGGCACCGCGAACGGCGGCTCGTATCTGCACCGCGCACACGTCTTCGGATCGCGCGGAAACGTTTTTGATGAACGCGATTAAGGGTTCGGGGCCCGCTGGCCTATCGAGCATTCCTCGCCGGAGGAATATCGTGGTGCGTCCCTTGCTCGACCTAACTCACGGCGAGCTCGTGGGCTATCTACAGGTACATGGTCAGCCGTGGCGTGAAGACGAGAGCAATGAGGATATCTCGTATCTGCGAAACTACGTGCGCCATCGAGTGATGCCGGTGGTGGCGCAGCGCAACGCGAGCGTCTGCAAGACGATTGGCGCCGCCTGTGAGATCTTGGGTGATGAAGATGCGTTTCTATCCCAGCTGTCGGCACAGGCGTTTCGAAGCTGTTTGCGCAAAGAGGCAGCGGGCGCACTGGTGCTCGATGCCAGGCGCCTTGCTGCGGCCGAGGTGGTAATCGCGCGGCGCATCGTGCGACTGGCGATCAAACGCATCGATCCGGACGCTCGTCCCGAGATGCGGCATGTTGAGCGAGTCCTTTCCTGCGTTGCCGAGGGTGCCGGCTCGGTCACCCTTCCGGCGGGAATTGACGCGCGCGTTGAGTTTGGCATGCTGGCGTTTAAGGCCCCGGTGGCTCGCGAGGGCCTGGTCGCGGACTGGGTTACCGTACCCGGTCGTTTGCCGTTGGGCGGGGGACGTATGCTGGTCACAGAGCCGATGGCCGTTGAGCTGGGATGCGATATCGTGCGCCACGCCCGTGAGCTTGCGGCTGCCGGGGAAGTGACAGCTTTGGTAGACGCGGCTGCCTTGGGTTTTGCCGACAGCGATAGTGAGCGGATCCTGGCGGGCTCGCGTGGCGAGATCCCTGTCGAGGCGCGATTGGCGCGCCTGTGGGTGGACGGTCCTGCACCGGGAGACGTGATGTGCCCGTTAGGGATGAGTGGCCGAAGCAAGAAAGTATCCGACTTGCTAGGCGAGGCTCGCATTCCCGTTTCCGAGCGCGCCGGCGTGCCCATGGTGAGGACGGCGCCGGGAGGTGCCGTGGTGTGGGTCGCCGGAGTTCGCGCGGACGAGCGTTTTAAGTGCACGGCCGCAACGCGCGTGGCATATCTGCTCCGCGTGGTCGATGCGGAATAGCGTCCCACGTCTGCTATTCTGTGCGACGTTGACGGTATTCCCGCGCTGATGGCGCACGGGCTGGTAAATTTACCCCGTGCGCTGCTAGAATGTGAAGTTCGCGTCCATACGGCGGTGTGTGGGCGATAAGCACAAGAAAGGGTTGTCATGGCTTCTCAACATCCGGATATCGAGAAGGTTCTGTTCACGCAGGAGGATATCGACGGTATCGTCTCTCGCCTGGGCGAGGAGATTACGCGCGACTACGCGGGTAAGGATCTGGTGCTGATTGCGGTCCTGCGCGGTGCCGTGGTCTTTATGGGCGACCTGATGCGCAAGATCGAGCTGCCGACCAACATCGATTTCATGGCTGTTTCGAGCTATGGCGACGGTGTGAAGTCCTCGGGTATCGTGCGTATCATTAAGGATCTGGATATCGACATCCGCGGTCGCGACGTGCTGATCGTTGAGGACATTCTGGACTCGGGCCTGACGCTCAAGTATCTGATGAAGAACCTCGAGAGCCGCAAGCCCGCTTCTCTGGAGGTCGCCGCCTTCCTGTGGAAGGACGTTGAGGACCGTACCTCGGCCATCACGCCCAAGTATGTTGGAACCCATTGCCCCGATGCCTTTGTGGTGGGCTACGGCCTCGACTATGCCGAGCGCTATCGTAACCTTCCGTATCTGGGCATTTTGAAACCGGAGGTTTATTCGTAAGATGCCCGACGACCGTAACGATAACAATTCCCAGACTCCCCGGGAGCCTAAGATCCCGGGGGTGCCCGGAGGCAAGAAGCCCACGCGTACGGGCTGGCTGTATTTTATTTTGGCTTGCGCGCTCCTGGGCTACGCCTTCTTTAACATGGGCTCCGGCTTTGCCAATTCCAGCAATACCGTTAAGCTCGCGACGAGCGAGATGGTGAGTGCCATCAAGCAGGATCGCGTCGAAGATCTGACCTATACGGTTCAAGACGGAAGCGTGACGGGTCATTACTGGAAGACGAAGAAGGACAAGGGCGATACGAGCGAGCTCAAGAGCTTCTCCTCGACCTATGTCGGCTCCGATTCGCTTGCCGAGCTTATGGCGGAGCACCCCGATACCAAGTACATCGTCAACACCAACGATCCCGATTTTTGGGGCGACCTGGCGATGAGTGTGCTTCCGACGATCGCCCTTATCGCCATCATGTTCTACTTTATGCGCCAGATGATGGGCGCCAACAACAGGAACATGCAGTTTGGCAAGACCAACGCCAAGACCAACGAGGCCACACGCCCCAAGGTCAAGTTTGAAGACGTTGCCGGCGTGGACGAGGCAGTCGAGGAGCTCGAGGAGATCCGTGACTTTTTGAGCGATCCGGATCGCTATCGCAAGCTGGGCGCCAAGATCCCGCGTGGCGTGTTGCTGGTTGGCCCTCCGGGCACCGGTAAAACGCTGCTGGCCAAGGCCGTTGCCGGCGAGGCGGGCGTGCCGTTCTTTAGTATCTCGGGTTCCGACTTTGTCGAGATGTTCGTAGGTGTCGGTGCCGGCCGCGTGCGTGACCTCTTTAAGGAGGCCAAGTCTCAGGCCCCGTCGATCATCTTCATCGATGAGATCGATGCCGTGGGACGTCAGCGCGGAGCTGGCTTGGGCGGCGGTCACGACGAGCGCGAGCAGACGCTCAACCAGCTGCTGGTCGAGATGGACGGCTTTGAGGAAAGCGAGTCGGTCATCCTGATCGCTGCGACCAACCGTCCTGACATCCTGGATCCGGCATTGCTGCGTCCCGGCCGTTTTGATCGTCAGGTTACGGTCGACCGTCCGGATGTGAAGGGCCGCGAGCAGATCTTGCGCGTGCATGCCGAGAACAAGCCGATGGACGAGGACGTTAAGTTTGAGAAGCTCGCCCAGATGACCGTTGGCTTTACTGGTGCCGATTTGGCGAACCTGCTCAACGAGTCTGCGCTGCTGGCCGCTCGCCGTCATCGTTCCGTGATCTCGATGGACGAGGTCGAGGAGTCGATGGAGCGCGTGATTGCCGGACCGCAACGCAAGGGTCGCGTGATGACCGAGGCCGAGCGCACCACGATTGCCTACCACGAGAGCGGTCACGCTTTGGTGGGCCACATCCTGGAGCACTCCGATCCGGTTCATAAGATCTCGATCGTCAGCCGCGGTCAGGCCCTGGGCTACACGCTGCAGCTTCCGCAGGAGGACCACTTCCTCAAGACCAAGAACGAGATGCTCGACGAGCTCGCCGTGTTCTTGGGCGGTCGCGTTGCCGAGGAGCTCATGTGCGATGACATCACGTCGGGCGCGAGCAACGACCTGGAGCGTGCGACCAAGATGGCGCGCGAGATGGTTACGCGTCTGGGCATGAGCGAGGAGCTGGGCACGCAAGTGTTTGGCGAGGCGCAGCATCAGGTGTTCCTTGGTCGCGATTACGCCGATCACCAGGATTACTCCGAGGAGACGGCACGCCGCATCGATATCGAGGTTCAGCGCATCATGCGCGAAGCCCATCGTCGTGCGGTCGAGATCCTGGACGCCCGTCGCGATCAGCTCGATCTGATGGCGAAGGTGCTGCTTGAGCGCGAGACCGTCGAAGGCGACGCCGTGAACGCCCTGCTCGACAACGAGTGGAATGCCTACCTTGAGCGCGAGGGCGATATCCTGGCGGCCAAGGAGGAGCGCAATGCCAAGGCGGCCGGCATGCCGACCAAGAAGCGCGCGCCTCGTATGAGCGAGGAGGAGCTGGCGGCTGATGCCGCGGCCTTTGCGCAGGCGGCCATGCAGGAGGATGCCGAAGCCGCATCCGATAATGCTGACGATGACCATGCCGTCGTCGATGCCGATGCCGACACCGACGCCGACAAATAGTCTTTGTGGCGAAAGCCTCCGCGGGGAAACCTGCGGAGGCTTTTTCTTTTGAGCGATATGGGGCCGTCTGTTGATTGGGGACAGACTTAAATGAGCGTTTTCACGCATTTAAGTCTGTCCCCAATCAACATTGCTGCGGCACTTTGCTCGGCTAAAGCGTACAATAGCGCCTATGCGAAAGGGGAACAGATGATCAACGAAACTATGTATGCTCGCGGTGCGGAAAGCTCCATCATCCGTGAGATTTTTAGCTATGGCCTTGAGCGCAAGGCGCAGATCGGTGCGGAAAACGTATTCGATTTTTCGCTGGGCAATCCGAGCGTTCCGGCACCCGCTGCTGTGGCGGAGTCCATTAAGAAGGCCCTGGAGCTGCCGAGCGACCAGCTGCACGGCTACACGCCCGCACCGGGCCTGCCGCAATGTCGTGCCGCTGTGGCCGAATCGCTCAACCGCCGCTTTGGCACGAGCTATGAGGGCAAAGACGTCTTTATGACGGTGGGTGCCGCGGCTTCGCTCACCTGCGCGCTCAACGCCGTTACGAATCCGGGCGACGAGGTTATTGTTATCGCCCCGTACTTTCCGGAGTATCGCGTTTGGATTGAGAAGGCCGGCTGCACGTGTGTCGAGGCGCTTGCCAACGAGGACACATTCCAGCTGAGCGTGGATAACGTATTCAAGGCGATCACCGACAAGACGGCAGCCGTCATTATCGACTCGCCCAACAACCCGACCGGTGCCGTATATACGCGCGACACGCTGACGCGACTGGCCAATGTTCTGCGCGAGGCCAACGCTCAGCGCGATCCCGAGAATCCGATTATGCTCATCTCGGATGAGCCGTACCGCGAGATCGTGTACGGTGCCGAGGTGCCTTGGGTGCCCTCGATCTACGAGCACACCATCGTGTGCTACTCGTATTCCAAGTCGCTGTCGCTGCCGGGTGAGCGCGTGGGGTGGATCTTGGTTCCCAACACCAATCCGCAGGCTGCCCGTCTGATGCCGGCCGTTGCCGGTGCCGCCCGTACGCTGGGCTTCGTGTGCGCGCCGGCGCTCTTTCAGCGCGTAATTATCGACTGCATCGATGAGCCGAGTGACGTTGAGGCCTATGCACGCAACCGCACCGCGCTTACCGACGCACTAGCGGAGTATGGCTACACCTATGTTGAGCCGGATGGCGCGTTCTACCTATGGGTGAAAGCATTGGAGCCCGATGCGAATGCGTTTTGCGAGCGCGCAAAGAAGTATGAGTTGCTTGCGGTTCCCTCGGACAGCTTTGGTATGCCGGGTTGGTTCCGCCTGGGCTATTGCGTGAGCTACGAAACGATTGTCAATTCGCTACCCGCTTGGAAACAGTTGGCGGACGAGTATCGTTAAAAGTAAAGCGCTCTGCCTACAATGTTTTACGTGAAACGGGGTTTGGTGTTAAGCCGGACCCCGTTGTCATGGACGTTGTGTCTTTGGGATGGAGTGGTTTTACGACTATCGAAGGCTATGCGTACAATGAATATAAGCGACGGCCGTGCCAGATAAGGAGACCTGATGCCCTACCTGCTTTCTTGTGACATTCATACCCATACGATGTTCTCTGCGCATGCATATTCGACCATTGAGGAGAATGTGTACTGGGCGGCAGAGCGTGGTCTGCAGGTGCTCGGATCTGCCGACCATTTGAGCTCTATGGTTACGGCTTGCCCCAATGACCTGCGCAGTTACCAGTTCTTTATCAACCAGGATATCTGGCCGCGCATTTGGAGCGGCGTGCTGGTGCTGCGTGGTGCCGAGGCCGATATCGTTTCGCTGGACGGAAGCCTGTTTGGCGAGGACACTCCTGTCACGCTCGATATTGCCGGCGATTCGTACAGCCGTCAGCATTCGCTGTTCGATTTGGTTACGCGTAATTTGGATTATTTGGTTGCGAGCGTGCATAATCCGCAGATTGCTGAGGGCGCGACGCTGGCCCAGACGACCGAGATGTATATCAATGCCCTGGAGCACCCCAAGGTGTTCATGCTGGGTCACACGGGGCGTTCGGGCGTGCCGTTCGATATCGACGAGGTGCTGTTGGCAGCTAAGGCCAAGCACAAGATTATCGAGATCAACAACCATAGTCTTGAACACGGTGTCGACACTGAGCATTGGGCCGTATGCCGCAAGATTGCCGAGCGCTGCGCCGAGCTGGGCGTGGGCATTGGCGTGTCGACCGATGCCCACATTGGCATGGCCATTGGCAAGCTCGATCACGCGCGCAAGATGCTCGACGAGATTCACTTCCCACTGGATTTGATCGTGACGCGCGACCGCGAGACGCTGCTGTGCGAGATGGCGGCAGCCGGCGTGTGCGATCTGCGCAATGGGATGTAGCGGAGTTTATAAACCAAGCGAAGGGGGCGGCCCAGGCGGGTCGCCCCCTTTCTTGTCCCAAAAATCTACTGAGGTTGGTTAGCGGCGTTCGAGGACCGCTACGGTTTCGGTGTGGTCGGTGTGAGGGAACATGTCGACTGGCGTGATCTTGAGCAGGCGATAGCCTCCGTCGAGGAGCTGGTGCAGGTCGCGCTCTTGGGTCACGGGGTTGCAGCTGATATAGGTGATGCGGCGCGGCTTAAGTGCGCAGGCAGCTTCGAGGAACTCGGGCGTGGAGCCGGCGCGCGGCGGGTCGATGGAAAGAACGTCGACGCGTTCGTTGTTGTCGGCGGCATCCAGGATGTAGTCGGTGGCGTCGTCGGCCATAAACCAAGCGCTGCGGGTGAGGCCGTTGAGCTCGGCATTGCGACGTGCGTCGGCAATGCCCGCCGGGTTGCGCTCAACGCCGAGCAGCATAATGCCGATACCCTTGTTCTGGGCATCTTTAGCTGCGCAAAGACCGATGGTACCGCTGCCACAGTAGGCATCCATGAGCACATCGCCCTGGTGCAAATCCATGCCGTCGATAGCGAGCTGATAGAGCAGCTCGGTCTGTTGCGGGTTGGTCTGATAAAACGCGGTGGGGGAGATGTCGAATTCGCAGCCGAGCAGCTGGTCGCGCATGCATTCGGCGCCATACACGATGCGGGTTTCCTCGCCGAGGATGGCGTTGCCGGGGCGTCCGTTGATGTTTTGGGCGACGGTGACGATGCGCGGATCGAGTGCGGCGACAGCCTCAAAGAACTCCTGCGCATGCGGCAAGTCGCGCTGAGCGGTCACGAGCGTGACCATGACCTGGTCGGTACGCCAACCGCAGCGGACGACGGCATAGCGAAGCAAACCAAGATGCTTGTCCTCATTAAAGGCGGGAATATGCAGCCGCTCAGCTTCGCGTGCGATGCCGTTGAGAGTCTGACGGGCGCCCGGTGCCTCGACGGGGCATTCGGGTACGGCAACGATCTTGTGCGTGCCGCGCTCAAAGAAACCGCAACGGACAGCGCCCTCCTTACCGGGAGCAAAGGGAGTGGCGGCCTTATGGCGAAAACCGCGCGGCGCAGGATATTTGCCCGGGTCGCCCAGGGTGACACCCATGCCACGAATAGGATCTACAGCAATGCCCTCACGCTCACAAAGCGAAGCAAAAAGCTCCTCCATAGCAGCCTGCTTGGCGGCGAGCTGCTTCTTATAAGGACGATTGAGCGCTGTACACCCACCGCAAGCTTTCATGATGGAACAAGGAGACTTGGGATCAACGGCCTTGCGCGCAGACGGAGCCGGATTCTTATACGGGCGCTTGGAGCGAGTCTGAGATGCCTTATCCTCGTTCCGACGAGAGCCGGGACGCTTGGCCTTAGCCTTGCCCTTAGCCGATTTGCTTTTTACAGCTTTAGAAGACTTGGATTTCGTAGAAGATTTCTCCTCCTTCGACCCCTCAACCGCCTCCACCAAAGCACGACGAGCCCTACGCTCCGCACGAGATTCTGCCATCAATAACTCCACTAATTCATGAATTAAAGCTGCAAGTATTGTACCGTGCCAAGCCAGCAGACGATATGCAAGCGGTTTAATCGTGTTAGCGATAAGCCCAACGACGGTTGCCCGCCGCGTGAGGGGTGTGGGGGTTAAGTTTATCGCGAGTTCCGCACGAACAGGAGGCCACTTAATGTGGCCTCCGTCGTGAGCAGGACTGTAGAGCAGGAAACTTAACCCCCGCCCCGGAGCCCAGCGGGCAACCCCTCCCTTGTGCTCTATCACGCTAAAGTGTATGATTCTGGACGTTACACGAATCACTTTACTTAACTAAAGTGCCATCAAGGGGGGATACCATGAACACCGATATGTCTCGTCGTCAGTTTGTTGGTCTAGCCGGCTCGCTCGCTACGGTGCTTGGCCTTGGTCTTGTCGGTTGCGGCGGTGGTGCCGGCAAGGGCTCCGCTGCTGGCTCTGCCGCGGCCAAGGATGTGAAGGGCGCTGCGGAGTCCAAGAAGCTCGTGGTGGGCTTTGATAAGTCCTATCCTCCGTACGGCTTTGTGGGCGACGATGGCGAGTACACCGGCTTTGATCTCGATCTGGCCAAGGCTGTTGCCGATAAGCAGGGCTGGGAGGTCAAATACGAGGCCATCGACTGGGATGCCAAGGATACGCTGCTCAACTCGGGCGCCATCAACTGTATCTGGAACGGCTTTACCATGGAGGGCCGCGAGGACGACTACACGTTCTCCGAGCCGTACATGCTCAACGAGCAGGTGCTGGTGGTAAAGAAGGATGCAGGCATCAAGAGCTGGGACGATCTTGCCGGCAAGACCGTGATTACCCAGACCGATTCCGCTGCGCAGGATGTGCTTGAGGGTGACCAGAAGGATCTGGCGGCGACGTTTGCCACGCTCGACACCATCGGTGAGTACAACACGGCGTTTATGCAGCTCGAGAGCGGCGCGGTCGATGCCGTGGCTTGCGACCTTTCGATTGCCCAGTATCAGCTTGCCGCCAAGCCCGATGCTTATACGCAGCTTGATGAGCCGCTGTCCAGCGAGCACTACGCCGTCGGCTTTAAGAAGGGCGACACCAAGTCGGCCGACGCCGTGACCGAGTCGCTCAAGGCACTCTACGATGACGGTACGGTTAAGGATCTCTGCGACAAGTATTCAAGCTATGGTCTATCTTTCGATAATTGGGTGCTCAAGTAATGTCTATTCAGGTCATGATGCAGATGCTTGGCCAGGGATTCTTGGTCAGTTTGCAGTTGTTTGTGCTGACACTGCTGGGGTCGATTCCGCTGGGAATCCCCGTGGCGTTTATGCGCATGAGCAAAATCGCGCCGCTTCGCTGGATTGCGCGCATCTACATTTCGGTCATGCGCGGTACGCCGCTCATGCTGCAGATGTTTGCCATCTACTTTGCCCCGTACTACGTGTTTGGCATTTCGCTCACGCCCGATTCCAAGTGGACGGCGTGCGTCGTGGCGTTCATCATCAACTACGCCGGTTACTTTGCCGAGATCTATCGCTCGGGCTTGCAGTCCATTCCGCGCGGTCAATACGAGGCTGCCGAGGTGCTGGGCTATTCGCGCGTGCAGACGTTTCTGTATATCGTGATGCCGCAGGTCGCCAAGCGTATTCTGCCGGCGATGGGCAACGAGATCATCACGCTGGTCAAGGACACGTCGCTGGCGTTTGCCATTGGCGTGGGTGAGATGTTCTCGACGGCCAAGGCGCTGGTCGCCTCGCAGGTGAGCATGGTGCCGTTTGCGATTGCGGCGCTGATTTACTGGGTCTTTAATTTCGTTGTCGAGATGCTGCTGGGCGCCGCCGAGAAAAAATTGGATTACTACCATGATTAATTCGGTAATGAATATATCGAACGCTCGCAAGGCGTTTGGCGGCAATGAGGTGCTCAAGGATATCTCGCTCGAGGTAAAGCGTGGAGAGGTCGTGGCGATTATCGGGCCTTCGGGTGGCGGCAAGTCCACGCTGCTGCGGTGTGCCACGCTGCTCGAGACGCTCGACGGAGGCTCGCTCTCGTTTGGCGACCTTGCCGTTGCGACGGATGCGGGTTCGGGCGCGGTCTATGCGAAGGGCGATGTGCCCAGGCAGGCGCGCTCGCGATTTGGCCTGGTGTTTCAGAACTACAATCTGTTCCCGCACTATACCGTGATGAAAAACATCACCGATGCGCCGATCCGCGTTCTTAAGCGCCCGCGCGAGCAGGCGGAAGCTCGTGCGCATGAATTGATTGCTCAGATGGGGCTTGTGGGCAACGAGAACAAGGTTCCGTGTGAGCTTTCGGGCGGTCAGCAACAGCGCGTGAGTATCGCCCGCGCCTTGGCGCTCGACCCGGAAATCTTGTTCTTTGACGAGCCGACCTCGGCGCTCGATCCCGAGCTAACGGCCGAGGTGCTGCGTGTCATTAAAGACCTTGCCGCGCAGAATATGACGATGGTGATCGTGACCCACGCGATGCAGTTTGCGCGCGATGTTGCCGATCGCGTGGTCTTTATGGACGGAGGCCGCATTGTCGAGGAGGGTCCGGCCGAGCAGGTTATCGACCATCCGCGCGAGCAGCGCACGCGTGAGTTTTTGAGCCGTATCGAGGGATAGGCTCAGGTATTTACTCAACTATTAATTGAGGTGAAGCCGCCGCAGGTCTTACGGCCTGCGGCGGCATTTTATTTGCATCGGCGGGGTTCAATAATCGCCTCGCATGCTCGCCTCCTCCTCTCGCCGCCCGTATTCATACGCGTGCCGAAAGGTCTGCATGGACAGGCGACTGCAAGGGTAGGGTGGTGGCATAGGACATTTGGAGGGTGAGTCGGCTCGGCTGCCGACCGTGCTGCTCCCGGGACGGCATCGACCGCGAACTCTCCCCGTTGGCGTCGCGCATCGCGCGCGACCCTGCAAGGAGGTCATCATGGGTGCTCCCAAGACCGGCAACGTAAGGAACGTGGTGCTCGTAGGCCAAGGCGGGGTGGGCAAGACTTCGCTCGCCGAGGCCATGCTCCACCTTTCCGGCAAGACCGCCCGCCTGGGCGGCCACGACGGCACCAAGCCCACGCTCGACTATGACCCCGAAGAGGTCAAGCGTTCATTCTCCATCTCGACGACCATCGCGCCGATCGACTGGAAGGGCGCGCGCATCAATGTGCTCGATGCCCCGTGCTACCCCGATTTTATCGGCGATGCCTTTGCCGCGATGAGCGTCTGCGAGACGGCTCTGTTTGTGGTCGACGCCGAGGCCGGCCCGCAGCCTACGACGGTTAAGCTCTGGTATGCCGCCGAGGACCTGCGCCTGGCGCGTGCGGTGTTCGTAAACCGCCTGTCGCGCTCCGAGGCCAGCTTTGCGACCACGATGGACCTGCTGCAAGAGCGCTTTGGCACGCGCCTGGGCGCCGTGACCCTTCCCTGGGGCGAGGGCGAGGACTTTGACGGCATCATCGACCTGGTGCGCATGAAGGCGCGCCATTGCAACGGCACCGAAGCCGTTGAGTCGGAGATTCCCGAGGAGTATCGTGCCCAGGCCGAGGAAGCCCATGACCATCTGTGCGAGCTGGTGGCCGAGGCTGACGACGAACTGATGATGAAGTACTTGGAAGGCGAGGAGACGCTGACGCAGGAGGAGCTTGAAGGCCTGCTGTCGAAGGCGATCGCCGAGCGCATCTTTGTGCCGGTCTTTGCGGGCGATTGCATTAAGGAGCAGGGCGTCAACTCGCTGATGGACGACATCGCCACATACTTCCCGGCGCCGACCGACTACGGCGAGATGCCGCTTATCGACGGCGATTCGCTCAAGATTTCAAGCGACGATGATCGTCCGGTGGCGTTTGTGTTTAAGACCCTGGCCGATCCGCAGCAGGGTCGCATCAGCTTTATTAAGGTGCTGACGGGTACGCTTGAGCCGGGCCTTGAGCTGGTCAACGCGCGCACGCGCAAGGGCGACCGTCTGGCTCACCTGTATGTGATGTGCGGCCGCGACATGACCGAGGTCGGTCACGCCTATGCCGGCGACATTATCGTGGCACCCAAGCTGGCGGCCGAGACGGGCGATACGCTCTCGATTACCGGCAAGGTCGAGGCTGCGGCGTTTAAGTTCCCCAACTCGCAGTACCGCATTGCCATCGAGGCCGAGAATCGCGGGGACGAAGAGAAGCTCTATACGTTTATCGAGAAGGCGTGCAAGGCTGATCCGACCATGAGCATCGATCGTGACGAGGAGACGGGCCAGACTATCATCTCCGCCGTTGGTGAGGCGCAGGTTTCGGTGCTGCTCAACCGTTTGGAGGATCGCACCAAGGTCGTGGCCAAGAGCGTGCCGATCCGCATTCCGTATCGCGAGACCATCCGCCGCACGGCGAGCGCCCAGGGTCGCCACAAGAAGCAGACCGGTGGCGCCGGTCAGTACGGCGACTGCTGGCTGCGCGTGGAGCCGCTTATTGGGCCCGACGGCACGAGCGACGGCTACGAGTTTGTGGATGAGGTCGTAGGCGGCCGCATTCCGCGCTCGCTGATTCCCGCCGTGGACAAGGGTGTCCAGGAGACCATGAAGGACGGCATCATTGCCGGCTACCCGCTCACGGGCATTCGCGTGGCTGTGTACGACGGCTCGTATCACAGCGTCGACTCCAACGAGATGGCGTTCCGCGCGGCGGCTCGCATCGGCCTGCGCAAGGCATGCGCCGATGCCGACCCGGTGGTGCTGGAGCCCATCGAGGAAATTACGGTGACTATCCCCGAGAGCTACGCCGGCGCCGTGATGGGTGACATCTCGGCATCGCGCGGTCGCGTGACGGGCATGGAGACCGATGAACGCGGCGACACCGTGGTCATCGCCCAGGCACCTCTCGCCGAGCTGACGGATTACTCGACGCGCCTGCGCTCTATCACGCGCGGCACGGGTGACTTTACCATGAAGCCCGCTGGCTATGAGCAGGTTCCCTATGACGTTCAGGCCAAGCTGGTCGAGCGCTATGAGGAGGGTCGCGCCAAGTAGCGTGTGGCGTTGCCTGCAATGTGGACGCTGACGAAAAGGCCGCCCTGGGTAATCCAGGGCGGCCTTTTTTGATCCCATGGGGACGGAGGAAAACGAATCATTTTTGGGTTACGGGCGGTGCGGTCGGCACTAGTCTCCGGATGCCTGGTTGCGGCCGGTGGCGTAGTCGATCTGCACGTGCGGCTGCAGGTTGTAGCAGTACACGTGGAAGCAGAGGATCTTGCCGTGGTCCTCGACCGATTGCGCCTCAAGGCGCACGCCGCGGCAGACAAGCTCCTCTTCGTTATACATGGGCGTGACGCGATAGAGCACGTGGTTGCCCGTATCGCGAATATAGTTGAGAATCTGCTCTTCAAACGGCAGCATACCCGTCTCGTTGAGATAACGCGTGCCGGTGAGGAGATTCTTGCGATTGGCGTTCTCGCCGCAGAGTGACCAGGCGATAAGGTGGCAGCGGTTGTAGAGGCTCTGGCCCGGAATAAAGTCGTAGCGCTGCTGGTGCCAACCGGCAGGATGGATACGCGAGATATCGCCGCGCTTGCATTGACCGAGTGACTCGGGGCCCACGCAGGCGAGCGCCTTGCGAGTGCGGCCCAGGCTGTCGAGCTTGGAGAATTTCTTAAAGCAGCCCTCTTCGGTGGCGCGATCGTATTCATCGAGTGTGAATGATGGCGTGCCGAGCGGGTGCATGCTGTCGGCGCGAAGGGCAACGTAGGGGTTGCCGGCGTAGTCGGGAATGCTGCTGAGGTATACGCCGCGGGCGCGGTCAAGATCGGGGTTTTCGACCTCGTCGATGGGGGCGGCGGCGCTGTCCGCGGAAGCGTCGTCATCGGTGTCGGGTGCGGCGGAATCGGAGCCATCGCCAGAGTCCTGGCTGTTTTGAGGGTCCGGGGAGCTCGCCGTTCCCGATTCGAGCCGAGCGACCAGGTCTGCCTCGTCGTCGGTGCGGCTGGGACTCTCGTTTTGTTTTTCGGCCAGAGCCGCCGCCTGCTCATCGCTTTGCGGCGACAGTAACTTGGGCGCTCCGTCGAGCGATCCCGTAAACAGCGCAAACCCGAGCACCACGGCGGTGCCGATGGAAAGTACTTGCTTGTAGGCGGACTTGCGCGACATGGAGGCTCCTGGATGGACGGTTGGGAATCTACCAGTCTAGCAGGAGCCGGCAAGGGCCGTTCTGTCGAACAAATACTTAAGATTTGAGACAAACGCTACTGATTCATTTGTCCCGCGGTCTAGATCGAGGTGGAGTCGAGCCAGTTGAGCTTGCACTCGAGAATGCGCTGCTCGCCGGGTTCGCTGCTTCCGTCAAGTAGGGCGAGCAGCATCTCGGCTGCTTCGCGACCTTCTTGGTCGACGGGCTCGATGATGGTGGAGACGGTCGGTGTGGTGAGATTAGTCCAGTCTTCGCAGTTGAGTCCCAAAAGGCCGATTTGCTGCGGAAGCAGATGGGCCATTGGCTGGAGGGCCTTGTAGACACGGGGAAGTGCCCACTGATTTTGCACGAAGAGAAGGGTTCGCTTGGCGGGATTGAACTTGAATTTAAAGTATTCAGTGAGCTCGTTGATTGACGGCTTGTTGTGATCGATGGGAATCGCTTTGTAGAGCTGCCCGTTCGCTGCCAGCGCCTCGGCATACCCCTGAAAACGCTCCATGCGGGTGCGCATTTCGGTCATGTTGGCGGCAATGGAAAAGAAATCTTCGTAGCCGGCGTCGAGGAGTGCCTGTGTGGCGTTGTACACGCCGTCGTAAAGGTTGGTTTTGATCCAGCTGGTACCTGGGCTATAGATGGCCGCATCGAAAAAGACGACCGGCTTGCCGGCGCGTCTAATGCGGTCATGCACGGCTTTGAAGTTTGCCGTGGGCTGGATGATAAAGCCATCGACGCCCAGCGAGAGCATCTTGTCGACGTACATGAGCTCGGTCTCGGGGTTAAAGTTGCTCGTGCAAACGACCGTCTGGTAGCCCGCGGGGAGCATGACCTGCTCCATGCCATTGAGAACGAGCCCCGCCCATTTGTTGGTGTTATCCAAAATGATGATGGCAATGACGTGGGTTTGCTTGCCGGTGAGCGTCTGCGCTTGGGCGTTGGGAACGTATCCGAGTTCCTTAATGACGCGCGCGATTTTGTTCTGCGTCTTCTCGCTAAGCTTTTCTCGTTTGTCGTTGAGGTAATACGAGACGCTTGCCGTCGAGGTTCCCGCCTCTCGAGCGACGTCTGCGATCGTAACGCGCTGTTTTGCCACAGCGACTCCTTCCGACAGATGAGCATTTTCCAACATGATGACTTTGAGTCTTGGTGAAGGATACGCTTCGGTGAGCGGCTTTTTCCTTTCATATGAGTATGCAACAAATGCGGCATACGGGTGGGGTCGAAATTTGTGACCGGCATGCGCATCTGCCGTCTACCGAGAAAATCAAATACTTCTTGACTTTTGAAATCGAGGGCAAAATCGCAGGATTCATTTTTGGTTAAACGCATAACTAAATCGCATAACCAACGCTCTGACCTGCGCGTTTACCGAAATAAGCTGGCATTAAGAAAAACGAGCACCTATATTGTTCTTGTCGAAAAGACAGCAAGTCCAAACGGCAGGGGATGCTCCGGAGGCCTCCGCAAACGGTGTCTTGCGCACGCAACTCTATGAAAAGAGGGAAGCAATGAAGATCGTAGGCGTTGCCGCCTGTACTGTGGGTATCGCCCACACGTATATGGCCCAGAAGGCGATTCAGGATGAATGCGCCGCCCGTGGCATCGAGTGCAAGGTCGAGGCTCAGGGTGGCCTGGGTATCGAGAATGAGCTCACGCAGGAAGACGTGGACTCCGCCGACCTGGTCCTGGAGTCCGTCGACGTGGGTGTCGAGAACGAGGACCGTTTTGAGCAGAAGATGGCCGAGGGCAAGTTCCTGAAGGTCGGCACCTCTGATGTAATCGCCGATCCGGTAAAGATCATCGACCAGGCCATTGAGATCATCAAGGCGACGGGTGGCGCCGTTGACGCGCCCAAGGCCGAGGCCAAGGCAGAGAAGAAGGCCGTCTCCGCTGCCCCGCAGGCCCCGACACCGGCGTCCAAGCAGTCTATCTTTGCCGATCCTGGCAAGACGCTGCTCAATGCATTCAATACCGGCGTTTCCTATTTTATCCCCATCGTCGTTATCGGCGGCGTGTTTCTTGCCTTCTCGCTGGCATCCGGTACCGCCGGCGCCAACGGCATGGAGGTTACGAACCCGCTGATGGTGAGCCTTAACACCATCGGCATGGCCGGCATCTCCATGATGATCCCGGTGCTTGCGGCATACATCTCCTACTCGATGGCCGGCAAGCCCGCGCTCGCCCCCGGTTTTGTCCTGGGCTACCTGGTCAATAACGCAGTCGTTACCCCTAACGGCAACAGCGTTTCGACCGGCTTCTTGGGCGCCATGATCATGGCGGTCATCTGCGGCTACTTTGTCCGCTGGATGAAGACCTGGAAGGTCAACAACACCATCCAGACCATCATGCCCATCCTGATCATCCCGATTCTGACCTCGCTTGTCCTGGGCATGGCCTATATCTACATCCTGGCCACGCCGCTTGGCTTTGTGATGGACTGGCTCACCGGCGTGCTCGGCAGCCTGCAGGGCGGTTCCGCAGTTGTCCTGGGTCTGGTCATTGGCGTTATGACCGCCTTCGATATGGGTGGCCCCATCAACAAGACCGCCTCGACCTTCACCATGGCCATCATGGCCTCCGGTATCTACGGTCCTAACGGTATGTTCCGCGTCGCCGTCGCCGTTCCCCCGATCGCCTGTGGCCTCGCTGCGCTCATCGCCAAGAACAAGTTCGATGACGCTGACCGCCAGATGGGCATCTCCGCGCTGTTCTGCCTGGACATCGTGATTGGCGCCGTGGTCGCCGCTGCAATCCTGATTGCCATGAAGCCCACGCTCGATAAGCAGGCCAAGTAAACCTTTAAGGACTCCGGTTGTGCGGAGGGATGGATTTGACTCCGCACAACCGCCCCTACACAACAAAATCCATCCGTACTGATAGGGCCCACATCTGGGTCCCAGGGAACTATTGTCAAAAATCCTCTGGAGAAGGAGAACAAAATGTCCAACCTCACCATCCGTCAGGCCGTTCAGGGCATGCTCAAGCTGCAGGATAGCGGCGATCACGCAACCATGGTCGGCATTGGCCCCATGAGCCCCAACCTGATTCAGGCCGTGTTCGAGCTTGCCAAGGACGAGGATTTCCCGCCCATGTTTATCGCCAGCCGCAACCAGGTCGATATGGACGAGATGGGCGCCGGCTACGTCAACGGTTGGGACCAGACGCGCTTTGCCGCCGACATCAAGAAGGTTGCCGACGAGGTGGGTTACACCGGTCCGTACTACCTGTGCCGCGATCACGGCGGTCCGTGGCAGCGCGACGAGGAGCGTAACGCCCACCTGCCCGAGGACGAGGCCATGGAGCTCGCCCGCAAGTCCTTCGTCGCCGACATGGAGGCGGGCTTTGACCTGCTGATGGTCGACCCCACCAAGGACCCCTATCAGATCGGCAAGGTTATTCCGCTCGACGTGGTGCTTCGCCGCACGATCGATCTTATCGACTACCTTGAGCAGTACCGTCGCGAGCATAACCTGCCCGAGGTCGCCTATGAGGTCGGTACCGAGGAGACCAATGGCGGCTTGACCTCTACCGATAAGTACGAGGAGTTCATTTCTCAGCTGCAGCCCGAGCTCGAGAAGCGCGGCTGCCCCATGCCCACCTTTATCGTCGGCCAGACCGGCACCCTTACCCGCTGGACGGAGCAGGTCGGTCACTACAACTTCAAGAACGCCCGCGAGCTTGCCGATATGGCCAAGCGCTATGGCGTGGGCCTGAAGGAGCACAACGCCGACTATCTGGACGACGCGACGCTGCTCGAGCACATCCCGGCACACGTGACCGCCTCCAACGTCGCTCCGCAGTATGGCACCGAGGAGACCCGCGCCTACCTCAAGCTCTGCGCCACCGAGCAGATCCTGGTCGACAACGGTCTGTGCGATGACCCCTCCGACCTGTATCACACGCTGCTGGTCAAGGCTATCAAGACCGAGCGCTGGCGCAAGTGGATGACTGGCGACGACGTCAACCTGCAGGTCGATGACATCCTTGCCGACGATGAGCTCAGCCTGAAGATCCTGGATGTCTCCGGCCACTATGCGTTCAACGATCCCGAGGTCAAGGAGCAGGTCGAGAAGCTCTATCGCAACCTCGCTGCCCAGGACATCGACGGCAAGCGCTTTGTGATCGAGCACATCAAGCGCCCGATCAAGCAGTACGTCGTCGGTCTTAACCTCAAGGGCGTCACGAGCCGCATCGAGAAGGCTCTCGAGGACTAAGTAGCTTTTCCTACACGACGCCGGGCCTGGGGCATGTCCCAGCCGCAGGCCCGGCACATAGGACAAAGGGACATCCCCTTTGTCCTATTTTTTGAGTTTTGGATTCCTTCGAAGGAGTTTGCACCATGAAGTTCTTTATCGATACTGCCAATCTGGACGAGATCGCCGAGGCCAAGAGCTGGGGCTGCCTGGCCGGTGTTACCACCAACCCGTCCCTGTACGCCAAGACCGGCGGCAAGCTTGCCGACTTTGAGCCGCATATGCTCAAGATTGCCGAGCTCTGCGAGGGCCTGCCCGTTTCCGCCGAGTCTACCGCTACCACTGCCGAGGGTATGATCGAGGAGGGCAAGCGCCTTGCCGCCCTCGCCCCCAACATCGTGGTCAAGCTTCCCGTGTGCGAGGCCGGCCTTGCCGCCTGCCGCGCACTGGCCGATGCTGGCGTGCGCGTCAACATGACGCTCGTCTTCTCGCCGACGCAGGCCCTTATGGCCGCCAATGCCGGTGCTCGCTACATCAGCCCGTTTGTCGGTCGTTTCGATGACATCGCCGAGGACGGTATCTCGCAGCTCGACAACGTCGTGACCTGCATTAAGAACTACGACTGGACGGGCAAGAACGTCGACGACACCGTCGAGATCATCACCGCCTCGGTTCGTACGCCCAACCACGTGACCCAGGCCGCGCTACTCGGTGCCGATATTGCGACCGTGCCCATGGCCGCTCTCAAGAAGTGCCTGCATCATCCGCTGACCGACCAGGGCCTCGCCTCTTTTGAGGCTGACTGGCAGAAGGTCGTCGCTCAGGCTTAACGAGTGGATTGCCCCGGCATCGCGTCATCCGGTGCCGGGGTTGTTCTCAAGAGAGGAATTCGTATGACCAACCAGGAGCTGGCGAAGGTCGCCAATGAGGTCAGGAAGGGTGTCGTGACTGCGGTTCACGCGGCCAAGTCGGGACACCCGGGTGGATCGCTCGGTGCTGCCGACATCATGACGTATCTGTACTTTGAGGAAATGAATATCGATCCTGCCGACCCTCACAAGGCCGATCGCGATCGCTTTGTGCTCTCCAAGGGTCACGCGGCGCCGGGCCTGTATTCGGTGTTGGCAAATCGCGGCTATTTTCCCGTCGAAGAGCTCGAGACGCTCCGTCATATTGGCAGCCGACTGCAGGGCCATCCCAACATGAACGACGCCCCTGGCATCGATATGTCCACCGGATCGCTCGGTCAGGGCATCTCTGCTGCAGTTGGAATGGCGCTTGCCGCTAAGCACTGGGGCGACGGCTACCGTGTCTACACGTTGCTGGGCGACGGTGAGTGCGAGGAAGGCCAGGTGTGGGAGGCGGCCATGTTCGCCGGCAACCATGCGCTCGACAATCTTGTTGCCGTCGTCGACCACAACGGCTTGCAGATTGACGGCACGATCGATGAAGTCAACTCGGCCATGCCGCTCGCTGACAAGTTCCGCGCCTTTAAGTGGCATGTGATCGAGCTCGCCGACGGTAACGACATGGCGCAGATTGCCGCCGCCTTTGCCGAGGCCCGCAAAGTGAGCGACTCGCCCGTGGCCATTATCGCCGAGACGGTGAAGGGCAAGGGCGTCTCCTTTATGGAAAACCAGGTGGGCTGGCACGGCAAGGCACCCAACGATGAACAGTTTGAGCAGGCCATGGCCGAGCTCGCAGCAGCAGGGGAGGAGCTCTAATGGCAGACGTCAAGAAAGTCGCCACGCGCGTTAGCTATGGCGAGGCACTTGTCGAGCTGGGCAATGAGCGCGATGACTTTGTGGTTCTCGATGCCGACCTGGCCGCCGCCACGCAGACCGGTAAGTTTAAGGCTGCGCACCCTGAGCGCTTCTACGACGCCGGCATTGCCGAGAGCAACCTGATGGGTCTTGCCGCCGGCATCGCGACCACGGGCCGCGTTGCTTTTGCGAGCACCTTTGCGATGTTTGCCGCCGGTCGCGCCTACGAGCAGGTCCGCAATTCCATCGGCTACCCGCACCTCAACGTCAAGATTGGCGCTACTCATGCCGGCATTTCGGTGGGCGAGGACGGCGCCACGCACCAGTGCTGCGAGGATATCGCACTCATGCGCACGATTCCGGGTATGACGGTGGTCGTTCCCGCCGACGACGTCGAGGCTCGTGCCTGTGTGCGCGCCGCCTATGAGTTTGAGGGCCCGGTTTACATGCGCTTCGGCCGCCTGGCAACACCGGTCATCAACGACTGCGAGGACTATGAGTTCAAGATTGGTCGCGGCGTGGTCGTGCGCGAGGGGTCCGATGTGACCATCATCGCTTGTGGCCTTATGGTCGCCGAGGCGCTTGAGGCTGCCGAGGCGCTCGCTGCCGATGGCATCGATGCCGAGGTCATCAACATGCATACGATCAAGCCGCTCGACGAACGCCTGGTTGTAGCCAGCGCCAAGAAGACCGGTCGCGTGGTCACTGCCGAGGAGCATTCGATTATCGGCGGTCTTGGCGAGGCCGTTGCCTCGGTGCTAGCGGAGCAGTATCCGGTGCCGATGCGTCGCGTCGGCGTGCGCGATGTGTATGGCGAGTCCGGCCCTGCGGTCGATTTGCTGCACAAGTACGGTTTGGACGCCGACGGCATCGAAGCTGCGGTCAGGTCTGTGTTGTAAGGAAGGTTTCCATGGGATTTGTATCTGCCAACCAAGTGACGATAGGGTATACCGCCGCCTCGCGCGAGGATGCCCTGCATTATTTGTCCGATCAGGCCGTCGAGCTCGGCTTTGCTGACGACGCATCTGCCGTAGAGACTGCCTTCATGGCTCGCGAGAACGAGGCCGAGACTGGCCTTGTCGCCGGTTTTGCCGTTCCACATGCCAAAAGCGATGCTATCCACACGCCGGGCGTTGCCGTGCTTAAGCTGGTCGAGCCCGTTGAATGGCCGAGCTTCGATGGTGTGCCCGTCGATGTTGCGCTCGCGCTGTACGTGCCTGCCGGCGAGGCAGGAACCACGCACCTGCGCTTGCTCTCCAAGGCTGCCGTGATGCTGATGGACGCCGGCTTCCGTGACAAGGTGCGCGCGAGCACCGATCCCGTTGAGATTGCGGAGCTCATCAATAGCGGACTCGAAGACTAGAACGGTCATCCCGTTCAATCAATTGATCCTTCTCCAAGGAAAAGGGCCGCGACGCCGTATGGGTGTCACGGCCCTGTTCGCGTTTCCCAAGATAAAACCTGCCGAAATAAACCTGTCCCTTATTGGCAGGTTACTGATTCATGGCACCGTGGATGTAGGGGGTGACCTCAGGGGAGATATGGTCGCAGCCCAGCTCGCGCAGCGCGGACTCGATAACGGCGGGCAGCGGGGTTTTGCCCTCGGCATCGACGGCGTTGCCACCGAGGGCAGCAATCTTGGCGACATCTGCGGGTGCGGCCTCGATATGCATGCAGCCGCCGATCAAGCGCGCGCGTACCTGTGCCAGATCAAGATCGTGCAGGTAATCCTCGCAGGCGCGGATTAAATCGACCTTCTCGCGCGTAAGCTCCTCGCCCGTGGGAACGCGCGTGGCAAGACATGCTCCCGCCGGCAGGTTCCAAACGGGATAGCCCCATGCGCGCAGCAGCTCGCGCTCTTCGTCCTTGGTAAAGCCGACCTCCATGAGAGGGGAGCGTACGCCGAGCTCTTTTGCCGCGCGCATACCAGGGCGGTAGTCGCCGCGATCACTTGCATTGCTGCCATCGATGACGGTGGGAAAGCCGAGCGACTTGGCGTGGTTGACGATGGCGGTAAAGCCGGCGTGCTTGCAGTGGTAGCAGCGATTGGCATCGTTACAGGCTACCTGGGGGAGCTGCAGCTGATCGACCGAAAGATTGAGCACGGGGAGCTTAAAATGTGCCCCTTCATTGGCTTGTCCATCAACGGACTGCTCAAACGAAGTCTGTTCGGGCGTGCCGATGAGCGGCGTGGTGAGATGGACGAGGAGGGTATTGGTAGGCATGATGCGGGCGCAGACCGCGGCCAAAAAGCTGCTGTCGACACCACCGGAAAAGCCGATGGCGACGCGTCCGTATGCCAAAAGCAGCTGCTCGAGTGCTGCGAGTTTGTCCTGAAGCTCCTCTGCGGGTGCGGCGGTGTCTGAAAGCATGAAAGTTCCTTACAGGTATTAAAGCTCGGATGAAACTATAATCCCACCGAGCTGCTTGTCATAAGACTTCCAGCTATGTAACGAAAGTGCAATATGGTATATACGTTATATACAAGTTGCCAAATGCGGTAGAGTTGCGGCAATGCGACAGTGAGAGTCGATGGGGGACCGATATGATCAAGGCTGTTATTTTTGACATGGATGGAACGCTGGTCGATACCGAGCGTTTGGGGATTAAGGCCTGGAAGGCAGGCGCCGCTGAGCTGGGGCTCGCAATTGATGATGCGCTGATCCATCAGTTTATCGGCCGCACGCTGCCTGATGTCACGGGCATTCTCGAGGAGCATTACGGCAGCCACGAGACCGCCGAGGCGATCTATGTCCGCCACAAGGAGATTCGCGACGAGATGGTCAAGACCGAGCTGGAGCTTAAGGCCGGCGCCGCCGAGTGCCTAGACGAGCTGCTGGCTGCGGGCTATCACGTGGGTCTAGCGACGTCGTCGCGCCACGTTACCGCCGAGCGCAACCTTAAAGCATTCGGTCTCTTTGACAAGTTTGAGACCGTGACCTGCGGCGAGGACGTCGTGCACGGCAAGCCCGACCCCGAGATGTATCTGCTCGCCTGCGAGCGCGCGGGCTTTACTCCCGAGGAATGTGCCGTGGTCGAGGATTCGCGCAACGGCTGCGTCTCGGGCATTACGGCTGGCTGCCACGTCTTTGCCGTCCCCGATATCGTGCCGCTGCCGCAGGACGTGGTGGATGGCTGCGAGGCCGTGCTCGATACGTTGTTCGATCTGGCGGCGGCGGTCAAGGCCGTGCGCTAGACAATTGCGGCGTTGAAACGAGCAATTGCTTACGTTTGCGCTTAAACAAAAGGGGTCCGGCAATGGTCGGGCCTCTTTTGCTTGAGCGGCGACTTAGCATACTTGCGGGCGTGCTATAGATACGCACCGAGGTTGATGGCCGTGGCGTCGGTCTGGCTGCTTGCCTGGGTGCTGGCGCGTTCCAGCAGGAACGGACGTACCAGTTCTTGGCGGTTGATGTCCTCGGCGGCGGTGACTGCGGTGACGGTGCGCGCTGTAGAGCCGACGCGGATATGCTTGGTCTTTGCTGGGGCCTTGTTCTCGATTTGCTCCATGAGCAATTGAACGCCCTTGCGGCCAATCTCGTAGCCCGGGGGCGCTACCGTAGTGAGCGGGACCGATCCGCTCCAAGCGAGCGGGTTGCCATCGCAACCTGCTACGCGTACTTGCCCGGGGACGGCGATGCCTTTGTCGACCAGCGCCGAGATGACGCCCGAGGCCAGCACGTCGGTCAGGCCGACGACAAAATCGGGGCGTTCGTCGGCGGCGCGCGCGGCGATTTGGGTGCCGATGCCGTAGCCGTCGGCGGCGGTATTCCATTCGCCGGCGTCGATGACTTCGATCTTGATATCGGGATGTAGGGCGAGCGCCTTATGAATGCCAAGGACGCGCAGGGTGAGTTGCATAAATGCTGCTCGGCCGACGACGACAATATGGTGCGCGCCGCGGGCGATGGCGAGCTCGGCGATGATGCGGCCTTGTGCCTCGTTGTCGGCGGCCACGTAGTAGCCGGGCTCGGAGCAATGGATGTCCAGATGGACGATCGGCACGGGCATCTTGGTCAGGGCGGGGTGCCAGTCGGGGGATGCCATGGGCTGAACCATGACGCCGGACATCTGGGTGCCCATAAAGTAGCGCAGGTAATGGTCCTCGAGAATATCGTCGTTATCGGCGTTGGCGATGAGCAGGTCGTAGCCGTGCTTGCGGGCCTCGTTGTGGGCGCCGCTGGCGATTTGGAGTGAAAAGCCGTGGTCGAGACGGGGGAGCACCAGACCAAAGGACTTGGTGGCGCCGCCCGCGAGCTGACGAGCGCTTTGGTTGGGCAGGTAGCCCAGTCGATTGATGGTTTCGTTAATGAGCTTGAGGGTCTCGGGACGCAGCTTTTCGGGGTGGTTGAGCGCGTTGGAAACCGTGCCCAACGAAACCCCGGCCTCGCGCGCGACGTCGCTGATTTTTACCTTTGCCATAGCGGCCCCTTTGATGCGTTTCAAGTACAAGCCAGATTGTAGCATCGCCCGCCCCTGAGGTGTCAAAACCCGCCTATTAGGGACAGGTTTATTTTGGCAGGTTTTATCTGGGCAAACGATGCTGTCAGACCAAACCACCACGAAGGTGCCTGCCCCCTTCGGGGTGGGGTGTGTGTATCGAGTGGTATTCAAGTTGAGATACCACTTCTGGTATATCAGCTTGCGTTTGCGTGAGTACAATACTCGAACGTTATGCGTCTCAGCGCCCCCTGTGCGTGGACGTTTTGCAGTCAAGCGGACGAAGGGATTTATCCTATGTGCGGAATTGTCGGCTACACCGGCTCTGATATTGCAAAGAACATCCTGGTCACAGGCCTCAAGCGTATGGAGTATCGCGGCTATGACTCCTCGGGCGTCGCGCTCGAGGTGGGCGAGGGCGCCGCGGCGCACCTCGACGTCATCCGCCGCGTGGGCAAGGTCGCGGGCTTGGAGAGCGAGCTTTCCAACATCGACAGCGACGCTACCTGCGGTATCGGCCACACCCGTTGGGCCACCCACGGCAAGCCCTCCGTCGTTAACGCTCACCCCCACACCAGCTGCGACGGTCGTATCGCCATCGTCCACAACGGCATCATCGAGAACTTCGCCGAGCTGCGCGAAGAGCTGGAGGGCCGCGGCCACCACTTTAAGAGCGAGACCGATACCGAGGTCTTCGCGCATCTGATCGAAGAGGCTTATGCCGAGACGCACGACCTGATGGCCTCCGTGCGCGAGGCTTGCGCCCACGTGGTCGGTGCCTATGGTCTGGCCGTCGTGTGCGCTGACGAGCCCGGCGTGATCGCCGTGGCCCGCAAGGATTCCCCGATCGTGGTCGGCGCGGGCGAGACCGGCGCCTACGTCGCCTCCGACGTCATCGCGCTCATCGACGCCACCCGCGATGTCGTGGTGCTCGAGGACGGTCAGTTTGCCAAGCTTACGCCCGCAGGCGTCGAGTACACCGACGAGGCCGGCAACGTTATCGAGCCCAAGGTCACCCACATCGACTGGGACCTGGACATGGCAGAAAAGGGCGGTTATCCCGACTTTATGCTCAAGGAGATCCACGAGCAGCCGCGCGTCGTGCGCGACACGCTGGTGGGCCGCATGACGCCGGCCGGCGAGCTCGACATCGACGAGCTGGGCCTTTCGCTCGAGGAGCTCAACGACATCGACCGCGTCTACGTGATCGCTTGCGGCACCAGCTATCACGCTGGCCTCATTGCCAAGAATCTCATTGAGGGCTGGGCTCGCATCCCCACCGAGGTGGAGGCGGCCAGCGAGTTCCGTTATCGCAACCCCATCATTACGCCGACGACGCTTGTCGTTGCCGTGTCCCAGTCGGGCGAGACGGCCGATACCCTTGCCGCCATTCGCGATGCGCGCATCAAGGGTGCCAAGGTCTTCGGCATCACCAACGTGGTGGGCAGCCCCGTGGCGCGTGAGAGCGACGGCGTCATCTACACCAAGGCCAACAAGGAGATCGCGGTCGCCTCGACCAAGAGCTTCATCGGCCAGGTCGTGAGCCTTACGCTTTTGGCTCTGCTGCTGGCGCAGGTCAAGTACCGCTTGACCACCAAGCAGGCGCGCATGCTGTTCCGCGAGCTTTCCGATACGGCCGAGCAGATCCAGTGGATTTTGGATACCCAAACCGAGGCCGTGCATGAGGCCGCCCTGCTGTGCAAGGACGCGCAGTCGGCGCTGTTCGTGGGCCGTGGCATGGGTGCCGCTATTTCCTACGAGGGCGCGCTCAAGCTCAAAGAGGTCAGCTACCTGCACGCCGAGGCCTACGCCGCCGGTGAGATGAAGCACGGCCCCATCGCGCTGATCGACCCGGGCTTCCCTGTCATCGCCGTGGCCACCAAGAGTGCCACCTACGACAAGACCGTGTCGAACCTCATGGAGTGCAAGGCGCGCGGCGCCAAGGTCATCGTCGTTGCCACCGAGGGCGATGAGGAGATCAACAAGATCGCCGACTGCATTATCCGCGTGCCAGCAGTCCGCGACGTGTTCAGCCCCATCACGGCGAGCGTCCCGCTGCAGCTGCTCGCCCGCGAGGTCGCCATCCTGCGCGGCTGCGACGTCGACCAACCCCGAAACCTGGCGAAAAGCGTCACGGTCGAGTAGTTGGTTCCGCCGTTCTAGCGACTAAGGCCCGGCTCCGCATCAAGACGGAGCCGGGCCTTGTTGCATTTGCTCGGATAAAACCTGCCAAAATAAACCTGTCCCTTTTTGGCAGGTTAGCGGAGCTTGCTGGTCTCGAAGTACTCGGGGAACTGGTCCAGAACCTCGGTTTGATTGCGGAACATCATGTGCAGGTGCTTGCTGACCAAAAAGCTCGCTTCGATGGGGTCGCGACCGGCGATAGCGCGGCGAATCTGCTTGTGCTCGTTCACGATGTCCTGATTGCCGAGAACCTGCGTGGCGGCGCGCAGCCAGCGGAAGCGCTCCAGGTCGGCATTGGTCTCTTCGAGCCACGACCACACGGTGCTGCGACATGCGATGCTAAAAATCATGTGATGCATGAGGTTGTCGCTCAAAAAGAAGCCGATGCGATCCTCCTCGGCCATGGCCTTTTCCTGCAGCACGATGGCGCGGTCGAGCTGCTCGATGCCGGCCGACGTGGCGCGCGCACAGCACTCCACAATCACCTGCTTTTCCAGATGCTCGCGGATGTAACAGGCACTCTCGGCAAGGGTGAGGTTGATGGGCGAGACGTAGGTGCCGCTCTGGGGCACGGTGCGCACCAGGCCTTCCTGCGCCAAGCGAACCAAAGCCTCGCGCACGGGCGTGCGACCCATGTCCAGGTCATCGCAAAGCTGCTTGACGCCCAGCTTTTCGCCCGGCTTGTAGTCCAGGTAGACGATTTTGCGTCGAATGGTGTGGTAGGACTGGTCCTGTAGGCTCGTTTCCTGCTCGCCGACGTGCATCGATTCTTCCATAGCGCCTCGCAACTGTTCTATCAAACTCATATGTCAGTTGTTAATTATGCCGCGAATCAGCTCTCCGCGGTGGGTAATTCGGCTGTTGCCTGAGAACTATCGCGGCATCTTAGTCTGTGTTTGCGCAAGGCTGTGCTCAATGTTGCCGTATCATAAGCCGTCGCAAACGTGAAATAGAAAGAAGGAATCCCATATGCAACTGGCAAATATCGTACGCGAGCGCTGGAAAGGCGTCTTGTTCTGCCTGATCATCGCCATTCCCGCGACGTTGCTCGGCAAACAGGTTGAGGTGGTCGGCGGTCCGGTATTCGCCATCCTCTTTGGCATGGTCCTGGCGCTCGTCTTTCCCAAGAATCGTCGCGAACAGCTCGCCGCCGGCGTCACCTATACGTCCAAAAAAGTCTTGCAGTACGCGGTTATCCTGCTTGGCTTTGGCATGAACCTCTCCCAGATTCTGTCCAAGGGCGCCCAGTCGCTGCCGATTATCGTGGCGACAATCTCGACCTCGCTTGTCATCGCCTTTGTGCTCTGCCGCGTTATGAACGTGCCGGGCAAGATCGCGACGCTTGTGGGTGTGGGTTCGTCGATTTGCGGCGGTTCTGCCATCGCTGCGACCGCACCCGTCATCGATGCCGACGATCGCGAGATTGCCCAGGCTATTTCGGTCATCTTCCTGTTTAACGTTATCGCGGCGCTCGTGTTTCCGACGCTCGGCGGCATGCTCGGGCTGACCAACGAGGGCTTTGGCCTGTTTGCCGGTACCGCCATCAACGACACCTCGTCCGTAACGGCTGCGGCGAGCGCCTGGGACAGCATGCACCCCGGCGCCAATGTGCTCGAGAGCGCCACGGTGGTCAAGCTCACCAGGACGCTGGCCATTATTCCCATCACGTTGGTTCTCGCATGCTGGCAGATGCATCTGGCGCGCAAGGCCGGCGGTGACGCCAAAAGCACGTTCTCGCTTAAACGCGCGTTTCCCATGTTCGTGCTGTTCTTTGTGCTGGCGAGCGTGATCACCACGGTGCTTCAGCTTCCCGCGTCCTTTACGGCGCCCATCAAGGAGCTGTCGAAATTCTTTATTGTGATGGCCATGGCGGCTATTGGCTTTAATACCGATATCGTCGAGCTGGTCAAAAAGGGCGGCAAGCCCATCGCATTGGGCTTTTGCTGCTGGATTGGCATTGCGTGCATGAGTTTGGGAATGCAACACGTACTGAGAATCTGGTAGAGAAGTAGCTTGTTTGCGTGCTGGTTGCTGGTGAGCGCATTCTCACGGTGGAGCGATAGGAGCTCTTGCGGGTATGGCTTGTCCGCAGGTTTATAAGTCCCGAAGAGCTCTTATCGCCCCGCCAGGATGGCGATGCGGGGCAACACCTATACTCGCAGGACGGCGCTTTCTGCCCTATAGTGTTTGGTGAGCAATATCGTTCAATTTTGAAACACTCGGTCGTGCGACCGTCGGCGGTTGCACGTTGCTGCGGACAGGGGCAAATAATGGATAGCGATGTCAAGCTGAACATCTTGACCGAGGCCCTGGCTGCTGCCGGGGCCTCGGCATTGGCAATCGATGCGCGTGGAGACGTCGCGATCTCGACCATGAATGACGCGGCGCTCGAGCGGGATGTGGCGGCTTTTGTCGCTGAGCGCCTCGACCGTATAGGAGACGGCGCGCGTCTTGTTATGGGGCGTGCGGGTACGCGCCTGAGCCTGACCGTTCGCCCCACCGACAAAGAGGGCGGGGGCCTTTGGGTGGTCGTGGCGCGTGAGGTGCGCGGTGCCGCGGCGCATGCGGGCATCGAGTGGCTCAACGCCGACGAAGTTGAGGCCCGCTACGAATCGAGCGCGTACGGCATCGTTGAGGGTGCCGCTGCGGTGGCTGCACCGGTTGCCGAGAGCTACGCGCGCGGTGTGCCCCTTATGCTCGAGGGCGAGCTGGGAGCGGGTCAGGTCGAGATTGCCAAGCGCCTCTATCTGGACGGTCCTTTTGCCGATCAGCCCTTTGTTTCCGTTGCGCTCGATGAGCTCACCGAGCGCGGTTGGCGCCATGTGCTCAAAAGCGCCGAATCGCCGTTGTTCCAAATGGGGCTGACCCTTTGCATTGAGGGCTGGAACGCGGTTGGCCCCCAGCGCCTCCGCGAGCTGGTCTCCACGATGACCGACACCGCGTTGGCGACGCGCTGCCATGTGGTGCTGACGGCGAATGACATGCCGGGCGGCGGCGAAAGTGATCAAGCCGCCTTTGTGACCGAGCGCTTCGCCTGTGCGGTGAGCGTCGCGCCGGCAATCGCCGAGCAGGGAGCCGCGTCGACGAAGGTCGCGCGCTATTTGGAATATCTCGCTGATGCATTTGGGACGGCAGCGCCCACGCTGTCTGCCGCGGCGACGAAGACGCTCGATGCTTACCGCTGGCCGCGCAACTATCTGCAGCTCCGCGAGGTCTCGGAACGACTGTATATATTGGTGGGGACGGGCACGGTGGACCGCGCTGTGGCGGAGGAAGTGCTCGCCCAAGAGGACGTGATTAAGACCGCAGCCTTTGGCGCCCCGACGCTTGAAAGTGACCTGTATATCCTGCGACCGCTGGCCGATACCGAGCGAGATATCGCGCATCTGGTTGTAGACCATCTCCACGGCAACCGAACCCGTGCGGCGGAGGTGCTGGGCATAAGCCGTACAACGCTGTGGCGCTTGCTGAAGGACGATGACCGTTGAGCGAGGCGCCCGTGACCGCACGCGACGCGTGTGCTACAGTCCAAAGCGTTATTGTTTCGATTTGGTTACGGCGTGCGAGGGCATATGGCTGAGACTTCAAAACCGAGCCGCAGAAGGCGGAGTGCCGCGCCAGTCAACCGACGCACAACATCGGTGACGTGGGGCAAACACGCCTCGGGGTTTGATGGCTCGTTCAAGCGCACTAAATACGGCTATCCTTCGGCAAGCGCCCGCTTGGCAATGCAGGCAGAGTCCTCGCTGTGGGGCCGCAAACGCGTGGTGGGCTCAAAGCTCAAGCACGACGGAACGCTCGGCTACATCAGCCGCGGGGCGGCTCGCCGCAGCGGGCTCAATCCCGCCGGCTGGCATCGCTACGTGCCGATCGTGGCCGCCGTTGCAGTGATCGTCATCGCGCTCGCTGCGCTCGGATATGCCGGCGGTGGCGCCAACTTGGACGCAATGTTTAAATCGCCCGAGCTCGCGCATGCAGGCACAGAAGTTGTCGAGGGCGCACAGACCCAGACAGGCGTCGCGCCCCAGCGCGGTATCGTTGCGGCGGCCTCCACCATCGCCGATGCGCAAAAGGACGAAGACAAGCAAGGCGACGACGTCGATGCGAATCAGACGAGCGAAACGGCAATAACTCCATCGGCGGGATAAGTTGCGAGTGGGGCAGCTAATTTGGGACGGGGCTTTTTTAGCTGCCCAAGACAGTGGCTCATTCGATGTCAGTCGCCAAAAGCGAGCGAGCCGCATTTGCGCCAAGGTGACGTGAAATGAGAGGGCGCTGACCTTCTGGTCGCGCCCTCGAAATTGAACGTCAGATTGGCGTGAATGCGGCCCGCGCAGCGTCAACGAGCCCGCCGTTCGGTAGAATGGCGGAACTAATTACCTTACGTAGACCACGTTGTCGCGGCGGGGTTTGGGCTCGGGCAGCGTGTCCTCGGCATAGCCCAGAATGCAGTGACCGACACCGCGCAGGCTGCCGTCGGCGGGTAGACCCCAACTGGCCAGTAGCTCCAGGCCCTCGGGCGAATCGAAAACCTCGTGGGCGCGATGAATCCAGCACGAATCAACGCCCAGCGCATAGGCAGCGTTGAGCAGGTTGCCCATGGCGAGCGAGCCGTCTTCCAGATGTGTGGGCACGCTGCGGTCAACCAGCACCACCACAACGGTCTTGGCGCCATAGAAGGGGTCGCTGTTGCTGCCCATGACTTGCGCGTTGAGCTGCGAGAGACGCTCGACGGTCGCGGGGTCGGTGACGGCGACAAACGTCACCGGCTGGCGGCCCATGCCGCTCGGTGCATATTGGCCGGCTTCGATAATACGTGCAAGCTTTTCGGCCTCGACGGGACGATCGCTGTAGTTGCGGCAGCTGCGGCGGTGAATGAGTGCTTCGATAGTCTCCATGGTGTCTCCTTGCGGTGGCGTTGCAGATGCCCCGTTCATACCCGTCGGGCTCAAACGATAGACGGTCAATTGCCCGGCCAAAAGGATAGATTCCAATTGGGAAAGTAGGTTTGCATAAAAGTACCTTCAGAATGTGACAAACAAATGGGATGGTTAAACGTTTTATCCCGTCTACCCTGCGGTTTTTTACCACTTGCCTAAATGACGAACGCATAACCTCTGATAAAGGTTTTACTAAAGGAGTACCAACGTTTATCAATGCGCCGTGGTGGCGCCGGGCCAGGAGGTAACATCATGTTCCAGGCTGGAGATGTCGTCGAGACCGATTTCGAAGGATTTCTGAAGCTGCTGCGTTCCAAGACGCGCGCTTTCGTGTCGATCAACGATCACGAGTACTACATCACGCACACCGATGGCTATTGGCGTGTTCAGGATTGCGAGGCCCTCAACGACAAGGGCCACTTTACTGACTGTTCTGAGTTGGTCAACACGGTCTGCGAGGTCGTCGAGCTGCCGTGGATTGCCGGCAAGAGCCTGCATGACAGCTTCTCGGGCGCTACGGTCTATGAGGCCGTCGCCGCTTAACAGGCAATAAAACCCGATTTTCACGTGACCGCTGGCGCCGCCCCCGCGCCGGCGGTCTTTTTCTGCCGATAGGCCATAAAAATGCACGCATTTGCGGAGAGCCTGTTGACGATAGTCAAAACTCGGACTAATCTAGAGACACATAATTGGTCAAAAATCGGACAATTGAATGGTGGGATAGATGAATAGTGCGGTTACGCTGGTCGACTTCGATCGGTTGCTCAATGGACTCGACCATATCTATTCGGAGTTCTCGCGCGCCTGCGGCCTTTCGGACTGCGCCTACTGGATGCTCGTCGACACGAGTGCAGCGGGCGGAAGCGTTGCCGTGAGTCGGCTGACGAGTGAATGGTTCTACAGCAAACAGACCATCAATTCGGCGATTAAAACGCTTAGGGCGCGAGGGCTTGCGACGTTGGAGTTTGCCGAGGGTAGTCGTAAAAACAAGGTTGTACGACTGACCGAAGAAGGCGTGCGGTTTGCCAAGCGCTACGCGTTGCCGGCGCAAAAAGCCGAGCAACAGGCATTCGAGGCGCTCGAGCCGTGGGAACAGTGCGAGATCATGCGCTTGGTCGGTAAGTTCTCCCATGTTCTTAACGAAGAGTGCGAGGCATTTAAACGGCAAGTGGCCGCCGAGAACGAGACTGACGATAAGGGCGAGGGGGACGCATGCGACTCTTAATGAGGTTTATGAGGCCGTACCGCGGTCTGATTGCGGTGACGCTGTTTGCGGTGCTGATAGATAACGTCGGTACGCTGTTGGTTCCCACGATGCTGGCGAACATGGTCAACACCGGTATTACCACGGGTGATGTCGACTATATATTACGCAACGGCCTGTACATGCTTATCGCGACCGGCATGGCCAGCGGCGGCACGGTGCTGGGCTGCTATCTTTCGGCGCGCCTGGCCGCCAACGTGGCCTGCGATATCCGCAATGCCGTGTACGACAAGTCGCTCGAGCTGTCCGCCAGCGACTTTGAGCGCTTTGGCACGGGTTCGATGATCACGCGCTCGCTCAACGACATCAACGTGATTCAGCAGGCGATTCTGCAGACGATTCAGCTGGTGCTGCCCGTGCCTTTTTTGGCTGTGGCGGGCATCATCTTCGCCTGGTTTATCGATCCCGCCATGGGCACGCTGCTGGGCGTGGTGGTTGCGATCGTGCTGGTGGCGGCGGTCTTTACCGTTGCCAACGCCGCGCCGATCTTTATGCGCCTGCAGAGCTTTATCGACCGCATGAACGTGGTGCTGCGCGAGAACATCGTGGGCGTGCGCGTCATCCGCGCATTTAACAAGGAGCGCCACGAGGAGCAGCGCCTGGACGAGGTGTTTAGCGATTACGCGGCCAATGCCATCAAGGTCAACCACCTGTTTGTGGGTCTCGACAGCTCCAGCTTCTTTTTGATGAATATCGCCGAGGTGGCGGTGCTGTGGGTGGGCGGCAACCGCGTGGGCGTCCACGCCATGCAAATCGGTAGCATCTCGGCCGTGCTGGAGTACGCGATCCTGATCCTGTTCTTTGTGATGACGGCGCAGATGGTGATTCTGACGCTCCCACGCGCCGCCGCATGCCTGAACCGTGCGCAGCAGGTGTTGGAGATTGAGCCGAGCATCGTGGACGGCAAGCGCACGCTGGACACGTGCGCGGCGGAGTCTGTTGACGGTGCCGACGCGGTGGCCGTGTTCGACCACATGTCGTTCCGTTTTGACGATGCCGACGAGGATACCCTGTGCGACCTGAGCTTTGCCTGCCGTCGCGGTCAGACGACTGCGATCGTTGGCTCGACAGGCTCGGGCAAATCGACGGTGGCAAAGCTTCTGCTTCGCTTCCACGATGCCACGAAGGGCGCCATTCGCCTGAATGGCATCGATCTGCGCGACCTTTCGCAAGACGACATCCGCGGGCGCATTGCCTATGTGCCGCAGAAGGCATGGCTGTTCTCGGGTACGGTGGCGAGCAACCTGCGCTTTGGCAACGAAGACGCGACTGAGGCTGACATGCTCCATGCGCTGGAGGTTGCCCAGAGCACCTTTGTGCTCGACCAGCCCCAGGGGCTCGATACGCCGGTGGCCCAGGGCGGCACGAACTTCTCGGGTGGTCAGCGCCAGCGCCTGGCGATTGCCCGCGCACTCATGAAGCATGCCGATCTATATATCTTCGACGACAGTTTTTCGGCCCTGGACTTTAAGACCGATGCGGCACTGCGCCATGCGCTGCAGGACGAGACGTGCGATGCCGCGGTGCTCATCATCGCCCAGCGCATCTCGACTATTTTGCATGCCGATCAGATCGTGGTGCTCAAAGACGGCGAGATCGTGGGCCTAGGCACGCACGACGAGCTCATGGAAACCTGCGAGGTGTACCGCGCAATCGCGGAATCGCAGATGAAGGGAGGTGAGTAGCATGACCGAGGAGCTCAAGAAGCAGGGCATCGTCGATGGCGCTGCGGTTGTAGAGACAGTCGAGGAGACGGGCGTCGCGCCCGACCTGGACGAAGCCGCCAAGGCGGCGGAGCGCGAGGCTCGCCGCCAAGCGCTCTACGAGGAAAACGAACGTGCCGAGGACGAGCGCGCCCGCGCCGAGGCAGAGCGTATGCGCGACGTGGACGACGAAGACGAGGACGAGACGCCTCGGGATACCTGGGCGACGGTGCGCCGCCTGTTGAGTGAGGCTGCCGGCGACCATTGGCGCTTCTATATCGTGTTCGCGAGCATTGTGTTCTATGTCATCTTTAACACCGCCGCGCCGGCATATAGCGCCCGCGTGATCGATGAGCTGTGGGGCCACATTCAGGTGGCGTTTGCCAACGACACCACTTTCAGCATCACCTGGGAGAACTGCGGCAGGACTATCTTCATCTACTTTTTGATTTGGACGGCCGCCGCTTCGTTCTACGCGCTCCAGAGCTTTTTGATGTCGAGCGTCGCTGAGCGTCTCAATCTGCGCCTGCGCAACCGCATCGCGCAAAAGCTCAACCGTCTGCCGCTCGCCTATTTTGACGCGCATCGTCCCGGCGAGGTCGTCAGCCGCGCGACCAACGACCTGGACAAGATGTCCGAGAGCATGCAGCGCGGATTGCTGCAGCTGCTCGTGTCGATCGGCACGGTTGTTGGTGCTGTGAGCGTGATGTTCGTGTTCAGCGTGCAGCTTACGCTCGTCTTTCTGTTCTTTACGGCACTGTCGCTGCTGGTGACGAAGGTCGTCTCGCGCCGCACACACGATGTGACGGGCGAGCGCCAGGAGTGGGTGTCCAAGATTACGAGTGCGGTCGAGGAAGGCTATTCGGGCCGTCTGGTGATCCGCGCGTTTAACCGCGAACGCCAAAGTTCTGCCGAGGTGCACCAGGCCTCGGGCGAGCTGGCACGCGTGAGTGCCAAGGCCGACTTTATGATCAATGCCGTCGGCCCTGCGGTGCGCTTTATCGGCCGTTTGGCGCAGATCGTGATCGCGCTGGTGGGCTGTAGCATGCTGGTTGCCGGTCACATGACCGTCGGCGTGTTCCAGGCGTTCTTCCAGTTTATCTACGAGGCGTCCGAACCCATGACGCAGCTGTCGTTTACCTTCAACTCGCTGCAGAGCGCGTTGGCGAGTGCGGAGCGCGTGTTCGACCTGCTCGATGAGCCCGAGATGGAGGCCGATCCGCTGCCGGACGAGGCCGCCAAGCTGCCGGGTCGCGTTGAGGGTCGCGTCTCCTTTGAGCACGTGCGCTTTGGTTATTCGCCCGACAAGCCGCTTATGCACGACGTGTCGTTTACCGCCGAGCCGGGCCAGAAGATTGCCGTGGTGGGAACCACGGGCGCGGGCAAGACGACGCTCATCAACCTGCTCATGCGCTTCTACGAGATTGACGGCGGGCGTATTACGCTCGACGGCGTGGATACGAGCCGCATGGACCGCGGCGAGCTACGGCAGCAGTTTGGCATGGTGCTGCAGGACGCCTGGCTGTTCGATGGCACGATTGCCGAAAACATCGCCTACGGCTGTCCCGAGGCGACGCGTGAGGAGATCGTGGCGGCTGCGCGCGCCGCGCAGGTCGACTTCTTTGTGCGCACCATGCCGCAGGGCTATGACACGCGCGTGGCCAACGATGCCGAAAGCATCAGCCAGGGCCAGCGTCAGCTGCTGACCATCGCACGCGTGCTGCTCAATAACCCGGCGATTCTCATCCTGGACGAGGCGACCTCAAGCGTGGATACGCGTACCGAGCTTGCCATCGGTCGTGCCATGGACGCGCTCATGCGCGGGCGCACGAGCTTTGTGATCGCGCACCGCCTGTCGACGATCGTGGACGCCGACCTGATCTTGGTCATGGATCACGGCAACATTATCGAGCAGGGCACGCATAAGGAGCTGCTGGCTGCCGAGGGTGCCTACGCCGACCTCTATCTGAGCCAGTTCGCATAATGTGACAAAGGGACAGTCTCTTTGCCACATCACAAATAAGGCGCGCCGGGGATGAATTCCCTGGCGCGCCTTTGCGTTGATGCCGATGTCGTTTTGTGCCGCTTGCGTTCCTAGCGTTCGTCCACGAGCTTGGCGACGAGGGCCTTGAGCTCGGCCACCTCTCGCTCGAGTTCCTTGACGCGGCGGGCATTCTCGGTGATGCCCTGGCGGTTGAGGGCGGACTGCTCGGCGGCGTCATCGGGCATGTACTCGCGATGCTGCTTGGCGTCGAAACTCTCCTCGAACACACGGCAGCCGTTGCGCTTGATGATGCGTCCCGGTACGCCCACGACGGTGCAGTTGTCGGGGACGTCCTTAACGACGACCGAGTTGCCGCCGATCTTGACGTTGTTGCCGATGCGGATGTTGCCGAGCACCTTGGCGCCCGTGCCCACCGTGACATTGTTGCCCAGGGTGGGGTGACGCTTGCCGGTCTCGTTGCCGGTGCCGCCGAGCGTGACGCCCTGGTAGAGCACACAGTTGTCGCCCACAATGGTGGTCTCGCCGATGACGACGCCCATGGCGTGGTCGATAAAGAAGTGCTTGCCAATCTGCGCGGCAGGGTGAATCTCGACGCCGGTGATGTGGCGGGTGATTTGCGAGAGCACGCGGGCGAGCGAGCGATGACCGTGCTCCCACAGCCAGTGCTCGGGCACGTGGTTCCACTTGGCGTGCAGGCCAGGATAGGAAAGAAAGATGACCAGACCGTTTTGCGCGGCGGGGTCCTGCGCCTGGACGGTCTTGATGTCCTCGCGAATGGTATTGATAAAGCTCACCGGCCGCCCTCCCTTAGCGCCATGGCAATGCGATTCAATAAAGTATAGCGATTCGCTAGGGATTAAAAAGGACAATCTTGGCGGCTTTGCGCTACAAGTGTCAGTTATGCAAACTTGCTGGTAATGGAGTCATGCTTTTGTGGGGTTGCGCACGAGGGGGCACCGCAACCGTATACTGGTCAACTTGGACGTATCCGCGCCCACAACTGAGAGGTTTTACTTCATGGGTTTCATCAATTTTATTGCCGAGCTGCTTAAGGACCCGCGCACCGCGATCGCCAGCTGGATCGCCGCCGGCCCGCTTATGGCCTACGGCTGCGTGTTCCTGATCATCTTTATCGAGACGGGCGTGGTGTTCTTCCCGTTCCTTCCCGGTGATTCGCTGCTGTTCGCCTCGGGTTTCTTTGCCCACAACGGCGGCTTTAACATCGTGGCGCTTCTGGCCACCGCATGGGCCGCTGCCATTTTGGGCGATCAGTGCAACTTTATGATCGGTCACTTCTTTGGCCGCAAGATCATCGCTTCGGGCAAGGTCAAGGCCATGACGCCCGAGCGCATCAAAAAGTCCGAGGACTTCTTGGACAAGTGGGGTCACCTGGCCATCTTCCTGGGTCGCTTCTTCCCGTTTATCCGCACCTTTGTGCCCTTTATCGCTGGCATGGGCGGCATGCACTGGCGCAACTTTGTCGTCTTTAACGTGCTGGGCGGCATTACCTGGTCGACGGTCTTTACGCTGCTGGGCTACTTCTTTGGCGGCATTCCCTTTGTGCAGGAGCACTTTGAGCTGCTGATTATCGGCATCGTTGCCGTGTCGATCATCCCGACCGTGGTCGGTCTGGTTAAGGCCAAGCTGGGTAAATAGAACGCCTAGCTCGAGCCAGCGCGCAGACCGTACAGTTGAGGCCCGTCACCGCTTACGGTGGCGGGCCTTTTTGCTTCGGTCAAATGAAAATACTTTACTTAGTTAAAGAAAAGCGTTTTATCAGACGCGTGCGGGGAGTACAATCTCGTGCATGCGAATCGACGTGCCATCGGCTTTGATGCTGCTCGCGTGTCCCGTCCGGCTCTACGCTCCGGGCGTGCGACGTTGCGACGCGGTCGGCCTCGGTCCTTGCGTGCGGGTTCGCGAGTATGCAACTGTGTATGTAAGGAGCGACATATGACTGTCGAGAAGAAGGATATCGATTGGGGTAGCCTCGGCTTTGGCTACATGAAGACCGATTACAGCTACGAGGCCCATTGGAAGGACGGCGAGTGGGACGAGGGTGGCCTGACCACCGACCACACCCTGCATGTCTCCGAGTGCGGCGGCATCTTCCATTACTGCCAGGAGGTCTTTGAGGGCCTGAAGGCCTACACCGCCGAGGACGGCAGCATCGTCTGCTTCCGTCCCGACATGAACGCTGAGCGTATGTACAACTCTGCGCAGCGCCTCGAGATGCCCCCGTTCCCCAAGGACAAGTTCGTCGAGGCTGTCAAGCAGGTCGTTTCTGCAAACGCCGCCTGGGTTCCGCCCTTCGGTTCCGGTGCGACCCTGTACGTGCGTCCGTTTATGATCGGCTCCGGTGACGTGATTGGCGTGGCTCCCGCTCCTGAGTACACGTTCCGCATTCTCGTGACCCCGGTCGGTCCGTACTTTAAGGGTGGCCTTAAGCCCGTTAAGCTGCGCGTTTCCGAGTACGACCGTGCCGCACCGCACGGCACCGGCAATATCAAGGCCGGCCTGAACTACGCCATGTCCCTCAAGCCCACGATGGAGGCCCATCGCGAGGGCTATGCCGAGAACCTGTATCTCGATTCCGAGTCCCGCACCTATGTCGAGGAGACCGGCGGCGCCAACGTCCTGTTCGTGAAGGAGGACGGCACGCTCGTCGTTCCGCAGTCGCACACCGACTCCATCCTGCCCTCTATCACCCGTCGTTCGCTTGTTCAGGTTGCTCAGGACCTGGGCATGACCGTTGACCAGCGTCCCGTCGAGTGGGCCGAGGTCAAGGCCGGCACCTTTGTGGAGTGCGGCCTGTGCGGCACCGCTGCCGTCATCTCCCCGGTTGGCGAGATCGACAACAAGGTTTACGGCGCCGACGAGACCGTGACCTTCCCGGCTGGCTACACCGAGATCGGCCCCGTGATGAAGAAGCTCCGCGAGACCCTGACTGGTATCCAGTCCGGTGCTGTCGAGGACAAGCACAACTGGGTTTACACCGTCGCGTAATTTGTCTTACCTATCCGGGCAGAGAGCAAGTTCCCTCCCGGCGCGTCCTCGGACATGCAAGAAGCCCTCGCTGCGCACTTCGTGCGGCGAGGGCTTTTTGCGTCCTGCGGAGTGCGCCGGGAGGGAACTTACTCTCCGCCCTGCGGGCTCGGCGTTGCCACAACGGGCAATAATTAATCTGAATAAACATGGCGCGCGGCCTTTTAGGCCGCGCTTGTGTTTTGCTTCGCGCCATGTGGGGGCGGTGGCGACGTGCATTTTTGCGAGTATTCTGCAATCGAAGGCCCCTGCATACCGACCTCGGGCAAAAAATCGGGATTTCTCGATGTTTTCTACGGATGATGGGCGGGGTTATGGGCTGGCAGCGTTTGATTTGCAGGGATATTCGCGGTCTTTGGCATTTATCGTGGCGCCCGAAGCTCTTGGTTATGTTGAATACTCCTAAAAATGCACGGCGCTTAGAGGGGGACCTTCGCGAAAAAGGAAACCGCCCCGTCGAAGTATGCATTCGACGGGGCGGTTTATGCATTTGGCCGATTAAGGATGCGCTGCCAAACTACTAGAACTTGACGGTCGGGGCCTGGCGGGCTGCCTCGGCGGCCTCGAAGCCCTGGCGCTCCTTAAACTGGAAGATGCCGGCAAAGATGACAGCCGGGAACGTCTGGATGGCGTTGTTGTAGCTGAGCACGCAATCGTTGTAGCTCTGGCGTGCATAGCTAATCTTGTTCTCGGTATCCTCGAGCGATGCCTGCAGCTGCGTAAAGTTGGTGTTTGCCTTAAGATCGGGGTAGGCCTCGGCTACGGCGAAGAGCTGGCGCAGCGCACCGGTCAGCACGTTGTCGGCTTCCATCTTGGCCTCGGGCGTGGTGGCCTTGACGGCGGTGTTACGCGCACTGATCACGGCGGAGAGCGTCTCCTGCTCGTGCTTGGCGTAGCCCTTGACGGTCTCGACCAGGTTGGGGATCAGGTCGTTGCGGCGCTGCAGCTGCGTATCGATGTTCTGCCAGGCGTTATCGATGCGGTTACGCTTGGTGACCATGTTGTTGTAGATGCCGGCGATGGCGCAGACAATCACAATGACAACAACGATGCCGATGATGACGGTAATCATGATGTCTCCGTTTCGAATGGCCGCGGCGGCATGCGCCAGCTGCCGTTGGTATAACGCTACTAGTATACCCGCAACGTTTTGCCGTGCCGAACTTTCCGGTAAGCGTTGTGTTTTCGGCGGGGTTGGCACCGGGGCAAAGCGCGCGAGGTACAGGTGTAAGATATGCGACAGATTGACGAGTGTTGTCTTTGCCCTGAGGATGGCGATACCAGTGGACCTTCGCATCAAGAAAACCTACCGCGCCCTGTTCGATGCCTTCACCGAGCTTCTCGAGGAGCATCGTTTTGAGGACCTGACAGTTGCCATGCTGTGCGACCGCGCCATGATTCGCCGCACGACGTTCTACAAGCACTTTCGCGACAAGAACGATTATTTTGCCTTTTATATCGATGAGCTCATGTCGGGCTTGCCGCAAAAACAGCCCGATGAGGCCGGCGCAGTGTCTGCCGAGGACGTGCGCGCTCTTCGGCACGCGATTTTGGACGATGCCATGGATTTGATTCTGGTGCACGAGCGGCTCATGGATAACATTTTGGCAAGCAGCATGTCGGGCATGTTGACCAACGTTATTTGCGACCGCATTGCCCACTCCATCCGCGAGCGTGTGATGAACGTGCTTGCCGAGGATGCCCTGGCCCCCGTGTCACTCGAGACGACGTCTGAGTTTGTCGCCGGCGGTATTATTCGACTTTTCACGATATGGTGGGAGTCGGGTCACGATCTTGAGCGTCGACCTGAGATAGCCGACGTGGTCGATGCGCTGTTTGAGCGGACCATGACACCGGTGCATCACTAGAAGTGGCGGAGAGAGGGGGATTCGAACCCCCGGAACGCTCTCGCGCTCAACGGTTTTCAAGACCGCCGCATTCAACCGCTCTGCCATCTCTCCGTGAGTCGTAATGATAGCATCGTTTTGGATTTGCAACAGGGAAGGCGAACGATGACGATCACCGAAATCGATGAGAAGTTCATGCGCGAGGCACTGGTCGAGGCGCGCGCCGCCGCGGTAGTGGGCGAAGTGCCCATTGGCGCTGTGGTGGTGCGTGCTGGTGAGATTGTCGCGCGGGCGCATAATCGTCGCGAGCTCGACCAGGACCCTTCGGCGCATGCAGAGTTCGCGGCCCTGTGCGCTGCCGCTCGGTCGCTCGGTCGCTGGCGCCTTTCCGATTGCACGGTCTATGTAACGCTCGAGCCTTGCTGCATGTGCGCGGGTCTCATGGTCAACGCGCGCGTGGGCCGCTGCGTATACGGTGCCGCCGATGCCAAGGCGGGCGCGCTGGGATCCCTATACGATTTGAATGCCGACTCGCGCCTGAATCATCGGTTTAACGTGACGGCTGGGGTCCTGGCGGATGAATGCCGTGAGCTGCTGATTAGCTATTTTGGCGGTCTGCGCGGAGCAGGCGGCGCTGATGGCGGTTGTGGGGCCGATCTTGAGGCGCATGCCGCTCATGCCGAGGCGCTCGCGTGTGCCGAAGATATCGCCGTTGAGGCGGTTGACTTTGGCCCTGCGTGCCGCCGGCCCCGCCGTGTGCTGCTGGCGATCGACTCCTTTAAGGGCAGCGTTTCGAGCGCGCAGGCGGAAGCGGCGGTTGCCGAAGGCGTGCGCCGCGTTTGGCCCGATGCCGAGGTGTGTACATTGCCGCTGGCAGATGGTGGCGAGGGAACGCTCGATGCCATCGCCGCATGCGGTGGCGAGCTCTCAACCTGCGATGTCGCAGGCCCCTTTGGCGAGCGTGTGTCTGCCCGGATGTTAGTGGACGGCGAGCGCGAGTCGGCTGTTATTGAGATGGCCGAAGCCGCGGGCATCGGGTATTCGCCTTGCGCGGAGTCGTCGGCGCTTGCGGCTTCGACCTATGGCGTGGGCGAGCTGATGCTCCGTGCGGTTCGCGCGGGTGCAAAGACTATCTATATTGGCTTGGGCGGCAGCGCCACCAATGACGGTGGCGCCGGCATGCTGCGGGCGCTGGGCGCGCATGTGGTCGATGATCAGGGCTGCTATATCGCCCCCGGTCTTGCGGGCCTTGAACACGTGACGAGTATCGATTTGGCGCCAGCGCTGCAGGCTTTGGATGGCGCTCGTATCGTTGTGCTTTCGGATGTTGAGAATCCGCTCGTAGGGCGTCGCGGCGCGCTTGCGGTGTTCGGCGGACAGAAGGGTCTGCCGACGGATGATGCCGAGGCGCTGGGCAAGTACGACAGCTGGATGGTCGGCTACGGTCGCTTGCTCGACGCTGCGATTGCCGGAGCTCGAGCCCAGGGGTTGTTGCGTACGCCCGAGGGCGCACGGACATTTGGCTCGGTGCTCGGCGTGCCCGGCGCGGGCGCTGCCGGTGGCTTGGGCGCGGCGTTACTGGCGCTCGGTGCGGAGCTGCGTTCGGGCGTGGAGACGGTGCTCGATCTGATTGGGTTTGACGAGCGCGTACGCGATGTCGACCTGGTCATTACAGGCGAGGGCAATATGGATGAACAGTCCGCCGCTGGAAAGGCGCCGGTTGGTGTGGCTCGCCGCGCCAAGCGATATGGCAAACCGGTGGTTGCCGTCGTGGGTGGTCGCGCCGTCAACCTGGATGTGGTGTGTGCGCAGGGCATCGACTTGGTGCTTCCGATCTGCCGCAAGCCCATGCCCCTCGACCAGGCGCTCAATCCTCAGGAAGCCACTGCCAACCTCATCTGTGCCGGCGAGTCAGCCGCCCAAGCCTATGACCTCGCTCGCCTCTAAGGCCTATCTCCCTATAAGTTGCGGTGGAATACGGAGTGTTTTTGCCTTTAAGGTGCCAATTCAGTCCGTATTCCACCGCAACTTCGAGAATGGCCATTCGAGGTTGGCTGCCTTGGGTCTTGGGTCGGACCGTTTGCCACGAAATGCGGCCATCTACTACGTTAACGCGGATATCCCCGACCATCCCGGAATTTGCAAAAACAAAACCGACGCTCCTATAAGTTGTCAAGAGGCAGTTTGCGGGAGCGCTCTCTCCAA
>UQIE01000017.1 GCA_900541065.1 uncultured Collinsella sp. | reverse complement strand
ACCTTCTGGTCGCGCCCTTGAAGTTGAACGTCAGATTGTCCAAATGCGGCCCGCGCAGCGTCGGCCGGTCCGCCGTTCGGTAGAACGGCGGAACCTACTACACAGCCTGTGCCAGCTTCTCGGCTCGCTCGGCGGCGGCGAGCGCCTCGATGACGGTGCCGAGCTGATCGCCCAGAAGAACGCCGTTGTAGGTGGAGTTGAAGCCGATACGGTGATCGGTCACGCGGTCCTGGGGCTGGTTGTAGGTACGGATCTTCTCGGAACGGTTGCCGTGGCCGATCTGGCTCTGGCGCTCGGCACCGAGCTCGGCCTGCTGCTTCTCGAGTTCCATCTCGTACAGACGGGCGCGCAGCATCTGCATGCAGACCTCGCGGTTCTGGATCTGGGAACGCTGCTCCTGCGACTGCACCACGGTGTTGGTGGGCAGGTGGGTGATGCGCACGGCGGAGTAGGTGGTGTTAACGCACTGACCGCCAGGGCCGGAGGCGCAGTAGGTGTCGATGCGCAGGTCGGACTGGTTGATCTGGACGTCGATCTCCTCGGCCTCGGGAAGTACGGCGACGGTAGCCGTGGAGGTCTGAATGCGGCCCTGGGACTCGGTCTTGGGAACGCGCTGGACGCGATGCACGCCGGACTCGAACTTCATGACGGAGTAGACGCGGTCGCCCTCGACCTTGAACTCGATGGACTTAAAGCCGCCGGCCTCGCTGGGGCTGGAATCGAGCACGGTGGTCTTCCAGCCGCGCGATTCGCAGAAGCGCTGGTACATCTTGTACAAGTCGCCGGCGAAGATGGCTGCCTCGTCGCCACCGGCGGCGGAGCGAATCTCGACGATGGTGTTCTTGTCGTCGTTGGGGTCACTCGGGATGAGCATGTACTTGATGTCTTCCTCGAGCTGGGGAAGCTTTTCCTCGTTCTCGGAGATGTCCATCTGGAGCATCTCCTTCTCGTCCGCATCGCTGGTGTCGCGGAGCATCTCCTTGGCGGCCTCGATGTCATCGAGCGCGCCGATGTACTCGCGCGAGGCAGCGATGAGGTCGGACTGGTGTGCGTACTCCTTGTTGAGACGCGTGAACTCCTTGATGTCGGAGGCGACGGCCGGGTCGGAAAGCTTCTTCTCGAGCTCCTCGTAGGCCTTAATGATCTTTTCGAGCTTGTCGCGCATGGCGGGACTCCTTTATGTGCGTGAAGGCGAAAATCGGCAGAGTTGATGGGGCGCGCGGCGCCACTGCGGGGGTAAGCCCAGCTAGAACATGTCGATCTTCAGATACATGCGCATCCCTTCGCGTATGAGGTACATAGTTGCGGTCTAACCCATACATGATAGCGTGCGCAGGCATACCTGCATATAACCCGCACGGAATGATTGGTGCAAACAAACCTGACCCCATTGCACCAAGGGCTTGCTTTGTGGCTAGAGCGTATGGAGCAGGGCGATGAGGAAGCGGACACCCTGGAGGTAGGCGCGGCGGGTAATGCGCTCGTTGGTGCCGTGGACACCTCGGTCGCACTCGTCATCGTCGACCACAAAGGCCGAGAAGCGAATGCACTCGGAGCAAATGCGCTGGTAGTTGGCAGCGTCGGTCGCGCCGATCACGGTCGAGGGCACAATTGCCACTGGCTCGAATGATCCGTTTTCCTCCGTCCCCTTTGGATCACGGAAATAGCGGGCGGCGATGGAGCGAACCGCCTCGAGACCGGGACCACCGATGCGCGGGGACGGCGAGGGCTCAGAGCTGCCGGGGCCGAGCTCGACCTCGACACGGTCGGCGAGCCCCGCCTCGGCAACGGCGACGCGGCAGCGGGCCACGACATCGGCCACGCTCGTGCCCTCGAGCATACGGAAATTGATATTGGCCCACATATCCTGCGGCATTACGTTGGCGCCGGTGCTGCCACCCTCGACCTGCGTGGGCGCGCAGGTGGTGGTCACGAGCGGATAGAGCTTCTTGCTGGCGAGGCAATCGCGGACAATGGCACCCCCGTTGGCGGCAATTTCATCGGCGGTATAGAGCCCCAGCTCGACGAGCTGCGCGGCAAGCAGGTCGGTCACGCGCGCCGGCCATTCGATATCGCAGATTGCGGTGATGGCACGGCTCAGCACCTCGAGCGATGTGCCGCCGTAGGGGTTGGACGAATGCCCGCCCTCGCTCTTCGTCTTGAGCACGATATCGGCGTAGCCCTTCTCGGCAAGGTCGGCATGCATAAGCCAGCCCTCGCCCGCGCCATACTCGGCAGCTGGAACGATGCGGTAGTCACCCTCGTCGATCAGGTACTCAAGCTCAATGCCGCGCTCCTCGAGCGCGCGGCCGATGGCGCCTGCGCCATACTGCGTAGTCTCCTCGTCCTGGCCAAAGGCCAGGAGCAGCGTGCGCTCGTGCTGCCAACCGTGCGCCAGCGCATACTCAACCGCCTCGAGAATGCCTGCGACTTGGTCTTTCATGTCGATGGCGCCGCGGCCCCAAATGTAGGCATCGTCCACATGTCCGCTAAAGGGGGCGTGCGTCCAGTCAGCCTCGGTGCCGGGTACCACGGGAACCACGTCCATGTGGCCCATGAGCATAATGGGCTTGAGGGCAGGGTCGGAACCGCTAAGCGTCACCAATAGCGAATGGTCGATAAGCTCGACCTTACCCGCCGTAAATACGCGCGGCCAAGCCTGCTGCATATACGCGCGCAGGTCGTCGAACGGCCGCCAGTCCACCGCCTCGGCATCCATACTCGAGATGGTCGGAAACGACAGCACACGGCCCAGGCGCTCGCACGCGCCGGCCTCGTCTATATCGGCAAAATCATCCTCATGCGCAAAAAAGCGCCAAACCTCGGCCATGACATCCTTTCGATTGTGACGACAAGGGCCGCCCCACCGGAGCGGCCCTGCCACATAAGCGCTTGCGGTTGGTTATTTGTCCTCGAGATAACGCGAGAGGAACTCGCGGGTACGCTGGTGCTTGGGGTTGCCAAAGAGCTCTGCCGGCGCGGCGTCCTCGAGCACTACGCCCTTGTCCATAAAGACCACGCGATCGGACACGGTGCGGGCAAAGGCCATCTCGTGCGTGACGACGACCATGGTCATGCCGTCGGCAGCAAGTTTGCGCATGACCTCGAGCACCTCTCCCACGATCTCGGGGTCGAGTGCGGAGGTCGGCTCGTCGAACAGCATGATCTGCGGATTCATACATAGGGCACGAGCGATGGCCACGCGCTGTTTTTGACCACCGGACAGGCGACCCACGGCGGCGTGCGCGAACTTTTCGAGCCCCACGCTCGTCAGATGCTCCATCGCGACCTTCTCGGCCTCGGCCTTGCTCATCTTTTTGAGCGTGACGGGCGCGAGCGTGCAGTTGTCGAGCACGTCCATGTTGTTGAACAGGTTAAAGCCCTGGAACACCATGCCGATGTCCTCACGCAGCTTGTTGATGTTGCAGCGCTCGGCCGTGAAGTCCTGACCGTGGAACCAGATGTGGCCCGCGTCCGGAGTCTCGAGCAGGTTGAGGCAGCGCAGAAAGGTCGATTTGCCCGAGCCTGAGGCGCCGATAATGGTGACGACCTCGCCGGGGTTAACGGACAGGTCGATGCCCTTGAGTACCTCGAGTGAGCCAAAGCTCTTGCGCAGGCCCTCGACGCGGATGAGCGGCTCATTGGTCTGTGCGGCGGCCGCGGTGCCGGTAGTGGCGGTATCTGCCATGATGATTCTCCTCGTCTTGAGCCTAGTTGGAGCTGGGCAGCGTGACCGGAGCCTCGGCGCCGAGCTTTTTGCCAAAGGCCTCGAGCAGGCGGCTCGCCACGAGCGTCAGGATCAGGTAGACCACGAGCGCCACGCAGTAGACCTCCATCTGGCGGTAGTACACGCCGGCGACGGTGGTGGTGGCGTACATGAGGTCAAACACGCCGATGACCGAGAGCACCGACGAATCCTTGATGTTGATGATGAGCTCGTTGGTGAGCGCCGGAATCGCGTTTTTAATGCCCTGGGGGAACACGACTTTGCGCATAGCTTGCCACTGCGACAGGCCCAGCGAGCGTGCTGCCTCGGCCTGGCCGGGATCGATGGACTCGATGCCGCCGCGCAGGACCTCCATCATGTAGGCGGTGGAGTTGAGCGAGATGGTGACGAGGCCGGCGGTGAAGGTGCTCCAAATCTGGTTGGCCTGAGCGGTCTCGAAGCCCATGCCGCGCAAAACGGTGAAGCCCGCGTAATAGATGAGCAGACCCTGGACCATCATGGGCGTGCCGCGCACGATGGTGGAGTAGACGGTCGCAAAGCCGCGGCCGATACTCTTAAAGAAGCGCACCAGGTCGTTGTCCACGCGATCGAAGGTCTGAATGCGTAGGAACACGAAGAGCAGCGCCAGGAAGAATGCGATGACGGTGCCAAAGGTGGCAAGCGCGATGGTGATCTCGATACCGCGAATGAAGAAGTCCCCGCTCTTGTAGGTCATGTAGACCAGGCTCGACAAAAAGTCGCTGGGGTTGGAATCCGAGACAATGCTCACCTGCACCAGGTCGATAAACGACATGACGCAGCGGTCCACGAAAAAGATCGCCGCGATGGCGACCACGACATAGCTGCCCAGGCGCACGCCGCGACGGAAGCGCTCGGAAGCAAACGGCGACGTTTCGCGATAGTCACTCCAGTGCATGAGCTTGGTGACCAGCGCCGCCGTCGACACGACGAGCCAGGCCCACAGGATCGCCCAAAGGCAATCTTGGAACACGCCCGTGGGAGCCAGGAAGCTCAGCGGCGTGGGGTTGCGCTGGCTAAACGCCAGGCCGAGCGCCGCGATAACGCTCGTGCCTAGGTATACATAACGGTGGTCGGCCTTGATAAAGGAGGCCAGGCGATTGATGGTTTTCATGCTGCCTCCCTATGCCGGCTGACGGTCGAGGCACGCGTCCCACATTTGGTCGCGCTCCTCTTGGCTAATGCCCTTGAGTATCTTGTCGATGAGCTTAAGCAGCTTGTCCGAGCCCTTGCGGCAACCGACATTTGCCGCGACCTCCTGCTTAAAGCCCTCGCCCTCGGCAAAATGGATCGGCACGATACCCGGGTTTTGGGCCATATAGCCCTTCTCGTTCTCAGTGTTGTAGGTCACGGCGTCGCAGGTGCCCTGCAGCAGGTTCGAAAACACCGTGGGGACCGAATCGACCGGGTTCTTGTGGACAACGCCCGGAATCTCGTCGATGACGGTGTCGAGCATGGTGTCCTTTTGGCCGAGTACCGTTGCGCCGCTAAAGTCGCTGAGCTTGGTCGCATTCTGATAGGGCGAGCCCTCTTTTACGAACAGGCCAAAGTAACCGATAAAGTACGGGTCGGAAAAGCCGACGGACTCCTCGCGCTCGGGCGTGGCGCTCATACCGGCGATGATGAGGCCGATCTGGCCGTTGTTGAGCGAGTCGATAAGGCCCGAGAAGCTCTGCTTGACGGCAACGGGCTCGCCGCCGAGGGCCTTGCAGACGATCTTGGCGATCTGCACGTCGTAGCCATCGGCATAGGCGCCCTGCACGTTGTCGATGGGGATGGTGTACTCACTGGCTTCGGAAACCTGCCAGTTGTACGGGGCGTAGGCCGCCTCCATGCCAATGCGGATCTTGTCCTTGCCGATCACGGAATCGGACAGGTCGTCGCGACCGCCGCCCGTCGTGGGCTGAACTATTTCCAGCGTGGAGGGGCGCTGGCAACCGGCAAGTGCGCCGGCGACGACAGAAGCGCTCGCAGCGAGAGCGCTACCCAAAAAGATGCGACGGCTGCACATCGGCTGTGGATGCGCGTCGCGTTGATGGGGAGAATGCATAATCTGCCTTCCCTGTTGAATCGTATGCTGACGACTTAACAGGATATACGCCAGCGACCAGCAGCGCAGCACAAGCTCGAAAAATTAATAGACACACGGTAGTCATTGGGAGCGTCGATGTTTTGGCAATGCCAGCGAGCGCCGCCCAGAGCGAACAAGTTGGCATGAAAAAGGCAAGGCATAGACCTTCTGGTCATGCCATGCCTTTTGAATGACAAATTGTCGCTCTGGGTAGCGCGCAGCGTCGACCGGTCCGCCGTTCGTTAGAACGGCGGAACCTCTAGAGCAAGGTGACGCTAAAGCTGCGGACGTCCGTCTCGCCCGGCGCCAGCGTAATGGTGTTGACCTTGTGCTCAAAAACATCGTCCTCGGTGTCCATGGTGGTATGACCGGTCCAGGGCTCGAGCGCCACAAACGGAGCGTCGTTGGCGGCAGACCACACGCCAATGTACTTAAAGCCCTCAAAGTCGATCTTGACGCCGTGGCCCGACTTGCGGCCGCGCAGTGTGAGCGTGGAGCCCGGAGTATCGGTGAACATGATGGCATCGTTATCGAAGCTGCGGTGCGTGATGGGCAGCACGTCCGAGTTATCGGGAGCCTTGTAGCCACCCTCGAACGTCATAAGACCGTCGGGCGTGATGATGGGAGCCTCGTTGGTCCAAGCCTCGGTAAACGCCAACTCGTAATCCTCGAACGCCTCGTCCTCGGCACCGGGGGCCGGTACGTTAAATGCGGGGTGGCCGCCCACCGAGAACGGCAGGTCCACGTCGCCGGTGTTGGTGACGGCGAAGGTCTGCGTAAGGGTGGCGTCACCGGTCAAGGCATAGGTCATGTTGAGCTTAAAGTGGAACGGGAACGCCTTGAGCGACTCGGGCGTATCGGTGATCTCGTACGTTACCGAGGAGCCGTCCTCCGAAACCTCGACCAGCTTGTGCTCGACAATGCGCGCGAGTCCGTGGCGCGGCATCTCGCAGGTGCTGGCCGCAGACGTTGCCGTGTTGTTGCGCAGCGAGCCCACAATGGGGAACAGGATGGGCGCGTGCTTGCCCCAAAAGGCGGGGTCGCCCTGCCACAGATACTCGTTGCCGTTGAGGGCAAGGCTCGTGAGCTGGGCGCCCATGGAATCGATGGCCGCGGTGAGGCCGCCGCGCTTGATGGTAGTGACGGTAGACATGCTACTTCCTCCAAAAGTAAACAATAGTGTCGAGGGCTATTGTCCCACTCTTGGCGGCGGGACGGGACGGCAGGCGATTATTGAGTAGCCATAGCGGAATGAGCGGCGAGCGCCTACTGGGTATCTACGTAAAGGTCGAACCCGCCCTGCGGTGTGGTGTCGACCGTATCGGGCGCCTGCGAGTTAAAGCTCACGGGAACCATGCGCTTTGAGGCGCGGAAGCGCGTGCCGTCGGTGGCGACGGGCGGTTCATCGACGGTGAGCTCGTAGTCGCCGGGCTTAAGTTCGATGCCGTCACCAGCGGAATTGACGTATTGATACTCGTCAATCGTCTGCCCTTTGAGCGTGCGCCCCACGATATGGATGAGCATTTGGCTGTCGCCGCGCGCGGTGTCCCACGTCGCGCCGTCCTTGACCTCGACCGACACATGTACCGAGCGCGTACGGCCGAGCGATTGCTCGACAGACATCTCGACCTTGGCGGCGTCTTTTCGCTGTTGTTCGACATGGCTCCAGACGTTTCCAATTACCGAGCATGCGATAACGCCGGCCATAAAGGCGATAAGGATGGGGCCGAGCGGCGAGCGACGTCCTGCATCTTCCTCACGAGACAGATTGGGGCGACGTGTGGGTGCGGGCGCCTGAGCGCCCTGCGAGGGCACGTCGAGAATGCTGAAGGATGCCGTGCTGTCGGGGTCGATCGTGTGACGCAGCTGCGGGGTCTTTGCCGGCGAGATCGACATGTCGGCTGGCTCGCCGAGCGTGGCCGTAGCGTCGGCCTTGGCCTCGTCTGCCTCGGCCTGGGCCCAAGCCTGCTCAAAGGTCAGGGGCTCGACGGGATCGAAGGCGACGTCCGAGTCGGCGGCGACGTCGTTGCCGGTCTCGTCCTCGTCGCTCGACACGTCACGCGGCGTGGGCTCGTCCCACTCCTCGTCCGAAGCCTCACCCTCGCTATACCACCATTCAAAGTTATCGATATCCATACGGGGCGCCCCTTAGGCCTCGCAAATAAACACTTGCTAGCCTTATACCCCCAGACGGCACGGCGGCTCGCCGGCACAGATAGGAAAACCATCACAACATTCGACGCTTTTCCTCGTTTTCGAGATTTTCATCGAATGTTGTGACGGTTTGGGCGGCAGCCACGCCGCGAATGTGACAAAGAGACTGTCCCTTTGTCACATTCTGTTAGAGTTGCAGGGATTGAATCCCGCTTATTCATGCGACATTGGAGTGACAACCTTGACCGCCGCAACCACGCCTAAAAGTAAGTCAACCGCCGCCGCGCTCTCCCCCGCGCGCACCAAGCTCTGCCTGGCGCTGCTCGTGCTGTTGGGATTCTCGCTCGGCTGCTCCGAGTTCGTGGTCATCGGCATCGAAAGCGACCTGGCGACGGAACTCGGCGTATCGCTTGCCACCGCAGGCCAACTTATTAGCGTGTTCGCACTGGTCTACGCTATCGCGACGCCGGTGCTCGCGCTCAGCACGGGGCGATTCCGCCGCTACCAGCTGCTCGTGTGCTACAGCATCGTCTTTGTGCTTGGCAATTTGTTTATGGCACTGGCGCCCAACTTCCAGGTGCTCTTTATCTCGCGCATTGTCCTGGGCTCTGTCTCGGGTGCGCTGCTCGCCGTGGGCGTGACGTACATCCCTGAGCTTCTGTCCCCGCAGCAAACTTCGCTTGCCATCTCGGTAGTATATGGTGCGTTTTCCGTGGCGATGGTCTTTGTGACCTCGATCGGTAAGTTTGTGGCCGACACGCTCGACTGGCACGTTGCCATGTACGGCGCGCTGACCTTTGCCGTTTTGATCTGCGGAGCGCTCGTGGCGTTTATGCCGCGCGCTGGGCAAACCGACGAGCCCGCCACCTTTCGCGAGCAGGCGAGTCTGCTGCGCGAGCCGAGTATCATCACCGGCATGCTTATCTTTTTGTTTGGCGTGGGCTCGGTCTATGTGTTCTACGGCTACGTGACGCCTTATCTTGAGCAGGTGCTGGGCATGGGCACGGTCGAAGCCAGTACCACGCTTATGGCCTACGGCGTGTTCTGCCTGATCTCGAACATCCTGGGCGGATGGATCGATGCGCGCTTTGGCATGAAGGCGCTGCTTGTGACGTTTGTGCTGCAGGCGGCGGCATTGTTTGGGCTGTTTGCCGCAGGCGCTGCCATGCCGCTCGCACTTGTCTTTGTCTTTAGCCTGGCGATGCTCATGTACCTGTTCTCGGTGTCGTGCATCACGCACTTTATGGACGTGGCTCGCAGCCGCCATCCCAAATCGATGGTGCTCGCGAGCTCGGTAGAACCCATGGCGTTTAATGTCGGCATTTCGTTTGGCACCGCGGTGGGCGGCGCCGTGGTAAGCAGCATTGGTATTGCGTACGTGGGCGCAGTGGGCGCCGCATTCTCGCTTGTGGCCTGGGCACTCACGCTGGTGACGATTAAGTTGGCTCGCTGGGAGCGCAAGCGGACGAGGGCGTAGGCGTAGATGCGATACTCGAGCTCGATGAGGACGATCGAAAGGAAACCGCTCATGCAACGCATTCTTTTTATCTGCTATGGGAACATCTGTCGCTCGACGATGGCTGAGTCCGTGTTTACCGAGCTGGTGCGCCGCGCTGGACGCGAGGCGGAGTTTGTCATTGATTCCGCTGCAACGTCGACCGAGGAGATCGGCAACCCGCCACACCACGGTACCGTTGCCAAGCTGCGCGAGGTCGGGATTCCCGTCGTCGTACATCGTGCACGTCAGGTGCGTCGCGCGGAGTATGGTGACTGGGACCACATTGTCTATATGGATGCCGAGAACGTGCGCGGTCTGCGTCGCATTTTTGGCAGCGATCCCGATAGCAAGATCTCGCGCCTGCTCGATTGGACCGATCGTCCCGGCGACGTGGCCGATCCCTGGTACACCGGCAACTTCGATGCCACCTACCGCGATGTGCTCGCCGGCTGCACGGCCATGCTCGAGCAGTTATAGGCAAGCGAGCACGCGGACGCACGTGCCACGCCATCGGCATAAAACGAGCGTGGATGATCTCCCACTTTGAGCGTTCAAGCGCGCTCTAAACGGGAGAAAATCCACGCTCGTTATCTTTGAGGGAGAAAAACCTCGCTCGATTGATTCGCTCGATTACTCGTCGACGATCTCGGCGAGCCAGACGTTCAACGTATCGACCTCGGGACAGCAGAACTTTGCCGTGCCGGGCTCGTTGCCAGGCACGGTTCCGCCGTAGCGCAGGATATCGATATAGGGAAAGCTCACATGGCAGGCCATGGCGCACATCTTGCCGCGATCGCGGTCGAAGTCAAAAACGTCGCCCGGCTTGTGACCGTGGTGGCAGCGGCATGTGCCCAGCTGGTCAACACAGCTAATGCGAATACGCGGGCGCTTGCCACGCGGTGCGCCGAGCGGCTTGTTCTCGCCCGTGGCCTCGGTGCCGCTCTCGTCGGCGTTACTCATGGTCAATCACATCCAGGCAGGCCTCGATGGGAAGGCCGGCGGACTTATCCTCCTGGTCGGCATTGCGCTCGATAAGCTCAGCCACCACGCGCATGGCATCGGACGTCGCGCGCTGCAGACTCCAACCTGCCATAACGCGGCCGACGAGCACCGCCGAGAACGTGTCGCCCGTGCCCGGGAAATAGACCGGGATCAGGTCGAAGGGAATCGTGAAGTACTCCCCCGCCACATGGTCGTAACCGATAACCGCGTTCGTGCCATTGACCACGGCGCTCGTAATGACCACCGACTTGGCACCCAGCTCGCGCACGGCGTCCACAAGGGCGCGGGCCTCGTCGGGCGTGATTTGCTCGGCGATAGGCGTATCGGTGAGCAGGCATGCCTCGGTATAGTTGGGCACCGCGTAGTCTGCGCACTCCAGCAGATGCCGCATAAGGCCAATCGTGGACTCGGGCACGCCCGCATAGAGCTTGCCGTTGTCGCCCATGATGGGGTCGACGAACACCTTGGTACCCTTTTGCGCGCGACGGTGGCAGAAGTCCGAAATGATGCGCGTCTCTTCCTCGGTCACGATAAAGCCGGTCGAAATGGCGTCGAACTCAAAGCCGAGCTCCTCCCAGATGGCGAGGCTTTGGCGCACGTACTCCGTGGTGTCGTGGATGTAGAACTTGGGATAGTTGAGCGTATCGGACACCAGCGCCGTCGGCAGGTTGTGGATACGGTAGCCCATATGCGACAGCACCGGCAGCATGGCGGAGAGCGCGACCTTGCCGTAGCCGCACATATCGTTGATCAGCAGCAGCTGAGTGTTCTTCATGAGGGTCTCCCTTGGTTCGGGCACGGCGCAGCAGCGCCACAGTGCGACTAAGTGTAGCGCAGGGAACGTTACGAGCGAAGTCGGGCAGCGTGAAGGGCAAATTGTTGCGGAAAGGTTACGGGAAGGAAGTTAGTCGTTGGGGACGTTCTTAAATGACTAGTCAAACAAGAACGTCCCCAACGACTAACCCAACGACTATCAGCGCAAGGAGTGTCCCCAAGTGCCGGCACATAAGGAACGTCCCTAAGTGCCAAAACGACTGGTCGGGCAACACCGATGTTTTGGCGAAGTCAGCGAAAACCCGCCGAAGTTGAAAGGCAGATTGCCGCTCTGGCGGGTTTGCAGCGTCGAGCCGTTGCGCGGTTTGGTAAAACCGCGCAACAACTACTTTGGTACCTTGACATTCATTTCTCATGCTCCTAGATTGGTTAGGCACAAAACAATTCCACTACCTAACTAAAGAAAGGAGCAACACTAATTCATGTGCGATGAACCTCTTAACCTTTGTTCGCACGAGCCCGACGGCGACCCGTCACAGCCGGCGGATGCACCCGAAGCGGTTAGCTCAGAAGACAAGCTTGCCAAGCGCATCCTCAATGGCCTGGGCTTTTGCGGCCATTACATGCATTTTCATGGCGGAGGCGTGTCCGGCAAGGCGCCCATCATCTGCCTGCTGGCCAAGCAACCCGGCGGCGAGATGTCGCAGCAGGAACTCGGCATGCACTTTGACCTCAAGCCGGGGTCGCTTTCCGAGATCCTGTCCAAGCTCGAGCTCAACGGCCTCATCGAGCGCAGCCGTAACCCCAAGGATCGACGGCAGCTCACCATTCGCCTGACCGAAACCGGCCGGGAAAACGCCCGCATCGACCAGGCAGCCCGCATTCGCTTTAGAGAGCAGGCCTTTGGTGCCCTCAACCACGACGAGCGCGAGCAGCTCGCCGAAATGCTCGAGAAAATCCGTGTAACCTGGGAGGAACTGGATGATTAAAACCCTCATGGGCAGCATCCGCGACTATATGAAAGTCACCGTTGCCACGCCATTGCTCGTGCTTGGCGAGGTACTCTGCGAGATGCTAATTCCATTTATCACCGCCAACCTGATCGACGCCATCAAAGATGGCGCCACCGTAGCCGAGATGCTTCCCACCGCGGGCTTTTTGGTGCTCATCGCGCTGACGTCGCTTGCTTTTGGCGCCGCTGCCGGCGTCACCTGCAGCCATGCGAGTTGCGGCTTCGCTAAGAACCTGCGTCACGACCTGTTCTACAAGATCCAGACGTTCAGCTTTGCCAACATCGATGAGTTCTCGAGCTCCTCGCTCGTCACGCGCCTGACCACCGATATCAACAACGTGCAGCAGGCCTTTATGATGATCATCCGTATCGCCGTGCGCGCGCCGTTGGTATTGATCTTCGCCTTTACCATGGCATTTATCATGGGCGGCAGTGTCGCCATGGTCTACCTGGTCATCATTCCGCTGCTGGGCTTTGGGCTGTTCTTTATCATCTTTAAGGTGCGTCCCATCTTCTCGCGCGTGTTCCACAAGTACGACGCCCTTAACGAGTCCGTCGAGGAAAACGTCACCGGCATGCGCGTGGTCAAGAGCTACGTGCGCGAAGACTTTGAGAAGGAGAAGTTCGCGACCGCCGCACGCGACGTCCAGATGGACTTCACCCGCGCCGAGAAGCTGCTCGCCTTTAACAACCCCATGATGAACATCTGCGTCAACGGCGCGTTTGTCGTCATCATCTACCTGGGCTCCAAGCTCATCATCACGAGCCAGGGCACGCTGTTCGACGTGGGCCAGCTCTCCTCCATCTTTACCTATGGCTTCCAGATTCTGATGAGTCTGATGCAGCTGTCGATGATCTTTGTCATGGTGACCATGGCCGACGAGTCGGCACACCGCATTACCGAGGTGCTTGCCGCCGAGCCCACAATCGCCGATCCCGCCGAGCCCGTGCTCGAGGTCGCCGATGGCTCCATCGACTTTGACCACGTGAGCTTTAAGTATTCCGCGCATGCGAAGCGCCAGGCGCTCGACGATATCGACCTGCACATTAAGAGCGGCGAGACCATCGGCATCATCGGCGGCACCGGCTCGGCCAAGTCCACGCTTGTAAACCTCATCGCCCGCCTGTACGACGCCACCGAAGGCACCGTGCGCGTGGGCGGCGTGGATGTGCGCGACTACGACTTGGACGCTCTGCGCCACCAAGTGGCCATGGTGCTACAGAAAAACGTGCTGTTTAGCGGCACCATTGCCGAGAACCTGCGTTGGGGAGACCCGAACGCCACCGACGAGGAAGTCCGCGAGGCCGCGCATCTGGCCTGCGCCGACGAGTTTGTCGATGGCTTCCCCAAGGGCTATGACACCTGGATCGAACAGGGCGGCTCCAATGTTTCCGGCGGTCAGAAGCAGCGCCTGTGCATTGCGCGTGCCCTGCTGCGTCGCCCCAAGATCTTGATCCTGGACGACTCCACCAGCGCCGTCGACACCAAGACCGACGCCAAGATTCGCGCAGGGCTGGCAAGCTATCTGCCCAACACGACCAAGCTCATCATCGCCCAGCGCATTAGCTCCGTGCAGGACGCAGACCGCATCATCGTCATGGAGGGCGGCCGTATCGCGCAGATCGGTAACCACGACGAGCTGCTCAAGACGAGCGAGATCTACCGCGAGACCTTCACCTCGCAGAACAAGATGTCCGCCGAGGGCGAAGGGGCCGTCGAGGCCGACACCGAGGCATCCGCAACACAAGCTCAGACCCAGGAAGGAGACGAGGCACATGAGTAAGGCAACGACCGCCGAGCGCGCGCTCAACCGCAAGGGCGGCACCATGTCGCGCCTCATCAAGACGCTCTTTGGCTTCTACCCCGTGCTTTTGCCCCTCGTCGTCGTCGGCGTGGTGCTCTGCGCCATCATCAACTCCATCGGCGCAACCTTCCTTCAGAGCGCCCTGCAGATTATTAGCGAATCGTGGCAGTCGGGCGATTGGGAAGCTGCACAGCCCAAGATCGCACAGCTCGTGACCACCCTCGCCTGCATCTACGGCGTCGGCATCCTGTCCTCGCTGTTCTGGAACCGCGCCATGGCCATCGTCACGCAGGGCTCGCTCGAGAAACTGCGCGAGAAGATGTTCAACCGCATGCAGGACCTGCCGATTCGCTACTTCGACACGCACCAGCGCGGCGACATCATGAGCCACTACACCAACGACATCGACACGCTGCGCCAGATGATCAGCCAGTCGCTGCCCAACCTGCTCATGACGACCATCGTCATCGTCACGGTGTTCTTTATCATGCTGTACTACAGCGTTTGGATGTGCCTGGTCATTGTGGCAGGCGTCGCCTTTATGACCTTTATGACCAAGCTGCTCGGCTCCAACTCAGCGCGCTTCTTTATTGCGCAGCAGACCGAGCTCGGCGTTGTCGAGGGCCATATCGAGGAAGTCATGAACGGCCAGAAGGTCGTCAAGGCATTCTGCCACGAGTCTGCCGCCGAGGCCGATTTTGACGAGCGCAACGAAAAGCTCTTCGAGGTCTCGCAGAAGGCCAACATGTACGCCAACATCCTCATGCCCATCCTTATGAACCTGGGAAACCTGCTCTACGTGCTGGTCGCACTGGCAGGCGGCATTTTCCTGGCGCTGGGCGTGCCCAACCTGAGCATCTCGGGCATGGCACTGTCCATCGCCGTCGTGGTGCCGTTCCTCAACATGACCAAGCAGTTCTGCGGACAGATCGGCCAGATCTCGCAGCAGATCAACGCCGTGGTCATGGGCCTCGCCGGCGCCGACCGTATCTTTGAGCTCATCGACGAGGAGCCCGAAGCCGACGAAGGCTATGTGACGCTCGTCAACGCTCAGGTGAACCCCGACACCTGGCAGCTCGAGGAGGCCGACCACCACACCGGCATGTGGGCGTGGAAACATCCGCACCGCGCAACCGGCGAGATCGAGTACGTACCGCTGCGCGGCGACCTGGTCATGGACAACGTCGACTTTGGCTACACGCCCGACCACGAGGTGCTGCACGGCGTGTCCGTGTTTGCCAAGCCGGGCCAGAAGGTCGCGTTTGTCGGCGCCACCGGTGCCGGCAAGACGACCATCACCAACCTCATCAACCGCTTCTATGACATCGCCGACGGCAAGATCCGCTACGACGGCATCAACGTCAACAAGATCCGCAAGGCCGATCTGCGCCGCTCGCTGGGCGTCGTGCTACAGGACGTGAACCTGTTCACCGGCACCGTGATGGATAACATCCGCTACGGCAACCTGGACGCTACCGACGAGGAGTGCATCGCGGCGGCCAAGCTCGCCGGCGCGGACGACTTTATCACCCGCTTGCCCGACGGCTACGACACCATGCTCACCGGCAACGGCGCGCAGCTGTCGCAGGGCCAGCGCCAGCTGATTTCGATCGCACGCGCCGCCGTCGCCGATCCGCCGGCAATGATTCTGGACGAAGCCACGTCGAGCATTGATACCCGCACCGAGGCTATCGTGCAGGCGGGTATGGACAAGCTCATGGAGGGCCGCACGACGTTTGTCATCGCGCACCGCCTGTCCACCGTGCGCAACTCCGACGCGATCATCTGCCTGGACCACGGCCGCATTATCGAGCGCGGCAACCACGACGAGTTGATCGCCAAGCGTGGATACTACTACCAGCTCTACACCGGAGCGTTTGAGCTGGAGTAGTTCGGCCCGCCGAGATGGCCGATTTGCCGCCCATTCGTCGGGCATGACCCTAAGGTCAATGCCCTCCTCTTTCGGGGCAAATCGACTCATCTCAACGACCCAAACACAATGCTTCGCAACGAATAAAGCCTCCGCAGCACACACGAGCTGCGGAGGCTTTTCTATACCTTCTGTTACAGGCTTACCGTTCCTCGTGTTGCGGCCCACAAAGCAGGTCTCGGACGCCACGAGCCCCAGCTGCTGGGCAAAAGAACGGATGTATTCGTCGCCTTTCTCGTGGCCGAAGTTGTTATTGACCGTATGCAGATTGTTAAGGTCGAAGACGCACATCGCAACGGGCGCCTCCGCGGAGACAGGCTGCTCCTGCCCCAAGACCTCCTCGCACTTGTTCTTGTTGGGCAGTCCCGTGGCTTCGTCGAGATAGACTTTGCTCTGCAGTTCGCGATTGAGCGCGGCAGTTCGCACCGCGCGAACAAGTTCGACCGCAAAGGTCGCCACCAAGCCCACGATGTCGATGATCACCAAGCCCTCGAGATAGTTGAGCGCCGACGCCTTCTCCTGAGAGTAGTCCTCTGCGAGTCGCGTAGCATCGTCGCAAATGCCAAAGAACTCCTCGCTCATAGGGATGATGTCGGTGTTCTCATAGCCGACTTCGCGCACGCGGATGATCTCGGCGCAAAGCTCATCAAAAAAATTTGCAAGCTCGGTCATTTTTGCCTGATACTCATCGTCGTCGAGACGGACGAGGTTGAGGTCGTCACTTCCGCAACGCAAACCGTTGATGTATGAATCCACGGCTTTGAGCAGGTCATCTTGAGGCTGGCCCGCATCCTCGAGCTTAACGATTCGCTGCGTGGTACCGCGCACCAGACCGGCGTAATTGACCACGCGCGCCGTGCCCTGGATATCGGAGACGAGCAGCATAACATTGATGAAGAAGAAGATGAGAACTGCCGTGAGCACCATCATGAGCAGGCGCACCGCCCGGCTGGCTTTCTTGGCGACAGAAGTATTCACAAGTTCACTCCCCAAATGACAAAAGCACAGGTAGTACGCAACGTGCTGGAATTCACGTGAGGTCAACTCTACCAGATGATTTTTCTAGGACGGGAATTAAAGAATCATCGACACGATAGCTATTTGAGAAGTTGTGCCATGGCGTTGACGAATTTTTGGACTTGGAGGGTGGGCTCGAGCGGGTAGTGCAGAAAGACCGGCACCTCGCGGCCGCACAGGAACGGCACGCCCACAAAGGCCGGGTGCACCCCCGACCACGCGCCGCAGGTGAGCACCGCGTCGCCCTTTTCCTCCGCCTCGTTAAAGAGCGCAAAGTCAAAGCTGTCCACGTCGATCACGTCCACGCCGCCGTCTGCCAAAAGATCGATACGCAGGCTGTCCATAGCGTCGTTGCCGTGGCGGAGCACGCGCAGACGCATACCCTCCAAGTCGGCGACCGTAATGCGATTCTTGCGCGCCAGCGGGCTCGTGCGCGGCAGGTCGATATAAAACGGCACGTTGACAATGCGGAGCTTTTGGCAGGCGTCACCCCAGCGCGGGGTCGAAAAACTCGACTGCACCACATCGACCTCACGACCGAGGCTGCGCATGACGGTCTCGCGCTCGTCATAGAGGTCGCTTACCGGCACGATCTCAAATCGCAGCGACGGTTCCAGCTCGTGTACGCCCGTCCACATCGACAGCGTCTGGCGCCCCGGACACATCATCGACACGCCCAGACGCACGGCCCCGCCATCGCCCGCCGCGCGTCGGGCACGGCGTAGCGCGTCCTCGGACTGCCGCATGATCGAACGTGCATCGTCCACCAGCAGAGCACCTGCCGGCGTCACCTTAACACCAGAATGCGAGCGCTCGAACAGCGTGATGCCGAATTCGGCCTCGAAGCCCGACACCTGCTTGACGAGCGCCGGAGTCGACACACGCAATTTTGCCGCCGCACGCGAGAAGCTTCCCAGCTCCGCGGCGGCCGATATGGCCTCGAGTCGTCGATCGTACACGTCAATCTCCCGTTTTCGCGCCTGTGACCGCATGGTGCCACAGGGGGTTATTTTCGCAGGTCACGCGCTCGGTTAAGCATAAACTACATTGCACAGCGTAAACCTACGGTTAACGCCATTCTAACAAATATGCAATTCACCTGCGCAAATGCAAAGCATACGATAACCAGCGAAAACCACGTGGGTCGGTTAATGGGAGCGACCCACCGGGAGGCACAAGAAGGGAAGTTCCTATGAGCAATTGGCTTAAGCTCGAGGGCGATGTCTGCGCCGTGACTGGCGCGCTCGGCGGTATGGGCGCCGAGATCTGCCGCGAGTTCGCCCGCAATGGCGCCAACGTCGTCATGCTCGACCTGGACGAGGAAAAGGTCAAGGCCGCAGCCGCCGACCTCGCCGCCGAGTTTGGCATCCACGCCGAGGGCTACAAGATGAACGCCACCGACGAGGCCGAGGTTCAGGCCGCCGTCGATGCCACCATCGCCGACTTCGGCCGCGTCGACGTTCTCGTCAACACCGCCGGCATCCTGCGCTTCGCAGCCATGGAAGACCTACCGTTGAGCGACTGGGAGCAGGTGCTCAACGTCAACCTCACCGGTTACTTCATCACCTCGCAGCGCTTTGGTCGCGAGATGATCAAGGCCGGCCAGGGTCGCCTGGTGCACATCTCGACCGTCGCCAGCCACTCCCCCGAGACGTTCTCGGGCGTGTACAGCTCCACCAAGGCGGGCGTCAACATGATGTCCAAGATGCTCGCCGCCGAGTGGGGCCCCTACGGCGTCCGCTCCAACTGCGTCGAACCCTGCTTCGTTAAGACCCCGATGTCGGCCAACTTCTACGCCGACCCCGAGGTCGAAAAGAGCCGCAGCCGTCTGATCGCCACGCGCCGCATCGGCGAGGTCAGCGATATCGCCAACGCCGTCATGTTCCTGGCGTCCACGCGCTCGGACTTCACCACCGGCGACGCCATCAAGGTCGACGGCGGCTTCTCCAACATGATGGGCGACCTCACCGCCAAGCCCGGCGGCCGTCGCGCCTATGCCGACAACTACCTTAAGAACAAGGGTGTCGAGCTCTGGTCCGATGAGTCCGGCGTCGCCAAGCCGACTGACCAGTAAACCAACCTGACAGGGAGGCCCGCGAATACGCCTGCTCCTCCCCCGTATCGATCAGAAAGAGTCCAATGGCTTCCACCAACTCCAACAAGGGTCGCGCCGTCGTGCTTTCCGCCGCGTGCGTCACCATGTTCTTCATCAGCTCCATCGCGCTGTATTCCGTCGTGAGCAAGAACCTGCTCGCCGTCTACCCCGAGTGGTCGAGCGCCCTCACCTGGGCCTTCCCGGTCTTTCAGACCATCATGGCCGTGACGGGCATCTTCGCCGGCCGCATCTCCGATAAGATCGGCCCGCGCAACGTCGTTATCGCCGCCGCCGTGTGCTACGGCCTGGGCTGGTTCATGTCCGGCACCGTCACCGAGCCGTGGCAGTTCTACCTGTGGTTCTCGCTCGTCGCCGCCATCGGCAACGGCCTGGGCTACAACCCGGCGCTCACCACCGGCCAAAAGTGGTTCATCGACAAGAAGGGTCTCGCCTCCGGCATCACCCTGGCCGCTTCGACCGCCGGTCCCGCCGTGCTGTCCCCGGTACTCGCCTCGCTGCTCATCCCGAGCCTGGGCATCTTTGGCGCCCTTAAGGCGCTCGGCGTCATCTTCTTTGTGACGATCGCCGCCTCCGCCCTGTTCCTGAAGGCCCCCGAGGCCGGTTGGCTGCCCGAGGGCTTCGAGGCCCCCAAGGGCGGCGCGCACGCTGGCACCTTCGGCGACCTCACCCCGGGCGAGATGGTCAAGACCCCGCGCTTCTGGGTCCTCATCGTCACCTTCGCCTTTGCCGCCACCGCGGGCACCCTGCTCGTGGGCAAGGTTGCCTCCATCGCCGCCGTTCAGCTCTTCGCCGACCCCACGAGCGCCGCGGCCGTCGCCCTCGGCGGTGTGGTGGTCTCCGTCAACACCTGCGCCAACCTGGTCGGCCGTCTGTCCTTTGGCCAGATCATCGACAAGCTCGGCGCCTATAAGTCGCTGCTCATCAGCCTTGTCGTCACCATCGTCGCACTCGTCATCATGTCGATGAGCTTTACGCAGGGTATGTTCTTTGTGGCGCTCGCCCTGCTCGGCTTTAGCTTTGGCGCCCTGCTCGTCATCTACCCGCCGCTCACCGGCGGCGCCTTTGGCACCAGCAACATCGGTGTCAACTACGGCATCATGTTTTTGGGCTACGCCGCTTCCACCTGGATCAGCCAGCCCATCACCGCCGTGCTGTATCACGCCGAGGCCGGCAGCGCCGCCTACCAGCAGTCCTTCTACGGCGCCATTGTGATCGCCGCCATCGCCGTCGTGCTCACCGTCTACATGATGGTCTCCGACAGCAAGAAGAAGTCCGCCTAGTTTTACCGATGTGACAAAGGGACAGTCCCTTTGTCACATTCCACCGGTCAACAATATTAAGGAGTCGAAATGTCTGAGCTCAACCCCGTCCGCATTGCCGTTATCGGCGCCGGCGCCATGGGCCGCAACCACATCCGCTTTGTCACCGAGGAGCCCGAGGCCGAGCTCGTCGCCATCGCCGACGCCTTTGAGGGCGCCCGCGCCACGGCCGAGGCCGCCGGCGTGCCGTTCTTCACCGATCCCGCCCAGATGATGGACGAGATCAAGCCCGAGGCCGTCATCATCGTCACCCCCAACGACCTGCACCTGGGCGTTGCCCGCGAGGCCGTGAAGCGCAACATCGTGCCGCTGGTCGAAAAGCCGATCTCCAACGACCTGGAGGATGCCCAGGCCTTCGCCGCCGAGGCCGAGACCGCTGGCGTGCCCGTGCTCGTGGGTCAGCACCGTCGCCACAATCCCTTCGTCAACAAGGCCAAGGAGATCATCGAGGCCGGCGAGCTGGGCAAGCTCACCGTGTCGAGCTTCCACTACATGATCTATAAGAATGACGAGTACTTCGATGTCGAGTGGCGCCGCAAGAAGGGTGCCGGCCCGATCCTGGTCAACCTGGTGCACGACGTCGACCTGCTCCGCTACCTGCTGGGCGAGCCCGTTGCCGTCCAGGGCATGCAGTCCAGCGCCGCCCGCGGTTTTGAGACCGAGGACTCCGCCGTGGTCAACGTCCGTTTTGCCGATGGCGCGCTTGCGAGCATGACCATCTCCGACGCCACCGCCAGCCCCTGGAACTGGGAGGCCACCGCTCGCGAGGATCCGCAGTACCGCCCCTTCGACGCCGACGCCTACTTTATTGGCGGAACCTTGGGTGCCCTTTCGCTGCCCCGCCTGCACCAGTTCTCCTACGACGGAGCCTCCAACTGGCACAAGCCGCTGCAGATGGAGATTCCGGCCGTCGACCCGGCGCTGCCGCACAAGATGCAGCTCAAGCACTTTGTGAAGGTCGTTCGCCGCGAGGTCGAGCCCGTCGTGACCCCCGCCGACAACGTTAAGACGCTCACGCTGCTTAACGCCATCAAGGAGGCCGCCGAGACCGGCCAGCTCGTCGAGCTGTAATGCCTTAAGAGCGGCCGCGGCAGAAACCCCATGCCGAACCCCTCGGTCCGCCACAAATATGCCCCTCTTCTTTGCCCCGCGAGCAGCCTCCTGCCCGCGGGGCTTTTTGCTACCTTAACGACGATTTTTCTGGGGCGGGGGCTATTTTGCACCTCGGCTTGATTCGTTCGCCACCAAATGGGCCTATCTACTACGTTTAACCGATTACCCTCAACCATGCCGAATTTCGCGAAATTAAAACCGCAGGTAGACGGCTTGCCGATTTTCGGAAAACCGGGGGATGGTCGACCCATACGGTTCAAACGTAGTAGATAGGCCCCTTTCGTGGCGCAACCCCAAAACAGTCTTTTGGGACGGGTGGTATCCTTGGTAGCCCTGTGCTGCAAACGCACCTTAAACGCAAGGAGTCCCATGGATCTTATCGCCCAGCTCGCCCGCGAGCTCAACCTTAAGGCCGCCAACGTCGAGGCGGCCGTCAAGCTCATCGACGAGGGCAACACCATCCCCTTTATCTCGCGCTACCGCAAGGAAGCAACGGGCGGCATGGACGACGTCGCCCTGCGCGCGCTCGACGAGCGCCTGTCCTACCTGCGCAATCTCGAGCAGCGCAAAGAGGACGTCATCCTGCTCATCGACGCCCAGGGCAAGCTCACGCCCGAACTCGAGCAGCAGATTCGCGAGGCCACGCAGCTCCAGCGCGTCGAGGACCTCTACAAGCCCTACCGCAAAAAGCGCATGACCCGCGCGCAGAAGGCCCGCGAGGCGGGCCTGGAGCCGCTCGCCAACATGATCATCATGCAGACGTCGGCCAAGGGCAGCGCACTCGACGCCGCCGCGGAATACGTCAACGAAGAGGCCGGCTTCGACACACCCGAGAAGGCGCTCGCTGGCGCGGCGGACATCGTGGCCGAGACGGTAGCCGAGGACCCGGAGAACGTCGCCGACCTGCGCGCCTTTACGCAAAACACTGCCGATATCGTCGTCGAAGCCACCGACCCTGCGGAGAAGACCCCCTACGAGCCCTACTACAACTTTGACGAGCCGCTGCGCCGTATACCCAACCACCGCGTGCTGGCTATCGACCGCGGTGAGCGCGAGGGCAAGCTCCGTGTGCGCGTGAACGTCGACGGCGCCGCCGCCACGGCGCGCCTCGGCAGCCGCTGGCCCCGTCGCCAAGGCGTCTTCGCTCCCGTCTTTGACGCCGCCATCGCTGACGGTTACAAGCGCCTGATGGCCCCTTCGCTGGAGCGCGAGGCCCGCGCCAAACTCACCGTTCGCGCCCAGACCGAGGCCATCAACGTCTTTGCCAAGAATCTCGAGGGGCTGCTCTCGGCACGCCCCGTGCGCGGTGCCCGCGTGCTCGCGCTCGATCCGGGCTACCGTACCGGCTGCAAGGTCGCCGTCATGGACGAGACCGGCAAGCTGCTCGACCACGGCGTGGTCTACCCCACCAAGCCACGCCACGACGTCGCTGGCACCAAGCGCGAGCTCGCCCGCCTCGTCAAGAAGGACGGCGTCAACACCATCGTCATCGGCAACGGCACTGCCAGCCGCGAGACCGAGGAAGTCGTCTCGGAGTTCATCGCCGAGCAGGCGCCCAGCCTTCGCTACACCATCGTCAACGAAGCCGGCGCGTCGGTGTACTCCGCCTCCGAGCTCGCCAGTCAGGAATACCCCGACCTGGACGTCACCGTTCGTGGCGCCATGAGCCTGGGCCGCCGCCTGCAGGACCCGCTGGCAGAGCTCGTTAAGATTCCGCCCCAGTCCATCGGCGTGGGCCAGTACCAGCACGACCTTGACCAGACCGAGCTTTCGCGCACCCTGGGCCACGTGGTGGAAGACGTCGTCAACCGTGTGGGCGTCGACGTCAACACCGCGAGCGCGAGCCTGCTGGGATACGTATCGGGCATTACGCCGAGCGTAGCCAAAAACATCGTGGCCTACCGCGAGGAAAACGGTGCCTTTACCGATCGCCGCCAGCTTAAGAAGGTCCCCAAACTGGGACCCAAGGCATATCTCAACGCCGCGGGCTTCCTGCGCATCAGCGGTGGCAAGAACCCGCTCGACGCGACAAGCGTCCACCCCGAGAGCTACGAGGTGGCCACGGCCGTCCTGGAGCGCGCAGGCGTTAAAGCCAGCGAGCTCAGCCGCGGCGGCGTGCCCGACATTGAGCGCCGTCTGGGCAGCATCTCGGCGCTGGCAAGCGACCTGGACTGCGGCACCCTGACGCTCATCGACATCGTTAACGAGCTCAAGAAGCCCGGTCGCGACCCGCGCGACGACGCGCCCGAGGTGGTCTTTAGCCGCTCGGCACTTTCCATCGACGACCTGGAGCCCGGCATGGAACTCAAGGGCACGGTGCGCAACGTCGTCGACTTTGGTGCCTTCGTCGACGTGGGCGTGCACCAGGACGGCCTCGTGCATATCTCCAAGCTGGCCAACCGCTTCGTCAAGCACCCCAGCGACGTGGTGCGCGTCGGCGACACGGTCAAGGTGTGGGTCGAGAGGGTCGATCGCGACCGCAAGAAAATCTCCCTCACCATGGTGCAGGGAAAGTAAACCGCCAAAGCAAGGGTACCCCCTGCAGCGACGTGCAAAATCGCGAGTATTCTGCAAATTCCACCGTTCCGGATGCCCCTCAGAGGCGAAAAAGCAAAAAACAGCCCCCGTTTTAGCGTCGTCAGAGCCAAAACGGGGGCCGTTCCATGCTTCGGTTAACTGATAAAGACCTTTACCTTGCTGAATACTCGCAATTATGCACGTCGCTACAGGGGGTACCCTTGCTTACGGCAGAATATGAAAGCCGAGCGAGGCGATATCCTTGGCAAAGCCGCGCACGGTGTCGAGCGAGACCTCGTACGGGTCGCGACCGATGTTCTTGCGCTTGGCCAGGATGCTGTTGGGCACCGTGATGATCTGGCAACCGCAGGCCTCGGCCTGGTAAATGTTGATGAGCTCGCGCGTGGACGCCCACAGGACCTCGCAGTTGGGCTTGGCGGCGGCCTTCTTGACCGACTCCGTCATAAACGGAATGGGGTCGACGCCGGTGTCGGCGATGCGGCCGGCAAAGAGCGAGATGATGGACGGCATCTCGGTGTCAACGGCCTCGACCATCTCATCGACCTGCTTAGGCGTAAAGATGGTGGTGACGTTGACCTTGATGCCGTCGGCCGAAAGCTTGCGGACCAGCTCGGCGGTGGACTCGCCCTTGGTGGTTACGCACGGAATCTTGACGTAGACGTTGTCGGCCCAGGTAGCGATCTCGCGGGCCTCGACCTCCATGGTCTCGACGTCGTCGGCAAAGACCTCAAACGACACGGATACATCGGTGATGTGGGCCAGGACCTCCTTGGCAAATGCGCGGTAATCCGTCACGCAGCCCTTCTTCATAAGGGACGGGTTGGTCGTGAAACCCTGAACGTTGCCGTTCTCGTACATGTCGAGCATGCCCTCGAGGTTTGCACCGTCAGCGAACACCTTGATTGCCATCTGCCTGATTCCTTTCGTCTGCATACGGCCGGTAAGCTGCTAAACACTTTACCTGTGTTTATCAAGGCTTGAACTGCGGGTTTTTATCTTCTCGGCGAACGGTTTTGCAGATTTACCATTTTTATATCGACGCCCCAGCGGCAAAACGTTTTTGCCGATCATCGCGGTTGATTCCGTTCACGGAACAGAAGCAGCGCCTTGCCGGCTCGTTTTCACAATCGCCCCAAAGCAAAAAGCGGTGACGCCTCATTTGAGACGTCACCGCTTCCGTGTAGGAGCCGGTTATCGGAGCTCCGCCCGATTAGGGCTTAACGTACGCCTGGATTACTCTTCCTCAACGTGATTGATCACAGCACCCTTGGTGTGGATGAAGTTGGGGACGAAGGCGACGACCAGAAGGACAGCGAGAATCGCGTAGACACCGGTGGTACCGAAGGCCTCGGCAGCGCGGCCGAGCGTAATACCAATGACAGAGAAATCGAAGTCGCCGAACGTAGTGTTCTTGAAGCCAAAGACGTCAAGAACGGGCAGGAGCAGGGCCGGGGCAAAGGTGATGAGCAGGCCGTTGACGAAAGCACCAAGAGCTGCGCCCTTGCGACCGCCGGTAGCATTGCCGTAGATGCCTGCGGTAGCACCGCAGAAGAAGTGGGGAACCATGCCCGGGATGATGAAGATGCCCAGGGTAGCGCCCACGATGAACATACCGACCACGCCACCGATGAAGGAAGCGACAAAGCCGAGGATGACGGCAGTGGGAGCATAGGGGAAGAAGACGGCGCAGTCGACGGCAGGGATAGCGCCAGGGATCAGCTTGTTGGAGATGCCCTGGAAAGCCGGGACCAGGTCGGCAAGGATCATACGAACGCCGTTGTAGACGATAGTGACACCGACGGCGAAGGACAGGGCACAGGTCAGGGCGTAGACGATTACATTGTCGCCGCCAGCGGTCTTGGTAACGACCGCAGGATCTGCGATGTAAGCGGCGAAAGCGGTAACCAGGTAGAAGAAGGCCATGGTAAGAGCCGTGGAGATGGTGGTGTCGCGCAGGAAGGAGAACTTCTCGGGGACCTCGATCTTCTCGGTGCTGTTCTCCTCGGCGTCCTTAGCAAAAAGCGTACCGACTGCAGCGGAGATGTAATAGGCGAGTGAACCAAAGTGGCCCATGGCGATTTCATCGCCATCGGTAACCTTCTCGGTGAAACGCTGACCAACGGCGGGAAGCATAGCGCTCACGAGGCCCAGGAACATGCCGCCCACGATGACAAGCTGGACATCCTGGAAGCCAGATGCCTGCAGAACGGCAGACAGCAGGCAAGCCATGAACATGCTGTGATGGCCCGTCAGGAAGATGTACTTAAACTTGGTAAAGCGGGCAATGATAATGTTCACGACGTAGCCGAGAATCAGGATCATCATGGTCTGAACGCCGAGGACGCTCTGAGCCATCGAAACGACGACCTCGTTGTTGGGCACGACGCCGGTGATGTGGAAACCGGTCTCGATGAAGGTGCCCAGCGGAGCAAGGTTCTCCTGAACAACAGCAGCGCCGGCAGACAGCATGATGTAACCAAGAATGGGCTTCAGGGTTCCCGTCATCACCTTGTGGGCAGGGCGCTTGAGCGCAACAAGGCCCACAAAGGCAAACAGACCCATAATCCACGCTGGCTTGGTCAGAATCGATTGGATAAACTCAAGTATGGGAAGGATGGCTTGCATCTGCGCTTCCTTTCTCTCTAACGTGGGCGCGTTTCCCTCTTCCACAGGGAACCGCCCTTTTTCGTGCCGCTTTAGGCGTTAGCGGCGGCCGCCTTGATTGCCTCGAGGGCGTCTTCGCGGATCTTCTTCTTGTTCACATAGCTGCGAACGATCACAACGTTGCCGTGGAGCTCGGGGGCGAGCTCCTTAACGGTGATGAACAGATCCGGATTTGCGGAAGAAGCACCGTTCAGGTCCATAGACTCAACGTCGGCCTTGATGCCCTCCTCCTCGCAAAGCTCCTCGACTTTGCCAGCGAGCATCAGGCTAGACCCGATGCCGTTTCCGCATACGGTGATGATATGCATGGCAACCTTCCTCTCCTACACGTGACGGTTTTCCGTCTATCCAAAAGCGGCGACGCATCGCCGTGCCATTAAGGCCTAAAAGAATGAACGCATGGTCTCCAAAACCTGCTCGGGCGTATCGCATGCGCTAAGCTTGGCAACGCAGTCTTCGTCCTCGAACATCTGCGAAAGCTCCGCCAAGCAGCCAAGATGAGCCTTGGGGTCGGGTGCGCAAATACCCACGAGCACGTGAACCGGATCGAAATCCTCGTGTCCAAACGCAACGGCAGGGTCAAGCGTGACGATACAGATTCCCGCTTCACTCACATTGCCATCTGCCTGGGCGTGGGGCATGGCGATGCCCTCTTCCAAGACCATATAGGGGCCGAATTTGTGAACCGATGAAATCATGGCATCAACATAGCTCTGGTCGCATTTGCCAGCGTCTACGAGCAACTTACCGCATGCCCTGATCGCTTCCTCCCAGTCGGAGGCCTCGACGTGGCAGGCAACAAGCTCGGGTTTAAGAAGATCGGTCAGCATGCTCGTCCCCTACTCCTCGGGCAAGATATGAAAACCAAGCGCCTGAACGTCGCGGGCAAAGCCCTTGACCGTATCAAGCGAGTACTCAAGCAAATCTTTCCCGAAATTCTTGCGCTTGGCAAGAATGGCATTGGGGACCGTAATGATCTGGCATCCAACGGACTCCGCCTGGAAGATATTGAGGACCTCGCGCGTAGACGCCCAGAGAACCTCGGCAGCAGGCTTAACGGCAGCCTTCTTTACGGACTCCGCCATGAGGGGCAGCGGATCGACGCCGGTATCGGCAATGCGACCGGCAAAGATGGACAGAATAGAGGGGGTCTCGGCAGAAACAGCATCGACGAACTCGTCGACCTGCTCGGGCGTGAAGATAGTGGTGACATTCACTTTGATGCCGTCGGCAGAAAGGCGCTTGACCAGCGCGGCAGTGGACTCGCCCTTGGTGTTGAGCGCCGGAATCTTAACGTAGACGTTGTCTGCCCAGGTTGCAATCTCGCGAGCCTCGGCCTCCATACCAGCCTCGTCATCAGCGAAAACCTCAAAAGAAACCGAGACATCGGTAATGTGCTCAAGAACCGTCTTGGCAAAAGCGCGGTAGTCGGTCACGCCGCCGGCCTTCATAAGGGAAGGATTGGTCGTGAAGCCCTGAACGTTGCCATTGTCATGCATGTCAAGCATGCCCTCGAGGTTAGCGCCGTCGGCAAACACCTTGATCGCCATGTTCGGTCCTTTCTCATCTAACGCTATTGCTATCGAAAGCCTTCTTCTTTGTTTCAAAAGCTTTTCGGTTTTCTTTTATAAACCATTTCAAAAGCTATCGAAAGCTCAATTGTCAACTTTCCGTGAACGGTCGAATATCGGGTGTGAACGTGCTTCTTTTTGGCGGCGCCTTCAGAATGAGACTCTTTATAGCCCGTCTACGTGCGAACTATCTGCTACGCATGCATTTGGGACATGCCATTCCGTTCATTCGATTCATTCGAATTTGCCTTGTTCTTTTCATATCGATACGTTATATTTCGATTACGAAAGGCGCATCTTTTGCCTTTTGTTCAAAAGGAGCGGCATATGGCATCTACTTCAGACCTTTCACCGGCCGAGCGTCAGCGATTTATCATGAATTGGCTGGCCGAAAAGCCAAATATCTCGGTATCCGACATCGTTCGCCGTTTTTCGGTTTCGGAAGTCACCGCACGACACGACCTCGTCTCACTGGAATCCGAAGGCAAGCTGCGTCGCGTACGCGGCGGAGCGGTATCGCTTTCTCGCTCCAACGCAATCTCGTATCCCGAGGAGCGCATCAATGTCCAAGTCGAGGCCAAGGAGGCCATCGCCGCAACCGCAGCAACTCTTGTTGATGATGGCGATGTTCTGGTAATTGATATCGGCACCACAGGCTTTTACTTCGCTAAAGCCCTCATAGACAAGCATGAGATCACCATTATCACCGGCGATCTTGCAATCGCGAACTACGCCAGCTTCAATCTCCCCAATGCTTCGGTAGTGCTGCTGGGCGGCTCCGTGCGCAAGGGCCACCTCTATCTCGCGGGCGCACTAACGCTCGACTGCATGAGCAAACTACATGCCGACAAGGCGTTTGTCAGTGCCGACGGATTCCACCCCGACCACGGCTTTACCGTCGAGCACGACTTCTCGGCCATGATTAAGCATATGTACCTGACCAACTCAAACCAGGGCTATATGATGGTTGACCAGGGAAAGTTCAACAAGACCAGTTTTTATCAGTCCGCGCAAATCGATGACCTCGATGGCATCATCGTTGATGGAGACGACGAGGGCATCATGACGGCGGCGATCGAGAGCAGTCGCAGTCATCCCAAGCTCTATATTGCAAAATAGCTCAAATGGCCGGGTCGCCCCACTGCGGGCAACCCGGCCATTTATTAGATCAACCCAAAGTGACGCATGGCGGTGACGGTGCCGTCGTGTGCGACATCGTCGGTCACGTAGTCGGCGACCGCCTTGACCTCGGGCATGGCGTTGCCCATGGCGACAGCCGTCTCGACCGCAGCGAGCATGCCCAGGTCGTTACCCGAATCGCCGAAGCCAAAGGTGCGCGCGTTGCCGGTGCGACCCAGGTATTCCAGCGCTCGCGCCACGCCCACGCCCTTGTCGATGCCCTTGGGGCTCAGCTCGCGATTCTGACCACCGGTGTTGCACAGCTCAAACTCGCGATCGATAAAGCCATCATCGTTGGCTACGCGAGCCAAACTGGGCGCAGTGAGGCCTACCTTGCCTACGCGCAGACTGCCGTCGACGCGCATCTCCTCGGTGCTGTGCGCCACAGAAGTGCCGATCAGAGACGACTGCTCAACACCCGCGGGTTCCAGGGCAAAAGTAGCCACGTTGGTCTCGAAAAAGGCCTCAATCCCTGCCGCGGCCATACGGCGTGCAAGCTCCTCAATAACGCCCTCGCCAAAGCAGTCCTCGTGTACCACGCGTCCCTCGATCTCGAGCGTGGCTCCCGCCATGGCAACGATGCCCGCGGGGTCGAGCGCACGCAGGCTATCGGCGATAAGCCACAGGGGGCGGCCCGTGCAGATAAATGCCTGGTGACCCGCATTGCGCAGGCGACTAAATGCATCGACAACGGCCTTCGACGGATGGACTGCACTGAAGTCCTTGTCGGTCATGTTGTCGGGATCGAACGACGTTAGCGTACCGTCCACGTCAAAAAAGAGCACAGCGGATTCGGGGCACGCATCAATCATATGGGTTCCTTTCGAGGACAAGGGCAAACGAAGCATCCATCATATAATGGAGCGACGCAACCAGAGAGGTCACCCATGGAATTTTACGCAAGCTGCCCCGAGGGCTTTGAGTCCGCACTCGCCGATGAGCTTAAACGCCTCGGGCTTTCGCATGTCCGCCGCCTGAAGGGCCGCGCTACGTTTGAGGGCGAGCTTGAGCAGGGCTATCGCGCGTGCCTGTGGTCGCGCCTGGCGAGCCGCGTGTTCGTGGTGGTCGGGCGCTTTGAGGCGCAGGATGCCGATGAGCTGTACGATAGCGTTTACGACATTGCCTGGGAGAGCATCGTCCGCCCCGGCGCCACCATCGCCATCACCGCCCGCGGCGTGACCGAGCGGCTGCGCAACACGCGCTTCTCGGCCCTGCGCGCCAAAGACGCGCTGTGCGACCGCCTGGCCGAGACCACGGGACGTCGCGCCGATGTCGATGCCGCCGACCCCGATGTTCACCTGCTGCTTTCGCTGCGCCAGCGCCGCGCGAGCATCAGCCTGGACCTTTCGGGCGACCCGCTGTTCAAGCGCCTGCCGCCCGCGGCGACCCGTGCCGGCGAGGGCGCGCACGTGTTGCGCCCCGACTACGCCGCCCTGGTGCTGGCGCAGGTCGGCTGGACCGCACTGTGCGAGCGCGAGCTGACAGCCGACGACTACGAGAACGAGGCCCTGCCCACGCTGGTCGATGCCTCGTGCGCCGGCGGCGGCCTGCTGCTGGAGGCCGTGAACATTCTGACTGACCGCGCCCCGGGCGTCGCACGCGAGCGCTGGGGCTTTGAGGGCTGGCAGTTGCACGACGCCGCCCTGTGGGAGCAGTTGCTTGCCGAGGCGCGCTCGCGCGAGGCGGCAGCGCACGAGCGCCAGGCGCGCATCGTGGCCGCAGACATCGACCCCGCCGCTCGCAAGACCGCCGAGCGCACGGTCAAGTACGCCGGCTACAAGCGTTTTGTCGACTTTTGCGCCGCCAAGCCCGCCACCGTGCTGGACCATGTGGGCGCCGTCGCCGGCGCCGCCGTGGTCGCAGACACCACCGAAACCCCGCTTTTGCTCATGCACGACGCCATGACGTTGGTCGGCGAGCTGCGCCGCGCGCCCGAGCTTACCGCCGCGCCGGTCGCCGCGCTCACCCGCGATGGCCTTATGGCCCGCGCGCTCCATGCCGAGCCCGCGCGCTCCATTGCCGTCATGCCCAATAATGAAGAGGCAACTATTGAGGTTTGGCCCTCGCTCGACCACGCCGCCGCGGCATTTGAAGCTGCGACCAGCGCAGATGTCGAGGAGCAGACCGTAGACGCTCAAGACGAAGCCGCCGGCACCCCCATGCCCGAGCCTGCCACCATGCTCGACCTGGGCGACGGCAAGCCGCTGCCCGTGCTCATCCCCGAGTCCGAGCAGTTCGCCAACCGCCTGCGCAAGAATGCCCGTCTGCGCCGCAAGTGGGCCAAGCGCGAGGGCGTGAGCTGCTACCGCGTCTACGATGCCGACCTGCCCGACTACTCCGCCGCCATCGACCTGTACGAGGGCTGCCCGCAGACGCCGGGCCGCTGGCTCGTCATCGCCGAATACGCCGCGCCCAAGACCATCGATCCCGCGTTGGCCCAGGCCCGCATGCTCGACATCTTGGCCATCGCGCCGCGCATCCTTGATGTTCCGGCCGAGCATGTGCACGCCAAGGCCCGCATGCGTTCGCGCGGCGGCTCGCAGTACGGCAAACAGGGCGCCGGCAAGGGCGCGTCGGGCGAGCGCGCCAACATCGCACGCCGTCGTCTGCCGCTCATCGAAGAGGGCGGCCTCACCTTTGCCGTCAACTTTGACGACTATCTGGATGTGGGCATCTTCCTGGACCACCGCGTCACCCGCAACCTGGTGCGCGAGCACGCCAAGCAGGCGCGCCGCTTCCTCAACCTGTTCGCCTACACCGGCACCGCCACCTGCTACGCAGCCGACGGCGGCGTCGAGGAGACCGTGACGGTCGACCTTTCCAACACCTACTTGGACTGGGCCGAGCGCAACATGCGCCAGAACGGCTTTGTGGGGCCGCAGCATCACTTTGTGCGCGACGACGTGCTCGCCTGGATTCGTGACCAGCGCCAGACGCGCAACCGCTGGGACCTGATCTTTGTCGACCCGCCCACGTTCTCGAACTCGTCCAAGATGGGCCGCCGCACCTGGGATGTCCAGCGCGACCATGTTGAGCTTTTGGCCGGCGTATCGCGCCTGCTCGCACAGGGCGGCCACGCCATCTTTAGCTGCAACCTGCGTGGCTTCCGCCCCGAGACGCGCAAGCTCGCGCGCGCGGGCGTCGTGCTGGAGAACATTACGGCGCAAACCATCCCAGAGGACTTCGCGCGCAACCAGAAGGTGCACCATTGCTATATCGTGCGCCGCCTGCCCATCGAGGACGCCATGGCCGAGGTCGGCTTTAGCGCCGAGGAGATTGCCGAGCGAACCGAGGAGCTGCGCAACCCCGAGGCGCGCAAGCCTCGCGCAACGGCGCCCGCGCACGCGCAGACCGGCAACGGCAAGCCCAACTTTGTCGGCAAGCCCTCCCCCGCCGGCAAGCCCAAAAAGAAGAAGTTCTACGCCAGCAAGCCCAAGGGCAAATAGACAAAGTTGCGGTGGAATACGGACTGTTTTGCCTGGAATTAGGCAAATTTAGACCGTATTTCACCGCAACTCATAATGGGATGGCGGACGCCGTTCTACCCTTGGGTGACCAATCGGTAACCGATACCCACGTGCGTCTGGATATAGCGCGGATGCGCGGGGTCGGACTCGATCTTCTTGCGCAGCGTGCCCATAAAGACACGCAGGCTCGCCAGGTCGCTCTTAGTTGCCGTGCCCCAAATCTCGTGCAGGATAAACTGGTGCGTCAGCACCTTGTCGGCGTTGTGCGCCAGCAGGCACAGGAGCTTATACTCGATCGGCGTCAGATGCAGTTCCTCGCCATCCATCGTGGCGATGCCGGCATCAAAATCGATATGCAGCTCACCGGTGTCGAACGAGCCCTCGGAGACAACGCCGCCCGTCTGCGCATACGAAAGGCGCCTGAGCGTCGTGCGAATGCGCGCGAGCAGTTCCTCGACCGAAAACGGCTTGGTCAGGTAGTCGTCGGCACCGGCATCGAGCGCGCGGATTTTGTCCGCGTCCTCGCTGCGCGCCGAGACCACGATAATCGGCATGCCCGACCATGCGCGCACCGACTCCACCACCTTGACGCCGTCCATATCGGGCAGGCCCAGATCGAGCAGCACAATGCTCGGCGTCTGCGACGAGGCGGCGGCGATAGCGGCATGGGCGGTCTCCACAGCCATATGGCGCAAGCCGTGAGCCTCGAGCGCGGCAACAATAAGATTGCGGACGGCGGGGTCGTCCTCAACGACCAAGATGAGCGGTTTTACGGCAGAGTTCGGCACAGCGCTACTCCTTATCAAACGAAACGTCGGCGGCAGGAAGCTCAATCGTAAAGACCGAGCCGTGCGGGTCCGCCGCGGCAACCTCTATGCTACCGCCATGCGCCAGCGCAATGGAGCGGCAGAGCGAAAGACCCAGGCCCACGCTGCGGTGACTGTCAGCCAGACCGTGGTTGGCGGTATAGAACGACTCGAAGATCCGTTCGCGATCCTCGGGTGCGATGCCCGGACCATCATCGGCCACCGAGCACGCCACGCGTCCATCGTCGACGCTAATCGAAATCATGATATGCGAGCCCGCTGGCGTATAGGTGATGGCGTTGTTCACCAGATTGACCACCAGCTGCACCATCAGGCGCGCATCGACATTGACGAGCGCCGGCTCATCGCACGCCACCACCTTAAGGTCGTGCTCGCGCACGGCCGGATTTACGTGGCGCAGCGCCTCCTCGACGATATCGTCCATGAGCTCGAGCGTAGTCGACAGACGCATACCGCCGCCCTCGAGCTTGGTGATGGCGAGCAGATTCTCGACGGTGGCGTTGAGCCACAGCGCATCCGAGCGAATGGATAGAAGCAGGCCGCGGCGCGTCTGGGCATCGAGCACGGCGGTGCCGGTCGAGCCCTGGTCGAGCAGCACGTCGGCATTACCCGAAATACTGGTAAGCGGTGTGCGCAGGTCGTGCGAGATGGAGCGCAGCAGGTTGGCGCGCAGCTGCTCATTTTTGGCAAGCACCGCCGCCTCCTCGCGGGCCTCCATGGCGCGGGCGCGATCGAGCGCCAGCTCGCCTTCGCTCACGATGGCATCGGCAAGTGTCCGTTCCTCGTGCGTTAGCACGTCGGGTTCGGCAACGATAGCCAGCACGCCCACCACCAAGGCGGGGTCGCTCGAGCGCACGAAGCCGTCGCCCGTGCGAACCGTCAGGTAGATGCCATAAAACGCCGAGCCGCCATAAGTGGCATCGAGCGGCGTTCCCACATAGGCGGACGCCGAGAGCCGCGGCGGCATCTGCGGCGCCAGTTCATGCACCGGCGCGGCATCGCCCACGGCCGTGTATGTCGCACGCGGCAGCAGGTCATCGCCCTCGGCGTCGGCGCTGTACCACACGACCGGACAGCCCGAAAGACGCGCCAGCTGCGTTGCCATGGCATGGACAATCTGCTGCTGATCGGCGCACCGCTGCAGCATGCGGTTGGTCTCGAGCACCATATGCGTTCGGCGGTCACTAGCGGCAGCCTGTGCCAAGGCGCGGCGCAGGGCCAACGCAATCGAGCTCGACACGAGCGAGACCACAAACATGATGAAGAACATGCCGGGATAGACGCGGTCGATAAGCGACAGCGAGTAGCGCGGGTCGACAAACAAGAAGTTGTAGAGCGCCACGGCGGCAGCCGAGCTCAGCAAGCAATACAGGCGACTCCAGGTAAAGAATGCGCACAGCTGAACGGCGAACACATAGACAATCATGATGCTCGGCGCGAGACCCGGATGGTCGAGCAGCGCGCCCACAATCGTCGCCGCGACCAACAGCCCCACCGACACGCAGGCGTCATACAGAGGAGTGCGGCGCGTCAGCGTTGTGCGCCGCCACCAAAAGCTATCGGCAATATCACCGTCCGTACGGACGTCCATCAGCGCCCCGCCCCTCTCTCAAAAACAAAAACCACCACAGGGGACAGGCACCTTTGTGGTGGTTTCCCTTGTGGTGGTTCCAAGTGTATAGCCTTTGCAACCGGCGGTCGCTAGACAAACAGCACGTGCGCGAGCAGGGCACACACGCACACCGCTCCAAATACCAGTGCCACGATCGAGATCACGCGGTCGGCCATATCCATGTTGGCACGGTTCGTCAAAAACCGATCTTCGGCGGCGTCGGCGCGTGCCTCACGTACCAGCTCGGCAACCACCTCGCGGCCATCAAGCATCTTTGCATCCATGTTTGCCTCCCCGGCCTCAATCTTGTCCATCGAAAACCAACTCCGTGCAACCTGTCGGCGCCTACGGCCGCTCGTTGGGAGCCAGACGCTGCATCTTGTTCACGGCTTTGAACTTGGTGAACAGCGGCACGTACTCAAAGCTCACGTTGGAGTTCTCCAGGCCGTACCAACGCGCGGGCGTGCCGGCGGCACGGCGGATGATGTACTTGAGCGTGATAGCCGTACGCTCGCTCGGCTCCACATCGCTTTCGGGTGCCAGCAGCTTACGGATCAGGACGAACTTGAACGTGCCGATGTTACCCGGATCCTTGTAGACCGAGTAGTCATGCGTCTGCGGCGGCAGCTCGCCAGTGGCGGCCAGGTCCTGAACAACCTGACGCAAGTAGGCATTGACGCGCTGGTTAATCTTGTAGCCCAGGTACAGATGCACGCGGAACACGTAGTCGGTGCCGAACGTCTCGACCGAATAGGCAAAGGTGTGCGGTTCGTCCATGGTCTCGACATTCACAAACCACCAAGCGTGGGCACGCTTGGGATGCTTGTCCAAGATCGAATAGACGATATCGCGGTCGATGTAGTCGGTATGGGTGTCCTTGGTCAGGTACACGATGTTGTCGCTCATGCGCTCGTAACGGTCGTCGTCGCGCAGGCGCTTGAGCTGCGGCAGGTAGCTACGCAGCGGCAGCAGCGTAAACTGGCGCTGCTCGACCGCCGTGCCGTTGTACCAGCACACCATAATGCCCATGATGAGTGCAGCCATGAGGATGGTGAAGTAGCCGCCGTGGAAGAACTTGGTGAGCGAGCTCACGAAGAAGAAGCCTTCGAGCAAAAGGAAGAAGGCCGCGAAGATCCACGGAGCAACCTTGAGCTTGCGCTCCTCGTGCAGGTAGAAGAAGAGCAGCAGCGTGGTGCACATCATAGTCAGCGTAATGGCAAGGCCGTAGGCGGCTTCCATATGCGCCGAGTTCTGGAACAGCAGCACCACGATGACGCAGCCGACAAGCATGACGTTGTTGACCATGGGGATGTAGAGCTGGCCCTTGGTCTCGGCAGGGTAGAAGACCTGCATGTGCGGCATAAGGTCCAGGCGGCTGGCCTCGGACACCAGCGAGAATGCGCCGGTGATGAGCGCCTGCGAGGCGATGATGGCCGCGACGGTGGAAAGGCCGACGGCAAACGGGCGCAGGCCCGGGGCGAGCATCTGGTAGAACGGGTTGAGGTCGGCAATGCCCATGAGCTCGGGGTTGGCAGCGTTGTTCATAAGCCAAGCGCCCTGACCCATATAGGACAGCAGCAGGCAGCACTTAACGAATGGCCAGGTAGCGTAGATGTTGCCGCGGCCGACGTGGCCCATGTCGGAGTAGAGCGCCTCGGCACCGGTGGTGGCGAGGAAGCAGCTGCCCAGAATCATGATGCCCGCGTGGTTGTTGGGGCTCAGCAAAAAGGCGATGCCGCGCAGCGGGTTGAGGCACAGCAGCACGGCGGGGTGCTGGAATACAAAAAACAGACCCGTGCCGCCCAGGAACAGGAACCACAGCGTCATGATGGGGCCAAAGGCGTGACCGATCTTGGCCGTACCGATGCGCTGCACCAAAAAAAGCGCGATGATGATGGCGAGCGTAATGGCGACGACGCGACCCTGGTCATCGCCCAGCACGGCATGGACCGCCGGGATGGTGCGCAGGCCCTCGATGGCCGTGGTAACGGTAACGGCCGGCGTCAGGATGCCGTCGGCGAGAAGCGCGGCGCCACCCAGCATGGCGGGGATGATAAGCCACTTGCCGCAGCGCTTGACCAGGCTGTACAGGGCAAAGATGCCGCCCTCACCATGGTTATCGGCGCGCAGCGAGATGAGCACATACTTGATGGTGGTCAGCAACGTGACCGTCCACACGACAAGGGAGAGCGCGCCGAGCACGAACTCCTCCGTGACGCTTCCGATGCCGCCGTTGCCGGCGACGAGCGCCTTGGTTACATACATAGGGCTGGTGCCGATATCGCCGTACACCACGCCCAGCGTGACGAGCATCGCCGAGATGCTCACAGGAATCGCAGCGTGCGAGGCTGCCTCCTTGGCCTTTTGTTCCATAAGCCGGTTTCCTCCCAACTTTAATGTTCGAAGGGATTATAGGTAATCGGCCCATGTTTTAATGCACTGTTTTCCCAGCTAAATAAACATTTATACGGCCTTTAGGCCACCTCGGCGATATGGAATGTGACAAAGGGACTGTCCCTTTGTCACATCGCCGCATTCGTTACTTGCCGAGCCAGTTTTTGAACCACCACTCCATGGAACGGCTCATCTCGGCCATAAAGGGGCTCGTGTGCTTGCGGGTGTAGATATCCACCACGCGCTCGCCTACCTCGCGGGCATGCGGACGGAACATCGCGTCCATCTCGGCCACCTGCGCGTCCATGGTCGCAGCATCGGCGCGGCAGTAGCGCTCCTCGTGCACCAGGTTCACCACGGGATGCGCAATAGCCGGGCGCTCCTTGCGGGGCGTGCCGATGATGAGCATCGACAGCGGCATGGTATAGGGCGGCAGATCGAGCAGCTCGGCAACTTCCTCGGCATTCTCGACGATATCACCGATATAGCAGCTCCCCAGCCCCAGGGCCTCGGCGGCAACCACGGCGTTTTGCGCGGCGATCACGGCGTCCTGGGCCGCGATGGCAAAATCGCCCAAACCCGGCGCACGGCGGGGCGCCTTGCCCGTGCGCTCGACAAACTCGGGCTCAAAGCAGCCCACGTGCTCAAACAGATCGATCCACTTGGCATAATCGACCACAAATATTAGTGCCCAGGGCGCCTTGGCGATCATGGGCTGGTGGTCGCACAGGTCGGCCAGACGGTCCAGCGTAGCCTGCTCGCGAATGCTCACGATGGAATACATCATCATGGCGCCCGCCGACGGCGCGCGACTCGCCGCATGCAAAATCGCCGCCCGCTGCTCGTCGGTCACCGCTACGGGACGGTCGTTGTCATCGCGCGCAAAAGCGCGCGTGGACGAACGGTGCTCCAACGTGTCCAGCACCGCGTTGCCCGTGGTCTCGACCGGGTAGCCGTTCGTATCCACGCCCGCAGCTCCGCCGCAGTACTCGGCACCCGTCATACAAACCTGCTCGCCCATAGCCCTATCCTCGCCAATTCTTTAAGAAGCCTTTACGTTTCCGTGTAATTCCCGTCCATTATCGCGCAGGTCGCCACTACATTGCGCCACACCGCCGCACATGCGCGTTAATATGGCTGGTTGTTGTGCGCAGCCCGCAAATGCAGCGCATATTTAGGTAACAATCGGGTAAACCCCCGCTTTCGTAGGTTTTAAGTTTGTGAGGAGTCTCAGCATGTTCGCTGCCGCCATCTCGCTCGTCGGTCTTGCGGCGACCGTCTACCTTGTTTTGCGCGAGGCCAAGGCCATTCGCGCTCAGTCGGGCACCGTTGCCAAAAGCGCTCTTGGGTGGAGCGTCGCCTTCGGCCTGTTCCAGCTCTTTTTGACCATTTGGGGCGCCATTGGCCTCGTCGCCCAAAACGAGCCGCTCGCCTTTGTGATGCTCATCCTGACCAATGCCATCCTCACCGGCTGCGCCTGGGCCAGTATCGCCCGCGACCGCATCGCCCCGCGCGTCTTTGCGTTCGCCTCGGCCGATGCGCCCGCCCCCACCGGCAAGCTCGCTCGTTTGCGCGGCGCCTTTGTGGGCCGCCCGCTCGTCGCCGCCGTCTTGTGCCTGCTGCTCGCCGGCGTCTTTGCGCTGCTGGGCATGGAGGTCTCGTCCAACCACGACTTTACCTGGGTCTACCCCCTGTGCATCCTGCTCGAGTGGGCCATCATCACCACGCTCATGGTCGGCCTGTTCTTCCTGTTCCAGCGCCACGGTGCAGCTCCCGCGGTCCTGGCCTTTGCCCTCTTTGTCCTGGGCATTGCCGAGTTCTTCGTCATCACGTTTAAATCCATGCCCATCCAGCCGGGCGACCTTTCGGCCATCTCCACTGCCGCCGCGGTCGCCGGCACCGGCTACACCTTCTCCATCTCGCTGTTCTGCGTGCTGTCCATGGGCTTTACCGCCATCGCTATGCTGCTGTGCGAGTACGCCGGCCTGGTGGCACCGCACCGTCAGAAGGGCGCCGCCAACGCCAAGCGCATGCTGCTCACCAATCTGCTCGTCGCCGTGCTGTGCCTGGGCGGCGTGACCGCGCACGTCACGCTCATCGACTACTACAACACCCTCGGCATCACCGTCTATACCTGGCGCCCGCTCGAGAGCTACTGGCGCGAGGGCTACCTGCCCGCCTTTATTAGTGCGGCACAGTCCATCAAGCCGCCCAAACCTGCCGATTACTCCGTCGACGACGCCAAGACCACGCTCAAAAAGTACGCCAAGGCCTACGACAAGTCCGACGCCGCCAAGAGTGACGAGCGCACCGCCGCAAAGGAGCAGTTCGAGAGCGAGAAGCCCACGGTCATCGCCATCATGAACGAGACCTTCTCGGACCTGTCCATCTACCAGAACATGCGCGCCGGCTACGAGGGCCCGCAGTACTTTAAGAACCTGTCCAACTGCCTCAGCCGCGGCAAGCTTTATGTGAGCGCCTACGGCGGCGGTACCGCCAATACCGAGTTTGAGTTTATGACCGGCAACTCCATGGCCAACCTGGGTTCGGGCGTGTACCCCTACACCATCTACAACATGGAGACGACCGGGAACCTGGCAGAGCAGTTCAAATCGCTCGGCTATTCCACCACGGCCATGCACCCCAACCACGCGACCAACTGGAACCGCGAGAACGTCTACAAGGACTTCGGCTTTGACCAGTTCCTGTCCATCAACGATTTCCAGGGAGCCGACACCCTGCGCGGCATGGTGACCGACCAGGCTACCTACGACAAGATTCTTGAGTTGCTCGACCAGAACGCCGATCCACAATTTATCTTCGACGTGACCATGCAGAACCACTCGGGCTACGATACGGGTCTGGTGCCGGTCGACAAGCAGATGCACCTGAACATCGACACGACCGACCTGGACGCCAAGACTATCGAGGACGGCACGCTGTCCGATGTCGACGAATACGTCTCGTGCATTGAGCAGTCCGACCAGGCGCTGCGTTACTTCCTCAACGCCCTGAGCAAACTCGACCGCAAAGTGGTCGTGGTGTTCTGGGGCGACCATCAGCCGTTCTTCCCGTCCAAGTTCAACGATAAGTGGTTTACCGGCGAGGACGACGCCACGCATCAGGAGCGCTTGTGGCAGACCGACTACATTATTTGGGCTAACTACGACGTTGCCGGTTGCAACCAGACGAGCGAGGTCGACGACCTGTCCACCAACTACCTGTCCACCCAGCTTATGCAGCTGATCGGCGCCCCGCTTTCCGACTACCAGAAGGCGCACATGACGCTGCGCGAGTCGCTGCCCGCTATCAACTCGGTGGGCTACGAGGACGCCAGCCTGCGCTGGGCGCTCTCCTCCAACGTCACCGGCGACGACGCCGCCGCAGCAGCCGCCACCAAGGCGCGCGAGGATTACGCCAAGATGCAGTATTACGAGATGTTCCGCGACGGCAAGAACGTCTACACCGAGCACTTCCAGACCGAGGCCAACGAGACCGACCCCAACCTGGCACCGGGCACGACCAAGATCAAGTAGCGGGCCTGTATCCCGGTTCGTCTGCCCGGTCGGCGCGGAATGTAAGATTCCCTGCTCGGGCAGTCCTGCTCGCACGGAGAGCACATTAAGTGCTCTCCGGCTCGTGCGGAACTCGCGATGAACCTTACATTCCGCGCCGACCGGGCAGACGCCTCGGTGTTGAAGCGCGGCTTGTCATGGGGACATCTGCTGAACATATATAAGTTGAAGGCCACGTCATGTGGCCTTTTTGCATCCGGAAACCGTGTCCCAGAATTCACGTCCGGAGCGGGATGCAGTTTCCGCTTACGGCCCCGTTGGGAAACTCCATCCCATTCCAAAGGCAAATTCTGGGACGCACTTTCCGAAACCCCATCCATCAGGAAAGCCCTTCCCACTCTGAATACATCCAGCGAACGTATGCGAGCGTGTTGTCCAGAACGGCCTCGTCATCGAGGTGATGGAAAATGTCACCCCAAACGCTTGCCACGGTTGCGTCCACAAGTGTCAAGAAAAAAGCCTCGAGAATCTCGAGGCTTTCACGTTTGTACGATTGAACGCGCGGCACCGCGAGCGACGGTCTACTCGCCCAAAACGGCCTTCTTGGCGGCTGCGGCCATGTTGTCCAGGTCTTCCTTGGTGGGATGGTCCTTCGCGGCAACCCAGTTGTCGAGCAGCATCTTATAGCGAGCGTTGTCGGGATCTTGCTCGAGCATGGCCTCGTAGCGCTGCTTGACCGCGGGGCCCATCTTGCCCTGGCACATCGCCCAGCCCGCAAGCTCGGCATCCCCAGCCAAATTGGAAGTCACGCGATCAATAATCTGCTGGTAATAGCTCTGGTCGGCGCCAAAACCGCAGGTGCCAAACAGGAAGACGCGCTTGCCGTGCAAGGCGGAGAGCAACGCCGCGACCGAAGGCGTGCACGCGCCCTTGTCGCACCAAAAACCGACGAGCACCGTGTCGGCCGTGCAGGCGCCCTGCGCCTCGAGCGCGACCTGATCTGCATCCGCATCATCGCTCAACGCCGCGGCATGGACAAACTCAACACCCGCAGCCTGCAGAGCGCGCTTGATCGCGCCCGAAACCATCCTGGTATTACCGCTCTTGCTGTTAACCACCAAAGAGCACGTCATAGTCACGCTGCCTCGTTTCCCCCAAAACTAAAGCCACTAATGCAATTTATTAGATGAATATCTTAGTACTAACGTGACAGATGTAAACCACCGTCTGTCGATTGATTAATTTGCCCCACGGGCTTGCTTACTGGGCGAATTGGCTGCGGTAGAGTTCGGCGTAGAAGCCGCCTGTCGCTAGCAGCTCGTCGTGCGTGCCGCGCTCGATAATCTGGCCGTCGCGCATCACCAGGATGCAGTCGGCGTTGCGAATCGTGCTCAGGCGATGCGCCACCACAAAGCTCGTACGGCCAGCCATAAGCTCGTCGAATGCCGCCTGAACCTGCAGCTCGGTGCGGGTATCGATGCTCGAGGTCGCCTCGTCCAGCAGCAGAATCGCCGGGTCGGTGAGCATGACACGCGCGATGCACAGCAGCTGTTTTTGACCCTGGCTAAACGTGCCGCCGTCCTCGCCGATCACTGTATCGTAGCCGCCTGGCAGCTGCACGATAAACTTGTGCGCGTGCGCGCGCTTGGCCGCCTCGACAACCTGTTCGCGCGTGGCATCGGGACAACCATAGGCGATATTTTCCGCCACCGTGCCCTCGAACAGCCACGTATCCTGCAGCACCATGCCAAAGGCGCGGCGCAGGCTTGCGCGCGTGTAGTCACGCGAGGAACGGCCATCGACCGCAATGCGACCGGCATCGATATCGTAAAAACGCAGTAGCAAATTGATGAGCGTCGTCTTGCCGCAGCCCGTAGGGCCAACGAGGGCAAAGCGCATGCCGGGCTTGGCCTCGATGCAGATATCCTGCAGCAGCTTGCGGTCGGGCACGTAGCTAAAGTCCACATGCTCAAAGGTCACCTCACCCTGCGGGGCGGCAAGTTCCACGGCATCCGCCGCATCGGGCTCCTGCTCGCGCGCATCGAGCAGCGCAAACATGCGGCGCGCCGAGGCATACGCCGTCTGGATCTGCGTAATGACGTTGGTGACCTCGTTGAACGGCTTGGTGTACTGGTTGGCATAGGACAGGAAAACCTGCACGCCGCCCACCGTGAGCGCAGCGGGCACGCCCGTGATCACGCCCACGCAGCCAATCACGGCGACCACGGCATAGATGATGTTGTTGATAAAGCGCGTACCGGGGTTGGAAAGCGAGCCCATAAACTGTGCGCGTTCACCTGCCGTATAGAGCTCGGCGTTGAGGGCGTCGAAGCGCGCTTGGGCGTTCGGGCCGTAGGCAAACGCATCCACCAGTTTTTGCTCGCCCACATACTCCTCGATATGGCCACCGAGCTGCCCTTGAATACGCTGCTGTGCCGTAAAGCTTTTGTTGGAGAGCTTGGCGATAGCACCGGCTGCAAAAATGGAAAGCGGCGTGACGAGTACCACCACGAGCGTCATGGTCAGGTTGATGGAAAGCATAAACGCGAGCGTGCCCACGATGGTAATAACACCGGTGAAGAGCTGCGTGAAGCCCTGCAGCAGACCGTCGCCCACCTGGTCGACGTCGTTGACCACGCGGCTCATGAGGTCGCCGTGGGCATGGCTGTCGATAAAGCTGAGCGGCATGCGGCTGAGCTTATCGCTCGCCTCCACGCGCATGTCGCGCACCGTTTCGTAGGACAGGCGGTTGACGCAGTAGCCCTGCAGCCACCGGAAGGCCGCGGCACCTACCACGACGAGCGCGAGTTTGGTAACGAGCGGCAGCAGCGCGTCGAAGTCCACCTGCCCGGCGGCGACGATCAGGTCGATGCCCTCGCCGATAAGGATAGGCGTGTAGAGCTGCAGAATCACGGAGATGGCGGCACTCACAAACGACGCAACAAACGAAATGCGATGCGGACGAACGTAGCCCATCAGACGGCGAGTCACCGCACCCACGGGATAGCGCTCGGGGTCGCCGGGCTGGCGCGGACCGTCGCCCAGGTCGTTGAGGCTATCGTTACCGGACACGTTGGCCGTCATCGTGGCGACCGAACCGGAGGAAGTGTACGGATTCATTTAGCAGCCCTCCTTTGCGCAGACGGATGCGGAGGCGATCGGGGTGGACGCGGGCGTCGTACTCCCCTGCTGGCCCTCGAGCTCCTCGCGGCGCAGCTGCGACTGGCAAATCTCGCGATAGAGCTGACAGGCCGCGTACAGCTCATCGTGCGTGCCCAGGCCCGCGACCGAGCCGTGATTGAGCACGCAGATCATGTCGGCGTCGCGCACGGTCGAGACGCGCTGGCTCACAATGACCGTAGTCAGCGGCAGACCGCCCTCGGCGGCACCGCGCACGCTGCGCTCGCGAATGGCATGACGAAGCGCCGCATCGGTCTTAAAGTCGAGCGCCGAGGCAGAGTCATCCATGATTAGGACCTGCGGAGAGCCCACCAGAGCACGTGCGATGGTCAGGCGCTGGCGCTGGCCACCGCTAAAGTTCTTGCCACCCGCCTCGACCGGCGCGTCCAGACCCTGAGGTTTTTTGCGCACGAACTCGCTCGCCTGCGCCATATCGAGCGCCGCCCAAAGCTCATCGTCGGTTGCCGCATCGTCGCGCCAGGTTAGGTTGCTGCGAATCGTGCCGCTCACGAGCGACGCGCGCTGCGGAACAGTCGCGACCACACGGCGCAGCTGATCGAGCGGCCAGGCGCGCACGTCGGCACCCATTACGCTCACGCTGCCGATGCTCGCGTCGTACAGGCGCGAGATAAGCGAGACGAGCGTGGACTTGCCGCTGCCCGTGCCGCCGATAATACCGAGCGTTTTGCCCACCGGCAGTTCCAGGGTCACATCGCTCACGGCATTTGCCGCGCCCGCGCCAAACGAAAAGCTCGCATGGTCAAAGCTCAGCGCAGGGACTGGAGCAGCGCCACCCGCCAGTTCGCTCGGCTGGGGCAGCGCGACCGGCTCGTTGCCCTCGTCAGCGATGCTCGGCACGCAATTGAGCACCTCGTTGATACGCGACGCGCTGGCGCTCGCCTTGGTAAAAACAACGACCAGGTTGGCCACGTAGACGATGGAGGTGAGGGTCTGCGTCATGTAGTTGACGAACGCCATGACCTGGCCCTGCGTGAGCTCGCCCACGTTGACCTGGATGCCGCCCACCCACAGGATGGCGCACACGCCCAGGTTCATCACCAAAAACGTGACGGGGTTGAGAATCGACGAGAGCTTGCCCACCGCGATGGCAGTATTGGCCTGATCATCGGCAGCTTGGGCAAAACGCTCGCGCTCGTGGTTCTCGCGCACGAAGGCGCGAACCACGCGAGCGCCCGAAAGGCCTTCGCGGCAGATTAGCGCGATGCGGTCGAGCTTTCCCTGCAGCTGCTTGTAGTACGGAATACAGCGCGCCATGACAAACCAAAACACCAGGCCGATGGCGGGCGTGCAAATCAAAAAGATAATGCCGAGCTTAAGGTCGATGGCAAGGGCCGCGACCATGGAGCCAACCGCCAGGAAGGGCCAGCGGATGAGCATGCGCACGCCCAGCGCCACAGCGAGCTGCACCTGGTTGACGTCATTGGTGATACGCGTGATGAGCGACGGCGTGCCAAAGCGGTCGAGCTCGGCATAGCTCAGCTTGTTGATGTGCTCGTAGAGCGCGCCGCGGATATCGGTACCCATGCCCTGCGAGGTGAGCGCCGCCATCTTTTGGCAGACGAGCGTAAACGAGATGCCGATCACAGCCATGGCGGCAAGCAGCATACCGTAGTGGATAACGGCGTTCACGTCGTGCGCCCCAATGCCCTTATCGATCATCTGGGCAATCACCAGCGGCGTCAGCAGGTCAAAGATCACTTCGATTAGCTTGCACGCAGGGCCGATCACCATATATCGGCGAAACTTACCACCAAAACGCCTGAGCAGCTCAATCATGTATAGGCGCTCCCTATCATCATCCACATTCAATTCGAACCATGATAGTACCGCCACCCCAAAAGAAGCGTAAGCAACTCGTCATTTCTAACGGGATTCAGTTTTCAGGGGGGTATACGCGCACACCCAGCCAGTGTCGGGTCAACTAGCCTGATATACTTACATTAGTGCTACCAAGTTAGTCGCCGACCCTTGAAATGAGGTGCCGAGATGAACGACATTCTCGCAAGAAGAGCAAGACGAGCAACTGTGGGCATCGCCCTTTCCGCGGCACTTGTCGCGGGAATCGCCCCCGTAACGGCGATCGCGGCAGAAACCAGCGCCCCCACCGGTGCAGTTGCCTTGCAGACGGAAGACGCGGCCGCCGCAAAAGAAAAAGCGTATGCAGCCATGCAGGAAGCGCTCAAAAACCTCGAGGCCGCAAAAGACGCCGCAAGTCCCGAGAAAATTGCGGAAATCGATGATGACATTGCCGCATTTCAAGAACTCTACGACATGGTGGTGGCGGAAGCCGCCAAACGGAGGGAACCCCTTCCCGCCATGCAAGCGAACGTCGATGCAGCCCAAGCCAAATACGATGAGGCCCACAACCGGACAAGCGGCCTTCAGGCAGAATTAGATAAGGCACTTGAAGCACTCGGCGGCGAGGAGCCCAGCACAGCTATTAAGGAGCATATTAAGCAGTTGCGCATGGAGATCATGACGGCAGAAAGGCGAGAAGAATCTTGTGAAGATGATCTTCACCGCTATCAACGCCGGCTCGAAAGCCAGGAAAAACAGGTTCAGTATTTCGAAAGTGAGGCAAAGGAAGCTAAAGCCCACATCGACGAGGACATAGCCAAGCGAAATGCGCTCCTCGGCGATTTGGAAAAGGCGCAAGCGGCCTATGACGACGCCTGCAAGGCATACGAAGAGGCAAAGGCCGCGGCAGACAAGGCCACCTCGCCCGAGATAACGAAACCGACCGAGACAACGCCTCCCTCCGGCTCGACGCAACCGGCCGAGACGACACAGCCCGCCAGCTCACCCTCGACCGGCAAAGACACCCTACCAAGCTCCACCAAGCAGGCGAACTCGAGCAGCGGCAAGCAAGCAGATACGACCGCCGGCAAGCTCGCGAACACGGGCGATGCAGCGCCGAGCGCAATAGCACTCGCAGGAATCGCCGCCATGGGACTCGGAATAACCGCCACAGCCACACGCCGCATCAAGAACTCAAAATAGCTGCCAGCGGTTATTGTCTTCGCCAATCCACAAGCCCAGAGACAAAAAGAGGTCCGTTTCCCCACCTAGGGAAACGGACCTCTTTAACTGCAAAAATTCAAACAACAGCACCGCCGCCTCTTGAAGCACGTAGCCATCAATGCCCAGACAACGCCAACGAGCAGCATTCCTTAAGGGATAGATTAAATTAGATAAACGCGCCTTTACGGGTGATTTTTGGACGACGGGGCCCGGCCGGCGGCGAGGTGTTTGGTAGTCGAGCGATCCCGCAGGCGAAGCCGAGGACCAGCGAGACACCAAACACCTCGCCGCCGGCCGGGCCATGTCGCGGCACCAAAATAGCGCCCGTGCGCTCGATGGATTCGGATGCCCGACAGAGGCTCCTTATGGCTGCTTCCTTCCGGACCTGACCAGATTCGGAACATGTCGTCATCCGAACCCATCGAACGCGCTAGGCGCTCGGTATATCTTACCTGCTCCCGCCCGCCAGAGCAAGGTAGCTAATTTGGGACGGAGCTTTTTTGACTACTTTTGCAGCCCGATTGCCAGAGCAGCCAATGAGTAGTCAAAATAGTCCCATCCCAAAATGACCGGCTTGGTGCCGCACCACAGAAAGGGCCCATCTACTACGTTTAGGCCGCAGGGGTCAACCATAGCCGGCTTTTTCGAAAATCGGCAAGCTTTCTACCTGCACTGATAATTGTTCTCGGGGGAAGCGGGCACTGCGGGGCGCGGCAACGG
>UQIE01000016.1 GCA_900541065.1 uncultured Collinsella sp. | reverse complement strand
CCGTTGCCGCGCCCCGCAGTGCCCGCTTCCCCCGAGAACAATTATCAGTGCAGGTAGACAGCTTGTCGATTTTCGAAAAAGCCGACTATGGTTGACCCCTGCGGCTTAAACGTAGTAGATAGGCCCTTTTCGCGGCGCAGCACTACTGCACCCCAAATTGGTACCTCGAGCCTGTTATAAGTTGCTGTGAAATACGGACGGTTGATAATCAAGGCGCGCTATACGGCTTGCTATATCTCACTATACTTTGCTGTACGTCGCTATACTTTGCTATAACTTGACAATAATCGGCCCGTTACCATCCGGGATATAACGGACCCCAAGCCAACGCTGACTTGGGGTCCGTCTTGTACCATGGCTCTTTTTGACTATGAGCGCTCGTATTTCGTGGCCCGCCCGGTTCCCTGCCTTACGATTGCATTCCGTTCAAGCAGAGATTCGAGTGCCGCCAACGTCCGCATGCGGCTCAGCCCCGTCTGTTTTTCAATCTCGCTTCGCGACATAATTCGACCGCCCGACAAGGCTTTGAGAACCTGGACCTCTTCCTCGGACCCTTCAAGGGCATCGGTAACGGGCAATGTGACGGCCACCATGCCGCCGCGAACATCAAAAATTGGTTGATTGATCGAATCGCGATAGGCACGTCTAATGCGCGCGATTCCCGTACCAAATTTCTCGATGTAATCCAGCTTTAAGAAGGCCTCTGCAACGATGGGGTTTCTGAGCACGGATATCTGCCCATACAGGTATTGTTCCGTCGTCAAACCGGCGGGCAGCGATCCAGGAGAGGTCACAACGACGCGATCATCATACAGGGCAATTTGAACGTTCGCTCGAACGTCCCACGTCCGATGCACCAAAGCATTTGCGACAGCTTCGCGAAACGCCTCGAGAGGAATTCGATCGGTTTGGACGCGCTCCATCCCTTCGATACGCTCATAACGGTAGTAGCGTGCAAACATAGCTACCGCCCTGTCCACCTGCTCAATTGCGGATACATTTGTCGCCGCTTCGCGATCCAAGATCACATCCTCGGTATCACCAAAACGGACGCAATCGATGCCCGGAAAATCATTCTTATCCGCCAAAATCGCCGCAGCGTTGGTATAGCCGTCCTTGCCGAGCAAGCGAAGCGTGCGCATAATATCCGACGTTAGTTCAGAAATGCCGAGATGTTCAACACACTTATTCTCGAGCGTGTGAAAACTCAAGTCCTGGCGAGCCGACGTGAGCGCGTCGAACGTTACGTTGCTGCCTTCGAGCGTCAGCCTGCCATACTCAAACCGGTCGACCTCCACTGTTGCCGAATCGTTTCGCCTGTAGGCCTTTCCCTTGCTTCGATAGGGTTTGTCCTGGCCCTCATAAACCGTAAGGATTACGGTCCCGTGTTTCTCATCGGGCTCGAGCGTGTAACGGGGAGCGGGGTCCAAGCTGTCATTAATCATGTTCTCGATGCGAAGACACTCTGCGACCGGATCCGCAAGGCCGACAGCCACGCCCTCGTCATCAACGCCAAACTCAATCTTGCCCGTCCCGTAGTTTGCATAGGCACTCACCGTTTTAAGAAACGTCGGCGTAACGCTTTCCTTGTATTCGACTGTAGGGCTCTCTCTAACAACCATATGCACAACCTCTTCGTTTCGTACTATTCATGACCGTATTATAAGACGAAAACCGTTTGCGTACTGATTTATCCAAGACGTAAACGGTTTTCGTCTTAATTTGCGTACGGAATTAAGACGCATAATTTCGCTTTCGTATGGCTCAATATCGGACGCAGACTGTTTTCGCCTGTCAATACGTCTGCAATCCAAACGAAACGAGCCCCGAGCTCGCATGAACTCGGGGCTCTTTGTGCCGCACATCTATGAGAGGAGCAATTCGATGCGTACGGGCGCTACTCCATGAAGCCGCCCTGGGATGGCGGCAACCTCGTCGAGGAGACCATCCGCACTCACCGTGGCGTGGCCGACGCCATCGCCGCGCGCAACCCCACCGTAGCGCACGACGCGATGTATTTGCATCTGGTGTACAACCGCAACATGATTGCGGAAGTCGCACAGACAAAAGGCATTTAAGGCTCGACAATGATCTTTCTTTGATAAAACGCAAGCGGCGGCCGTCCCAAAACGGGACGGCCGCCGTGTTTTGCTATCGACTGGCGCAATGGAATCAGGTTTACATGCATCAACTTGGTGCAAACTAACCTGACTCCCATGCACCAAGGGAGTGACTAGAGCTCGCAGGCAACCTTATAGCCATCGCCGATGGCGTCGCGGATATTGCCGCATTTGTTGGCATCGCCCAGCACGTGGGTGGCAACGCCGGCAGCGGCAAGGTCGTCGGCCAGCTTGGTATTGGGACGATAGCCCATGGCAAGCACCAGCGTATCGGCACCGGTGATGGTGCGGACCTCGCCGTCCTTCTCGTAACTGATGGTGTCCTCGGTGATCTCGGTCACCTTGGCCTCGGTCAGCACGTGAACGCCCTTGGAGAGCATGCGCGTGATGAGCACCGCGCGACCGGCGCCGCCCTCGTTGGCGGCGAGCGTCTTGGTCATCTCGATAACGGTGACATCGCGATTGGCCGGCGAGAGGTCATTGACCAACGGGGCCAAGTAATCGGCCGTCTCGCAGCCAACGGTGCCGCCGCCCACGATAACGATCTTCTTGCCCGGGAAAGCCTTGCCACCCAGCAGGTCGTCAGCCGTCATAACCTGCTTAAAGCCCTGCATGAAGGCCGGAGCGATGGGCTCGGCGCCATAAGCTAGGACGACCTCGTAGCCGGCGTAGTCACGCTGAATGTCCTCGGCAGTAAGCTCGGTGCCAAATACGCACTTCACGCCGGCCTCGGCCAGGCGACGATACTGATACTTGATCACGCGGGTGAGTTCCTGCTTTGCCGGCGGAACGGCTGCGATACGCATCTCGCCGCCCGGCTCGTCCTGCTTATCCACGAGCACCACGTTGTGACCGCGCTTGGCGGCAATGAACGCCGCCTCCATGCCCGCGGGACCGGCGCCCACAACGAGCACGTTCTTAGCCTCGGCGGCAGGCTCGTAGCCGGCCTCGTCGCGCTCCACGTCCGGGTTGACGGTGCAGGAGATGCGCTTGCCAAACATGATGCCGTTCAAGCAGCGCAGGCAGCCAATGCAGGGACGGATGTCGTCGGCGTTGCCGGCAGCGGCCTTGTTGCAGAACTCGGCATCGCACAGATTGGCGCGGCCCATCATGCAGATGTCGGCAGCGCCGTCCTCGATCAGCTCCTCGGCGATCCAGGCCTCGTTAATACGTCCGACAGTGGCGACGGGAATGTTGACGTGCTTTTTGATCTCGCGCGAGCAGGCGGCATGCGAGGCCTGCTGGGTACCAGCGGCGGGAATCGCGGAGCCGCGCTTGATGGTGGTACCGCCCGACACGTGAATCATGTCGACGCCGGCCTTCTCCAGACGACGCGAGACGTAGATCATGTCGTTGAGGGTCAGGCCGCCATCGGTGTACTCATCGCCCGAGATGCGGACGTCGATGATAAAGTCCTTGCCGCAGCGCTCGCGAATCTCGGCGATGACCTCGAGCAAGAAGCGCATGCGGGCGTCGAGCGAGCCGCCGTACTCGTCGGTGCGCTTGTTGTAGAGCGGAGTCAAAAAGCCGCCGAGCATACCGTGGGCGTGCGCCGCATGGACCTCGACGCCATCGACGCCAGCCTTCTGCATACGCACGGCAGCGTCGCCAAACTGATGCGTGAGCTCGTGAATCTCGTCGACCGTGATGGGGCGCGGTGCCTCGCGGGCATAGGACGGTCCCACGAAGGACGGAGCGATCAGGCGCGGCGTGCCCGGAATGTTAAAGGCCATGTAGGCGGGGTGGAAGAGCTGCGGCATGATCTTGCAGCCATACTCGTGGACGGCCGCGGCGAGCTTTTCCCAGCCGGGGATGAACGTGTCGTCGTAGCAGCACATGTCGCCCGGCAGATAGGTATAGGTGGGCTCGACCGTCACGACCTCGGTGATGATGAGGCCCACGCCGCCCTTGGCACGGGCACGGTAATGATCGACCAAGTCGTCGGTCACATAGCCATGATCGGCCAGGTTGGTAGATACCGGCGGCATAAAGACGCGGTTCTTAACCTCGGTCGTACCGACCTTGATCGGGCTAAAGAGCATCGGATAGGCGGAGGACTCCATACAGGGTTCCTTTCGTTTGAGCCGCTGGGCGGCAGTTGCTAACGTACTTATCGTATCAGCAACTGCCGCATCCGCAGTCAAACATACCCAAACGCCGGTCGGCTAATGAATACCGCGGCCCAAGTCTTCGGCGATTTTGTCTACGCCCTTAAGTGCGGCACAGGTCTTTTTGTTGGAGCAATGCCCCGTGCAAACGCCACCCTGAGCGCAGTCGGCGCAGGTGCCCTTGCGGTAGATGCGCACGCATACCGCGACAAACGCAACGCCGATAACAGCCAATACAACAATATCGATAGGTGCCATAGCAAGCCTCCTCTAGTTAACCATCACTTACTTTACCCCATTCTCCACCTACCAAAAAGGGACAGGTTAATTTTGGTCGGTTTTATCTGCGGAAACGCCACATCTCCCCCACCAAAAAGCCCGAGTGTCGCTGGGACACCCGGGCTCGTGGAAAGGGGTTAATCCTTATTCGGACTTAAGCGGAAACTGCAGCGGAAGCGGTGTTGGTCTCGTCCTCGTCCGTCCACGCATGCTTAGGCATGGGACGGAAGATCTGGAAGAGCATCGCGACCAGCAGCACAATCGCCACAACCGTCCAGATACCAAACTGCCCAAGGACAAGCAGGTTGTAGAACTGGTTGATGAACAGGCCGATCACCCAAGCGAAGGCGCACTCGTAACCGATGGCGATCGCAGTCCACTTGCCGGAATCCATCTGGTTGCGGATGGTGCCAATGGCGGCAAAGCACGGAGCGCACAGCAGGTTGAAGGCGCCGAAGGCAACGCAAGCGCCCATGGTGGGGAACATGCCGGCAAACGCGGTCCACAGGCTCGGGTCGGTCTCGCCCGCGTCGGCGACGGACAGCAGCGAGCCGGCGGTGGCGACGACGTTCTCCTTGGCGACGAGGCCAGAGACAGTCAGCGCGGTGGCCTGCCAGGTGCTAAAGCCGAGCGGGGCGAAGATCCAAGCGACCAGGTTGCCCAGCATGGCAAGCACGGAGTAGTCCATAAACTCCTCGGGGATGCCGTCCATCGCAGGCAGGAAGCCAAACGCGCCGTTGTAGCTACCAAAGTTGGAGAGGAACCAAACCACGACGGTGGATGCGAAGATGACCGTGCCGGCCTTCTTGATAAAGGCCCAGCAGCGCTCCCACACGTGCAGCGCCCAAGAGCGGATCGCCGGGAAGTGGTAGGCAGGAAGCTCCATGACAAACGGGGTCGGGCGACCGGCGAAGAGCTTGGTCTTCTTGAGCATCAGACCCGAGCCGATGACGGCGAAAACGCCCAGGAAGTAGAAGAGCGGGCTGATCCACGCGGCGGTGGTGGAAGAATCGCCGATGATGGAACCCATGAGCAGGGCGATGATCGGCAGCTTAGCGCCACAGGGAATGAACGTGGTGGTCATGACCGTCATGCGACGGTCCTTCTCGTTCTCGATGGTCTTGGTGGCCATGACGCCGGGGACGCCGCAGCCCGAGGACACGAGCATGGGGATAAAGGACTTACCGGACAGGCCAAAGCGGCGGAACACGCGGTCCATGATGAAGGCGACGCGGGCCATGTAGCCGCAGTCCTCCAAGAAGGACAGCATGACGAACAACAGGAACATCTGCGGGACGAAGCCGAAGATGGCGCCCAGGCCGCCGACGATACCGTCACAGACGAGCGAATCGACCAGGCCACCGTCCTCGGTGCCGCCCGCCACAAGGGCATCGTGCACCACGGTGGTGATACCCGGGACATAGGGGCCGTACTGTGCCGGGTCGACCGAATCGGCGTCGTCGCCCGCAGCCTCGACAGCTGCGTCGTAGGCGTCGCGACCCTGGCCGAGCACATACCAGCCGTCGGTGCCGAAGAGCTGGTCGTTGGTGAAGTCGGTCACCGTGCCGCCCAAGGTGGAAACGGCGATGTAGTACACGCAGAACATGATGACCACAAAGATCGGCAGGCCCAGAATACGGTTGGTAACCACGCGGTCGATCTTCTCGGAGGTGCTCATCTTTGCCGGAGCCTTGGTGAGGCACTCGTCGATGATGTGGGCAATAACGCCGTAGCGCTCGCCGGTGATGATGGACTCGGCATCGTCGTCGCAGTCCTGCTCGCACCGGGCGACCAGCTCCTCCACGCGAACGGCCTTCTCCTTGGTGAGGTTGATGAGCTTGCAGGCGTCCGCGTCGCGCTCGAACAGCTTGACGGCGTAATAGCGGCGTTTGTTGGCGGGAACGCTCACCGGAAGGTTATTCTCGATATGCGTCAGAACGTCCTCGATGGAGGAATCGAACTTGTGCTCCGGCACCTCGCCCTTGGAAGCAGCGGACTTCTTAACCTGCTCGAAGAGCTCCTTGATGCCCTTGTTCTTAAGAGCCGAGATCATCATGACCGGGCAGCCGAGCTTCTTGGAGAGCTTGTCCGTGTCAATCTTGTCGCCGTTCTTCTCGACCAAGTCGGCCATGTTAAGGGCAACGACCACGGGCAGGCCGGTCTCGATAACCTGAAGCGCCAGGTACAGGTTGCGCTCGAGGTTGGTGGCATCGACAACCTGGACGACCACATCGGGCTCGCCGCTCATGAGGTAATCGCGCGAGCATTGCTCCTCGGGGCTGTAGGGGGAAAGCGAGTAGATGCCGGGGAGGTCCGTGATGGTAACGTTCTTGTCGCTCAGAAGCTTGGCTTCCTTTTTCTCAACCGTGACGCCGGGCCAGTTGCCAACGTAGCCGTTGGCGCCGGTAATCAGGTTGAAAAGCGTGGTCTTGCCGCAGTTGGGGTTACCCGCCAGCGCGACATGGATCTGAGAATCCGCCATTCAATCCTTCTTCCTTGTGCGTCCGCGCTGCTTTCTCCGCGCGGGCTGGATAATGTGCTTCATAGTTGCTGCATTAAGTTAGAAAAACCTAACTTTATCTGCAGAAATATACGTCGTGAGCCCTTACTGGACCTCGACGACGGCGGCCTCCTCCTTGCGGATGGAAAGCTCGTAGCCGCGCACGTTGATCTCGACCGGATCACCGAGCGGTGCAACCTTCACGACCTTGAACGAAGTGCCCTTGATGAGCCCCAGGTCCATAAGGTGGCGGCGAAGCGCACCCTCACCGTGAAGCTTGACGATGGTGGAGCTCTCGCCCACCTTAACGTCACCCAACGTCTTCATCCTCTTATCCCCCTTTCGGTTTTTATGAAATGCTGTTGACTAACCGACGGTCATGATGTGCATGGCAACCTTGGAATCGATGCCAAAGCGTGCGCCCAGCACCGTGACGATGATATTGGCGCCACTCGAGCTCACCACGTGGATTTCGTTGCCCTCGACAAAGCCGAGGTCCTTGAGGTGGTGCTTCATGTCCTCATTGCCCTTTACACGGAACACGCGCACGGTTTCGCCCGCTTTTACCATCGAAAGCGGCATGGCCGGCATCTGCGGTCCGCAAGACATGAGTTGCTCCTAACGTCAGTTCGTCCTCAACATCGACGCGATAAAAGTTAACCACGTCTATGTTCGCTATAGTAAACTAGCACGTGGTTAACTTTTTGGAAAGGGTTCCCATTCAGATTTCGGAAAAGTTTCCTATATGAAACAAAAAGGCGCGGCAAAGGGCCATCCTTTGCCACGCCCTATCATGCTTAGAGCGAGAGATTTCTGATCGACGTAACGCAGGAAGCCTCGTCTACGCCCGAAACACGAAAGACGACGCTCTCGCCGCACTCACCATAGAGGGCCATGAGTCCCATGACATCGCGGCCATCCGTGTGGCGATTGCCGATGCTGACTGACACGTCGCTACGATGCTTGGCGATAATGTCATAGAGCAGCGCAACCGGGCGGGCATGCAATCCCAACGGATCTTTAATCGTCTTTGTAAACTCGACCATGTCCCCTCCCACGACATCGCACATTCGGCCGGCAAAACCCAGCCACGTGGTAGATATTGTAGCGTTAGATGCTTGTCGAGAGCCCCTCTGAACACCTCGTGGTCAAAAAGTGGCAAATATGAGTACTGTCACCAATTTAGTAGCAGCAAAATCGAGAGCAAATTGCCTACTTTGAGCGATTCGAAGAGGTTGAAAGCCGTCAAACGCCCTTCAAAGGGGGTTAGATAAATTGATTTTGAGCCCATTTTGCTCAGAATAGGCCGAAAAATATGACACCTCTTTTGCAGCAGTACTCATATTTGGCATTTTTTGCCCACAGGGTCCAAAACCATGCCCCAAAACACAAAAGGAGGGGCCTCGTAAGGCCCCTCCCTAGGAAAGGGGATCGATTTATTCCACAGCCGCAGATTAATCCTAGCCGCTACTCCATCATGTCGAGGACGGAGGGGCGCAGCTCGCTCTCGGCGGCCTCGGGATCGGTCTCGCGCAGGCGGTTGATGTAGCGGTTGTACCACATCACGGCAAGGCCCAGGAAGACAACCACGCCGCCAACGTTGTAGACCAGCGTCAGCCACAGAGGCTGATCAAGCGGAATGGTGCCGCAGATAAGCACGAAGCAGAAGACCACGAGCAGGAAGGCGGCAACGACCAGGCCAAAGCTGCGCGAGCCCATGCGGAAGCCACGGGGAGCAGCGTCGAAGTTCTTGCGCAGCATAAAGTAGGCAAGCAGGATCAGCAGCGGCGGGAGCAGAGCGGTGGCAGCCGTCATGTTGGTGACAATCATGAGCAGGTCGTCGAGGTTACCGGAGCCCAGGGCCGGGATGATCAGGATGGGGACGACGATGGCGAACTGCAGCCAAGCGGCGCGGGCAGGAATGCCGTGCTCGTTGAGCTCGACGATCTTGCTACCAAAGACGCCCTTGGGGATCTCGGTGAAGAAGACCTTGATGGGAGCGGAGGTCCACATCATGAGGGAGCCCAGCGTGGCGGCGAGAAGGATCAAGCCGATGGCGCGCGTAGACACTTCCATGGGAATGCCAAAGTGGGCAAAGACAGCACCGAATACGTCGAAGATACCGGTGGAGATGGCAACGCCGCCCTCGGGGATGAACAGGTTAACCAGCAGTGAAGCGCCTGCATACAGAAGGCCGATTGTCAGGCCGGCGATAACGACGGTGCGCACGAAGGCCTTGACGCCACCCTTAAGGTCGTTAAGGAACACGCCGACAGACTCAGCGCCGCCAACGCCCTGGATGATCCAGGCAAGCGTACCGAAGAAGCCCCACGCAGTTGCGAAGTTGCTCATGTCGGGAGCCATGTTAGCGGGAGTAGGAGCCGTAGCGAACTCAACGCCGCCAAAGGCAGCAGCCAGGGACAGCAGGATGAACACGGCGGTCAGGCCGAGAGCCGCGGTCGAACCGAAGGAGGAAATGGAGCCGATCCACTTAGCGCCCTTGGTCGAAACCCATGTGGCGATAGCAAAGACGACGATCTCGATAATGGTGATCCACAGCTGCGAAAGCTCGGCGTTGGCACCAAAGAACACGTAGCTCGCGTAGATGATGACGTTGGGCAGGACGGACGCAAAGAAGAACAGGTTAACGAACCAGTAGCTAAATGCCGTCAGGAACGCCCAGCGACCACCCATCGAGGTCTTAACCCATGCGTACACGCCAGACTCGGAGTCCTTGTTGAGGCCGACGAACTCGGCGGTAACCAGGGTATAGGGGACAAAGTACAAAAGCGTGGCGAAGAAGAACGACGGCGCAGCTGCCAAGCCGATGGCCGCGTTGTTGTTGATGATGTTCTTGATACCGAACACGGCGGCGACCGTCATGCCCAGCAGAGCGAACGAACCAATCGTTCCTCGTTTTTCAGAGCTCATAAGCCCTCCCAATCATCTGTTAAATGTCATCTAAAACCGTCCGAGCTGCAAGTGCAAACACGGACGGCGCACCTGCTAAGGGGAATGGGGAAAAGGGAGTCAACAAAGCCATCCCCCTTAACGGCGCGAAGCAAACGTCCAGGCGGACGAATACTACTTGTTGGGGAAGGAATAACCTTCGACTGTCACGTGCAGTACCACGACGCGGGGATCCGCGGCATCGGCCACGACACGGTAGGCCTCGTCAATTTCGACGACGGCAACGCCGCCGGTGGGAATCGTCACGGTCTCCCCCGTACCCTCAAAGCGCTCGCGATCATCGATATCGCTGTAGGCGCGCGTACAGGTAAGATCGGCCTTGGAAGCCACCTCAACGGTCAGATTGCCGTCGAGCGGGGCGAGCACGGCATGGTAGCGACGGTGACCGACCAGATCGGCAGTAGCCGCCTCGTGGGCGTTCACCCACCAATACACCAGCGAGTCGCCGATAGAGTACGCCACATCGTGCTGCAGTTCAGAAACGCCGTCGAGTGCCTGACCGGTACGCATCCACTTCTTGACGGACTTCATCTGGGCGTCGAAATCGGCACGCGAGTTAAAGATATGCATGACTTATGCCTCCTTAATGGGTGCCAGCGCCTGAGCCAGATCGGCAGACGTCAGCGGTCGCAGGGACACCTCAAAGCTGAAGCTCTCAAAACGGGTGCGATAGGAATCGAGCACCTCGGAACCCCAAGAGTTCGAGCCAAGGCCGAGCAGCTGGTCGTTGATGTTGACCGTAACCGTGTCGTCCGGGACAAGATCGTAGACATGCTTGGCATTATCGATAGCCTCGCAGCTATAGGGCCATGCGGAGAACGAGAACGGATTGGAAGCGGCGTCGCTCGGACGCGTCACGACCAGACCGTCACCGTGGCTGGAGCGCAGGGCGACCCAGCGGGTACCCTCGCGGTTGGCGCAGTCCTGGGGCATAACGTAGGGCGTGAACATGTCGTCGACCGTAGTGCGGTAATGACCGACCGGGTTGGCGCGCAGCGAGTCCGGATAGTTCTCGCCCGGGCCGTGGCCATACCACTCGACGGCACGATCACAACCGGGAACCTCGAAGGAGATGCCGATGCGCGGGATAATGTCCGAATAGTCGCCGTAGGGCTCGCCGGAAACCTTGAGGTCGACGCGGCCACTCGGAAGCACGGTATAGACGAGCTCGACGCGCATGCCGAACGCGCGGACGGGAGGAGCGATACGCTGGCTCACGGTAACGACGACCGCATTGTCGTCCTGCTTCCAAGAAACATTGCGGGTAGACGTCTGCATCACATCGATGAAGTTATCCTTCCACAGGGAGTCGTACTCCTGGGCGTGGTTATCGACGAGCGGATGCCAAAAACCAACCTGGGGACCGGAGGTCATGACGTCGCGACCGGATGCCTTCCACTCGCTCACGGTACCGTTGACCTTGCTGAAGGTCAGCTCGCCGTTGAGGGAGCGAATACGAATCTCCTGCTCGGTCTCCTCGACCGTAAGCTCAGGACGAGTGGGGGCGGCAATTGCCGGCGCCGGATGGTTTGCGATGGCAAACTGGCTTGCACCCAGTTGGAACATCGGCTCGCACCAGGCGTGAGCCGCCATGGTGTAGGCGTGCACAGTCAGCAGGGTCTCGCCCACTGCGGCCTCGCGAATCACCAGCGGAAGCTGGACGGACTCACCGGGGGCAACCGCACCGGGCACGAGCGTCTTGCGGCGCACTACGTCGCCGTCCACCAGGGTCTCCGCCGACAGGCAGACATCCTCAAGGGTGGTAAACCAACGCTTGTTGGTGACAGTCAGCTCGCCCGCCTCGGCATCGTAGGCCATGCGAACCGGGCAGATGACCTGGCCATACTCAGTGAGGCCCGGGCTCGGCTGCTGCCAAGGGAACACCATGCCATCGATGCAGAAGTTGCTGTTGTTGGGGTAATCGCCGTTGTCGCCACCATACATATCGTAGGCAACGCCGTCCTCGGTCACAGCAGCCAAACCGTGGTCGCACCATTCCCAGATAAACTGGCCTTGGATGCAATCCCAGCGATCGAAGACCTCCTGGTACTCGGACAGGCCTCCGGGGCCATTGCCCATGGAGTGACCGTACTCGCAGTTAATGCGCGGCTTGGGGAACGGATGCTCGCCAAAGTCGTTCATCTGCGACACACGGGAGTACATCGTGGAAATGACGTCGACGGTATCGGCGTTGCGGTCCTCCTCGTAGTGGACCGGACGACCGTCGAGCTCGTGAGCCTTGGCGTACATCGCGCGGATGTTGCAGCCATAGCCGCTCTCGTTGCCCATCGACCACATAATGATGCAGGCGTGGTTGCGCTCCTGCATCACCAGGCGCTCAATGCGGTCGACGTAGGCCGGCTCCCATGCCGGGTCGTCGGTGACCAGGGCGATATTGCCGATATTCTCGAAGCCGTGGCTCTCCATATCGGTCTCGGCGACCAGCATGATGCCATACTCGTCGCACAGCTCGTAAAAGCGCGGGTCGTTGGCGTAGTGGGACGTGCGCACCGCGTTGATGTTGTGCTGCTTCATGAGCTCCAGGTCGCGGCGCATGCGATCGAGGCCCACGGCGCGGCCCTTGTGATCGTCGTGATCGTGGCGGTTGACGCCATGCATCTTAAAGTAAGTGCCGTTGAGGTAGATATGATTGCCCTCGACCTTCACCTCGGCAAGACCCTGGCGATGCGGGACGTACTCGCTGACCTGGTCACCGTCGTAGACCTCAAACGTAAGGTCATAGAGGAAGGGATCCTCGGGATTCCAGAAGTGGGCATCGGTCACGCTGCACTCGGCATGGCCGTCGACGCACTCACCCGTAGCCACCACGTTCTCGCCATCACTGAGCGTAAACACAACGCGGGTAGCTCCCTCGGCAACCGTATCGAGCGTGATCAGAGCGGCATCGCCCTCGCGGTGCGTGCGGAACCTAAAGTCGACCAGGTGTGCGGCGGGACGCTGCATAAGGTACACATCGCGGAAGATGCCCGAGGCCCACCACATGTCCTGATCCTCGATATAGCTGCCATCGCTGTACTGCAGGACCTTGACCGCAAACAGGTTGTCGCCCTCGACGAGCGCGTCGGTCACGTCGAACTCGGCAGACAGGCGCGAACCCTTGGTCATGCCGATAAACTGACCGTTGACGTACAGCTCGCCATAGCTCTCGATGCCGTCAAAGCGAATGATCTCGCGAGCGCCGGCAGGAACGGCGGGAAGGTTGACGATGCGCTGGTACACGCCCGTGGGATCGTCAGAGGGAACGAACGGCTGATCCACCGGGAACGGGAAGCCCTCGTCGGTGTAGGCAAGGTTGCCATAGCCGTCCACCTGCCACAGGTGCGGAACCTCCACGTGATCCCACTCGGGCTCGTACGTGGAAAGCTCCTCGTTAGAGACGGCAGCGGGGCCCTCAAAGAGGCGGAACTGCCACGAGCCGGACAGCTGGACAAACCCGCGCGACAGCTCGCGGCTGTACGTTGCAGCGAGATCGGCGGTCTCATAACCCATAAAGTACGCATGGGGTGCCAGGCGGTTCCTATGGGTGAGCGCTTGGTTTTCCCAATCGTTAATGGTGTCCATGGTGATGCTCCTTCGTCATCGTAGTGATTCTTGTGCAACCGGTTGTCCTTATCTTACGGGCGATGCAAAAAACTGTGCAACCGGTTGTCCGCTGAACGGTCGATTCGGTCGGGTTAACGGTGCAACCGGTTGTACAACCGCGACACTTATGTCACCCTGAGTATCGAAACTCAGCTCAAGACATCGTTCTTAAGCTCGTAGGCAACCGCCACGCCCGCTGATATCTCACCCATACGAGACGTATTCGATTGCGGCTTGGTTGCAAAACGACACCGGTCACCGGATATCATGAACGCTGTTCAGACGCGCTATAGTAAGCTGTATCCGCACCAGCCCGTATCAGCGACAACATCGACCGCATTCTCCAGGAGACGCCATGACCCAACCAGTTCGCACCGCACCTACGCTTGCCGAGGTTGCCGCAGCTGCCGGCGTGTCGCGCTCCACGGCATCGCGCGCTCTCAACGATTCGCCCCGCATTAGCGAGGAAACCAAAAGGCGCGTCCGCGCGGCGGCCAAGGAAGTCAATTTTGTCCCCAACGCTCGTGGCCGAGCGCTCGCTGTCGGGCGCACGGAAATCATCGCCGTGCTCGTGACCGAGCCCCTGAGTGAACTCTTCAGCGACCCCACCTATAGCGAGTTTTTGAGCGGCATTACCGAGGAACTGTCGGAGTCGTCCTATCTGCCCGTTATCTTACAGGCGTCTTCTACGCATGAGCGCAACCGCGCACGCGAGCACTTTGAGCGCCGCTCGTTCGACGCCGTGATCGACGTCTCCCCCTACAAGGGCAGTGAGCTGCTCGAGGTGCTGCGCGAGCTGGGCGTACCCACCGTGTTGTGCGGCCAGCTCGAGGGCCACCCCTATCGCGATGTGTTCTCGACGGTCTACTCTGACGACGAAGAGGGCGGACACTTTGCGGCACTCGCCATGAAGGAACGCGGGCGCAAAGATATCGTCGCCGTGTTGGGACCGCAAGACAACCCCGCTGTTGTCGACCGCCTGCGCGGCTACCGTGCCGTCTTGGGCGAAGACCTCCCAGACGCAAACGTTATCTATACCGGCTGGAACAACGGAGACGGCTATCAGGCCATGCACCAGATCCTCGCGCGCGAGATTGCTTTCGATGGCGTGCTCTGCGGATCGGACCGTATCGCGGCTGGCGTCATCACCGCACTCAACGAGGCAGGCCTATCCGTTCCTGCGGACGTTTCTGTCGTCGGCTTCGACGATCACGAGATTGCGACGCGCTGCGTCCCCGCGCTCACGACCGTCCGCCAGCCCCTGCGAGAAGAAGGCCACATGGCCGCCAACATTGCGCTCGACATGATCAAGGGTGCCGAGCCCACCACCTCCGTGATGCACATGCAGCTGATCCAGAGAGACTCACTGTAGGAAACTGGGCCGGGCTTTCCGCCAGACAGTTGTTGCGGAAAGCCTATCCCGTTTTGAGCGCTCATTCTGGGGCACAGTTTCCGTTAGACAGCTCAACCGGAAACTGTGCCCCATTATTTTGCCGAATTCTGGGTCGCGCTTTCCCAGAGGACCCCCTTTGGGAAAGCGCGACCCGTTCTGGATGCAGTTTTCGGGATGCACTTTCCGCGACGCCCGGTCATCCCATGCCCTCACAATCTCGGTGTATAAAAAAACGAGGGAAGGCGCACGTCCTTCCCTCGTTGCGGGCAATATGTAGCCGCTCGCCTACATCAGGCGCAGGCTGACGTCCTTGAGCTGGGCGCCGCTAACGGCACTCGGGGCGCCCGACATGAGGTCGGAGCCGCTGGCCGTCTTGGGGAACGCCATGACGTCGCGGATGGAGTCGGAACCGGTGAGCAGCATGCACACGCGGTCCAGGCCCAGAGCGAAACCGCCCATCGGGGGCGCACCAAACTTGAGGGCCTCCATGAGGAAGCCGAACTGCGACTCGGCGCGCTCCTCGGTAAAGCCCAGGAGCTTGAGCATGGACATCTGCATCTCGGCGTTGTGAATACGCATACCGCCGCCGCCGGCCTCAAAGCCGTCCATGACAAAGTCGTAGGTGCACGAACCGGCTGCCAGCGGATCGGCCTCGATCTTGGCGATGTCGGTCTCGGTCGGCAGGGTGAACGGCTGGTGCTCGGCAGCGTAAGCCTTGCGGTCCTCATCCCAGTGGAACAGCGGGAAGTTGACGACCCACAGGAAATCGTGACCCTCGCGCTTGACCTCGAGCGCGTTGGCCATGTGGGAGCGCATGCCGCCCAGGATCTCGTCAGAGAGCAGGCGCGGACCGGCGGCGAACATCACAAGGTCGCCGGGCTCGACGTCCATGCGCTCACGCAGAGCCGCCATCTCCTCGTCCGAGAAGAACTTGACGATGGGGCTGTTGATGGAGCCGTCCTCGCGGAAGGCGATCCAGGCCAGGCCCTTGGCGCCAAACGTGGAGGCCACGCCGGCGAGCTTATCGATCTTGGCACGTGCCCAGGCACCGGCGCCCTTGGCGTTGATGGCCTTGACGACAGAGCCCTCCTCGTTCGCAGCGGTCGCGAAGACCTTGAACTTGGAGTTGGCAAAGATGTCGGTCAGGTCGACCAGGTGCATGCCGTAGCGGGTATCGGGCTTGTCGGAGCCATAGGTGTCCATGGCCTCCCAGTAGTTCATGCGACGCAGCGGCGTGGGCATCTCGACACCCATGCGACCGAAGGCATCGGCAAGAACCTCTTCGAGCGCGCTCATGACGTCGTTCTGGTCCACGAAGGACATCTCGATATCGACCTGGGTGAACTCGGGCTGACGGTCGGCACGCAGGTCCTCGTCGCGGAAGCACTTGGCAACCTGGTAGTAGCGCTCGACGCCACCGACCATGAGCAGCTGCTTCAGGAGCTGCGGGGACTGCGGCAGGGCGTAGAAGTTACCCGGCTGAATACGGCTGGGAACGATGAAGTCGCGGGCGCCCTCGGGCGTGGACTTAAACAGGGAGGGCGTCTCGACTTCCATGAACTCACGGTTGTGCAGCGCCTCGCGAATGGCAAAGGTGAAGTCGGAGCGCAGCTTGAGGTTGGCCATCATCTCGGGACGGCGGAGGTCCAGATAGCGATAGCGCAGGCGAGTGTCCTCGCTGGTCTCGATGCCGTCCTCGATCTGGAACGGCGGGGTGACGGACGTGTTGAGCACCTCGGCGTGGTCGGTCAGGACCTCGATCTCGCCGGTCGCGAGCTTGGTGTTGGTGGTCTCCTCGCCACGGGCGCGCACGACGCCGTGAATCTTGATGGGCCACTCGGGACGCATGGTCTCGGCGATCTTAAAGGCGTCGCCGTCGGAGTGCTCGGGGTCGAAGGTGAGCTGCGTGATGCCCTCGCGGTCGCGAAGGTCGCAGAAGATAAGGCCGCCGTGGTCGCGGCGACGGCTCACCCAACCGGTGAGGGTGACCTCTTCGCCCACGTTCTCGAAGCGAAGCTCGCCGCAGGTACGGGTGTGCATAGAATGCTCATCGATGGGACGGGTCTGGCTCATACCAGTGATCCTCCTTTATGGATCTGTGCCGCCCCGTGTCGTTCCGGGCGGCGTCGTACAGATTTGCCCAGCCTGCGTAAACCGCGCAGCCGGACATGGCGTTCTATCTTATCGCACCCGCGTCGATGTGCCGCGAAAAAGTAGCTCTTGCCCAAAGACTTGACGGAGACGAAACATTTGACGCAGCCTGGCCGTCGCCCAGGCGCGCGGCGTGCGACAATGTGCCCCAATACAACCGCACTCGGAAAGGCTCGCCATGACTGCACGCCTCATCGTTATGGATATCGACTCCACGCTCATCAACCAGGAGGTCATCGACCTGTTGGGCGAAGAGGCCGGCGTGGGCGAGCAGGTGGCACAGATCACCGAGCGCGCCATGCGCGGCGAGCTAGACTTTAAGCAAGCGCTCGAGGAGCGCGTGGGGCTGCTTGCCGGCCTGGACGAGAGCGTATTCGAGCGCACCTTTGAGCGCGTGACGTTTACCCCCGGCGCGCTGGAGCTTGTGCGCTCGGCGCACAGCAAGGGCTGGAAGGTCGGCGTGGTAAGCGGCGGCTTTCACGAGGTCGCCGACAAGATCGTGGCCGCCGCGGGCATCGACTTTTGCCTCGCTAACCGCCTGGAGGTCGTGGACGGCAAGCTCACCGGCAAGCTAGCGTCAGACATTGTGACCAAGGAGTCCAAGCTCATCCAGCTGCTGGATTGGGCGGTTGAGTGCGGTGTCGACATGGCTCACACCGTCGCAATCGGCGACGGCGCCAACGATATCCCCATGATTCAGGCCGCGGGTACGGGCATCGCGTTTTGCGCCAAGCCCAAGACGCGCGAAGCCGCCCCGTTTGCCATCGACGAGCGCAACCTGATGCTCGCCATGGACATCATCCTGCGCGACTAGCCGATCCGTCTAACAATTGAATCAGTCTGTCCTATAGTTTCCGAACAATTTTGTCTTAGTGTTCGGAAACATACCCTTTGAGTGCTAGACTTTGCGCCGTCGAAGGGAACATATATGGATAAGCGAGATCTTGAGCAGTTGCTGAGCGATGTTGCCGACGGAGCAGTCGCCCCGGCAGTCGCCCTCACGCGCATCCAGACGGCGCCAACCGCCGATCTGGGTTTTGCGCAGCTCGATCTTTCGCGCGGAGTGCGCCAGGGAGCCGGCGAGGTTGTCTACGGCGCCGGTAAAACCGCCGAGCAGATTGCCGCCATTATCGAAGCGCTGCACGATGCCGGCCAGGAGCGCATCCTGGTCACGCGCCTGGACGCCGAAAAGGCAGCCCGCACCTCGGAACTCCTCGACAACGGCATCGACCTGGGATATGTCCCGGACGCACAGCTCGCCCTCGTAGGAGGCAAGCCCTCCCCTACCGGCAATGGACGCATCGTCGTCGCCTGCGCCGGTACGAGCGACTTACCCGTCGCCGAGGAGGCCGCGTTGACGGCCGAGTTCTATGGCAACGAGGTCGACCGCCTCTACGACGTGGGTGTCGCCGGCCTGCACCGTCTGCTCGCGCATGCCGAGGAACTTGCCCGGGCGCAGGTGGTCATCGCCATCGCCGGCATGGAGGGCGCACTGGCGAGCGTTGTCGGCGGCCTGGTGAGCTGTCCGGTCATCGCCGTTCCCACCAGCGTGGGTTACGGCGCGAGCTTTGGTGGCGTAGCCGCGCTGCTCGCCATGCTCAACTCCTGCGCCAGCGGCGTTTCGGTCGTCAATATCGACAACGGCTTTGGTGCCGCCTACCAGGCAAGTCTTATCAATCATCTGAGCGCCGGCACACCCCGCGCCCGTTAAGGAGCATTCCATGTCCAACCATCAGCACACGCTTATCATCGACGGCACCTCGGGCATCAGCGGCGACATGACCGTCGCGGCCCTGCTCGACCTGGGCGCCAGCGAGGAGCACCTGCGCGAACAGCTCGCTACGCTGCCGGTCGACGGCTTTGAGATTGCCGTTACGCGTGCAAACAAGCATGGCATCGACGCCTGCGATTTCGACGTCCAGCTTGCAGAGGAGCTCGAGAACCACGATCACGATATGGCCTGGCTCTACGGCAACGAAGCAACCACCGAACACACGCACGAGCATGAGCACCACCATCATGACCATGGCGAGCACGAACACGAGCACTGCCACGATCATGACCATGAGGCCCACGGTCATGGCCACGAGGACCATCATCACGCCCACCACCACCATCACCGTTCTTTGGCGGACGTCACCGCCATCATCGACGGCTCGCAGCTAAGCGATGGCGCCAAGCGTCGCGCCCTCACCATTTTTTCCGTACTCGCCGCTGCCGAGGCAAAGGCTCACGGCAAAACGCCCGAAACCGTCCTGTTTCATGAAGTGGGCGCCGTCGACTCCATCGTCGACGTCTGCTCTGTCGCCATCTGCCTCGATGACCTGGGCATTGAGGACATCGTTGTCGAGTCGCTCTCCGAGGGCCACGGAACCATCCGCTGCGCCCACGGTCTCATGCCCATTCCCGTCCCCGCCGTTGTCAACCTATGCCAAGCAGGCAATATCGCCCTCACGCCCGCGCCGGTCGCCGGCGAGCTCGTGACGCCGACGGGCGCCGCCATCGTCACCGCGCTACGTACGTCCGACCAGCTGCCCTCACGCTACCGCATCGAAGCCGTCGGCTACGGCGCTGGCAAGCGCCCCTACGAGGGTTGTTCCGGTACGCTCCGCTGCCTGCTCGCTGACGCGGACGCATAGCCATGGATGCCCGCAAGGCAAAAAGCCGTGCCGCCATCGTTGCGGCGTTCTCCGAGCTCCTGTGCGAGGAAGATTACGGCAAGATCACCGTCGGCGACATCATCGCTCGCGCCCACGTAGGTCGGGCCACGTTCTACGGCCTCTTCAAGAGCAAAGATGACCTACTTGCCGAGCTTGTAAGCGATATCTGCACCCACGCCCTCGACGACGATGGCTCACCGCTCGACGACCCGCTCGTGCAGGTCGAGCACATCCTCAACAACCTATGGGAACGTCGCCAAGGCGTACGAGCCCTGGTAGCAGGTGCAGGCTCACGCGTTTTCGCCGACAGCCTCCGCAAGACCATCATGGCCCGAGCAGCCGAAACCGTCCCCAACGACCCAAACGGCCCCGCCGCCACCATGGATCGCAGCTTCCTACTACACCACATAGCCTCAAGCTTCGTAGGAATGGTCCAATGGTGGGCCTGGCACAACTTCCAAGCAGATAAGGCCGACGTAGCCAAAGACTACTTGTCAGCCATAAAGCCCCTCTTCACCTAAGTAAGAAGCTCATTCCAAAGCATCGCCCCAACCCAGGCCGCCACGCACCCCAAAGTGTCACTCGCACCTCAAAGCGCCTAACAACAAAGTGCCCACCACATCCAAATTCAGATATATATGTTGGTTGCTTGTTCGAACACAACTGGATTCCCGCAGGGTCCGGCATAGGTTAACTTTTCGCCGCACTCCGCAGGACGCAAGAAGCTCCTGCCGCACGAAGTGCGCAGCGAGAGCTTCTTGCATGTCCGAGGACGCGGCGAAAAGTTAACCTATGCCGGACCCGGGCGTTATATCAATTGTCTTGGACTAGAACATGCCCAAGAAACCATGCACAAACAGTGCGGCCAGAGCGGCACCGATAAACGGTGCGATGCCAGGAACAAGCAGGCCGTACTTCCAGTTGTTGTCAGCCTTGTTCTTGATCGGCAGCACCTGATAAGCCATGCGAGGACCAAGGTCACGAGCCTGGTTCATGGCGAAGCCGGTGATGCCGCCCATGCCCATGCCAACAGCCCAAACGATCAGACCGACGCAGATGGCAAGCATCAGAACGTTCTCGCCGGCGCGGCTAGCGGCAGCAAGGATGGCGCTGATGAACACAAAGGTGCAGATAGCCTCGCAGAAGAAGTTACGGGCATAGTTCGTACCCTCGGTGGTGGGGTTGGTCGAGAAGATGTTGCGCTGGGCAATGGGGTCGACGACGCCCTCGGAAGCCTTGAACTCATCGGCATACATCAACCAAGCGATTACGGCGCCCACAAAGCCACCGAGCATATCGGCAAGCATGAAGGGGATGCAGCTGCTCCACGGCACCAGACCTACGATGCACTGGGCAAGCACCATGGCCGGGTTCATGCACACGGCGCCGCCAAAGACAAACAGGCAGACCGAGATGCCAAAAGACCAAGTGGTGATGGCAAACATATGGCCGGAGCCCTGATACTTGGTGCCCTTGAGCACGGTATCGCAGTGCACGCCCACGCCAAAGATGATCATGAGGGCCGTTGCGCCGAATTCGCAGAGGAGTTTGGTAAGCATAAAACCTTATCTTTCTTGTCGGTTATAAACGATTCGTTTAGGCCGCGCGCTAGTGCTGAGCGACGACAACGCCCAGGCCATCGGGAATGACGGCCACCTTGGCATCGGCACCCTTCATCTCAAAGGCGAGCTTGAGCGCCTCCTCGAGGGTGTTGACCGGCGTCATGTGCATATCCTTAATCATCTGGTGATCGCACAGGTCGGTGACCATGATCACGGGGTGATGCGCCAGGATGCGGGCAAAGATCTGGCTCGTCCACTGGTCGGGCAGGGTCTCGTCCTTAGGACGGTCGATGCAGGCGCGCTCAAACTCTGCCGGATCGTTGTCGGCGATGTTGTGATAGAAGCCCTCGCCGCCGTGACCGTCGGCACAACCGGCGACGTCGATGATCACACCGCCCTCGGGAAGCGTGGCCTCGGCAGAGCACATGCCCTTCACGGCCTGGTAGATGTTCTGGTCGAGCGGGTAGCCGCCGTTGGTGGTGATGGAAATCTCGCACTCGACGGGCTCAACGCCGGCAAGGCTCTTTACGAACTCGCAGCCAGCCTCGTGTGCCTTGTGGATGTCGCCGGCGAAGGAGCCAATGACCTCGTGCTTGCCGTTGAGCACCACGTTCAGCACAAAGGCAAGGTGAGCCATCTCGGCAGCGGCAAACATGTCCTCGCTCACGTGGTTATGGCACAGGTTGCCGGCACGCGAATGGGAATCGTTCACAAACTGGCCGTTGTGGTTGTACATGATGGTCTTGTAGCTGGCGATGCCAGGCAGGACGGACTTGCGGCTGCCGGAGAAACCAGCAAAGAAGTGCGGCTCAATAAAGCCCTCGGCAAGCAGCAGATCACAATCGACGGCAATCTTATTGATGATGCACTCGCCACCAGAAGGCAGGGTGCCGATCTTTTTCATCATGCTGTCGTCAGTCGCGACGTGCATAACGATTTCCTCGTTGGCAACGATCTCCTCGCCGTACTTGTTGACGAGCTCCTCGTGCGTCGACGGACGATGCATACCCGTAGCAACCAGAATGCGAACGCGCGCTTCAGGCGCAGCAGAATGGATGTGATGCAGCAGAATAGGCATCGTCACACGCGAAGGAACGGGGCGCGTATGGTCGGAGCTAATGATGACAATATCCTTTTTGCCAGCACAAAGCTCCTCGAGCGAAGGCGAGCCATAAGGGTTGGCAAGCGACTCCTCTACCATCTCTTCCTGCGATTTCGTGGTCTTAAACTCGTTTTGATGACCCTCCATCACACCCGCGAAGTTCTTATCCTCGAGCTCCAGATGCAACGTCTTGTGGTCAAACGGCAGTTCACATTCAAACAATGACGAGCGCCCTCTTCCTTTCAACTGACACACTAGATAAACCGTTGGAAGGATACGCCGCTCACCGAAAAACTCCACCGAACACCGACTCATTAACACAACGTTCATATTTGCCCCATAACAAAACGGCCGCGATCCCAAACGGGACCGCGGCCGCTACAGTCGTAAGGCGAGAAGCGCGCCATTCTTCTCCTCAGCTTTAATCCCAGAAGACCGAGGACGAAGGGACCCGATGGGTCTCCCTCTGAATGCATTCCGCAGCACGAAGCCCTTTCCAAACGCGCGAAGCGCGCCATTATTCCCCCAGCCAGTAATCCGCCGAAGACCGGACATCGCAGGGCCCGCCATCAGTTTACTTTTAGGCACACTCCGCAGGACGCAAGAAGCCCTCGCCGCACGAAGTGCGCAGCGAGGGCTTCTTGCATGTCCGAGGACGTGCCTAAAAGTAAACTGATGGCGGGCCCGGACGACTACAGGGCTATCGATTACCCCGTGTTCTGCAATCCTGCCGAGACGCCGGTCACAGTTGAAAGAATCAGGCTCATGTACTCGGCCTTCTTCTCCTCGGCCATCTCGTCCTGGTTCATACGCACCTCGCGAAGGGCGCGAACCTGGGCGATGGACAGGGCGTCGACATAGGGGTTACGCACGCGAACGGCGCAGCCGAGCACGCGACGGCGCTGCAGCGGCCACTCGTCACCGACGATGGCAAGAACCCACTTACGCGTGAGCTGCATCTCGGTAAAGACCTTCTCGGACAGATCCTGGCGATCGCCCAGGTGCAGATACATCTTGGCGATGCGCTGGTCGGTCTTGGCGATCGACATCTCGATGTTGTCGATAAAGGCGCGGAAGAACGGCCACTCCTGGTAGGCAGCCTTGAGCTGGTCAAGGTCGCCCAGCTGCTCGCAGGCGGTGCCCAGGCCGTACCAAGCGGCCAGGTTAATGCGCGCCTGACTCCAGCTGAAGATCCACGGAATGGTACGCAGGTCGTCGAGCGACTTGGCGCCCAAGCCGCGCTTGGCGGGACGCGAGCCAATCGGCAGCAGACCGACCTCGGTCAGCGGCGTCACGGTCGAGAACCACGGTGTAAAGTCCTCGGTGTTCAGCAGGTCCAGATAGCGCTCGTGGCTTGCGGCGTTAAGCTTCTCGGCCATATCCCAGAACTTCTGCGTGGTCTCGGTGTTAGTCTTCTCGACACTCGGGGCTGACTGCAAAAGCGTTGCGGCGGCAACGGACTCAACATGGCGCTGAGCCAGCGTGCGGTTGCCGTAACGGGCAAAGATGACCTCGCCCTGCTCGGTGAGCTTAAAGAAGCAGTTGACCGAACCCTTGGGCTGAGCCAGCACGGCCTTGTTGGCCGGGCCGCCACCACGGCCCACGGCACCGCCGCGACCGTGCATGAGCACCAGATCGATATCGTTCTTCTCGGCCCACTTGGCGATGCGCTCCTGCGCGGAGTGCAGCGCGAGCATGGCCGTGGTAGGACCGGCATCCTTGGAGGAGTCGGAGTAGCCCAGCATAACCTCCATGCGGCGGTTGGTCTGGGCAAGGCGCTTCTGCACCACGGGCAGCGTGAGCATCTGGTCGAGCACGTCGACGCAGCCCTCGAGGTCCTCGAGCTGCTCGAACAGCGGGATCACGTCGAGCTCGGGGACATCCTCCTCGTGTGCAAAGGACAGGTGGGCAAGCTCAAAGACGTCGGCCACATGCTGGGCGCTCTTGGTGAACGAGATGATATAGCGGTGCGCCATCTTCTTGCCGTAGCGCTTTTGGATGGAGCCGATGGCACGGAAGGTGTCGATGACCTCGCGCGTCATGGGCTGCAGGTCGCCGTGGATACCGTTCTCGTGGATATCCTTGAGGGCGCGGGCATGCACCACGGAGTGCTGACGGAACTCCATCTCGACCATGTGGAAGCCGAAGGACTCGACCTGCCAGATGATGGTCTGGACCGGGCCGTAGGCAGCACGGACGGCACCGCAGGCGGCCAGCGAGCGCTGGACGACACGCAGGTCATCCAGGAACTCATCGGCGCTGTGATACATCGTGTCGGTAATACGGCGCACGGTGGCGTTCAGACGGTCGGCCATGACGAGCATGACGGCGCGATGCGGCTCGTGCTCGGAGATCAGCTCGGCGCGGGCCGTGTACTGGGTGCTCATCTCGACCTGATGGTTCCACAGGTTGATGAGCTCGGCAGACGGCTTGCTGTAGGTGGCCTCGAGCGTCAGGTTGCGGCCGATGCGGCGGCACTTGTCCTCGAGCTTGAGCACCATGTGCGTAAAGTACTTAGCAGCGACCTCGCGGCTCACCTTGGCGGTGACGTTGGGGTTGCCGTCACGGTCGGAGCCGATCCAGCTGCCGGGATGGAAGAATGCCGGGCACAGCGGCGGCACGGTACCGGCCTTATCACCCAGCACCCAGTCGTCAAAACGACGATAGATGACGGGGATAACGTCGAACAGCGTGCTATCGAAGATGTCGATGATAGTATCGGCTTCCTCGACCGGCGTGGGCTTCTTCAACGCGATGGGGCTCGTGCGTACCAGGGCGTCGATCTCCTGCAGCATATGGCGCTCGTTCTCCACCAGGTCGGAGCCGTCCAGACGCGGACGCTCCTCCAGCAGGTTGGAGATACGGCGAATCTTGCCCTCGACGGCCTTGCGACGGGCCTCGGTAGGATGTGCGGTAAAGACAGGGTGGAACTCAAGCTTGCCGAGCAGCTCGTTGGCACCCTCGACACCCATCTCGTTTACCAACTGGTGATAGGCGACGGTGAGTTCGTTAGCGGGATCGACCTCGGTATCGGTCGATGCGCCGGCCTCGCGCTCGCGCAGCTGCGCCACACGGTAGTTCTCCTCCGACAGGTTTGCCAGATGGAAGAAGCTCGTAAAGGCGCGGACAATGACCTGTTGCTTATCGAGCGGCAGGCTGTCGATCAGATCGACGACTTCGCGAAACGCCACGGCGGTGGGCTCGTCGGCAGTGGGCACGCCCTGCTCGTCAACGGACTCGTCGGCAGCGCGGCTACCGGGGTTGCCAGCATTGGCCACAATCTCGGCTGTCAAAATCTTGTCGAACAGGTCCGCGATCTCGGGATCATACTCGCTAAGCACGCGGCGCTCCAGGCGCAGGAACAGCGCCAGATTATCGCACAGCTCCTCGGGGATCTCGATCTCGGCGAGACGCTCCCTGGACTCGGCATTCGAGCCGATTCGGTTAACGAGGCGGTTGACCACGGCAGCGACACGCGCCGCGGCTTCGGGTACAGACTGGTTGCTTAGGTTCTCAGCCACGTTTCCTCCCATTCCTCCTTCTATGCACGTAACATGCGGTATTTATTATAGGCACTCGGCAAAAACTTTCGAAGCTGATTGCGCTTTACCACACAAAAGTATTTTCTGCATTGCAAGGCTTTTTGCCCCAAATGGTCGTATTTCTCGGTGGACGGCATATGCAAACGGGGGCATTCCGCATAAATGCGAAACACCCCCGTAACAATCGCTCTCCATGAGTAGGGCACGTTAGAAGGCCCGCAGCTCAAAAAACATGCGCTACAGGCGCTCGCGAACCGCCTCGACCACGTTGGCCAAATCGACGAGAACCTCGTCGTGACTCTGCATGTCGCGCACCTTGACCTTGCCGGCGGCAAGCTCGTCGCCACCCAAGACCAGGATGAGCTTGGCGCCCACCTTATCGGCCTGCTTAAACTGGGCCTTGAGCGAACGGCCCTGATAGTCCGCCTCGGTCACGATACCTGCGGCGCGAAGCTCCTGCGTAATGGCAAAGACGTTCTGGCGCAGCTCCTTGCCGGCGTTAGCAACGTAGACGCACGGGGCCTCCTCGGCGCCCAGGTCGCTGCCAAAGGCCTGCAAGGCCAGCAGGGCGCGCTCAAAACCGACAGCGAAGCCGACGCCTGCCGTGGGCTTGCCGCCCTCGAGCTCAACGAGGCCATCGTAGCGACCGCCACCACCGATGGAGCCGACACCGGCGCCGGGAGCCTCGACCTCAAAGACAGTACGGGTGTAGTAGTCCAGGCCGCGCACCAGGGTGGGATCCTCGACATACTCGATACCGGCGGCGTCCAGATAGCGCTTGACCTGCTCGTAGTGCTCGCGGCACTCATCGCACAGGTTGTCGCCCATCAGCGGAGCGTCGGCCATGATCTCGCGGCAATGGTCGTTCTTGCAGTCGAAGGCGCGCAGCGGGTTGAGCTCGGCGCGCTCGCGGCACTCGTCGCACATCTCGTCGGCGTGATCGAGGATAAACTGCTTGACCTGCTCGCGATATGCCGGACGGCACTGCGCATCGCCCATTGAGTTAATAAGCAGACGGAGCTTGGACAGATCGAAGCCCAGGCGCTTGTAGAACTCCATGAGCATGATGATGCACTCGGCGTCGGCAGCCGGATCGGGAGCGCCGAGCCACTCGATGCCCACCTGGTGGAACTGGCGCAGGCGTCCCTTCTGGGGGCGCTCGCCACGGAACATGGCCTCGGCGTAATAGGCCTTAAACGGCGTAGAGCCCTGGGGCACCAGGTTGTTCTCCACGACGGCGCGCACCACACCGGCCGTGCCCTCGGGACGAAGGGCCAGGCGCTGCTTGGGCTTAAGCTTGGTGTCGGTGCCCTCGGTAAAGACGCGCTCCAGGTTGGCGCCGCTAAACACGCGGAACATCTCCTTGCGCACGACGTCGGTCGACTGGCCGATACCGTGGACAAACACGTCAACCTGCTCGATCGCGGGCGTCTCGATGGGCTTAAAGCCAAACGGCTCGAACACGCCGGCAGCAATCTGCTGCATCTTTTGCCAGGCGCGCATCTCGGCGCCGATAAGGTCGCGGGTTCCCTCCGCCTTCTGTGCCTGCATGGGCAAACACCTTTCTTTTGTATCGCGTCATAGGTAGTGGACATTATACGGCACAAACACAAACAGCGGCGGTGCGTCTGACCGAACGAGGGTATGGGGACTCGTTCGGCCTGACGCACCGCCGCTGTTTGCGATCCGCTTTCCTCCGTCCCCTTCGGATCACGTGATCTGTTGGGGACGGAGGAAAACGGATCATTTCGTAGGCCCGTGGCCGCCTTGGAAACCGAATGATGGTACGAGCATCCATTCGGCTTCCAGGGCAGCCACAGACAGAACGGAGCGAACAGAAAAGAGCACGTAGACCTGCCATAGCTTACCGACAAAGCTCATGCCGGCAAGAACGGCAGAGGTGGCGATTACAGTGAGGGGAACCCAAAACGCGGCCGCTTACTTTATCGGCAACATGGCCAATGACAAGTGAGCCGATAACGCTCACCACGGTGGAGATGGCATTGGAGATGTTGTACTGCGTAAGCGTGATCCCGAGGTCGCTGACGATGAGCGGCTGAAACAGGCTCATGCAGTTAACGAAAATCGTGTAACACGTGGCCATGATCACAAAGCCGGAGGCCACCACGAGCCAACCGGGGAAGAACTTACGTTGCTGGGACATACTGTTCCTTTTTTTTAAACAAACGAGTAGCAAGATTGGGTGCTATCGGTGGTCGGCGATATAGCCCAAAGCGACCGCCGTGTAAGCCGCAGCGCCAAGTGGCAGCTCGGCATCGCTAAAACGTGCCTTGGGATGATGCTGAGCAAAGTGCTCGTCCGTATCGGTCACAGCAGCGCCCACGGTAAAGTACGCACTCGGGATCTCGCTCGAGATCAGCGCGAAATCCTCGCTCGCCATGGCGTGGAACAGCGGCAGGAAGGCCGCCTTGGGCAGCACCGCGCCCACGTAGCCAAGCGACGCCTGGGTCATGTCGTCATCGAGTACGAGCGGGGGAACATCCGAGAGCGTCTCGATAGTCGCCGGTGTGCGATACGTTGCGGCCACGCCGTTGACGACCTCGGCAATACGTTCCTTGAGATGAGCCATGAGCTCGACATCAAAGCCACGCAGCGTCCCCTCGAGCACACAAGTGTCGGGAATGACATTTGCGGCCTGACCGCCGGCGAACTTACCCACAGTAAGCACGACCTCCTTGGCCGCCGGCACCTCGCGGGAGATGAGCTCCTGAAGTGCCAGATGCACATGCACGCCGGCCGTGATGGGGTCGATGCAAATCTCGGGGCTCGAGCCATGGCCGCCCTTGCCTTGAAGCGTGATGCGAAAACCGTACACGCCCGAGAGCGCCGGGCTGCCGTAGAGCACCAAACCAAGCGGCGACTGGCTATTGACATGCATGGCAAAGGCGACCTGAGGACGCGGGTTCTGCAGCAGACCGTCGGCGATGGCGGCGCGGGCACCCTCAAAGGTTTCCTCGCCCGGCTGGAACAGCAACTTAACCGTGGCGTTGGCATCAACAAGCTCTGCCTCGCGCGCTTTGAGCATACGAGCCGCACCAAGCAGCGCCGTCGCGTGCATATCGTGACCGCAAGCGTGCATGCAGCCGTTGGTGGATGCAAAGGGCTCGCCGGATTCCTCGGCAACGGGCAGGGCGTCCATGTCGCCACGGAGCATGATGACCGTACCGGCCTGCTCATTCGTGCAGACGCCATTACCCTGGGCCGCGGCGGCACCGGCGCCGACAAGGCCCACAACGCAGGAACCATCGACGAGCGTGGCAAACGGGATGTCCATCTCGGTCAGGCGCGCTTGGATATACGCAGAGGTCTGTGGGAGGCTATTACCCAGCTCGGGCATCTGGTGTAGATCGTGTCGCCACGCAGCGAGCTCGTCTGCAAAAGCCTGAGCTTCTGCAACAAGACCGTCACCGATAGCGGTCTGCGCCGCTGCGGTGGCCTTGGGCGCTGATTGCGGTTGAAGATCGGACAAAGCTGGTGCCATAGATGCCCTCCAGTATCGTTTTTGCAGCAAGCACTTTGATAGCATAAAGTGCAAGGTACTACTTTAAGGGCGAGGCATAAAAAATGCCGCCCCGGGAGGGCGGCGCAACAAGTTGTTTACAATTGCGGGCGCGGCTTTCGACGCAAAAAATCGAAGTGAGTCTCGCTCAAGATAATCGACAGGAAGATGAGCGCGAAGCCGGCGAGCAGGCGCGAGGTGAGCGCCTCCCCCATCAGCAGCACCGAGAACAGCACACCCGAAGGCGACTCCATCGAAAGGAGCAGCGAGCCCGTCGAGGCCGGGACATGCGCCAGGCCGACGTTTTGGATGAGCAGAGCCACGCATGTGCAGCCCACCGAGAGAAACGCCATCGCAGTGATAAAGCTCGGCGTCCACACGGACAGAGGCGCTTGGGTCTCGAATAGCAGCGACGTTGCCAGGCTCAGCACGCCGTTGCCCACAAACATCCAAAACGTGATGACGTTGATGTCCATTTTGCGACCGTACTTGGCAGTCACCGCCATCTGGATGGCGAAAAAGACCGCACCCGCCAGCGTAATGACGTCACCGATGTTGAATTCAACGCTATCGAGCGCCACCAAACCAATGCCCGCCAAGCACAGCAGTGCCGCGCCCAGGTTATAGCGGGTGAGTTTTTCGCCGCTCAGAAAATAGCTCGCGAACGGCACAAGGATGCAGTACGTGCCCGTCAAAAAAGCATTCTTGCCCGCCGTAGTATGTGCCAGACCGACCGTCTGCAACGCATAGGCCGCCCACATGAGCACGCCCATACTCAGGCCAACGATCAGGTTGCGAGCGTTGAGGTGCGCGATGATGCGCTTGTGGAAGACGGCAAACATGACCAACGCTGCGGGCAGAAAACGTACATAGAGCAGCGCGAACACCGGAATGGTGCCGAGTGCGTCCTTCATAGTGGTAAAGGAGTAGCCCCAGATGACCGCCACCGAAAGGAGCAGAACCTTCCAGAACAGCGGAGAGCGCGCGCCGGCGCCCCGGGGAATACCGCCCGCGCCCAGGTCCTCGCGAGCAACAGGGCTATCGGGCATCATTTCGATATTGTCAGTGGCATGCTGGGCCATAGGGCATCCTCGCGCTCAATCTGGGCGTGGTGTCCGCACGCGCATGGCTGCGTGCCGCCTCATGGTCAAATAAAAGCAGGGCGCACCGGACCCCCGGCACGCCCCGCTACTGTAGCAACAACCGGCGTTGCATCGCAATCCAGCCAGCTAAAGTACCGACTTGAATAACCTCGATGTTCCGTCAACATCAGCGAAAACGGCCCCAAGCGAGCAAGGTGACGTGAAATGAAAGGGCGCTGACCCTCTGGTCGCGCCCTTGAAATTGAACGTCAGATTGCCGCTTGGGGCCGTTTGCAGCGTCGAGTCGTTACGCGGTTTGGTAAAACCGCGTAACTAGATTAATTTGGTTGATTCCAGCTTTTCGATGATCCAATCGTTGGCTTTGATGACTGGACGGCGGAAGACCACACCCAGGGCCAGCGACGGAATCAGATAGCTTGCCAAGATGCCCAGCTCAATCCAGTACTCCATATGGTAGGCACCGGCCATGGCGGCATGCATGGCGTTGATGCCGTGGGTAAACGGCAGGAACGGATATATCGTCTGGAACACGGGACCGGTCATCTCGATGGGGAACGTACCGCCCGAACCGCCGACCTGCATGACCAGCAACACGACGGCAAGCGCCTTGCCGATATCGCCAAACGAAACCGTAAGCGTATAGACGATATTGGAGAACACAAGACTCGCGATCCAGCCCGCCAGCACAAATTGCAGCGGGTTGTCGCACTGGATGCCAAAGAATAGGATGTCACCCGCGCACACGAGCGTTGCCTGCAGCAGTGCCAGACCGCCAAAGAACAGGTAGCGACCCAGGTAGATCTCGTGCAGGCGCACGGGGATAAGCTCGTTGATAAGCTCATCGTCAACCGAGACCTTCATCATGGCCGCCAGCACAATCGAGCCCACCCAGAGCGACAGAATCGTGTAGAACGGTGCCATGGCCGAACCGTAGTTGCGAATCGGATAGACCGGCTTGCGATCGAGCGCGACGGGGCCGGAAAGCGACACGGCCAGACCCTCGGGATCATTGCCGATCATCGTCTTGATCGTAGCGAGGTCATCCGACATCAAGGCGCCGTCGAGCTCGTCCTTAAACGCGCTGATCTTGTCCGACGCCTCGCCCAGCTGATCAGAAGCCTTGTTGACCAGCTTTGCAGCCTTGGAGAGGCCCTTTGCCAGCGAACCGGATGCGTCGGTCAGGCCGCCTACGGCGCTATCCAGGTCGCCCGAGATGCCATCAAGCGAGTCCAGAATGCCCGAAACCGTCTTCTTGAGCTCCTTGGCCTTAACCGAGAACGTGGAATCGTAATCGGATTTGGCACCCGCGATGCCGGCCTTGGCATCAGCGATGGCCTGATCGACCTCGGCACGCGAGTTGTTGACCTCGGCCATGCTATCGAAGAGAGACTTCGCGGTAGCCGCCAGATCCTTGGCATTGTTGCGGTACTCAACGGCGATTCTGCCCAGCGACGTCGCGGCGGACTTGAGGCCTTCCTTCAAATTCTCATCGCTCACCTGGTCGGCAAGGCTGCGGAGCTGATCGGCCATCGCATCGATATCCTTGGCGCGCGCATTGAGGGCCGCAGCGGCATCGTTGAGTTGGGACACCGTAAGGTAGACATGCTGGTTTGCGGTGTCGAACGCCTTCGCGAGCTCGGCAGACACATTGTCGAACGAACCCGCACTTCCATCGATTGCGGCATCGATGGCATCGTTTGCCGCCTTAAGCGCTTCTTTGGAATCATCGATGCCGCTTTTGGCATGTTCCATGAGCTGCTTTGTCGACTCATCGACGGCACCGGTCTGCTTGAGCATGCCGCTCGCCGACGTCAGCGAATCGGACGTGGAGCTCAAAATGCCCGCAAGCGACGTTGCGCTGGCCTGAACGTCCTGCAGGTCCTGGACCGAATCGCCGAGCGTCGAGGACAGGTTGGCGATAAAGTTGCTGACCTGGTCGGTGCTCATGTAATCGAGCAGGCTGGACACCGTCTTAAGACCGATGCTCGTAATGGTCTCGGTAAAAGTTTCGTTAACCTGGCTTTGAACGGCGCTCGAACCCTTCTCGGTCACGATCTGCGCGATGGCGTTGGCTTTCTGGTTCTCATAGAACTCGATATCAGCGTGTTTCACGTCGGTCGAGAAAAGCGTCATCATGTCAGCGCTAAACGTTTTGGGGATAACGACGGCAGCATAGTACGCGCCCGACTTAACGCCCTCGATAGCCTTTTCGCGATTGTTGAGCACAACCCAATCGAAGCTCTCGTTGCCGCGCAGGGTGGCGGTTACGTTTTCGCCCACGTTGACCTCGACGGGAATCAAATCGCTCTCGTAGCCCTCGTCGGTGTTGACCACGGCGATCTTAAGATTGCCGGTGTTGCCGTACGGATCCCAGCTGCCGGCGATGTTAAACCACGCGTACAGACACGGTACGATAATGAGGCCCATCACGACAACCAAGCCGATCACGGAGCGAGACACGTTTTGGACATCGCGCTTAAACAGATGCAGGATGTTCTTCATTTATGCCTCACCTCCTTTGGAGTGCTTGCCAAGCGCGGTGGTATCTCCATCATTTGTGGCTGTGCTGTCGCTGCCCTGAGATTTATGGTGCGAGCCGATATGCGGCAAGCGGCCCGTGGACTGATCGCCGCCCTTGGCACCACGCTCGCTGGCGTTGAGGCCAAACATGTGGCGGGCGGCAGGAATGGCGGCCGTGTGTTCGCGCATCTCGCGACGCAGGTCCTCATCCGAAAGCGCCGAGATGCGCATCTGGGTATTGAGGCTCGCGCGGATATATTCGATATTGATAAGCCAGCCGCAGATGGCAATAACCGAGATGATCCAAATGACAAGCAGGATGATCTTGCCGTTATTGTCGATATCGAGAACCGTCGACAGGACAAAGAGCAGGACCTGAACGCCCACCACGGCGGCAAAACCGCCCTTGATGTAGTACGGGTAGCGATGTTCAAAGGCGACCGCATGATCGAGCAGTTCGCGACGGTACGAATCGGAATCGAGCATGACACGCATGGCCGTGCGCAGCGAGTAGCGCTGGCGCGGCAGGTCGTTGGACTCGCAAATCATCATACCGGTCGTGGAAAGCTGTTTATCAAAGAGCAGGTTAAGGTTGAGCAGCAGCGGACGCAGCTGCAGACCGATAAAGAGCGCCACAATCAAGAACACGCCCAGAATGCACAGGTTAAACAGGTAGTTGAACGAATACATGCCGCCGACCGTCTCGCGCAGCAGATTGATGCCGTAGGTAAAGGGCAGCAGCGGGTGCAGCCACTGGAAGAAGCCTGGCATCATCTCGATGGGGTACATGCCCGACGAACCCGGGATCTGCACGATAACCAGAATGACGCCGATAGCCTTGCCGATATGCTTAAACGTGGTGGACAGCGCATAGATGATATTGACGTAGGTGAACGAAATGGCGATGCCGCCCAGCACGAACAGCAGCGGGCTGACGCACTGCACGCCAATCACCAGATCGCCTACCGTAACGATGATGGCCTGCAACGCGCCCAGGATCACCAGTAGCAACCAGCGGCCAAAGTAACCCTGACGCGCGGTAAAGCTGCCGATGCCTTCGCGGTCGACCTCGAGCTTGTAGATGGCGATAAGCACGTAGCCGCCCACCCAAAGCGCCAGGTTGGTATAGAACGGGGCAATGCCCGAGCCGAAGCTCTTAACCGGATAGATCGACTTGGACGCGAGCTCAACCGGAGATGCCATGAAGTCTGCAACGTCATCGACGTCGACGCCCATCAGATCAGCCAGCTCGCCCATGGACTCGGAGGTCTGTAGCGCAGCGATGTCGTTGGCGGCGGTTGCGAGCTTGTCCTGGACCTTGGCAAGCGAGGAATCGGTCTGGGACAGCGTGGTCTTGGCCTGGCCAAGCGTAGCGTTAAGCTGCGAAAGCGTACCGCGCGCACTTGCAATCGTGGGCGTAAGGCCAGATACGATTCCCGTCAGATCACCCGAGACGGCGGCAAATGAATCAAGCGCGCTCGAGGCCTTCGGCAGCGCGTTTTGACCCAGGTCCGTCTGGGCCTGGCCAAGGTTGGTCGCACCGGTCTGGATTGCGTTATTGATAGCGTCGCTGGCGCCCGAGACAGCCGCGGCGTCATTCGCCATGGCGCTCGACTGCGCAGACAGACCGTCCTTGATGCTCTGAAGCTTTTCATTCTGCTCGCGGAGCAAATCGATGGTCGATACAATGCGCGCGTCAATTTCCTTGGAACCTGTCGACGTGTCATTAACGAGAATTTCCAAGTGCCCGATAACGGCCTTATTGTGGTCGATCGTCGCTTGGAGAGACTCAAGCGAGTTGTCGATGCGGGTGGTCGTAGATGTGACCGCGCCCGTCAGCTTGCCAATCGCAGCGTTCGCGGAGGCTGACGTCTTGGTGAGCGCAAGGCTGCCTTCCGAGAGTGCCTTGGAGAGCGAGGCGACAGAGTTGCCCGCCGTAGCGCGCGCCTCGCCCAGCAGGTCATTGCCCTGAGCGATTGCCTGCGTTAGAGAGGGCGTCTGACCCTGCAGGCCCGCCAACACGGCATCAGCCGAGGCGATAGCGCCACTCGTCTTATCGATGGCGGCATTCATGTCGCCAATCGAATCGCGCACCTCACCCAAGGTACCGGATGCCTCTGATACCGAACCAGCCAACGAATTCTGAGTCTGGGTTGCCTTGTCCTTTAAATCGACCCCGGCATCCTTGGCGATGCTGGCAACGGTCTCGCCCACTGTGGAGACAAATTCCGAGTTGATCTGCTCCTCGATGGTGCTTGCACCGGTGTCGGTAACCTTGGGCGCAATAGCACTCTTCTTCTCATTGACGTAGTACGTAAGCTTGGGCTGATGGTAGTTGCCGTCGAGCATCGAGACCAGGTTATCCGAGAAGTTCTTAGGGATTACGATGGCCGCATAGTACTCACCGCTCTCGACGCCCTCCTTGGCGTCGGCCGCCGAATCGACGAAGGTCCAGCCCAGCTGATCGTTCTCCTTGAGCTGATCGACGACCTGGTCGCCCGCGTTGAGCTCGCCCACCAAGTCGTTTTGGGTGCCCCGATCGTTGTTGGCGATGGCAATCTTGATACCCTGGGTGTTTCCGTACGGATCCCAGTTAGCCACGATGTTGTACCAGGCATACAGCGAGGGAATGACGCACACGCCCAAAGTAACCACCAGGGCGACGGGGTTCACGAGCAATCGCTTGATGTCGCGCTTAAAGATCGCAAAGGAGACCTTTGCATTGGATAGTTTGCTGCCGAGACTCACGCTTGGACCATCCATCCTGTCGTTGAATCGAATCGTACTATCGACAACCATTGTACGGAGGCGCTTTAGTGCCTCACGGCACAATGGTGCTGAGTTTTGCGGGTAGCAATATACTACGAAGATGAGTTAGCGTACAGATGTACAGTAACTCAAATTCCAGCAGCTCGCAAAACCACAACCCGCACAAATTAGCAATCCGAATAGTCATTGGGGACGTTCTTAAACGACTGGTCAAACAAGAACGCCCCCAACGACTAGTTTGGACCACGGTAACATCGATGTTTTAGCAATGCCAGCGAGCGGGCGCCAGAGCGAACAAATTGGCATGAAAAGAGGACGGCATAGACCTTCTGGTCATGCCGTCCTCTTTGAATGACAAGTTGTCGCTCTGGCGCCCGCGCAGCGTCGACTGGTCCGCCGTTCGTTAGAACGGCGGAACTGAGGGCAGCGTCGAGCCGTTACGCGGTTCGTAGAACCGCGTAACTTGCTAACTACATCAAGTTACAAACAGCTGCCGCGAAGGCTACGGGGTCCTCGGGGAGGATGCCCTCGACGAGCAGGGCCTGGTCGTAGAGCAGGCCGGAGTACTGCTTAATCTTGTCGGCGTCGCCCGCCTTCTGGGCAGCGACGAGCTTGGCGAAGACCGGGTGCTTGGCGTTGAGCTCGAGTACGCGCTGGCTCTTGGGCATACCGTCGGGCGTACCCTCGGGACCCTTCTGGAGCACCTTCTCCATCTCGAGCGAAAGCGGACCCTCGGTGGTAATGCAGGCGGGGGCATCGGTCAGGCGCGCGGAGACGGCAACCTTCTCGACCTTGTCGCCGAGCGCCTCCTTCATGGCGTTAAAGAGGTCCTCGTTCTCCTTGGTGGCGTCCTCGGCCTCCTTCTTCTCGTCATCGGTCGCCAAGTCAAGATCGCCGGTGGCAACGTTCTTAAGCTCCAGGTGACGATCTTCGACCTCAGGCTCGGCACCATCGGCAACTGCCTTCTCGGCAGCCTCGCGAGCAGCGTCATCCTCGTAGACCTTGGGCATATCGGCAGCCACGTACTCACGCATGGCCTGGAAGGTGAACTCATCCACGTCCTGCGTCAGCAGCAGTACATCGTAGCCGCGGTCGAGCACGCCCTTCACGACGGGCATCTTGGCCAGACGCTCGCGCGAATCGCCGGCGGCATAGTAGATTGCCTTCTGGCCCTCGGGCATGCCCTTGGCATACTCGGCAAGGGTGATCATCTTCTGCTCCTTGGCAGACCAGAACAACAGCAGGTCGGCGAGCTCGTCGGCCTTCATGCCGTAGCTCGAGTAGATGCCGTACTTAAGACCGCGACCAAAATTCTCAAAGAACTTCTCGTATGCCTCGCGGTCGTTGTCGCGCATGTCCTCGAGATCGGCGGTAATCTTCTTCTCCACACGCTTGGCAATGGCCTTGAGCTGACGATTCTGCTGCAGCGTCTCACGCGAAATATTGAGCGTCACGTCGGCAGAGTCCACGACACCGCGCACAAAGTTGTAGTAGTCGGGCAGCAGGTCGTCGCACTTCTCCATAATCAGCACGTTGGAGCTGTAGAGCGCCAGGCCCTTCTCGTAGTCCTTGCTGTACAGATCGAACGGGGCGCGACCCGGCACAAACAGCAGTGCATCGTACTCAAGCGTGCCCTCGGCATGGAAGCTGATAGTGCGCGCGGGATCGTCAAAGTCGTGGAACGTGGACTTGTAGAACTCGTCGTAATCCTTCTGCTCAACGTCAGAGCTGCGCTTTTTCCAGATCGGCGTCATGGAGTTGATGGTCTCGAGCTCCTGATAGTCCTCGTACTCGGGCTTGTAGTCGTCGCCGGCGTCCTCGGGCTTGGGCTTCTGGCGGCTCTTGCTCACCATCATCTGAATCGGGTAGCGCACATAGTTGCTGTACTGCTGAATCAGGCTCTTGAGACCCCACTCGGTCAGGAAGCGATCGTAGGTCTCGGCCTCGCCGTCGGCGTCGAGCTTCTCGTTCTCGCGCAGCGTCAGGATGACATCGGTACCGTGCTCAGCACGCTCGCCATCCTCGATGGTGTAGCCCTCAAGACCGTCGGACTCCCAAACGTGGGCGGAATCCTCGCCATAAGCGCGGCTGACGACCTTCACGTGGCTGGCGACCATAAAGGCGGAGTAGAAACCCACGCCAAACTGACCGATGATGTCGACATCGGAACCCTGCTGCTCGGCGTTCTCGGTCTTAAACTCCTCGGAGCCGGAATGGGCGATGGTGCCCAGGTTGCGCTCGAGCTCCTCGGCGGTCATGCCGATACCGTTATCCGAAATAGTGATGGTACGGGCATCTTTATCAAAGGAAACACGGATGGCCAAGTCGCCCTGGTCGAGCTTGACACTCGGATCCTGAAGGCTCTTAAAGTTGAGCTTGTCGACGGCATCGCTCGCGTTGGAGATAAGCTCGCGCAGGAAGATTTCCTTATTGGTGTAGATGGAGTTGATCATGAGGTCGAGCAGTTTTTTGCTCTCGGTCTTAAATTGACGCATGTGCAGTCCTTTCGCGCTACCCCTGCCCGCAAAAACGGCCCGGTTGCCCGAGCCGCATCGCAGACCTGCTATGTTCAGACTTAGATTTTATAACCCATTAGCGCGCATATATACATACGGAATCGAAAAACTGTATGTCCAAACGCTCCGATGCGCCAATTGCCAAGGAGTGCCCCCCTGCCGGCAGAAAAGGAACGTCCCTATCTGCCATCTACGCGCTTGGCCATCCAGGCATGGGGTTGGCCCTCGTCTTCGTAATCTACCGGGGCAATTTGCGTGTAGCCCGCCTTTACATAGAGCGGCAGCACGTATTCCTGTGCATGCAGCTTAATAAGCTTTGCGCCGGCATCGCGTGCACACGCATCACTGGCCTCGACGATCGCACTCGCCAATCCGCGACGACGCATAGCCGGCAGCACTGCGACGCGCCCCATAATGTAGGTCTCCCCCGCCGCAACGCCTTCGTCCATGTCGCATGCCGGCAACACCGGGGCCTCTGCGTCAGCCACGCGCTCAAGCTCTTCGGGAAACACGCGCGAGCAACCGGCAAGCTCGCCGTCTACATAGAGCGTCACATGAATGCAGTTCGGATCCTCGTCGATAGCGTCGAACTCATTCTCGTAGCCCTGCTCGTCCATAAAAACGACGCGGCGCACCAACGCCGCGTCATCAAAGCATCCCGTCTTAAGTTGAATATCCATGGCTGCCCCTTCATTCAATGCGAACGTTAGGGACAGATTTTAGCGAAAATGAGCTCCGCGCACGCTAAACTTCGCGCGAGCCTTCGCCAGGCAATCGTAATGACCCACGTTATGGGCATCGCTCGCGATGAAGCTGTACAGGTTCTGATCGAACAGGCGCTGTGCCGGCTTTTTCTCGCGACCAAAGCGACCGCCGGCAATAAAGTCCGCCGAAGCCTGCAGCTTGCAGCCCATATCGACCAGGCGCTCCGCCACGCTTACATCCTTTTGAACCGCACGATAGCGCTCAGGATGAGCGATGATCACCTGGTAGCCACGGCACTGCAAATCGTAAATCGTGTTCTCGTACTCTCTAAACGCATACGCATCGGCATGCGTCGAAAGCTCGAGCAGAAACTCGTTGGTTCCATCGAAATGCAAGTGCTCCGCGGCATCGATACCAAGCTCAACGAGCTTTCGATGGTTGACCTCGAAGCCCATCTGGAGCGGAAAACCGTCAGCGTTATCACGCAGCAGCTCAAAGGCATCCCACATCTTGTCGTAATCAAAATAGGGATCACGGCAGTGAGGAGTGCAAACGATTCTGGTTACACCGGCCCGCTTGGCAGCCTCGAGCATCGCCAAGCTCTCATCGAGATCGGCGGCGCCGTCGTCTACACCCGGCAAGATATGGCAATGAATGTCACGCATAGGTCAGCCTTAATCAACTAAACGTTTGCTCGGTTGGTGAAGATGCCCTTTTTGGAAGTCCCCTGATCGTCGGAGCCCTTCTTCACCTTCTTACCGTCCTTGGTGTAGTAGGAGTAGTAGTACTCGCTGGTCTCGGTCTCGCAGTAGTTCATAACGGTACCAATGAGCTTGACCTTCTCGGACTTCTTAAGCTGACCGATGGCGTTGAGCGCCTCCTCGCGCTTGGTGAAATCCTCACGCACGACAAAAAGCGCACCGTCGGTCAGACTTGCGATCTCGGCAGCATCGATGAAGGTGCCGACCGGGGGAGCATCAAAGATGACGTACTGGAACTTGGCGGACAGTGCCTTTACCAGCTTGGCAAAGCGGTGAGAGACGATGATGTCGGCAGGATTGGGAATATGCGGCTCGGCATCGAGGAAGTAGAAGTTCTTCTGACCCGTCTCGACAATCGCCTGGTCAATAGAAACCTGCTCGGAAAGGACTGCATAGAGTCCGCCGCGGGAGCGGACGCCGAGCATATCGGCAAGGGACCTGCGACGCATATCAGCCTCGACCAGCAGGACGCTCTTGCCGCTGGTGGCGATAGCCTGGGCAAGGTTGATGGAAACCGTAGACTTGCCCTCGTTGGGAATCGAGGACGTAACGGTGATGGTGCGAATGGGGTCGTCCACGCTCGCAAAGCGGATGTTGGCCAGAAGGGTCTTGGCGGCATTCTGTACAACGAGCTTATCGGTGTTCTTTGCCTTAGCCATGCCTATTTACCACCTTTCATAGCCGGAATTCGGCCAACAACGGGAATGCCCAGGAGCTCTTCCGCCTCTTCGGCACCGCGGATGCGGGTATTGAGCATGTCTGCCAAAACGACATAGGCGACTGCGATAAAGATACCGGCGAGGAACGCGACGGCAATATACAGCGTGCGCTTGGGGCCGCTGGGGGCTTCGGGGGTCTTAGCCTCGTCGATAACGTTGATGCTCTGGGCAGCGCCGACGTTCTGAGCGACCGTACTCACCGAGCTAGCTATGGCCTTTGCGACCTCAGCCGTCTCCTTGGCATCGGTGCCGGTAACCGAAAGCGTAATGACACGCGTGGTGGTCTCGGAGGAAACAGACACCTTGTAGTCATCCAGATCGGTGAGGCCCAGTTCCTTGGCGGCGCCGCTCTTAACGCTATCGCTATCCAGCAGCGTGGCGATATCGTTGGAAAGCATCTGGCTCGCCGAGAGATCGTTGTAGCTCATCTGGCCGCTATCGTCGGTCTTGGCGAGAATGTACATGCTCGTCGTCGCGGTATAGGTGTTGTCCATCGCGGCGAAGGACACGATGCCCATGGCGATCGCGCAGACCACCGGAAGGGTGATGACCAGCTTGAGGTGCTTCTTCAGCAGCTGGAACAGTTCGAGAAGGGTCATGCAGCTTGCCTTTCATTTCCCCAGTTCGGATTGACAAAACTGTCCGTATGTTATCGCATCTTTTTACCGAGTCCAAACTCTATACATAAGAAACAGGCTCTCCTGTAAAAATGTCGGAAGCAATCGTAAAATTGCACAACAACGCCGCACCCGAAAGTCAAATGCGGCGTCTACATCAATACCTATGTTGTATCGCTATGCGAATGGCTCGTCCTGCTGTATGGGAAACGTCACCGTAATGGTGGTTCCCACGCCCAACTCGCTCGACAGATCGAGCGTGGCGTGATGATACAGGGCCGCATGCTTGACAATGGCAAGCCCCAGACCGGTTCCGCCGCGCGCCTTGGACCTACTCTTGTCCACGCGATAGAACCGCTCAAATACCTTGCCCTGTTCTTCAGGCGCGATACCGATTCCCGTGTCGGCGACCGCAAGGAACGGATGGCCTTCGTCGTTGGTGTCGCACTGCAGCGTAACCGTACCGCCGGGTCGATTGTAGCGGATGGCGTTGCTCGCCAGATTATAGATGAGCTCGTCAATCAAGCGCGACACGCCTTCGATGACCACAGGCTTGGTCTCATGACTTATCGTCACATTCGCCTGACGGGCGACCTGTTCAAGACGCTGCTCAACCGCGTAGATGGCACGCGAGAGCTCAATAGGCTCCGTGGAACCAATGGGCACCGCCTCGCCCTCAGTTGCACGCTCGGCCTCGTCCAAGTTAGACAGCGTAAGGATATCGTTGACAAGCGCTGCCAAGCGGCCCGCCTCACGATAGATGCGACCGCCAAAGTTGCGCAGGTCGCCCTCGCCCTCGACCATGCCGTTTGCGATGAGCTCGGCATAGCCCGAAATCGCCGTAAGCGGCGTCTTGAGCTCATGGGTGATATTCGCCGTGAACTCGCGGCGCATACGGTCGTTGTCCGCTAGCACCGCCATTTGGCGCTTGAGTTCCTGGCGCTGCGACTCGATACGCTCAAGCATGGGGACCATCTCGGCATAGGCGTGCTCATAGCTACGGCGTGGGTGGTCCAAATCCACCTCTTGCAACGGCGCGATGATGGCACGGGACTCGCGGCGCGCCATAAAAAACGAGAGTACCGCACCCGCTGCTGCGATAAGCAGCATCGGCGCCACCATCGACAGCAAAATCGCCGCAACGCCAGGCTGGGCCTGCGCCAAGCGGACAACCTGGCCGTTATCAAGGGCGACGGCGCGATACAGCATAATCTCGTCGAGCGTAGAGCTTGCGCGCTCCGCGGAACCCGAACCACTCTCAAAGGCCTCGATGACCTCGGGGCGATCGCCATGGTTGGGCAGTGTGGAAGGCGACGCCTCGTTGTCGTAGGCAACCGATCCATCCTTGTTAATCAGCGTGATGCGCAAGTCCTCGCGATCCAGACTACGCAAGAACGGGATGGGCTCCTGCTGTTCGTCGAGAGCGGCAGCAATGAGCTCGGTTTCCTGCGCCAGATTGGCACTCGTGGCATCCGCCAAGGTGTTTTGCACAAAGAACGCACCCAGCACCGTAAACGCCACGATAACCGCCATGGCGCAGACAAAGATCGTCACAAAAACGCGGTGCGACAGCGTATGTTTTCCCTGGGGGGCGAAGACCACGGGTTACTCCTCCGATGCGGTGGCCGCGGTGTCGTCACCTTCGGCACCATCACCGGCAGAAGGCTCGGCCAAGCGGTAGCCCACGCCGCGCACGGTCTCGATGGCGCTGGCATGCTCGCCCAGTTTTTGGCGAAGCGTCTGCACGTGCACGTCAACGGTGCGCGAACCGCCGTCGAAGTCCCAGCCCCACACGCTCTGCAGCAACGACTCGCGGGTAAAAACCACGCCGGGCTTGCGCATGAGGTACTCGAGCAGGTCGAACTCGCGCAGGGTGAGCTTAAGCGGCTCGCCGGCAACGGTCACCTCGCGATGGCTGGGCGAGAGCACGATGTCGCCCACGCTGAGCACATCGCTCGCCTGCTTGACCATGCCGCCGCGACGCAGCAGTGCGCGGCAGCGGCTCGCAAGCTCCATGAGCGAAAACGGCTTAGTCAGGTAATCGTCGGCACCGCCATCGAGCGCCATCACCTTGTCGAGCTCGGTATCCTTGGCGGTAAGCATCATGATGGGCACCGTCGCCGTCAGGCGGTCGGCACGCAGGCGACGCATAATCGCCAAGCCATCGGTATCGGGCAGCATGATATCGAGCAGGACGGCATCGGGTACCCGTCGCGCCACGGCAGTCTTAAACTCACCGTCGCACGAAAAGCCCTCGGCCTCGATTCCCTGCTTGCGCAACGCATAGACCGTCAAATCCCTGATGTTGTCATCGTCCTCGACGTAATAGATCATGTTGAACCCCTTTGCGGCCGGCATGACCGCATCTTAACCCTAAAGGTACCTTCACTAGATGGTATCAGCCAAAACGCCCCGTCAAATAATCCGCCGTGCGCGGATCGGTCGGATTCTTGAAGAGTTGCGCGGTGGGCGCGTGCTCCACCAGCTCACCCAGCAAAAAGAATGCGACCGAATCGGAGATACGCGCCGCCTGCTGCATATTGTGCGTAACGACCACGAGCGTGCAGGTCTCTTTGAGCTCGCAGGCCAGCTGCTCCACCACCAGCGTCGACACAGGGTCGAGTGCCGAGGTCGGCTCGTCCATCAGCAGAATGTCGGGCTGCACGGCAAGTGCGCGGGCGATGCACAGACGCTGCTGCTGGCCGCCCGAAAGACCCAGACCCGACTCTTTGAGCTTGTCCTTGGCCTCGTCCCACAGGGCGGCGCGTCGCAGGGAGTCTTCGACCAGCTCGTCGAGCACGACGCGATCGCGCACACCCATACCGCGCGGCCCATAGGCGACGTTGTCGTAGATGCTCATGGGAAACGGGTTGGGGCGCTGGAACACCATGCCCACGCGCTGGCGAAGGCGGCAGATGTCGTAGTCGCCCAGGATATCTTGACCATCGAGCGCAATCTTGCCCTCGATTCGGCAGTCCTTGATGCCGTCGTTCATGCGGTTAAAGCAGCGCAGCAACGTGGACTTTCCGCAGCCCGAAGGCCCGATGAACGAGGTAATCTGCTTGTCGCGGATCTTGATATTCACGTCCTTGAGCGCATGGTGGTCGCCATAGAACAGGTCGAGGCCCTCAACACCGATTCGCGTCGGCGAGGCGGCAAGATCCTCTGCCGTGGGGCGAGTCGCATCCCCAACCTCGCGCTCGTGCGCGGCCTCGGCCTGCGCTTTCATGAGTTCTTCAAGCTCCGTGGGCTCCACAGCCGCAGCAGCCGTCATACCGCATACCTCCACATCGATATCAATTCAGCAGTATCGATAGTAGGAATCGCGGCTCATATGCACGTGAGCGCATTGTCAAGTGTTTGTAAGGGCACACTGACTATGCGGCGGGCAGCTCGATGGTGAATATCGTGTGTTCGGGCGTCGATTCACATGCAACGGTACCGCCGTGCGCGCATACGATCTCCTTGGCGATGGCAAGCCCCAGTCCAGCGCCGCCGCGATTGGTCGCACGCGCCGCATCCAGGCGATAGAACTTCTCAAAGATCACCTTGAGCTTTGCCTCAGGGATGGGATCGCCCTGATTGATAAAGCGCACGCGCACGCCACCGCCGTCCCGGCGTCTGGCCTCGATCGTGATGGTCGAGCCCTCATAGCTATAGGCAATAGCGTTTTTCATGATGTTGTTGAACACGCGAGCCATTTTGTCGCCATCCACGAGCACCGTCAGGTCCTCGCGAATATCAACTTGGACTTCCTTATGCTGCTCGTTGAGGATGGGATAGAACTCGTCAGCCACCTGAGCCAGCAGCAACCCCAGATCAACATAGCCGCGCGTGAGCACGATATCGTGGAAGTCAAAGCGCGTGATATCGAAGAACTCTTCGATGAGCGTATCGAGCCGGTGCGCCTTGTCGAGCGCCACGCCCGTAAAGTGCGCACGTTGCTCAACCGGCAGCTCGGGAGCCTCTTGCAGCAGCGAAAGATAGCCCACCACACTGGCAAGCGGGGTGCGTAGGTCATGTGCCAAGTACGTGACCAAATCGTCCTTGCGATGCGACTCGTCACGCAGAGCTTGCTGCACCTTGCGCTCACGGTCACGCACGCGGTTAAGGGCGCCCTCGACCTCCAAGAAGTCGCCGTCGATGTTATCCCAGGTGTCGGGGTGATCGATCAGGCGATCTTGAATACGAGCGGCCAGCACACAATCGGCATGCTGCTCGCCCTGCTCGTAGCCCTGGTAGTACAGGGCGCGGCCACACAAGAACAGCACGCACGCGGCAAGCGCCAGCACAAAGCCAAGCATGTTGAATACAAAGCCGGCATCGAACAGCACCGGCCCTTCGATGCCGCCGAGCGCCATGGCGCCAATCGCCAACGTCATGGCCCACGCGGCGCCGCCAATCACCACGCAGCGGCACACGATCTCAAATCGATCGATCAGCAAAAAGCCGACAAGCAGCACCGCCAAGATTCCGACGATGTTGTCGATGCCAATCAGCAGCAGGCTCAGCAAAAAGAGCAGCACCGTTGCAAGCGCGCGGTTGTCGACGACCGACCTCACGTATTCAAAGAGCCGATCGGGCACCTCGAACGCTTGCCTATCGCCTTTTGTCATATCAAGATCCTCACAAGCGAAAAGCGTTATTCGATGATGTAGCCGACGCCCCAGACGTTTTTGATAAAGCGTGGCTTTTGTGCGTCGTCGCCGATCTTTTCGCGCAAGTGGCGAATATGCACCATCACCGTATTGTTGGAGCCGGGCATAAAGTCCTCGTTCCACACCGCGCGGAACAGGTCCTCCACGGCCACCACGCTGCCGCGATGCTCGACCAGATACAGCAAGATTGAATACTCGGTGGGCGTGAGGCGAACCGGTGAACCGTCCACTGTCACGGAACGAGCATCGCGGTTGATCTCCAAGCCGTCGAGCTGAATGGTCGGCGACTCGGCCGCCTGTGCACGGCTACCGTAGCTGGTATAGCGGCGAAGCTGAGCGTGCACGCGCGCGATGAGCTCCAGCGGACGGAACGGCTTAACCACGTAATCGTCCGCGCCAAGCGAAAGGCCCCCGATCTTGTCTTGCTGGGCATCGCGCGCCGTCAGCATGATCACGGGATAGGTATGGCTGGAACGGATCGTACGCAGCAGCTCAAACCCATCGATATCGGGCAGCATGACATCAAGCAGCGCCAGATCGAACTCCTGCTCCAAAATCGCCTTGGCAGCATCGGCCCCGCTATAGGCAATCTGGACATCAAAGCCCTCTTTTGTAAGGTAGATGCCAACCAAGTCGGCGATGGCCTTCTCGTCATCAACTACCAAAATGCGCTCGTTCATGCGTGCTCCTCTCGCGCTCCATTATGCCTGAGGCGACGCACGCCACACACAACAAGCGTGGGTGATTAAGTCGGCCTTAAGCACCCTTGTGCCCGTTCGGGTGCGGATGTGGGCCAAGCGCGCACGCGATGATCGCCGACGCCGGCAAACGATATACTCTAGTTTCAGAAGAGACCATCCCGTCGAAAGCGAAATCTGTGAAGTCCCTCACCTCTTTTGCAAAGCGCTCAGCCCAGCTTGCCGCCGGCTTTGTCTGCGCTATCGCCCTTGCCGCTGGCGCGCCCACCGTCGCCGGCGCCCAAGTGCTCACGACCGACAATGTTTGCGGCAAAACCGCCGATGCGCGCGGCATCACGGCCGAAAACCTGCCCGATATCGATGCGACCAATGCCCTCGTCATGGGCAAAGACGGCACCGTCTACTATGGGCGCGGCGCCGATGAGCAGGTCAAGATTGCCTCGATCACCAAGGTCATGACCGCAATCCTAACCGTCGAGAATTGCAAGATGGACGAGAAGGTCACGGTGAGCAACGCCGCAGCCACTGTGGGTAATTCGACCGCCGGCTTGCTCGAAGGCGACGAGCTTACCGTGGAGCAGGCACTGCGCGGCCTGATGATTCCCTCGGGCAACGACGCCGCCATCGTGCTCGCCGAATATGTGGGCAAGAAAATCGACCCTAAGACCAAAGACGCCGAGGCCACATTTGTGAAGGCCATGAACGAGCGCGCTAAGAAGCTCGGCTGCACCGGTACGCTTTTTGAAAACCCGCATGGTCTGGACTTTGATGAGTGGGCTGGCAATATGCACTCAACCGCACACGACGTAGCGCTGATGATGCAGGAGGCCATGAAAAACGACACGATCCGCGAGGTCGTAGCGAGCGAGGATTCCTGGATCGAAGTCACGGGCGCCGACGGCACCGACCATTCGCATTCCATGGACACGCATAACTATTTGCTGGGCCAAGATGGCAACATCGGCGGCAAGACCGGCACCACCGACGACGCGGGCTATTGCTTTACAAGCGCCTACAACCGCGACGGCGACGAGATCTACACCGTTATTTTGAACTCCACCACCACCGATCAGCGCTTTACCGATACCGCCACCCTTGCCAACTGGTACTACGACCACAAGGTGACGGTCGCAATCGCCAACACGCAAGAAAAGACCGCCAACGGCAACCCGCTTATGGCGCGCATTAGTCAAACCGACTGGACGGATAAGACAATCGACGCCACGCTCGCCGATCCCACGGCGCAAGCGACCGTGTTTTCTCTTGCCGGCGAGGTGACCGAAAAGGTTAGCTACGACGATCTTTCGGGCACGGTGCATGTGGGCGACAAGGTAGGCAGCGTTACACTCAAGCAGGATGGCACCAAGATTGCCGTCGTGGATTTGGTTGCCGACGAGGAAGGCTCGGGGCCGAATCCCATTGAATGGCTGCTCGTGAAGCTCGATCGCTTGGGCCGCCGCATCGACAACCGCCCACTTGCGGCAGAGAGCGAGACCGTAGCCAAGGCGCCCGAGGTGTAGGGCTGGGGGAACATTACATTTGAGATTGGAGAGGCGTCCAACGGGCGCCTCTTTTTGAATACCTCTTAAACGGGATGCGTCAGAATCACCAAAGCGACATTGCTAGCCGTTTACCTTCGCTGTGTCTTTTCGGACCTTGAAAACGGTTCCACCGGGCATGCTAGTAGATCCTTTCGACCTCCTTGGTCAAGGCCCTGAAAAGATCCCCAGCTGAGGGGTCTGCCCCAGGACACAGCGATTGCCAGGCACCCGTTTCTCCGATGGTGCCCGCACTCGTCATAACAAGATCGTCGCTCCGCCTGCGAATGGAGACACTAACGGAGCGGCCATTATGGAACCCATGGATATCGACTTTATTTATGCGCCCATCAGCTAGATAACTAATCATGACATTGATGCTGTCACCATACTCCGGCAATTCGAAGCCGTGGGAATCCATCAATAGCTTCACGTCCTGATGGTAAATGCGGGCCTCGACGACATTCTTGGGCATCTTCCCCGTCTTTGTTGGAGAGCAAAAGCTGATGCTTGGCTCCTCTTCGCTCATGCCTCGGTCAAACCTAAGCATGCACGGGCATACCGACTCAATGGTTCGCAAGGCGTCCGCCGCGACCTTTTCCTCGGTAAACATCTCCACGTCGATGCCGTTTTCTTCCATATAGGCACGGTTTTTACGTTGAAGCTCTAGCCGAGCCGCAGCCTCCCCATCTCCACGCTGTTCCCAATTTCCGGAGTCGGCGACATTTCGATCGAATGTAGAATCAACGGAACATGGCGCTTGCTGTTGAGTCTGATCACTGTCGCCGAGACGCCTTAGCTCGGAGCGTCTCATCAGTAGTGTCACAATATCAAACAGCCAACCAAATCCAAAAAGGCCAAAGGTAAAGAGATATAGAAAGAAGCTACCCCACATCCGTGCATACGCCCTATGAGCGCCCGACCACCCAAGAAGGAAGCATAGCAAAAGCGCCTTGTTTGCCCTGTCAACCGACGTAATCTCTCGAGTGAGAGATTTCTGTTCAGGCTTCGCCAAAGGTGTAATTTCATGCGATGAAACAGTAATTGAGGACGTCCTTGACGCCGAGCTCCGAGCGCCTGATTTAGCAACGGCGCGAGCGACATCCCCAACTCCGACGGTCGTTCTGCTGTATACGGCATTGTAAGCAGCCTTCTTCGGATTTTTGATCCACCCCATGCCCTTCTTACCATAGCCGGGGATTATCGCCCGCTTTACCGCGCGCTTCGCTCTGCCGGTCGTTCTTGCCTTGAGTGATGTCTTTAGATTCGGCTTACGCAGCCCGACCTTTACCATATTTCTACTCCATCCCCTCGGAACCCCACACCGGGGTGCACGAGCACGCCTGGGTCTCCCCGTTTTCAAGCGCCCCGTGTTTGCCTAATGTTCACGCCCTTTCGGACTCTAATCCCCAGCTGCCATTCTTGATAATAAAAAAGGGCCCCAAATGGGACCCTTCTTCAAAGTCATACTGGCGGAGAGCTGGGGATTCGAACCCCAGATGCCCTTTTGGGGCATACTCGCTTAGCAGGCGAGCACCTTCGGCCTCTCGGTCAGCTCTCCGTAACAGCCGTTCTATAGTAACCAAACAGCCGAAGTTGGGCAAGGGGAATTTTGAGGCGTTTCCTCTTTTACCTCTCTTTTACCAGTAAACGTCTCAGTCAATCATCTCAACCTGTAACATCTGCAGGCCGTAATCCCCTCCAGATGTTACAGGTTGAGACAAAGATACAAGGACGGCCCCAGCGACAGCGCGGACAACCCATTCTTTATTAGTCCTCTCGAATGGTCTCCAACAGATAATCGCGCATGTACGGAATTGCAAACGAAACACAGCCGTAGCCGGCAGGCTCAATCAGTCCCGTATCGATCAGACGTTTGCGATACGACCCGACTTTATTCGCCGGCAATCCCATCTTTTTGGCAATATCACCGTTCGTAATCTCGCCGCCTTCGCATTGCGCCATCGCCGCGAGATATTGAAACTGCCGCTCCGACACCCTGCGCAGCGCGGGGGCAATCACCATGGCATTGAAACTATCAAGAGCCGCCTGGACACCCTTGCGAGCCGCCTCTTCACTCACGCTCTCCGACCCGCTGCGCGCAGCAACCTGCCAAGCGTAATATCCGACCAACTGGACCATAAAGGGATAGCCTGCCGAAGCCTTTGTTAAAAGCTCAGCAACGCCTTCGTCGAGTTCCTTGCCCGCACGCCTCATCGTATCCTCAAACGATCCGCCGACTTCAAAATCTGAAAGCCGCGTGAGCTCGATATGCTTCGCCCTCTGAAGGAACGTCAACGTATCATCCACCACCACGCCATCCACCGAGGTTGGCAAACCAGCGAATGCAAAGGCGACATTCGCCCCTTGGCGAATCAAGAGCTGCATTTCATTACCCAGCTCGCGCATTTCCTCAGTTGAGGCGTCCTGAATCTCATCGAGTGTGATGAGCAAACCACCTCGCTTCGCGGCATCGTACATCGCCTCCCCCAGATGAGAGGCTGACTTCGACAGCTCTACGGAGCCAAGGCTGACTCCTAAAATCGATGGGGAAATCGACATTGATGCAAGACGAACATTTCGCTGCAGAGCCTCGAGAATTCTGTCGCAAAAACCGGCATTTGAGGCGACGTCGACAACCTCGAATCCTTTTTTGCGCGCAAGATCGCCCAATGCGTTGAGGAGCACCGTTTTACCCGTGCCTCGGACACCCGAGATGCGCATGAGTCGATCGGGGGCACCAGGGCCATTCTCAAGAGCTTCGGCAAAGTCATCCAAAACAGCGTCGCGTCCGATAAGCTCAGGTGGATTCATGCCCGCTGTTGGCTTAAAGGGATTAATAGCTTTTGACATTCGACCTCCTCTGCCAGTTTTAACAACTTTAACAAAGTTTAGCAACTTTAGCAGAGTTTAACAGTTTTAGCAGGCTCGGCGGCTTTATGCCTTACCGATTCTGTCGGGTCCTCCCGCCCGCGCCGATACAAATAGCGCGGTGCGGCCCCTCTATATCGCCCCTACCCCAGCGAGCGGTTGAGGGAGCCGAGCTCGTCGTTGCCCATAGTGCGCCACATTTGGTAGATGCAACCGCGTGCCAGGAAAAAGAAGCCGTTGTCGACCAGTTGAACAGCGGCATCTGCCAGCTGATTCGTCACGGCGGACACTGGCGGCAGCTCGAGTCCAGCCTTGTGGATGGTCTCAACCGCTTCTTCGAACGTCGGAGGCTCGCTGACGCCCATCTCGTTCATAAGGCCCTGCATTTCTTCCAGCGCGCTGCTGCCCGACTCCTCGCCGCGCGGCACTAGACGGTAACAAGCCAGCGCCAGGTCGAGCTGATCGCAATTCCAATAGGCAAACGCCAAGCGATAGAACAGGTAGCCGATTGCAGAACGATCGCTGGCAATACGTAGGCCGTGGCGCGCCACCTCGATAATCTCGTCAAAGCGCTCCAGACGCGCAAGCACGTTGATGAGCGCAAAGTGCGATTGCATGGACGAGCGCGCCAGATCGTAAAGATGGCGCACCTCGGGCAGCGCTCGTTCAAAGTCCTCTTGCTCGGCGTAAAAGCTGCAGATCTCGTGCTGGGCAAAGTACAGCGCATCGGGCGCACGAAGGATTCGCACCGAGCGGTCTTCTTCCAACACCGGTAGCACCATGCGCACCAGCTGGTTATCACAAAACTGCGTTTGAACCGGACCTGTCGCCAAAAGCTCGGCGACGGCGCACTTAGCCTCCAACTCCTCGACAAGACGGGAAAAGCCTTCAAAAGCACCTGTACGGTCGACTTTTGCCTGCTCGCGCAATTCAACAACACGGGCCACGTATGGGTCGTCGTCCTCTTCCATGACCTCCAACTCGTCAGCCGTATCGGCAAGTAGCAGATCGCGCAGCGCCGGCGGCAGCGTGCGATGGTCATCACGCGGACGAGCATGAACCTCCGCAGGCTCAATCGTCTCCGGAGCGGTTGACTCATACGCCTCAAGCACACACTTGCACGGCATATCGTCCATGTCCATGCTCTCAAGATCCTTGGCGACAGACACGCTATCGGCCAGATAGGCCGCGCGCCCAAAGTAATACGTTGCGACAACGCGCTCGCCCTGCTCGCTGTCGGGAGCAGCAATCTGCACATAGCAGCGCGTGATGCAGGCGCCCGCGGCAAAACACGCTGCCGCAAGCGTGAGTGCCACGCGCGCATCGTGCTCCGCGGCCCAGATCGCACGCGTGTCCTCGTCCAGCTCGCGCCAGGCGTCATCTTGGGCGTCGTATTCACGTTGCGGCATAGCATCCACGACAGACCGCCCAAACCGAACGAGCATAATCCCCTCGGCAACGTTTGCCCGATAGGTATAGTCGAGCCGTGTGACCACGTTGAGCGCCTCAACGATTCGCGCAAAACGGGTGCGCACGTCCCACTCGCCGCCCGGTTGGCACGAAACCGTTCCCGGCTTTGCCCACGGGTTATCGCTCGAGGCCGTATCGAGCAGTCGGGGAACATCGTTGGTCGTCTTGGCGATATGCCACGCATCAAAGAGCGCGCAGCCCTCAAGGCTCGGCGAGGATGCCGCAGGGGCCAATCCGGCCCCGATGCGCTCAAGGATGCCGGAGAGGCGGTTGAGACGGCACTCGATGGCAAGCAGCATGTCAATCTCGTCCTGGTCCAACAGGCTACGATCAAAATTGAGATAGAACAACTTTGACCGGTCGATGCGCGCTAGGCTCATTTCTGACTTGGCGGCAATGGTGCGCAAACGGGGCAAGTCGACCTCGCTCATAAGGGCGGCGGCATAACGCTCGATACCACTCGGATTCTCGGCATGGTCAACGCGGTAAAGCAGCGTCTCGATAGCATCGGGGAGCGGTGCCGTGTTAAAGCCCAAAAACACCTCGACCGGCTCGGGCAGCTTTACGAGCTTTATTTTGTCGACAACGTTTTGCATGTCCGCATCGAGACCGTCGACGCCCGCCGTGTTCGCAATAGCGCTTTCGGAGTTGGCAAATATCACGTAGCGCAGGAACATCGATGCCATGAACTCGCCGTAAGGAAGGGCGCGGATCGAATTCCATGTCTCGTGGTCGGACCGCTCGCGCATGGGGCCTTCGGGAGAACCGACAGTTTGCGCACATGCGTGCATTGCACCGTTGGCTTCCCTTACCATAATCTCACCAATACTGGAGTCCGACTCGTCAAGGACCAGTTCCATGTCGGGATCGTTGGGCAGCGGAGCCTCGCTGACGGGGCGGTCCACCTTGTACACCTCACCCGAAACGCTTACGTAGCCCAAAAGCGACACATGACTTTTGCCAACGAACTCGACGACATAACAAGATTCATGCTGATCCTCGCCAAAGAGTTTCCAGACCACGCGATATGAGCGTCCCGCAGGCTGCTCGGGTATCGCCGGAAAGCGCTTCTTGGGATCGAGAAACCTGAGCTTGTATGTCGGACGCTCTGCCACGAAATATCACCCTGATCGGTCGTTGAGAGAAGGAGTGGTCGCGGATGGGCCGCGATACCTACTCGGAATCTTACACGAGTCGATAAGAAATCGTCCGCTTCACGCCCGCGCCTCGACCGAGGTTCGAATCCATGCAGTGCTTACGTAAAAGAAAAGCCCCCGTTGCCGGGAGCTTTAATCTCAAATGGTGCGGCGTATAGGATTCCGCGCATCCGCTGCGCGGATCCGCACCGGCTTCGCCCGCCTACCGGCGCGCTCGCCCGCGGGCTAAAAACGCTCCGCGTTTTCTTCACGCCCGCGCCTCGACCGAGGTTCGAATCCATGCATTGCTTACATAAAAGAAAAGCCCCCGTTGCCGGGAGCTTTAATCTCAAATGGTGCGGCGTATAGGATTCGAACCTATGACGTTCTGATTCGTAGTCAGACCCTCTATCCAGCTGAGGTAACGCCGCGACTTGTTGATTATTATGCACATGGACTGAATAAAGGTCAAGCGTTTTTCAAAAAAAGTTATTGAATTTGATTTTTACTCATTTTGACCACTTGATGCGATCTTCGACGCATCGCGATATAAGAAAAGCCTCCGTTACCGGAGGCTTTAAAATTCAATTGGTGCGGCGTATAGGATTCGAACCTATGACGTTCTGATTCGTAGTCAGACCCTC